>JBFFOM010000020.1:0-42450 GCA_041574455.1 Woeseiaceae bacterium | reverse complement strand
GTTGAGTTCGTAGATCACGGCGCCGGTGCAACAGTTGAAATCGGTGATAAAGAGTGGGAGCGCACGGAAGACGGCCAATGGGAGGAGAAGACGAACGACCGCTAGTGGCCGAAAGCTGCCATCCAGGCGAATTGAGCTACACTGACCGCTAATGACCCATAGCGGCCGGTAACAAGTTCTCGGGAGGAGTCTGAGTGAAATTGCTGAAACTCGCAGATTGGGCAAATATCGCCGAAATAGTCGCAGCGATTGTGATCGTTATCTCTCTCGGGTATGTGGGTCTGGAAATCAATCAGAACACGAAGGCGCTCCAGAATGAGTCGCACAGAAGCACGCTGGAAATGATGAATTCAGGCCAGAATATTTTGGCGACTGATGCGGAATTTCACAGGATCTACAAATCTGGGTTGGAGTCTCCCTCGGACCTCGACGAGGCTGAATGGTCTCGGTTTGTACAGTTCACGCTTCCAAGAATAGGCGCTTGGGAGTACTTGTTTCTTGCAAGACTCGAAGGATCCGTTAGCCCCGGAGCGTGGGCCGCATTCGACCCGTACTTCCGAGAGATAATCTGCATGCCTGGCTTGGTCAGATTCATTGCTGAGTACGAAACATCTTACGCGCCAGAATTCGTCGCCTACATTAAGTCTGACCCGATGAGTCAATGCCATGACTAATCGGAGCCTAGCGCTCCATCGAATGACTGCTTCTGGCCGTTAGCAGACGGTCGATATTTCCCTTAAGCGGTCGTTCGAGTAGCTGCTTTGCCCAGAGAGCAGCCGTACCCTTTTGGCAGTTCTGTCAGTGGGTGGTTAGGGACTCAGAAATCACGAAAATCGCCCGATTTTGCGCAAATTGCTGCCCTTACTGCTACCCAGACCAAAAAGGGCTACGTCAGAAATGACGTAACCCTTTGTTTTAAATGGCGCGCCCGGAGAGATTCGAACTCCCGACCGCCTGGTTCGTAGCCAGGTACTCTATCCAGCTGAGCTACGGGCGCAGTGTCTGGTTTAGGGCTCGAAAGCCCTCCTGCGAACAGGCTGGGCCCTCGCAGGGGCGTGCATGATACTGGTCAGGCACTCCGAGGTAAAGCGCTTATTTGGCCCCGGAATTTCCCCGTGCGCTGGCCATTAAGCCCTTGATCTGGGACTATATTCTGGCTGTATCGAGTACTCGAACAAGAAGCACACAAGTCCACTCGTTCAATTCAGGGGGTTAAGCATGGATCGTCGTCGTTTCATCCGCTCATCATTGTCCGCTGCCGTGGCGGCTTCGCTGCCCGCCAGCCACACATTGGCCGCTTCGCTGCTGCACTCGCCGACCCAGGTTCCCGGGGACATCGAAGCGGTTACCGGTGATGGCGCGGAGGTCACGCTGGCCCAGGCGGCTGTACAGGAACTCAGCGACAGCCTGAAAGGCAAGCTGTTACTGCCGGGCGGCGAGGCTTATGAACAAGCGCGATCCTTGCTGAGCGCCAAGTACGATAAACACCCGGCGCTGGTCGTGCAGCCAACGGGTGCGGCTGACGTCCGCCATGCTGTCGATTTCGCGCGCGACAACTCGTTGCTGCTGGCAGTTAAGTGCGGTGGTCATGCGGCGGCGGGAACCTCGAGTTGCGACAAGGGGCTGCAAATCGACCTGTCACGCCTGCGCAATGCCCGCGTCGACCGAGCCGCGAAGACGGCCCGTGTCGCCGGCGGCAGCCTGCTCGGCGACCTGGACCACGAGGCAATGTCGCATGGATTGGTTACCACGGCTGGTTCCGTGTCGCATACCGGCGTAGGCGGCCTGACACTCGGCGGCGGATTCGGCAGACTGCAACGACGCTTTGGCCTGTCGATCGACAATGTCCTCGAAATGGATATCGTGACGCCGGACGGAAAGCTGCGCCGTGTCGGTCCACAGAATGAATCAGACCTCTACTGGGCGCTACGGGGCGGCGGCGGCAACTTCGGCATCGTGACCTCATTCCTGTTCCAGCTGCATGAAATGCAGCGCGACGTCGTGACCGGATTTTTCGCGTACCCGTTGTCCGAGGCCAAGCAGATTCTGAGTTTCTACGCGGAGCACTCAGAAAGCATTCCTGACGAACTTAGTATTGGCGCCGGCATAGGAGGCCGCCTCGGCCAGGAACCCGGCGCGGCAATGTATTTCGTCTGGTCCGGGGATCCCGCAGACGCCGAAAAACACGTTGCCCCGTTGCGCACAGCAGGCACCGTCGTGGCCGAAAACATCCAGCAGATGGACTACGTTGCCGTGCAGCGCTCCGGCGATATCGAAGACACCCGCACGTTTACGGGCCACATGAAGTCCGGCTTCTTCAACTCGCTGTCGCAGGAGCTCATCGACGGGTTGATCGACAACTTCGAGGCGCATCCCGATCGTGCTACACGATTCGGCTTCGGTCGAATGGGCGGCGCCATTGGCCGCGTCGGCAGCAGTGATACGGCGTTCTCACAGCGCGATGCCAACTTCAGCATGTTGTCATTCGTCAGCTGGAAGACCGGCGAGGACAGTGAAGAGCACGTCAAGTACATCAATTCACACTGGTCTAACGCAGCACCATTCACGACCGGCTTCTACGTGAATGACTATTTCGACCAGACCCAGGACATGGTGAATCGGACCTATCGCGACAATTTCCCGCGGCTGGCAAAGATCAAGAAGCACTACGATCCGACCAACCTGTTCCGGCTGAATGCCAACATTCGACCGGTCTGAGCAAGCCCGGGTACGGCCGTCTCGAGCGCATTTTCCCTGATTGCGCCGGGCCTCGAATGGTGCTCCGATGGATGGATGTTCAGGGTGCGCAATCTGCTGATTGCCCTGCTGGTGCTATCCGGGTGCGCCAGCAAGCTCGTGCTGGAGGAAGACGGCGCCCTGGCCGTCATTCCGCACCGGGCCGGTGCGTCAGGGCAGATCGTTGTCGAGGTGAGGGTAAACGGGCATGGCCCTTTCAATTTCGTCATCGACACGGGCGCAAGCATCTCCGCCCTTTTTGAAAGTGTCCGCGCCGAAGCGGCAATCGAGCCCATACAAGGTGGAAGGGTGCGCGTCCTGGGTATGACCGGTTTCGGGGTATTCCCGGTTGCCCAAATCAGGCAGATCACTCTTGGCAGTGAGGCCTGGGACAATGCGCGTGTGGCCTTGTTACCCGATGAGGGTTCTACGACAGCTCAGGTACACGGCATTCTCGGCGTGGATTTCCTGAGCCGCTACGCGGTCTGGTATTCGCCGACTGAGCGTGTTCTTCGCTTTTACCCAAAGGAACTGGTCGCAAATCGCGCATACGCTGGGTGGGGATCGATCGAGTTGTCGCACATGCGAATTGGCAATGGCAACGTGTCAGTTTATGCGTTCGATATGTTTGTCAAGAACGAACGCATTCCTACGATCTTCGACCTCGGCGCCACCGTCAACCTGATGAATCACCATGCGGCGAGGCGCCTGGAGATTCCATTGCGTAGCCTGCGTACCGCGCCCGAAGTACACGGGATAACGGGGCCGACACCGATCCTGGCCGAGCTCCAGGTCTGGCGACTCGAGATCGGGCACCTGTATTGGCGCAACCAGACGTTCTTTATCGGCGAGTTTCCGATCTTCGACGTCCTCGATGTTGGCGCCGATCCCGTCGCAATTGCAGGAACGAGCTTCTTCGAGGGTCGCGATTTCATTATTGATTTCACGCGGAAGCGATTGTTGGTGCGAATGAGGTAGGATGCCCTGAGAAGAAAGAAGAAGGGGTACCTCATGAGAAGCCTGGCTATTGCACTTTTGGCAATGGGTCTCGCGTCGGCGACCTTTGCGGACGAAATGACTGTCGCGGAAAAGATCGAAAGCGCGATGTCCGCTGCACCGGCTCGAATATCGGCTAATGCCACGATTGCCGAGTTCGATGGCACAGTACTGCGAGAGGGCAGCAACCAATGGACGTGTCTGCCCGGCGGGCCTTCGGGATCCAAGCGATATCCTATGTGCCATGATCCCGTCTTTATGAAATGGTCGAACACCGTATGGGACGGCAAGGCCTTCTCAACAGACGTTATCGGATATTCCTACATGTTGGCCGGCGGATACGCGGCCGACATCAACGACCCATTGGCCGACAAGTCGGACGAAGGAAACAACTGGCACCATGAGGGTCCGCACATGATGCTGATCATGCCGGGCGCGGATTTGCGGGAAGGTCTTTCAGCGGATCCGGATGAAAACGATATCTTCGTGCTCTGGAAGGACACGCCGATGGAGTTGGTGATTATTCCGTTGGGGGATGTGATTACGGAGTAACTTAGAGAGGGATTCTCGCTCGCTATGCTCGCGAGCACACTTGCAGCTTCGCTGCTGCGTGTGTCGAACAGGATTCGATCCCGAGCTCTCCCGGCCAAAAAAACGAAGGCCCCCACAAAGGGGGCCTTCCGCTTTTTCTGGCGGAGAGAGAGGGATTCGAACCCTCGAAGGGCTTTTAACCCTTACTCCCTTAGCAGGGGAGCGCTTTCGACCACTCAGCCATCTCTCCGGGGCCGCACATAGTACTGGCACCAATTACTTGGGTAAAGTGATTTGAGGGAGCCATAGCCCTACTCCGAGTCGGGTTTATCCTCGGCGGCCTGCTCGCTTTGAATCCGCTCGTAAATCTCCTCGCGGTGCACGGCCACATCCTTGGGTGCATTGATCCCGATTCGGACCTGGTTTCCCTTAACCCCCAGGACGGTGATCGTGATATCACTCCCGATCATGACCGTCTCACCAGCGCGTCGCGTCAGAATCAGCATGACTTCCTACTCCTGCCAGGCGAGGCTATATGCCCCGTTCTTGTTACGCGTGGTTTTTCCTAAACTCTTGTAATACTAGCTGATTTTCAGGCGGGATGCCCACCCACGCCCGTTCCGCATGCGGCCCGGAATACAGCGCGCGGTCAGGAAAGGTGCTCGGCGACCCAGCCGGGTACCGATTTCAGGGCTGCATCGAGCCTGGACGGGTCATTGCCGCCGGCCTGGGCGAAGTCCGGACGACCACCGCCCTTGCCGCCCACTTGTTCCGCAACGGGCTTGATCAGGTCACCCGCACGGATCCTGTCCGTGTTGTCCTTGGTCACGCCGGCGGCCAGTCGGACCTTGCCATCCTCGACGGAGCCGAGTACGACGACGGCGCTTTGCAGCTTGTCCTTGAAACGATCGACCGCAGCGCGCAGCGTCCTGGCGTCGGCACCGTCCATGCGCGTCGCCAGCACCTTGATGCCGCCAATTTCCTCGACGGCGTCACTGTGATCGGTTGTGTTGCCAGTGACTAACGCCTGCTTCGCCGCGGCAAGCTCCTTTTCGAGGTCCTTCGTCCGCTGCAGCAGTTGTCCAACCTTGGTCAACGCCTCGTCCGGTGTACTCCTGAGCCGTCCGGCAAGTTCACTCAGGACGCGCTGGTTGGCGAGGATCCATTCCATTGCACCCTTACCCGACATGGCTTCGATGCGGCGCACCCCTGATGCCACGCCACCTTCGTGCGTGATCTTGAACGCACCGATATCGCCTGTGCGCTCGACGTGAGTACCTCCACAAAGTTCGACGGAGAAATCGCCAAGGCGAAGTACGCGTACCTTGTCACCATACTTCTCGCCGAACAGGGCCATCGCGCCTGACTCGATGGCATCGTCGTAGGTCATGTGATCGGTCTGGGCGGCCGTGTTTCTGCGAATCTCCTCGTTGACGAGGTCCTCAATCTCCTGCAACTGCTCCGCCGAGACCGGCTCATAGTGCGAGAAGTCGAAGCGCAGGCGGTCCGGAGCGACGAGCGAACCCTTCTGGGCAACGTGCTCGCCCAGGACCTTGCGCAGTGCCGCGTGCATCAGGTGGGTTGCCGTATGATTCAGGCGAATGGCCTGGCGGCGGTCGGCGTCGACGACGGCTTCAACACTATCGCCGACACTCAGTGTGCCCTGCTCGACCGAGCCGAAGTGCACGTTGGCTTCACCGCTCTTTTGCGTATCGTCGACACGAAAAAGCTTGCCTTCTTGGACGAGGATGCCCTGGTCGCCGATCTGGCCGCCCGACTCCGCGTAGAAAGGCGTGCTGGCCAGGATGACGGCACCATCATCGCCGTTCTCGAGCGCATCAACAGCTTTACCGTCCTTGAACAAGGCGGCAATCCTGCACGGTGCCTCCGTACCCTGGTAGCCGAGAAACTCTGTCTTCTCGTCCGTCTTCAGGGCATCGCCGTTGGCGGCACTGAACTTGCTCGATGCGCGAGCCCGTTCACGCTGCCCGTCCATTGCGGCTTCGAAGCCTTGCTCATCGATGCTCAGGCCGCGCTCGCGCGCGATGTCCGCCGTCAGGTCGACCGGGAACCCGTAGGTATCGTAGAGCTTGAAGACGATGTCGCCGGGTAACTGCTTGCCGTCGAGATCGGCGATCGCTGCCTCGAGTATTTCCATACCCTGGTCGAGCGTCTCGGCGAAGCGCGCCTCTTCTTTCGCCAGTACTTTCTCGACATGCGCCTGTGCCTTCGCCAGCTCGGGATAGGCTTCGCCCATATCCTCGGCCAGTGGCGCGACGAGCTTGTAGAAGAACGGGTCGTCCATGCCGAGCTTCTTGCCATGGCGAATGGCGCGGCGAATGATGCGCCGCAG
This sequence comes from Woeseiaceae bacterium, assembly GCA_041574455.1. GTDB lineage: Bacteria > Pseudomonadota > Gammaproteobacteria > Steroidobacterales > Woeseiaceae > UBA1847. The sequence continues at coordinate 35,834 of JBFFOM010000020.1, read as the reverse complement.
CACATAGCCCCGGCCCTCGTTGCCGGGCAGCACGCCATCGACGATCAGGAAAGCGCAGGCGCGGATGTGATCGGCGATGACATTAAGTGAGCTCGAGCCGTCATTCTTTACGCCGAGGGCGTCGGCCGCCGCCTGGACCAGGTGCGCCAACAGGTCAATCTGGTAGTTGCTGTGCACGCCCTGCATGACGGCTGCGATGCGTTCGAGGCCCATACCCGTGTCGACCGACGGGGCCGGCAGTGGCGTCATCTCGCCGTCGGCGGAGCGATCGAACTGCATGAACACGAGGTTCCAGACCTCGACGTAGCGATCACTATCCTCGTCGGGCGAGCCCGGCGGACCGCCTGTAATATCGGGACCATGGTCGAAGAAGATCTCGCTACAGGGACCACAGGGACCCGTATCGCCCATGGCCCAGAAATTGTCCTTTTTGCCCATGCGACTGAAGCGCTCGGGGTCGACCTTCATCTCCTTGAGCCAGATGTCAGCGGCTTCATCGTCTTCCTCGTATACCGTCACCCAGAGCCGCTCTTCGGGCAGCTCAAGCGTCTTGGTAAGGAAGTCCCACGCATACTGAATCGCTTCGCGCTTGAAATAGTCGCCGAAGCTGAAATTACCGAGCATCTCGAAGAACGTGTGGTGCCGTGCCGTGTAGCCGACGTTCTCGAGGTCGTTGTGCTTGCCGCCAGCGCGGACGCAGCGCTGGGACGATGCTGCCGTTGAGTAACTGCGCTTGTCCTCACCCGTGAAGACGTCTTTGAACTGCACCATGCCGGCATTGGTGAACAACAGGGTCGGGTCGTTGCCGGGCACGAGCGGAGAGCTCGCAACCACCTCATGGCCGTGGTCGGAGAAAAAATCCAGGAATGCCTGGCGGAGCTCGTTGCTCGTCATGGTTTTCATGGGGCGTATGGTAACGGCTAGAACGCCGATTGAATATGGTCTTGCTCGAAACCCCGGTACTGGAGAAAGCGCATCTGGCGGGCCTTCTCCTTAAAGTCCTCGGGCAGCTCGGAACCGAACTTTTTGACGCGTTCCCGAACGGCCAGGTCGAACCAGTCGCAGCCCGCTTCCTCGATGGCACTCTCGATAACGCCATCGCGAATGCCGCGCCGGGACAGGTCGGCCCGGATGCGCACCGGGCCCTTGCCCTGGTTGATACGTGACTGCACGAAATTTTCGGCGAAGCGCGTGTCGCTCTGCAGTCCCTCGTCGCTCAGTACAGCAATCTCGTTTTCGACGACGCTGCGCGCGTAGCCCTTGTCAGCAAGCTTTTTGACGAGTTCTGCCTGGCCGTACTCGCGGCGGGCCAGGAAATCCATGGCCTTCTTGCGGACTTCTTTCGGGCACGCAAAGCGATCTTCCTTCGCGGTGGAGAGAAGATCGCTGATTTCTTCGTGGACTGGCTTCAGGTCAGGCCTCGATGGCTTCCTCAGGCGCGTCGTCGGCCGCCTCTTTGATCGGCACGACATTATCCGGCAGCAACTTCGCACGAATCTTGCCTTCGATTTCCGCGGCCACCTCGGGGTTCTGTCTGAGGAATTCGCGAACGTTTTCCTTGCCTTGCCCGATGCGGTCGTCGCCGTAGCTGTACCAGCTGCCAGCCTTGTCGACGATGCCGTGCTGAACGCCGAGATCGATGATCTCGCCATGGCGCGAAATGCCCTCGCCATAAAGGATCTCGAATTCGGCCTGCTTGAACGGCGGCGAAACCTTGTTCTTGACGACCTTGACGCGCGTCTGGTTGCCGATGACCTCGTCGCCCTTCTTGATCGCACCGATGCGGCGGATGTCGAGACGGACCGACGAGTAGAACTTGAGCGCGTTACCGCCCGTCGTCGTTTCGGGGCTGCCGAACATGACGCCGATTTTCATGCGAATCTGGTTGATGAAGATGACCATCGCGTTCGAACGCTTGATGTTGCCCGTGAGCTTACGTAACGCCTGCGACATCAGGCGGGCCTGCAGGCCCATGTGCGAATCGCCCATCTCTCCTTCGATCTCCGCCTTGGGCGTCAGCGCCGCGACCGAGTCGACGACGATGACGTCGACTGCGCCCGAACGCACCAGCATGTCCGTGATCTCGAGGGCCTGCTCACCCGTATCGGGCTGCGATACCAGCAGCTCGTCGACGTTGACGCCCAGCTTCCCGGCATATTGCGGGTCGAGCGCATGCTCGGCATCGACAAACGCCGCCGTTCCGCCGATTTTTTGCGCCTCGGCAATGACCTGCAGAGTCAGCGTGGTCTTTCCCGAGGATTCCGGCCCGTAGACCTCCACGACACGGCCCCTGGGCAGGCCGCCAATGCCCAATGCAACGTCGAGGCCGATCGAACCTGTGGATACGGTCTGGATATCCCTGGCCGCCTGGGCGTCCCCCATGCGCATGACCGAGCCCTTGCCGAACTGTTTTTCGATCTGGCCGAGGGCCTGCGCGAGTGCTTTCTTGCGATTGTCGTCCATATTATTGATCCATTTGCTGCCGCCAGAGGGCGTTTCGAAAGATACTGTGGATTTGCACAGTATTATTTCACGAAGGCCGCGTCAATAGTAGCTTTCGGGAAGGGAAAATCCGGGCAATTCGTGGAGATTCTCCAAAAGCCCCTCAAGCTACTGTTTCACGGGCGAGTAGACTACGCCCTGCGGCCCGGAAACCGACTCCATGAGCTGGAAAGATGACCACTCGGTCGTCGTGCGTTGCGTCAGGCGCTCGGTCTCGAAGCGGCTCGCCCCGCGCACGACCGCGATGTGCGGCCGGTACACCCGGTCCTCGGGTTTGATCCCGAGGTCCGCAATGATCCGGTTGAGCGAGTCGACGAGAAACTGCATCTCGGGCGGCACATTGGACGCACATAGAGCAGCGACGCGCGGGCGCGGCCAGTACTCGAGCCGGTCGAACGCGAGTCGGAACGGCTCCACCGGTATCTCCGCGGCGCGTTCGAGCAGGTACGGAACGCGATGCTCCGGGAAGGCCCCGATAAACGACAGTGTCACATGCCAGTTGCGACGATCGACCGGCTTGCCTTCGACAATCTTGGCCACCGAGTTGATGACGTCACGCAGGCGATCGCGTTGCCGCATGTCGGGCCACAGGGCGAAGAAGAGTCGCTTGGTGTTCATGATTCGATGCGCTCGATCACGCCCTGCAGTGCGTGTGCGACGGTGAGTTCCCGGATCAGTTCCCGATCTCCGGAAAACTGCTGACAGCTCGTATCCGTCAGTGCGTCGGCGCCGTCTCGAACGGCCCAGGCGAACCACACGGTACCGACAGGCTTGTCCTCGGTACCCCCGTCCGGCCCGGCCACGCCACTGACCGCAACGGCGATATCGGCACCGCTAAGGTGCAGCGCGCCCTCGGCCATTTCCTCGACGACCTGTTCGCTGACGGCCCCGTGTTCTTCGATCGTCTCGTTTTTCACGCCGAGGATCGACTCCTTGGCGCCATTGGAATAGCTGACGATGCCGTAACCGAATACGGCCGAACTGCCGGGAATATCGGTGATGGTCTTGGCCACCCAACCACCCGAACACGACTCCGCGGTGGCGACAGCCTTCGAGGACTCCGTCAGGTCCCTGACGACGGCCTCGGCCAGTCTTGCTAACGAGTCGTAGTCAGCCATGAACTACAGGTAGTCCGACACCAGGTCTTCGGAGACGGCCCAGAGTTTGGCGGCCATGGCGTCGTCCTGCATGTATTCATTCGGGACTGCCGGGTTGCAGTCGTTGAAGTAATAGCCGGTGACACCATCAAGGTCAGGGCTCGTCGCGACATAGCATTGCGTCGCCGTCCCCTCGGGGATGGTCTTGAACATCGGGTTGCTCATGTCGTAGTTGCGCTGTTCCAGGTGACGCGACAGATTCGTCGGGATGACGCCCGGATGCAGCGAGTTGGACGTGGCTTTCGTTCTACTCAGCCGCCGGGCCAACTCGCGCGAGAACAGGCCGTTGGCGGTCTTCGACACGCCGTACGCTACCTTGGGATCATAGCCCTTGGACCCATCGAGGTTATCCAGACGAATTCCGTCAGGCGCCCAGCGATGTGCGCCGCTTGAAACGACCACGACGCGACCCGCGTCGGCAGCCTTGACCTGGTCGAGAAGCCGCATGGCCAGAAGGAAGTGCCCGACATGGTTGACGGCAAACTGACGCTCGACGCCATTCGAAAGCTGCAGCTCGGGCAGCTGCATGATGCCGGCGTTGAGAATCAGCATGTCGATCGGGTCGCCCATGTCGGCGACCTGCCTGGCGGCCGTCACAATACCCGGCAGGTCGGTCAGCTCGAGGACGAGAGGTGTCGTATTGCCTGCGACGCTGTCACATGCGTTGGCGGCTTTCTCCTGGGTTCGGGCCGCCCCAATGACATGTGCGCCGCGCAGCGCCAGGACACGCATCGTTTCGAGACCGAGCCCGGAATTGCAGCCAGTGACCAGCGCCGTTTTACCGGTGAGGTCCATGCCGGCCGTTACTTCTTCGGCGGTACTCCGTTTGGCAAATTCAGACTCGGGGGGAATCGGGCGTCCGGCTACGGCCGGTGCGTAGCCCCCCAGGTGCGCGTCTGCAGAGCAGGGAATCAGCGGTAAAGTGGCCGCGGCAACGCTGCCCTGCAATACAGTTCGCCTCGAAACACGGTCGCTCATTACTTCCCCTACTCTGTTAGCAACGATTCATACAGGGCCATGTGCCTGTCGGCCATCGTAACGATAGAGAAATCGTTTTGCATCCGTTCCCGGCCGGCCCTGCCCATCTGGTCCCGTAGCGCATCGTCGTCCATCAGGGTGGCGATCGCCTCATGCAGCGCATTGGCATCTTCGGGCGGCACAAGCAGGCCGGTTTCGCCATTGCTCACCGACTCGCCGACACCGCCTGCATCACAGGCAACGATCGCAAGGCCCGCAGCCGCTGCTTTGAGGACGACCACGCCAAGACCTTCGGCCGACGCAGGATGAACGAACAGGTCGAAGCAGCCGATCAGGTCGTCGAGGTCGTCGCGATAGCCGGCGAACTGGACGACGTCGCCGAGCCCGAGCGACGACGCCTGCGCGCGCAGCTGGTTGTTGAGATACCCCTCGCCGAAAATCACCAGTCGAAACGGTCGCTGAGTCAGTTTGAGCTCGCCGGCCGCTTCGAGCAGGTGCCGATGGCCTTTGCGCGGAATCAGCTGACCGGCGGCAGCCATCGCAAATACGCCTTCCGGTATGCCGAACTCGGCACGCATCGCCTCGCAGTCGGCGGTTACCGTGAATCGGCCAGCGTCAACCGCACTGTGAATCACCTCGAGCCGCAGGTCCTCGATACCCCGCTCGCGCAATACCTCCGCGATCGCCTCGGAGATCGCTATGACCTTGCGAAACGGCCGGTACCGGAGCCCGGCCACGAGGCTCAGTTCGGTGTGATCGACGCGGCGTGAAACGACGGCAGGCACGTCGGCGAAGCTCGCGGCGAGCCCGCCCAATACGTCGGCGCCCCGGCGGCTGTGGCAGTGCACGATATCGGGCTTCTCCGCCGTGATGAACTGCGTCAGGCGATAGGCGAACGGCAGGTCGAGGTCGCCGGCACAGAACAGGTTCTGGACCCGGATACCGTGCTCCCTTGCGACCGTGTCGATCCCCGAGTCGGGCGGACAGACGAGAATGTTGTCGACACCGCGCGCTTGCAGGGCATCGATGAGGTAGATCACCTGCTGCGGACCGCCTAAAAAATGGCGCCCGGTTTCGACATGCAGTATTTTCACAGGTCGATATTACTATTTCGCGCGCCATCTGCCCTAGTGCTACGAGGCGGGCCCCTGCAATAAGAAGAATGAAAGCCGAAGTCTCCGCCGTCCACACTCCGATGATGCGCCAGTATCTCGCCATCAAGGCCGAGCACCCGGATATGCTCGTCTTCTACCGGATGGGCGACTTCTACGAGCTCTTCTACGACGACGCCAAACGCGCGGCGGCACTGCTCGACATCACGCTGACCGCGCGCGGCAAGTCCGCCGGCAACCCGATCCCGATGGCGGGCGTGCCCTACCACGCCGTCGAGGGTTACCTCGCCAAGCTGGTGCGCAAAGGTCAGTCCGTCGCGATCTGCGAGCAGATCGGCGACCCGGCGACCAGCAAGGGACCGGTCGAACGCAGGGTAACCCGCATCGTGACACCGGGCACACTGACCGATGAGGCCCTGCTCTCGGCGAACCGCGACAATGTCGTGGCAGCCGTGTTCACAAGCGGTGAGACATTCGGCATCGCCTGGCTCGATCTGTCCGCGGGCCGCTTTCGACTGACCGAGGCACCCGATCTCGAAGCGGTCCAGGGCGAGATTCAGCGCCTGCAGCCGGCCGAACTCATCGTCGACGAGGACAATCCGCTCGACCGTGTGTTCGACGAGAACATCCGCGTGACCCGCCGGCCGCCGTGGCACTTCGAGCTCGACAGCGCGACGCGTCTGCTGTGCGGGCAGTTCGGCACGCGTGACCTGTCGGGCTTCGGCTGCGACGCGTTCGCGCACGGCGTCGCGGCGGCCGGGGCCCTGCTGCAATACGTCACCGACACGCAAAAAGCCGCCCTGCCCCACCTGAACTCGATCGGTGTCCAGCTCCGCGATGATGCCGTCATTATGGACGGCCCGACGCGCCGCAATCTCGAACTCGAGGAGTCCCTGAGCGGTCACCACCAGCACACGCTGGCCGGCGTCATGGATCGCTGCGCCACGGCCATGGGCTCGCGCCTGCTGCGTCGCTGGATCCAGCGTCCGCTCCGCGACAGGTCGGTTCTGCAGGCGCGCTACCAGGCTGTCGACGCACTGGTCTCTGCGGGCAGCGGCCTGCAGGCAGCGCTCGAGGGCATCGGTGACGTCGAGCGCATCCTGGCGCGCGTCGCGCTGCGCTCTGCACGCCCACGGGACCTGCGCGGCCTGTGCGAGGCGCTGGGTCGGCTGCCTGCACTGCAGAAGCTGCTCGCGGCGATCGAGTCGCCGTTGCTTGCCGAACTCGCGGACCAGGTTGGAGAACACCGGGAACAGTACCGCCTGCTCGACAAGGCGATCATCAAGAGTCCGCCGATGCTGATTCGCGACGGTGGCGTCATCGCCGCCCGCTACGACGACGAGCTCGACGACCTGCGCGGCATTGCCGAAAACGCCGACCAGTACCTCGTCGACCTCGAGACGCGCGAGCGCGAGCGCCTCGGCGTGTCGACGCTCAAGCTCGGCTACAACCGCGTGCATGGCTACTACATCGAGATCTCGAAGGCCCAGGCCGACAAGGCGCCGGTCGAGTACGTGCGCCGCCAGACCCTGAAGTCGGCCGAGCGCTACATCACGCCCGAGCTCAAGGCGTTCGAGGACAAGGTCCTGGGTGCCCGTGAGCGAGCACTCAGCCGCGAAAAATACCTGTACGAGGAATTGCTCGACAAGCTGCACGAGGTGCTCGGCGGGCTGCAGCTATGCGCCGCCGGCCTTGCCGAACTCGACGTGCTGGCCTGTTTCGCCGAGCGCGCGGACGCGCTCCGCCTCACCTGCCCCGAGATCAGCGCCACACCGTGCATCGAGATCGAGGGCGGCCGGCACCTCGTCGTCGAGCAGGTCATTGATGCGCCATTCATCGCCAACGACCTGTCACTCGATGAGTCGCGACGGCTGCTGGTCATCACCGGCCCGAACATGGGCGGCAAGTCGACCTACATGCGCCAGGCCGCGCTCATCGCCATCCTTGCGCACATCGGCAGCTTCGTGCCGGCGGATCGCCTCAGGGTCGGCCCGATCGACCGGATCTTCACCCGCATCGGCGCGTCTGACGATCTTGCGGGTGGACGCTCCACGTTCATGGTGGAGATGACCGAGGCCGCGACGATCCTCAACAACGCGACCGAGCAGAGCCTCGTGCTCATGGATGAGATCGGCCGTGGCACGAGCACGTTCGACGGCCTGTCACTGGCGTGGGCCGCGGCGCACCACATGGGTGAGAAGGCGAAGGCATTTACGCTGTTCGCAACGCACTACTTCGAGCTGACGGCACTTGCGCAGGAACTACCCGCCTGCAGCAACGTGCATCTGGACGCCACCGAGCACGAAGGTCAACTGATCTTCCTGCACTCGGTCAAACCCGGCCCGGCCAACCAGAGCTACGGCTTGCAGGTGGCCTCGCTGGCCGGGGTGCCGAAGGACGTGATCAGCCGGGCGCGTGGCTACCTGCGCACTCTCGAGAACCAGCAGAGCCAGCCGCAGGGCCCGCAGGCGGGTTTCGACTTCTCCGCACCAGAGCCGGCGGCAGACAACGAGCTAAAGGACGCAGTCGACTCGCTGGACCCGGATTCCATGTCGCCGCGCGAGGCGCTCGACAAGCTCTACGAACTGAAGAAACTTTAGGAGCCCGCCATGCGGGCGATTCCCATGAAATATGCCCTTGTTCTGATTTCACTATCGCTCTGCGCCTGCAGCGCCCCCACCCCGGGTCCCGACATCGACGAACTTGCCCGGGAATACCTGTTCCTCGAGCTCTCGATGGGATTGCACGACGAAGCCCATGTCGATGCCTATTTCGGCCCCGAATCGTTCAGGGAGGTCGCGAAAGCCGAGGCGATGTCACTCGATGACATCAACCTCGCCTCGCAGGACCTCACGCGCCGGCTCGAAGCGGTGCAGACCGGTGACGACGAGATGCTCACGATGCGTGTCGACGGCCTGATCGCCCGGGTGCACGCGCTGCAAACACGGATCGCGATCAACAAGGGCGAGTTCCTGAGCTTCGACGCGGAGGCGTACGCGCTGTTCGGATCCCAGGCGCCGGACAATGACGTGGCCCACTTCCAGGCCATCCTCGATCAGCTCGAAGCCATCGTCCCGGGCGAGGGCCCGCTCGCCAAACGTGTCGAGTCGTTCAACGACAACTTCGTCATCCCGCTCGACAAGCTGCCAGCCGTGTTTGAAGCGGCGATGGACGAATGCCGGGTGCGGACGAAGAAGTACATCGACCTGCCTGAAAACGAGTCCTTCACGATCGAGTACGTCAACGACGTCCCGTGGTCCGGCTACAACTGGTACCAGGGGGATGCGCAGAGCCTGATCCAGGTGAACACCGACTTCCCGATCTACATCAGCCGTGCCGTGGATCTCGGTTGCCACGAGGGCTACCCGGGCCACCACACCTTTAACGCGCTGCTCGAGGAGAACCTCGCCAAGGGCCAGGGCTGGATCGAGTTCTTGCTGTACCCGCTGTTCGGTCCGCAATCCCTGATCGCCGAGGGCAGCGGCAACTACGGCATCGAGCTGGCGTTCCCGGGCGAGGAACGCATGGCATTCGAGAAAGAGGTGCTGTTCCCGCTGGCTGGTCTCGATGTCGAAGACGCAGGTCTCTACTACGAGATCCTTGCGCTCACCGAGCAATTGAATTTCGCGCATAACGAGGCGGCGCGCGATTATCTCAATGGCGACATGACGCGCGCAGAGGCGGCGCAGTGGCTACAGGACTACGGCATGATGCGTGAGGACAAGTCGTTCCAGCGCACGCGCTTCATCGACGCCTATCGCAGCTACGTGATCAACTACAACCACGGCAAGGTCCTGGTTGCCGATTACGTGGAAGCCGGTGATCCCGACGATGCAGAACGCTGGGCGCGCTTCGAGAAAATGCTCTCCTCGCCTCTGCAGCCGGACGACCTCGCTGTCCGGTAGCTACGAGTCACTGCAGTGACCGGGCTCTCGCCAATGCGTCGGTGAGTCCGATCTCTTCCGCGTGTTCATCCATGCGCGGATCATTGCGAACCTCGTCCGCAACCGGGAACCAGGTCACCATCCACGGGTACCACGGAAGCTTGATTTCTTTTGCGACGTCCATCCAGTAGAACGTGTCGTCCACGTCACCCAGTATCGCGTGCAGGCTGTACAGTCCCAGGACGTTGTGCGGCACGCGATCGATGGCGGCCAGCTCCTGGCGGGCCTGATCTTCCTGGCCGGCGAGAGCGAGCACGACGCCATACACGTATCCCCAGACCGGATGTCCCTGGAGTCGTTGCGCAGTCTCCAGTGCGGCCAGGAAATCACCGGCCTGCGCTTGGGCCAGGGAGAGGGCCAGCAGTGCGATACTATCGCCGGGAGCCAGTTCCAGCGCTTCCTCTGCCAGCACCTTTGCCATATCGACTTGTCCAGCGGCCCGATACTGTTCGGCAAGCCAGGCGCGCATCTTCGGCGACAGCGGATCGAGCTCGATCGTGCGATCGCCTGGTGGCAGTGCACGCTCGCTATCGCGGTACAACTCCCACAGCCAGGCGAGATGGTACTGCGCGCCGGTCAGGCTCGGATTGAGATCGAGTGCGTGTTGCAACGAGCGACGTGCCGCCTCGAAGTTGCGCTCGTAGTACATGTTCTGCATACCGATGGCGAGGTGTACCTCGGGCATCGTCGAGTCGAGCTCCATCGCACGACGAGCCGCCAGTTTCGATGCCGGGTACATACCCTCGGGCGTCGGACTGTGGCCCAGCACTGCGTAACCGTATGCCAACGCAGCGTAGACCCGGGCGTCTGCCTGTCCCGAGTCGACGAGCGATTCCAGCAGTTCCACACCTTTGTAGCGAATTAAGTTGTCGGCCTGGTCCAGCATGTACATGCCACGCAGATACTTGTCATAGGTATTGGCGTCGAGGTTGGCAGCGGTCGACAAGGTCTTTTCTTCGTCGGCACTCAGCTCCGCAGACAAAGCGCCAGCGATCGAGCGCGCAACATCGTTCTGCAGTGCGAGAACGCTGGAAGACTCTCGTTCGAACGAGTCCGCCCAGATGTGGGTGTCTTTGGGTGCGTCGATGAGCTGGACGATTACGCGCACGCGGTTCCCTTCGCGCATGACCGATCCCTCGACGATGTTGCGGGTACCGAGTAGCTCACCGATCGCCGGCATAGACAAGGTGCGATCGAGCCGCGCCGTCGAGTTACGGGAAACAACCCGGAGGCTGCCCACCTTTGACAGTTTTGTTATCAGCGCATCCTGGATGCCCGCCGAGAAATACTCCTGGCTCTGGTCACCGGACAGGTTATCGAGTGGCATGACGGCGACGCTGTTCCTGTCGTATGGTGGCTCCGAAAACTCGGCCTGGCGCGCACGGTCGAATAGTCCGGCTGCTGCCACGCCAACGACGACGGCAAGCGCAGCGATGATGGCGTAGTCGGGTACGCCCATCGCGAGGTTGACGTCAGCGTTCTCACTGGCGGATGGCGTCTTCGTGATGCCGGCCGCCGTGATGTCATAGAACCAGCCAAAGATGGCCGCGATCGGAAAACCGGCAAACGCGGCATACCAGAAAAATCGCAGCAGCGCGCCGGGAAGATCCATCGACTCCAGCGCCAGGTCTGCGACTTGGAGCAAGGCCCACGCGCCAACGATATACAACCCGAGTGTTCGAAATACGCGCCGGCGCCTGGCCTCCGCGACGAACTGGTGGATCGAGTTCACGCTGTTCTCCCTTCCCCGGGGGAGATTATACCCGCGGATTGCTCAGTTCGTGCGACTCGGCGCCATGTAGTCGCGAGACCTCGGGGTATAAAGCCGCCCCTACAGGACGGAGCGCCTCACAAGGCCCGCTGCAAAAAGTACCAGCAGGAGCAGGCAGGTGACCTGACCTCCGCCTCCTGATCCCGGTTTCCACTCTGCGCGCGCGACGGTCGGATCAGTCGTGATGCGCTCACGAAAGCGATCGAGTTCGGCGGCAAGGTTAAGTGTCATCTGGTCCATGGCGTTGCCGAAGCTCGCTTCTCGCGCCTTGTGCACGACCTCGCCCGCTTCGACGAGAGTCGAACGATCAGACAGGACGTCGGCGCCGGGCGCACGAAACAGCAGTTTCGCGGTGTCCACATCAAAGACGGCTGTATCGACAAAGGTCTGTACCTCGTTCGAGGTCGCCTTGATGATGTACGAGCCTACGATCGTCCAGTAGAGAAACCCGGCCGGGTTCTCTTCGCTGACCGCGACCTGGTCGTAGGAAACCAGGGCCATGACGTCCACGTCATACAACCGGGCAACTTGCTGCATCCCTGTCACACCCTTGCTTGTCCGCAGGTAGGTATCCGGGATCACCTCGATGCTGCTGATGTACTCGCGATCCACGAACTCCGCTTTGACGTTTTCGAGCAGACGCATCTTCGTGGCCTCGGGAAGACTCCCGCGGCCGCCCTGCCCCGGAACGAATGCGACACCGACGCGCAACGGCAGTTCGAGGTAAGGAACAGTATCGTCGAGTTCAGGCGGTACCTGGCCGTTCGGATACAGGTAGCCGACGAGGCTGCTCGAAACGCCGCCGCGGGAACCGTCGCTCCAGTTCCACAGGTAGGAACAGCCGGACGTGCACAGCATTACGAGTGCTGCCGCAATAAGTGTTTTCTTGCACATGACATGCTCTCCTTCGCCTGGAAAGACTTTCTCCAGGTTATGGGAGCACGCGGGGTCGCTAGAAACCTGATCGGCCGCCGATGGTTTCCTTGGGAAGACCTGTTTATTCGGTTCTTGTTGCCCTGAGCCGGATTCCGGTTTCCTTCAGCTGTTCGGCCGAGACCTCGCCGGGTGCGTTGGTGAGCAGGCAGCTGGCGGTCTGGGTCTTCGGGAAAGCGATGACGTCACGGATGCTTGCGGCGGACGCCATCAGCATGACGATGCGATCGAGTCCGAACGCGATGCCACCGTGCGGCGGGCACCCGTATTGCAGGGCCGTCAGCAGGAACCCGAATTTCTCTTCGGCTTCTTCCTTCGAGATCTCGAGGAGATCGAAGACGACTGACTGGAGGTCCTGGTCGTGAATACGAATCGAGCCACCACCAATCTCGGCGCCGTTCAGCACCATATCGTAGGCGCGCGACAGCGCGGCACCCGGGTCGGCGCGCAACTGGTCAGCATCCAGGGTCGACGGCGACGTAAACGGGTGATGCAGCGAGGTCCACCGCTTGGTGGCCTTGTCCTTCTCGAACATCGGGAAATCGACGACCCAGAGCGGCTGCCAGCCCTCGGCAACCATGTCCCGATCCTCGCCAACCTTGACGCGCAGTGCGCCCAGCGCGTCGTTGACGACGTGCGCCTTGTCGGCGCCGAAGAAGACCAGGTCTCCGGATCTGGCACCAGTACGTTCGAGGATGGCTTTGGTCACGTCCTCGCCTAGGAACTTGAGAATCGGTGACTGCAGTCCGTCCATGCCGGCGTCGACATCATTGACCTTGATGTAAGCCAGGCCACGCGCGCCATAACGACCAACGTACTTGGTGTAGTCGTCGATGATCTTGCGGCTCATCTCGGCACCGCCCGGCACACACAGTGCCGCGACACGGCCCTCGGGATCGGCTGCAGGACCTGCGAATACCTTGAAATCGACGTCGGTCATGAGATCGCCGACTTCGACAAGCTCGAGGTCGATACGAAGGTCCGGCTTGTCCGACCCGAAACGCTCCATGGCTTCCGCGTACGGCATGCGCGGGAACGGGTTCGGCAGGTCGACGTCCAGCGTCTCCTTGAACACGAAGCGCATGAGATCTTCCATCGTGTGCGTAATGTCCGACTCGTCGATGAAGCTCATTTCGATATCGAGCTGCGTGAACTCGGGCTGGCGATCGGCGCGCAGGTCCTCGTCGCGGAAGCAGCGCACGATCTGGTAGTAACGATCGAGCCCCGACATCATCAGGAGCTGCTTGAAGATCTGCGGCGACTGCGGCAACGCGAAGAAACGGCCCGGGTTGGTGCGGCTCGGCACGATGTAGTCGCGCGCGCCTTCGGGCGTCGCCCGCGTCAGCATCGGCGTCTCGACGTCGACGAAGCCGTTGGCGTCGAGGAAGTCACGCATCGCCTTGGTGACCTGGTGGCGCAGCATCAGGTTGCCGAGCATGTTCTCGCGCCTGAGGTCGAGATAGCGGTACTTGAGGCGAATGTCCTCGTTGGCCTGCTCATCGTGATGGAAAGGCGGCGTCTCGGCGCGGTTGAGCGTGGTGAGCTCATGCGCGAGGACTTCGACCTCGCCCGTGCGCATCTTGGGGTTGATCGTGCCCTCGGGACGCGGGCGCACGAGGCCTTTGACCTTGAGGACGAATTCCGAGCGGATGCGCTCCGCCTCGGCGAAAATCTCGGGTCGATCGGGGTCGAACACGACCTGCAGCAAACCTTCCCGATCGCGAAGATCGATGAAGATCACGCCACCGTGGTCGCGCCGCCGGTGCACCCAGCCGCAAACCTCGATTTCCTGGCCGACGAGCGAGCTGTCAATCTCGCCGCAATAGTGTGTACGCATCATGATTTAGCAGGAAAAACCCTGAGAAAAGGACGCGGAATGGTACGGCTTGGGGGGGCTGACCGCAAGGTGCGGGAACCCCATAGGCGCCCGCCTTGCGGGCGATTAATCCTTCTTGTCCGCTTTTTTGTCCGCTTTCTCGTCAGCCTTCTTTTCGGGCTTCGTGTCCGAATCGCTAGCGTGCAGGTTACGCTTGCCGCCAGTCTTGAAATCGGTCTCGTACCAACCGCTTCCTTTCAGGCGGAACTTCGGTGCCGACAGTGCCTTCTGCAGCGAGGCCTCCCCACAGTCAGGGCAATCGACCAGCGGGGCGTCGCTTATCTTCTGCAGGGCATCAAACGTATGCTCGCAGCTTTTGCAGATATACTCGTAAATCGGCATCGGTGTTTCTCTAGGCAGCGTTGCTGAACTCCAGGCGATCATCGTCCACGCCCACCTCGATCACGTCTCCAGGCCGGAATCTACCCTGCAGGATCTCCTGCGCAAGCGGATTCTCAACCTGCTGCTGGATCGCACGTTTCAACGGCCGCGCACCATACACCGGATCAAAGCCCGCGTCAGCCAGTTTGTCGCGCGCCGCGTCCGAAAGATGAATGTGAATATCCCGTTCGGCAAGCCTGTCGTGCAGGTACCCGAGCTGGATATCGACGATCTTGCGGATATGTTCGCGGCCCAACGGATGGAACACGACGAGGTCGTCGATGCGATTCACGAACTCGGGCCGGAAGTGGGAGCCAACGACGTCCATGATCGCGTTCTTCATCACCTCGTAGTTTTCCTCGCCCGCCATCTCCTGGATCAGGTTCGAGCCGAGGTTCGAGGTCATGACGATAACCGAGTTGCGGAAATCGACCGTGCGCCCGTGACCGTCCGTCAGGCGCCCGTCATCCAGGACCTGCAGCAGGACGTTGAAGACGTCGGGATGGGCCTTCTCGACCTCGTCGAGCAGGATTACCGAGTACGGACGTCGACGCACGGCTTCGGTCAGGTAACCGCCTTCTTCGAAGCCGACGTAGCCCGGGGGCGCACCGATCAGGCGCGCCACCGAGTGCTTCTCCATGAACTCGGACATGTCGAGGCGCACCATGGCCTCGTCCGTGTCGAACAGGAAACTGGCGAGCGCCTTGGTCAGCTCGGTCTTGCCGACGCCGGTGGGCCCGAGGAACAGGAACGAACCGATCGGCCGGCGCGGATCCGACAGGCCCGCACGCGCGCGCCGGATCGCGTTCGCCACGACCGTGACGGCTTCGTCCTGGCCAACGACGCGCTCCTGGATCACGGACTCCATCTGCAGCAGCTTCTCCTTCTCACCCTCGAGCATCTTGGCTACGGGGATGCCGGTCCACTTCGACACGATCTCGGCCACCTCTTCCTCGGTAACGTTGTTACGCAGCAGCGTCGTTTCCCTGTTTTCGGCCTGCATCGCATCCTCGAGCTGCTTCTCGAGCTCGGGGATGCGGCCGTACTGCAGTTCCGACATGCGCGCGAGATCGTTGGCGCGATGCGCGGTCTCGAATTCGAGGCGGGCGCGCTCCAGCGCTTCCTTGATATGTGTCGTGCCCTGCATGGCCGCCTTCTCGGCCTTCCAGACCTCCTCGAGGTCCGAAAATTCCTTCTCGAGCGTCTCGAGTCTCTCCTCGAGCTCGGCCAGGCGCTTGGTCGATGCCTCGTCAGACTCTTTTTTCAGCGCCTCGCGCTCGATCTTGAGCTGGATGATGCGCCTTTCGAGCTTGTCCATCGCCTCGGGCTTCGAATCGATCTCGATGCGAATGCGCGATGCCGATTCATCGATCAGGTCGATGGCCTTGTCGGGCAGCTGGCGATCGCTGATGTAGCGATGGGACAGCGTCGCGGCCGCGACGATGGCCGGGTCAGTGATCTCGACGCCATGATGCACTTCGTAGCGCTCCTTGAGCCCACGCAGGATCGCGATCGTGTCCTCGACGGTCGGTTCCTCGATCAGCACCTTCTGGAAACGCCGCTCGAGGGCCGCGTCTTTCTCGACGTACTGGCGATACTCATCGAGCGTCGTCGCGCCGACGCAGTGCAATTCGCCGCGCGCCAGCGCTGGCTTAAGCATGTTGCCGGCATCCATCGAGCCTTCGGCCTTGCCGGCGCCGACCATCGTGTGCAGCTCGTCGATGAACAGGATGATCTGGCCTTCCTGCTTGGCAAGGTCATTAAGCACACCCTTGAGGCGCTCCTCGAACTCGCCGCGGAACTTGGCGCCCGCGATCAGGGCGCCCATGTCGAGCGACAGGATGCGCTTGCCGCGCAGGCCTTCGGGCACCTCGTTGTTGACGATGCGCTGCGCAAGGCCCTCGATGATCGCGGTCTTGCCCACGCCCGGCTCGCCGATGAGCACCGGGTTGTTCTTGGTGCGCCGCTGCAGGATCTGGATCGTGCGGCGAATCTCGTCGTCACGCCCGACGATCGGGTCGAGCTTGCCCTGCTCGGCCCGCTCGGTGACGTCAATCGTGAATTTCTCCAGCGCCTGGCGCGTGTCCTCGGCGTTCGGGTCGTTGACCTGGGCACCACCGCGCAGTTCGTCGATGGCCTTCTCTACCGCGCCGCGCACGGCGCCCGCCTGCTCGAACACGAACTTGAGCGGCGACTTGTCGTCCAGCGCCGCCAGGACGAACAGCTCGCTCGAGATGTACTGGTCGTTGCGCTTCTGGGCGAACTTGTCGGTCAGGTTGAAGAGCTTCGCCAGCTCCTGGCCCATGTGCACTTCACCGCCGGCGCCTTCGACCCTGGGCAGTTTGTCGACAAGCACGCCGAGCTGCGAGCGCAGCAGGTTGACGTTCGCGCCCGCCTTGACGAGCAGGCCGCGCGCGCTGCCGCCCTGCTGGTCGAGCAAGGCGATCATGACGTGGGCGGGCTCGATGAACTGGTGGTCCTGGCCGACGGCCAGCGACTGCGCATCGGCGAGCGCCATCTGGAACTTGCTGGTCAGTTTGTCCATTCGCATGGGTTGCCCCTCGGGCCATGGGCCCCGAAATCTCCGGATGTCCCGGAAATTGCGGTTTCTATGGCAATTTCAACCCCGTTGGTGCGCGCTGCGTATCCTCGGGGTGCGGGGCGGGCTCCTACTTGAGATGAATGAAACTCACCATACGGCCGGTGTCGGCGTCGCGGCGGTAGGAGTAGAACCGCTCGCGATCGGCGTAAGTGCACCAATGACCGCCATATATGGACCTGACGCCACATTTATGGAGTCGCTGGCGGGCCAGGCCGCAGAGATCCGCCTGCCAGCGGCCGCGATCATTGGATGCAAAATGACGCCCGGCATTCGGGTCCTGTGCGACGAACGCCTCGCGCACTTCCTCGCCGACCTCGAAGTGTTGCTGCGAGATGGCCGGGCCGAGCCAGGCCAGGAGATGGACAGGCTCTGACTGCAGCGCAGCCACGGTGTTCTCGATGATCCCGGCGAGCACACCGCGCCACCCGCCGTGCGCTGCAGCGATCTCGCTCCCGTCCGTGGAACAGATCAGGATCGGCAGGCAGTCGGCAGTGCGCACCGCACAGTGATCGCCCGACGCACTGCCGTACACTGCGTCTGCATCGATCGGCGCCTTCGCGTCCCGCACGAGGCCAATTGGCACCACGCGGTCGCCATGTACCTGGTTCAAAAACTGCAGCTCCACGGGCAGCGCCCCGTCGGGAACCTGCTTGGTCGTCGTTCCGGCAACGACGTTGCGCGGAGCCGGCCACTCGGGTGTGATGATCGTCATCATTGACCTGCGTCCTCGCGCAGCACGTCGATGAGCGCTGCGAAGTCGGCGGGTGGTGGCACCTCGAGTTCGATCGCAGAGCCCGTCGACGGGTGTGCAAATGCCAGTCGCGCCGCGTGCAGGGCCTGGCGGCGAAAGGCGCGCAGCGCCTCCACCAGGGGGTCGCTGGCGCCGGCCGGCAGCGCCAGGCGCCCGCCATAGACCGGATCGCCCACCAGTGGGTTGCGCCGCCACGCAAAGTGCACACGAATCTGGTGCGTTCGGCCGGTCTCCAGTCGCACCGCTATAAAAGTGTGCGCGCGGAAGCGTTCGACGACAGTGAAGTGCGTAACTGCCGGCCTGCCACCCTGCTGCACGCTCATGCGCGTGCGATCTACGGGGTGTCTTGCAATCGGCTCTTTGATCGTGCCACCGCCCGTCAGCACGCCACAGCAGACTGCGAGGTACTCACGCGCTATCTCGTGCTCGGCAAGCTGGCGCACGAGCGCCGTGTGCGCGGGCAAAGTCTTGGCGATCAGCAGCAGCCCGCTCGTGTCCTTGTCGATGCGGTGAATGATGCCCGCGCGCGGCACTTCCTCCAGCTGCGACGAGTGGTGCAGCAAGCCATTCATCAGCGTGCCGCGTGGATTGCCCGCACCAGGATGCACGACCAGGCCGGCGGGCTTGTTGACGACCAGGAGATCATCGTCCTCGTGCACGATATCGAGATCCATGGGCTCCGGCAGCGCTTCGACCTCGGCCCCGGAACGGGGCTCCAGCTCGATGCGCTCACCGCCCGATACAGGGTCTTTCGGGCGGCTCGGCCCTCCTTCGACACGAATCGCGCCGTCGAGCAGCCACTCCTTCAGCCTGCTGCGCGAATACTCCGGAAACATCCGCGCCAGAGCCTGGTCCAACCTGAGGCCGGCCAACTCGTCGGGTACCGTCGCTGTAAGCTTTTCCAAAGACATGACTCTGGTTGAGTTTACGGTATACTCGCCGACCTTGAACGCCCCTGCCTCCTGATTTATGAGACCAGCCTTCCGCCAATTCCGCCTGTTCCTGATCGCCGCACTACCTCTGGCGCTGTTCGCCTGTGCGGGCAACGACGAGGTGCAGGACGAGGTACAGAACATTACCGAGGCATTCCAGGATGCCAAGGCGGCGATTGAGCGCGGCAATTATCGCCGCGGGATCCAGGTCTTCGAGGTTATCCAGGCGCGGTACCCATTCTCGGACCTTGCCCGCCAGATTCAGATCGAGCTCATGTACGCCTACTACAAAAGCGGCCGTAAGGAAGAAGCAGTCGAGGCTGCGGACACGTTCATGCGCGAAAACCCGATCCACCCGCGCGTGGACTATGCGCTCTATATAAAAGGCCTCGCCTACTACGAAGAAACACCCGGGTTCCTCGAGCGCTGGTTCCGCAAGGACACGACCATCCGACCGCCCAAGGACATCATGCTCGCCTATTCGAGCCTGCGGCAACTCGTGGACCGGTTTCCGGGAAGCGAGTACGCGCCAGACGCCGAGAAGCGCATGGTCGCGATCAAGAACCGCCTCGCCACGTACGAGAATCACGTGGCCGACTACTACCTGCGCCGGGGTGCCTACGTCGCGGCACTCAATCGCGCCAAGCGCGCTCTCGAAAATTACAACGGGGCGACCGGCAATGCCCGTTCTCTCGAGATCATGGCCGCAGCCTATGACGAGCTGGGCATGACCGATCTGGCGGAGGATACGCGCAGGGTACTGGCGACGAATTTTCCGGACGGAAGCTAGTTCGCCGGATTAGTTCTGGGTCGGGAACTTGTAGCCCGAGGTGATCGGGTAGCGCCAGTCCCGACCGAAAGCGCGACTGCTGATCCTGACGCCCGGTGGCGCCTGGCGGCGCTTGTACTCGTTGCGCTGTACCATCTCGAGTACCCGGATAACGACGTTGCGATCGAAGCCGCGCTCCGTGATCTCCGCCACCGACAAATCTTGCTCGATGAATGCCTCGAGGATCGGGTCGAGCACATCATAATCCGGCAGCGAATCCGAGTCCTTCTGGTCGGGCCGCAGTTCGGCCGACGGCGGACGCGCGATTACGCGTTCGGGAATGGCCTCGCCCAGCGTGTTGCGGTAGCGCGCGAGTTCATAGACGAGTGACTTGCTGCAGTCCTTGATCGGCGCGAAGCCGCCCGCCATATCGCCATAGAGGGTCGCATAACCGACAGCCATCTCGCTCTTGTTGCCTGTCGTCAGCAGCATGCGGCCGGTCTTGTTCGAGATCGCCATCAATAGCAGGCCACGACACCTTGCCTGGATGTTTTCCTCGGTTGCATCCGGTTCGGCCGCACCGAGCACAGGCTTGAGCTGCCTGATCGTCGCCTCGTACATCGGCTCGATGGGAATCACGTCATACTGGATACCGAAGGTCTTTGCCTGTTCGGCCGAGTCCTCCTGGCTCATCGTCGACGTAAAACGAAACGGCATCTGGACTGCCCGGACCTTGTCTCTGCCGAGCGCGTCGCAGGCCACGGCGAGGACGAGCGCCGAGTCCACACCGCCAGAGAGGCCGATGATGATGCCCGGAAACCCATGGTTCAGGACGTAGTCGCGCGTCCCGAGGACCAGTGCCCGGTAGATCCGCGCGATATCATCTTCGGGTCTCGCAATGCGATCGCGGACTGGCGCGACGCCACTTGCCGAGGCTTCCAGCACCACGGTATGCACGCTCTCTTCGAACGACCTCGCCCGGTAAGCGATTTCGCCATCGGCACCCATCACGAAAGAGCCACCGTCGAACACCAGTTCGTCCTGGCCGCCGACGTGATTGACGTAGACGACCGGTATCCCGGTTTCCAAGACACGTTTGCGCACCACGTTTTCACGGTTGTCCTGGCTGCGCTTCTCGAATGGTGAACCGTTGATGACCAGCATGCACTCCGCGCCGGCGGCGCGGCTGGCGCTCATTGGTGCCGGGCTCCAGACGTCTTCGCAAATATTGAGGCCGATGCGTATACCGTTGAGCTTGAACACGGCGGCGTCTTTGCCCGAGGTGAAGTAGCGCTCCTCATCGAACACCGCGTAGTTGGGGAGGAGCCGCTTGCGATAGTGCGCGAGAACTTTACCGTCCTGCAGGACAGCGCAGGCATTGTAGATATGGCCGTCTTCGTACTCGGGAAATCCGACCAGGACTGCAATACCTGAGACTGCATCGCGAATCTCCGCGAGGCCGGCTTCGACAGCATGGCGCAGGCCGCTGTGGAACAGCAGGTCTTCGGGAGGATATCCGCAGATGGCGAGCTCGGGAAGGACGACGATATCGGCGCCGCCAGTGTCGCGCACCTTGCAGGCGAGTTCGATGATCCGCGCAGTGTTGCCGGCAACGTCGCCCACGACGAGGTCGACCTGTGCAAGCGCAACCCTGACGGAGTCGCTCATTGCCTCATCACGGCCTGAGCCCGGCGGCTCAGGTGCCGAGGACCTCCAGCATCTTCGAGCCGAGTTCGGCCGGCGAACGGACCGTCGCGACGCCCGCAGCGTCGAGCGCCTTGAACTTGTCCTCGGCCGTACCCTTGCCACCCGCAATAATCGCGCCGGCATGACCCATGCGTTTGCCCGGCGGCGCCGTGACACCTGCGATGTAGGCAACCACAGGCTTCGACACATGCTCCTTGATGTACTCGGCGGCAGCTTCCTCGTCGGTGCCACCGATCTCGCCCACCATGATGATGCCGTCGGTGTCGGGGTCCGCCTCGAAAAGTTGGAGGCAGTCGACGAAGTTCGTACCGCGGACCGGGTCGCCGCCAATACCGATACAGGTCGTCTGTCCCAGCCCGTTGGTCGTGGTCTGGTATACCGCTTCGTAAGTCAGCGTGCCTGAACGCGAGACGACGCCGATGCGGCCAGGCCTGTGAATGAAGCCGGGCATGATGCCGATCTTGCACTCGCCCGGCGTGATGATGCCCGGACAGTTGGGTCCGATCAGGCGGCAATCGTAGTCACCCAGGGCCGACTTGACCTTGACCATGTCGTTGACCGGGATGCCTTCGGTAATACACACGACAAGGGCGACACCTGCATCGGCGGCCTCGAGAATCGCGTCCGCCGCGAACGGGGGCGGAACGTAAATCATGCTGACGTCGGCGCCGGTTTCCGCAACTGCATCACGCACCGTGTTGAACACCGGGACGCCGAGGTGCTCCTGACCGCCACGGCCTGGCGTTACCCCGGCCACGACCCGGGTGCCGTACTCGATGCACTGCTCGGTGTGAAAGGAACCCTGGTTGCCGGTGATGCCCTGGCACACGATTCTGCTGTCTTTGTTAACCAGTACGCTCATGTACTTTATCCTGCTGCCGCGACGACCTTCCGGGCCGCGTCGGTTAGGTCTTCAGCCGCAATGATATCGAGGCCACTGTTTGCCAGCAGCTCGCGACCCTTTTCCACGTTCGTGCCCTCGAGGCGCACGACCACAGGCACGCTCACGTCAACTTCCCTGACCGCCGTGATGATGCCCTCGGCAATCAGGTCGCAACGGACGATGCCGCCGAAGATGTTGACGAGAATCGCTTCGACGCTGTCGTTGGACAGAACCAGTTTGAACGCCGCGGCTA
Organism: Woeseiaceae bacterium; assembly: GCA_041574455.1. Taxonomy (GTDB): domain Bacteria; phylum Pseudomonadota; class Gammaproteobacteria; order Steroidobacterales; family Woeseiaceae; genus UBA1847. The sequence continues at coordinate 13,283 of JBFFOM010000020.1, read as the reverse complement.
CGCGTTCCGCGGTAGCGCCACCGCCGACGTCGAGAAAGTTGGCGGGCTCGCCGCCGTGTAGCTTGATCAGGTCCATCGTTGCCATGGCGAGGCCGGCGCCATTGACCATGCAGGCGATATTGCCGTCGAGCGACACGTAATTCAGGTCGTGTTCGGCCGCCCTGCGCTCGGCCTCGTCTTCCTGCGATTTGTCACGCAGCTCTGCGATCCGGGGTTGCCGGAACAGCGCACTGCTGTCGATATTGATCTTGCCGTCCAGCGCGACGATGTCACCGGCCTTGGTCGTGATCAGTGGATTGACCTCGATCAGGCTGGCATCGCATTCGAGATACAGCTTGTACATCTTCTTGATGAGGTCGCCAAACTGGCGCATCTGCTGCTTGTCCAGACCGAGGCCGAAGGCAAGCTGGCGAGCCTGGTAGTCCTGCAGTCCGGCGTCCGGTGCGACAGCGACCGAAAAGATCTTCTCGGGCGTTTCCTCGGCGACCTTCTCGATATCCATACCGCCCGCGGCCGAGGCGATGAACGAAATGCGGCTGACTTCACGGTCGACCAGCATGCTGAGATAAAGCTCGCGGTCGATGTCGGAGCCCTGCTCGATATACACCGTGTTGACGGGCAGACCCTCGGGCCCTGTCTGGCGCGTAACGAGCGTACTGCCCAGCATCGCGTCCGTGTGCTCACGGACCTCTTCGAGTTTGCGCGCCAGCTTGACGCCACCTGCCTTGCCACGTCCGCCGGCATGTACCTGTGCCTTCACGACCCAGAGGTCGCCACCCAGTTCCTGCGCCGCCTTGACGGCCGCCTTCGGGGAGTCTGCCGGGATGCCGCGCGGCACCGGGATGCCGTACTCGGAGAACAATCGTTTCGACTGGTATTCGTGGAGATTCATCAGGATTTCCGCCAGGGTTGCTGCGAAAAAGACGGCGTATTTTGGAGGTTTGTGCGACTGATGTCTACAATTCGCAGATGAGCCAGACACAGAGCGACGCCCCCCTTAAGCGGACCATGCGCGGTAGTCGCGACGCATTGCTTCAAAAGGCTGCGGACGAGCCCGAACTGGGCTGGCGCATACTGATCACGCTCAACGCGTTTCGGCTCCTGATTTCGACCTCCCTGCTGCTGCTGTTCGTCGTCGATACCGAGCCGCATTTCTTCGGTGAGACCAAACCGACGCTGTTTGCGGCCACGGCCGCCGGCTACGTCGTGTTCGCCATTTTGTCAGCCGTGTCGCTGCGGCACCGCTGGGTGCCCCGCAACGTCCTCGCAACCACACAGCTGATCGCCGATATCGGGGCGATCGCCCTGCTCATGCATGCGAGCGGCGGTATCGCCACCGGCCTGGGCGGCCTGCTCATCATTTTTATCGGCGCCGGCAGCCTCGTCATGCCGATCAGCGTATCAGCGACGCTGGCAGCCATTGCGACGTTTGTCATCCTCGGCGAGCAGGCCTACACCCAGATGACGAGCCTGACCGTCACGCCGAACTACCCGGCGGCGGGCATACTCAGCGGCATCATTTTCGCCCTCGCGCTGGCAGCGCAGCCGCTGGCCCGGCGGATCCGGGCATCGGAAGCCCTTGCTTTGCAGTTCGGCGTCGACCTCAAGAATCTTTCCGAGCTCAATCAGTACATCGTGCAACACCTGCGCGAGAGCATCCTTGTCGTCGATACGAACGATGCGATGCGCCTTGCCAACAGTTCCGCGGCGCAGTTGCTCGGTGTTGCAGAGGCCGTTCCGGGCACACCGCTGGCGGAGGTCAGCGCACCGCTCGCCGCTTACGTCACGCGCTGGCGCGCGGACGAAGGCCTCTCATCGCACCCGGAACTAACGCTGATTACCGCAGGCAACAACGTCCGTATCACGGCACACCTGGCGCCGCTCGGCAAAGGGGGACGCCGGGACGGCCCGATTCTCGTGTTCCTCGAAGACGCCAGCCACATGAATGCGCGGGTGCAGCAATCCAAGCTGGCAGCACTGGGTCGCCTCAGCGCCAGTATCGCCCACGAGATTCGCAATCCGGTTGGCGCCATGAGCCATGCCGCCCAGCTGCTGGCCGAATCACCCGGCCTTACGGAAGACGACCAGCGCATGACGGAAATCATCCAGACGCATTCGAGTCGCGTAAGCCACATCATTGACAACGTACTGCAGTTGTCACGCCGTGACCTGAGTCGCCCGGAACGTCTCGAACTCAAAAGCTGGCTCCATGATTTCGCCGACGAATTCGTGCGCACCCTCGAATTGCAGGAAGGTGAGTTCACGATCGGCGATATCCCCGAAGACCTTGTCGTGCGCATGGACCGTGGTCACCTGCGCCAGGTGTTGTGGAACCTCTGCGACAATGCGGTGAAGTATGCGTCCGAGACCGGGGGCATCATGGTCGAGATCCAGGGCGAGCGGATGTCCGGGCAGGGACGGCCCTATCTCGAGGTGCTCGATTGCGGGCTCGGTGTCGACCCGGCCACGGTGGACAAGATCTTTGAGCCGTTCTTCACGGCACGCTCGGGTGGTACCGGGCTGGGACTGTATATCTCGAGGGAGCTTTGCGAACTCAATCGCGCGACCTTGCTGTACCTTGACCGGCCCGGTGGCGGCAGCATCTTCCGTATCGTATTCTCCGACCCGGACCGCTGGGACAGGCAGGAGGACCAATGAACCGACCGCTCGCACTGGTCATCGACGATGAGCCCGACATCTGTGAGCTGCTGACGCTGACACTGGGGCGCATGGACATCCGCACCGAAACCGCCGTGGATGTCGCCGGTGCGAAGTCCCTGCTCGGCGCCAGGGACTTCGATATCTGCCTGACCGACATGCGGCTGCCGGACGGCGACGGGCTGGAACTCGTCGAGTGGATGCAGACACATGCCGCTGGCGTACCAGTCGCCGTTATCACGGCGCACGGCAATGTGGAAACCGCGGTCCAGGCACTCAAGCTCGGTGCGTTCGATTTCATTTCCAAACCACTCGACCTCGGCAACCTGCGAACGATTGTCGAGAACGCCCTCAAGGTGCGGGTTCCGGGGCAAGACGGCGAGTCCAAGTTGCTAGGCGATTCGCCCCGCATGCATGAGCTGCGCGAGATGATCGACAAGGTCGCCCAGTCCCAGGCACCCGTGCACATTTCCGGCGAATCGGGTACTGGCAAGGAACTCGTTGCCCGCCTGATCCACGACAGCGGTCCTCGAGCCGAGGGGCCGTTTGTCCCCGTTAACTGTGGCGCGATCCCGTCGGAGCTGGTCGAAAGCGAATTCTTCGGCCACCGCAGGGGAGCATTCACCGGCGCCGTGAATGACAAGGCCGGGCTGTTACAGTGCGCGCGTGACGGCACGCTGTTCCTTGACGAGATCGCCGATCTCCCACTGGCCATGCAGGTCAAGCTGCTGCGCGTGATTCAGGAAAAGAAGGTCCGGCCCGTGGGCGCTGCGCAGGAAGAAAGCGTCGATGTCCGGATCCTGTCGGCGACGCACAGGGACCTTGCGAAGATGGTTGCCGCGGGTGAGTTTCGCGAGGACCTGTACTACCGCATCAACGTGATCGAACTGCGGGTACCGGCACTCCGCGATCGCGGCGAGGACATATTGCGGCTTGCTGAACACATCCTGGAACGGCTGGGAAACCCTGGCTGTCTCGAAGACAGCGCCCGCGAGGCCCTGCTTGGCTATAGTTTTCCGGGTAACGTCCGCGAGCTCGAAAACATGCTCGAGCGCGCGGTGACGCTGTGCACGGGCGGTACGATCTCGGCGGCAGACCTCAACGTGCGTGAGACAGCGGACACGGCCACGGTCCGTGCCGTCGTTGCCGGCAAACTCGGCGACCAGGTCGAGGACATCCAGCGGCAGGCTATCGTCGAGGCGCTCGTGAAAACCCGTTACAACAAGACCGCCGCCGCCAAACTCCTCGGCCTTTCCTTCCGCCAGCTCCGCTACAGGATAAAGAAGTTGGGAATTGAGTGACGTTGTGATCGTCGGGGAATAGCGCCCCCGCATCCATAGCGAAGCGTGTGCGGCGGCGCTATTCCCCGACGGCATCAAGGTGACACAAATTGTCACTTAGTGACACGAAACCGACATTTGTCACCCGTCTTATCACCCTGAGGCGACCGGTCTTACGCCAATCACGCCACGAAATACCACCTCTTTTCAATAACTTGACGTAGGTCACGAAAAACTGGCACGGCCTTTGCTTAAGTACGGGTACAGGCGATTTCGCCGTTACCAGTTAATTATCTCAATTCATGGAGACTAGAGAGATGAAGAAGCAGCAAGGTTTTACGCTTATCGAACTCATGATCGTTGTTGCGATCATTGGCATTCTGGCAGCCATCGCCATTCCTGCTTACCAGGACTACACGATTCGCGCCCAGGTTTCTGAAGGTTTGAACCTGGCCGGTGGCGCCAAGGCCGCAGTATCCGAGTTCACGATGGACCGTGGTTCGTTCCCGATCGACAACAATGAGGCTGGTATTTCGGCCTCTGGCGACATCACTGGCAAGTACGTTGCCGGTGTCGCGGTTGCTAACGGTCTGATCACGGTTGACTACGGCAACGAAGCACACACAACGCTGCAGCCGGGCTTCCTGGAGCTGTCGCCGTTCACGAACGCAGGTTCGGTTGAATGGGATTGCCGCGCACAGGGCGTGACGATTGCCGACAAGCACCTGCCGGCCGCTTGCCGATAAGACATGAATCTCTAGCTTTTCGCTTTAGATGTAAGTCTGAGAAAGGCCCCGGTTCGCCGGGGCTTTTTTTTCGCCGCGACCCCGAATCCGGCACTGGAATGTGAACTGCGTCACAGTCCGAAGCACACCGCGAGCTGCGACTCACAGCACATAGTCGACATGCGTTAGACTAGACAGGGTACGACCGGTGAGCGACACGATGAGACAAGAACAAGCAGGCTTTACGCTGATCGAACTGATGATCGTTGTTGCGATCATCGGCATCCTGGCCTCGCTGGCGATTTCTGCATACCAGACCTATACCGTGCGCGCCCAGGTATCCGAGGGTATCCAGATGGCTGTTAGCGCCAAGGCCCCCGTCATCGACGCGTACAACATGGACGGTGAGCCCCCTGCCGGTCGGGCCGAGGCCGGGATGAGCCCGAACGCCACCGATACCCGGGGCAAGTACGTGGCCTCCGTCAACGTCTTCAATGGTCGTATCGATGTCACCTTTGGTAACGAGGCACACGTCGAGATCTTCGGCGACACCGTTTCGTTTACACCGTATATGTCGCCCGGTGGAAGCTTCGTCTGGCGCTGTGGCAGCGCACCGGTGCCGTCCAACACGGTGTTGCTGACCGGTGGCGGCGTGACTTCGGCCCACCTGGCCCCGACCGTCGACTCACGCTACCTGGTTTCTCCCTGCCGCTGAGGCCCCTCAAAGGCTCTCTCAGGAGCCCTGCAAGGAGCCCCAATTCATTGATTTTGAGCGTTTGACTTAATCAAATTCGATAACTGTGAACCCCCGCACAAAATCCAGTTGAATCGGGCACTTGGATCAGTGAGACTGTAACGCTCACAGTGAAGTAACAGCTTGGGATACGCATGGCAGCTACGGCCACACAATCGACCTTGGCAGGCCTCCCTAGGCGCCTCGTTCAGGACGGGATCATCTCGGACGAGCAGCTGCAGGAGGCGCTGGAGGCGGCGAAAAAAGAACGCCTGCCCCTGATTGCCTACCTCGTGGCAGAGGAACTCGCAGACGCGCGGGCAATCGCCGTGGCCGCGTCCCATGAATTCGGTGTCCCGTTGCTCGATCTCGACGCCGTGGAAATTGACATCGACGTCGTCCGGACCGTCGATCAGAACCTGATCACCAAGCACCGCGTATTGCCACTCGTAAAACGAGGCCAGCGCATCTTCCTGGGGATTTCAGACCCGACCAACCTGCAGGCCATTGACGACATCAAGTTCGCCACGAGCCTGCGCGTCGACCCGGTCGTCGTGGAACAGGACAAGCTCGAAGAACGTATCAACAAAGCCATCGAAGCGGTCGATACGAGCATGGGCGACCTGCAGGACGACGACTTCGATCTCGAGAATCTCGACGTCGGAACCCAAGAGGAAGAGGACGAAATCCAGAGGGATGATGTCGAGGATGCACCCGTCGTGCGTTTCGTCAACAAGGTCCTGCTCGACGCCATCAAACGTGGTGCATCGGATGTGCACTTTGAACCGTACGAGAAGTTCTTCCGCGTGCGTACGCGCCTGGACGGTGTATTGAGCGAAGTCGCCCAGCCGCCCGTCGTGCTCGCGAACAAAGTCTGTGCACGCCTCAAGGTCATGTCCCGCATGGACATCGCCGAGCGCCGGGTACCGCAGGACGGCCGCATCAAGATGCGGCTCAGCAAGAACCGGGCGATCGATTTTCGTGTCAACACCTGCCCCACGTTGTTCGGCGAGAAAATCGTACTGCGTATCCTCGATCCATCGAGCGCGAAGCTCGGCATCGAGATGCTCGGTTACGAGGAGCACCAGCGTGCCTTGTACGAGAAGCACCTGGCAAAGCCCTACGGCATGATCCTCGTCACGGGCCCGACGGGTTCGGGTAAGACGGTCTCTCTGTACACGGGTATCAACATGCTCAATACGATAGACCGCAACATCTCGACGGCTGAGGATCCGGCGGAAATCAACCTGCCGGGCATCAACCAGGTCAATGTCAACCCGAAAGTGGGCCTGACCTTCGCCTCGGCACTGAAAGCCTTTCTGCGCCAGGATCCCGACGTGATCATGGTCGGTGAGATTCGTGACCTCGAAACGGCCGAGATTGCCATCAAGGCTGCCCAGACCGGTCACCTTGTGCTTTCGACGCTGCATACCAACGACGCGCCGAAGACCCTGACCCGCATGGTCGACATGGGCGTCATGCCCTACGCCATTGCGACCTCGGTCAGCCTGATCATCGCCCAGCGCCTGGCCAGGCGACTGTGTGACAACTGCAAGGAAACCAAGGATATCCCGCGCGAAGCGCTCGAGAAAGAAGGCTTCACGACCGCAGAACTCGATGCCGGGGTTACGATTTTCGGCCCGAAGGACAAGGGCTGCAAACAGTGCAACGAGGGCTACAAGGGTCGTGTCGGTATCTTCCAGGTCATGGAAGTCTCCGAGACGATGGGACGCATCATCATGGAAGGCGGTAACGCGATGCAGATCGCTCAGCAGGCGGCCAAAGAAGGCGTCATCGATCTCAGACAGGCTGGTTTAAACAAAGTCAAGGAAGGGATTACCAGTCTTGAAGAGGTCAATCGAGTTACAATTGAGTAAGCGAATCAACTATTTAGCGATATATACGGACTGAGACAATGGCTGAAACAGCAGTGGTAAGCAACACGCCGTTCCTGTGGGAAGGAACCGACCGAAACGGCAAGAAGGTCAAGGGCAAGAGCCTGGCCAATGATGAGGCGACCGTACGTGCGGACCTCAGGCGCCAGGGCGTTGTCCCGACACGCATCCGCAAGCAACGCCAGGGCATGTTCGCAGGTGGTGGCAAGATCACCACCGGCGATATCGCCATCTTCTCGCGCCAGTTGGCTACAATGCTGGCGGCCGGCATTCCGCTCGTCCAGTCGTTCGAGATCGTCGGCAACGGCCACGAGAACGCCGCCATGCAGAAACTGATCCTGTCGGTCAAGGGCGACGTCGAAGGCGGTAGTTCTCTCGCCGAGGCACTGGCCAAACAGCCACTCTATTTCGACGACCTGTTCGTCAGCCTTGTCGAAGCAGGCGAACAAGCCGGTGCGCTCGAGACCCTGCTCGACAAGATCGCGACTTACAAGGAAAAGACGGAAGCGATCAAGAAAAAGATCAAGAAGGCCCTGACTTATCCGGCCGCGGTACTGGTCGTTGCCTTCATCGTTACGACGATTCTGCTGATCTTCGTAATCCCTTCTTTCGAGGACCTGTTTAAGGGCTTCGGCGCCGACCTGCCGACGTTTACGCGCATGGTTATCGACCTGTCCGCGTTCGTACGCAGCGAGGGTGTCATTATTGCAACCATGATCGGTGCTGCGATTGGCGCATTCCTGTATTTCAAGAAGCGCTCCAGGGCATTTCGCCACTTCCTCGATCGCCTGGCGCTCAAGGTTCCAATCATCGGTCCGATCATGCAAAAGGCGTCCATTGCCCGCTACGCGCGCACGCTGTCCACGATGTTTTCTGCCGGTGTACCGCTTGTCGAAGCCATGGAATCGGTCGCCGGTGCCACCGGCAACATCGTGTTCGAACAGGCCGTCCTCAGGATGCGCGACGAAGTTTCCACGGGCCAGCGTCTGCAGCAGGCCATGGAAAACACTGACCTCTTCCCGAACATGGTTATCCAGATGATCGCGGTTGGCGAGGAGTCGGGTTCTCTCGACCAGATGTCTGCCAAGGTTGCGGACTTCTACGAGGAAGAAGTCGACAACGCGGTCGACAACCTGTCGGCCCTGCTCGAGCCGATGATCATGGCAATTCTGGGCGTGCTCGTCGGTGGCCTCGTGGTCGCCATGTACCTGCCTATCTTCAAGTTGGGTGCCGTAGTATAAGGCCGGGCAACATTGCATTGCAGCGGCGTTCGGAGGAAACTCCGAACGCCGTTTTCAATTACGCCAGAGGTTGTTGATGATCGAGCTGTTCTCCGAATCGCCATTCGTATTCGTTGCGGTCGTCTTTGCTTTCTGTCTCATCATCGGCAGCTTTCTGAACGTCGTCATCTACCGCCTGCCGATCATGATGGAACGGGACTGGCGGGATCAATGCCAGGAGATGCTCGAGAATCCGCCTGCACGGAAGATTCCGAAAGGGCGCTTCGACCTGGTTGTACCGCATTCCAGTTGCCCCGGCTGCGGCATGGCGATCAAAGCATGGCAGAACATCCCGGTTGCCAGTTACCTGTTCCTGGGTGGCAAGTGTGCCAACTGCAAGGAATCGATCTCGGCGCGCTACCCGTTCGTCGAACTCATGACCGGCATACTTGCGGCGGCCTGCGCCTGGCGTTTCGGCGTTAGCTGGGAAGCCCTGATGGCCATCGTCGTGACGTTGATGCTCATACCCATAGCGATGATCGATGCCGATACCATGTACATTCCTGATTCCATCGTACTGCCATTGCTCTGGATCGGGCTCGCGATGAGTGTGTTCGCCCCGGTGGCGGGTGCCGAGACCCTGTTTGTCGCACCACAGGATGCGATTATCGGGGCGATCGCAGGCTATCTCAGCCTCTGGAGCGTCTACCACCTCTTCAAGCTGGTCACGGGCAAGGAAGGCATGGGCTATGGTGATTTCAAGCTGCTGGCGGCGCTGGGCGCATGGCTCGGCTGGCAACACCTGCACATCATCATTCTGATGTCGGCGGTCGTCGCCGCGCTTGTCGGCATCGCCCTGATGGTCATTCGCAAACACGGGCGCGACATCCCGATTCCTTTCGGCCCTTACCTGGCGGCTGCCGGCTGGATTACGATGCTATGGGGCGATGTGATCCAGAAGGCCTACATCGACCGATTCCTGCAAGGTTGAGCAACAGAGGCCCCAACGCCCCACTTCGCATCGGGCTGACCGGTGGCATCGCCAGCGGCAAGTCCATAGTCGCCGAGATGTTTGCAGACCTCGGCATCCCCGTCATCGACACCGACGTCATTGCTCGCGAAGTTGTCGAGCGCGGCCAGCCGGCGCTCGATGAGATTCGGGCGCGTTTCGGTGATCGCATGATCGACGTATCGGGCCACCTCGATCGGGCCGCGATGCGCCAGCTTGTGTTCTCCGACGATGATGCACGCCGCGATCTCGAGGCCATCCTGCACCCGCGGATCGGTCTCGAAACCCGGCGCCAGGCCGATGCTGCCAACGGCCCCTACCAATTGATCGTCGTACCCCTGCTTACGAACTCGCCACTCAGGCAATTCATGGACCGGGTACTGGTTGTTGATTGCGAAGAGGAAGCCCAGATACGCCGGCTGGTGCAGCGTGATGGCGGCACATTGGAAGAGGCTCAGCGCATGCTGGCCGCGCAGGCGAGTCGTGACGAACGGCTGGCAATCGCGGATGACGTAATCGACAACAGTGGCGATCTCGACATGACGCGAACAGCGGTCAGTCAACTGGACCAGCTGTACCGGAGCCTGGTCGCTCCGCATTGATGTCAGCACGGATCGTCTCCTGGAAAGCGAGAACATCCGACTCCAGAATCTGCTGCGAACGCCGCCGGTTGTCCGCAGCTCCCTGCTGCAAATATTCCAGCGCGGCATCGGCAAGCACCAGGGCGCCGTGAGGAAACCCGTTCGATGCCATAGTTGCCGCCATTGCCATGGCATGACTGGCACCTGGCCGCGAGGATAGTGAATCCTGAAATGCGCTCAACGCTGCTTCAGGTTTGCCGGCATAGACACGCGCCAGGCCAAGCATGAAAGTCACGTGTGAACTTTCCAGTGTCACCGGATCGCTATTCCTGGGGGCCATGAGCATGTCCTCGAACATACGCTCCAGGTGCACCGCAGTAATATTCGGGCAGTTTCCGAATACCACCTCGTCGAGGAAACCCCGGTACGCCTTCATTGCGCGCGAGTCGAAAGGCATTGCGGACAACTTTGCGGCGCCAGCTTCGAATTCAGCCAGTTCCAGTTCGTCACGATGGCACAAGAAGAACAGGCGGTTCGTGAGCAGTACGGGACGATCCCCTGGAATATTCTCGATTGCGCGTTCGATTACCTGCAGCGCCTCGTCGCTGCGACCCGCCACGAGCAATAGCTTGGCCCATTGCGATTGAGCCCTGGGCGACGTCGGCGCTTTTAGCGCAGATGATTCAATCATCGACGGCAGGCTTTCCCATACGGTCGCCGAGTAGCGGGTAAACGAGAACATTAACGTCAATACGGCAATGCTCACGAGACCAAACACTCGCACAGTCGCGTTGCGGCGTAGCCAGCTCACGAACGGCAGGAACAGGAAGGCGACTGCGGCATAGTTGCGGTGTTCGAAGTACAACTCCAGATTGACGACCGTAGACTCCAGCAGGTGGCTACCGTAGAAGAACAACACGGCCAGCGAAAACAGCGGCCACTGCCTGCGTTTCAGGAAGGCACAGACAATCAGCGCGGTATGCAGGAGGTAGCCCAACAGGGTCGTCGCCGGATCCAGGAGCCCGGTCGACTTCAGAACATGGTCCTGGAAAACACCGGTGGTATAGAGCTTCGGCAGAAACCAGTGCTGCAAATAGTCGGCAAGTACGCGGCCCTGGGTCAGAAGGCGCTCATAGATACTGAAGTCCCGCGGCGACAGGACACCGAAAAAGCCGCCGAGCATTGACGCCCTTATGAGGTAGAGCCCGACAATGGACGAGGGAATCGTGATAAACGCAGCTGCCCAGTACCGGTTCAGCGCTGGCAAGCGATGCCGCTGGCTGGCAATGACGGTGATCTCGAACACGCCGACCAGGAGCGGCAGCAGGATGCCGTTCTCCTTGCTCAGGATAGCAAGAACCCCAAAGAAACCTATGGCCAGCGTCATGATCACGTAGGCCTTGCGTGGATTCGATGCCAGGAACGAGCGTCCATGAAGGTACGCCGCCAGACCGGAAAACATGAACAGCGTCGCCAGTTGTGCCATACGCTGCACGATGTACATCGTGGTTGACACCAGGAACGGATGCAGTAACCAGAGTGCAGCTGTTACCAGGGCAATCCACCGGATATCCAGCCGGTCGAACTCGAGAGTCTTCAGGATGGCCGCAACGAGCACACCGAGTACGGCCGCTGTCACAAGGTGGATGACGAGATTCGTTCTCTTGAAAGGCCACGAATCCGCAGGCCAGTTGTTCGCGTCGATGAGGAAGCTGAGCAGCGACAATGGTCTTCCGGTTGGCCCGGCATTGCCGCCAAAAACAAAAGCCTTGAAACTGTGCCAATCCACCACACCACCCTGGTCACCCAGAGGCCTGACCGAACCGAAGTCATCCAGCAGAAATGGGCCAGGCAGGGCCGGCAGGTACGCAACCACAGCGAGCAACATGACCACCGCCCAACAAAAGGCAATCAGCAGCTGCGACCTGTCTCCTGCCCATGAGGCACTAAGAAACTTCATTCCGAACGCGATCCCGAGGCACAATTCCTCGTGGATTTTAGCCTGATGCGGGCGTGGCAGACACCTGCAGCATCACAGTTTCGCCGCTACCCTGTTTGCCACGTGCCCTGTCGTAGAGCAGAATAGCCGCATGGCCAAACCCGCCAGCGATATCGCGCCGCAGGCTTCTGTGGCAGCCCGGCATTACGAGCAGCCGCTGTCCGAGCGTATGCGCACGTTCCTGCGCCTGGAGTTCCTGTACCAGCAGATGCTCTACAACAGTGAACGCGAGGCGGACTGGGCCACACGTGCGACCATCACGACACTGCTCGATGCCCTGGCTATCCTGTCACGAGGTGATGTTCGCAGCGACGTGCATAAGGAACTCGATCACCAGCTCAACGTGCTGAGCCGTTTCCAGAGTCAGCCCGGCGTCGATGGCGGTCGCCTGGAGACGCTGATTCAAAACCTGGTGTCGAGCCGCAACGAGCTGAGCCAGATCGGTACCGCATTCCTGCAGCCGCTGAAGGACAGCGAGTTCCTGAGTGCGATCAAGCACCGCAGTGCAATTCCGGGCGGCACCTGTGAGTTCGACCTGCCTGTGTACAGCCACTGGCTGAGACAGCCGATCGAACGGCGGCGTAAGGACCTGGCAGCCTGGATCACACCGATCCGGCCCGTTTGCGATGCCGTAACCGAACTTCTCTGGCTCATTCGCGAAAGCGCTGAACCGAAAGACAAGCTCGCGATCAACGGCATGTACCAGCACAACATGCAGAAGGACGCCAAGTGCCGCCTGCTGCGCGTCAGTCTCGGCAACAGCAGCTCATTATTCCCGGAGATCAGTGGCAGCCAGCACCGCTTTACGGTGCGATTTCTCGAATGGTCGTCGGTCGAGAGGCGCGCTGTACAGACCGGCCACGACGTCCCGTTCCAGTTGTCCGTCTGCTAGTTGCAGCCCGCCTGGCGGGCTGCTGCGGTCAGTGGTGCTGCCGGAGCGCTTCCACGACGGGGACGTCGGCCGGCAGTAGCTCGTCCGCGTCGAGTTGGTCTCGGGGGACCCAGCGTAATTCCTGGCCTTCGCGCCCAACGGGCTCACTGGCCCAGTCGCTGACGAGAAAGAACTCTATCGCGACTATGCGGTCGTCGTATTCGTGGCGCAGGTTCATGAACGTGGCGCAGGTCATGATCTGGATACCGAGTTCCTCGGCCAGTTCACGCGCCAGGGCTTCGAGCGCTGTCT
>JBFFOM010000019.1:0-42468 GCA_041574455.1 Woeseiaceae bacterium | reverse complement strand
GGTACTGAATGTATCCGTGTACGAATCACGTGCCGGGAATTTCGAGCGCGCGCTGCAATTACTGAAGCTACTGACGGCATTGCCCGAGACACCGCACATGGTCTATGGCGCCTTATGGGCTAGATACCTCGACTGGGGGCGGCAGGCTGAAGCGATAGGCGCAGCCAGGCATCTCGTCCGGAGCCAGTTCTCCGTCGCGCCGCATGCTCTCGACGCCATGCTCATCAGTTATGAACAGTTGGGGCTGTCCGAGCAGGCTGATGCGTGGCTCGCACTCCGGCGAGAACTCGGGCTCGACCCGCTCGGTTTCTCTGAACTCAGGATGATGCAGCTGATGATTCGCGGAGATACGGATGAGCTCTCGACTGAACTCGAACAGTTTACGAAGCTGCTGGAATCCGAAGGATTAACGGAGCAGGAGGGGCTCCAGATAACTCGAGCAGAAGCCCTCTTTCAGCTGGGGCAGTTTGACGATGTGGGCGACATTATTGAGAACGTCGTTGGGTCTGATTTCGAGAGCCTCGTGCTGGAGGAGGGCCCTGGAGAGGTCATCGACCTGATGCAGCAACTCGCCTTCTGCTGGCAGCATGCGGGCCGCGATCGCGAAGCGAATGATCTGCTGAACAGGATTGACGAATTTGCGATGACCTCGCCAATGTCGTTGTCCAGCCCGCCTGCGCTGAGCCGCTACGCGTTGACCCGGGCATTACTCGGCGACAGGGAGGGCGCACTGGATGCGTTGACCAAAGCCGTCGAGCTCGGATGGTCGGACTACGCCAGGCTCACCAATGACGCTCTCTGGCGCGAGACCATCAAATGGCCTGAGTTCGACGATGTCCTTGACCGGGTGAAGGCAGAACGCGACAGGCAGCGTTCGATCGTCGAAGCCGAAGATGCGGAATACGATTTCCTCGCAGAGATGCGTTCAACCGTGTCGTCTCTCTGAACGACCCGGTCATTGACAATCGGAATGGTGCCCGGGGCCGGACTCGAACCGGCACGCGATTTCTCGCAGGAGATTTTAAGTCTCCAGTGTCTACCAATTCCACCACCCGGGCCGGGATCGGGAGGCGGTATTCTAGCAATACATCGCCTACAATCGGTTACGAGATAGCGATTTTGGGGAATCGTCTTGAACCTGGTTAGGGAATTGCGCCGCAGGCGCGTATTCCGATCGGCTGCGATGTACGTTGTCGGTGCCTGGCTTGTAGTCCAGGTAGCCGACATTGTATTCCCAGCGTGGGACGTCCCGGATGCCGGGATTCGCTATCTCATTTACGCGGCCATATTCTGCTTTCCGCTCGCTCTCGTTTTCAGCTGGTTCTTCGACGTCAGCAAATCCGGCATCGTCCGTACCCTTCCTGCCGGCACGGGTGAAGATTCCGACCTGTCGTTGCAGCGCTCCGACTACGTGTTGCTGGCAGCGCTGCTCACCATCGGTGCGCTGGTCGTCGCCGGGAGCCTGCGCCAGATTCCCGACGCGACCGATACGCCCGCTGGAGAGACGGATGTTGCCGACCGGCCGCCGAATTCGGTCGCGGTCATGCCATTTGAAAACCGTACCGAGGACGGCGACGAGACTTACTTCTCGGACGGTATCGCCGAAGAAATCCTGCATCGCCTTGCCGCCAGCAACGAACTTCGCGTAATGAGTCGCTCTTCCTCGTTTGCCTTCCGCCAGGAGGACTTTGCTCCCCGGCGTATCAGCGCACTGCTCGGCGTACGGTACCTCTTGAGTGGTGTGGTCGAGCATGATGATCGGCGGATACGGATCTCGGCAACGCTGCTTGACCATGCCGGGTTCCAGGTCTGGACGAGGACCCTGGAAGGCGCGCGATCAGAGATCTTCGAACTGCAGGCGGCGATCTCGCGAGGTGTTGCCCAGGCCATTGCGGGTGAAATAGTGGATTCCGGCGCCGCGGCCGACAGCCGCGCCACGAACAACCCGGACGCCTACCGCCATTACCTTATCGGCAAGGAACTGTCCAACACCCGGCCGGCTGACTGGCAGGCACGAGCTACAAGCGCTTTTCGCGAAGCGATTGCCGCGGATCCGGCGTACGCGCCACCGTATGCCGGCATTGCGATGGCGCAGCTTATTGGTGGCCAGCCGCGCCCGTGGTCGGAGCGCGAGCCTGAAATCCTGCAAGCCATCGACACGGCACTGCGCCTCCAGCCACAGCTCGCTGACGCCTACGCGGCGCGTGGACTCTACTATCACATTGGCGTCCTGACGGGGCACGTGGAATCCGAATGGACCCTGGACGCAATCGCTGATTTCAGGCGCGCAATCAGCCTCGATCCAAGTCATGGCATGGCGTACAACTGGCTGCTCGGCGCATTGAACGAACTGGGAAGGGATGACGAAGCGCAGGAGGTGCTGTTGCTCGGGCTCGACGTCGACCCGCTGAACCCGCCGTTAGCGATCAACGCCGTCATGCGTGACTTCAACCGGGGCGGTGACTCGGTCGAAGTAGAGAAAAAGTTACGGGCAATGCAAGACTGGCCTATCCCTTCCCCGGAGGCTTATGGCGCGCTCCACTTTTTGGTCAGCATAATGGGAAGAGCAGACGAAGCCGTAGAGATCAGTAAAGACCTGATTCGAGCGCAAGACTACGCGCGCGACTACTGGTCACTGTATTTCGCGTACGCTGCGCTCGGCATGTTTGAAGAGGCCCTGTCCTGGGTCGACCTGGCCGCATCACAGTTCCGCGACAACCCGGTGTGGTCACTCTTTATCGAGTCGCACCGCATGCAGATTCTGAACGCAAGTGGCGAGATACAGGCGGCAACGACAATAAACGACCGACTGATGGGGCCTGCGCTGGCGAACTGGAACGACCTGAGCCGCAACGACCGGTTGACCGCAGGCATCAATGCGGCCAGGTACGACCGATCGGAGATTGCGGCCGACATTTTCAGTAAGACTCTCGTCGGCGATACGCAGCTACTCAGGAACCGGGAGATCCGGGAGATCGAGGCGCACATCTACTGGCATGCTGCGCTCGAGTCACTCGGTGAATTCGACAAGGCAGTCGAGGTTGCCCGGATCATCGATAACCTCGCAACCAAACTTGATCCGTTCGAGGGCGGCCTCGTTTTCCAGCAGCGCCATGCGTTCTGGAAGACGATGTATTATGCGTTCAAAGGCGACACGGAGGCAGCGGCCCGTACTCTCGAGCACGCCATAGACCTCGGCTGGCACGACTATTACCTGGTCGTCACGGACCCCATCTGGCAAGAGCAACTGGCCGATCCCGAATTCCAGCGAGTACTGGCAGAGTTAAAAGCGGATCTCGAGCGCCAGAAGGCCAACGTCGAGGCCGCGGATCGCGAGCACGACTTCAGGGCCGAGACGCTCGCTGCGCTGGAGGAAAAGCAGTAGGGAATTGGAGGCGCGGGTCGGAATCGAACCGGCGTACACGGCTTTGCAGGCCGCTGCATAACCACTCTGCCACCGCGCCTTGGTGACCTGGTCGGGCGACGCAGTATACAGACGTTGTCTATCTTTGCATAATGGGTTGATGCGTACCTTTGCTATCGTATTTCTCGCCGGGCTAGGCTTGTCCCTGCTGGCCTGTAGCGATCACAACATGCCGGCACTCGGCGCCCCGGTCAATCTCGAGTTGCCGACAGGCGCCGCGGAAGGACCGCGGTTGACCGAGGGCCCTGATGGCCGGCTGACACTGAGCTGGATGAAACGCGGCCCGGAGGGCACGAGCCTGGAGTATGCCACCGTCCAAAATGGGCAACTCGGGGCGGTGCGCGAGGCTGTGCGCGAGCCGCGCATGTTCGTCAATTGGGCAGACTTCCCCGGCGTCGTACATGTGGCGGATCAACACTGGCTGGTTCACTGGCTGCGCTACAGCGCCGATCTCGTCTATTCCTACGACGTGGTCGTCGCCCAGTCATTAGACGACGGGGAGACGTGGACAGAACCGCTGGTCATGCACACGGACGGCACGCCCACCGAGCACGGATTCGTATCAAGCTATCGATCGCCCGATGGCGTCGCACTGCTCTGGCTGGATGGCCGGGAAACGCCGGATGGGCCGATGACCCTGCGCACCGGTACGGCCACGGCGTCGGGCGAGCGCACCAGTGAAATGATCATCGACGAGTCGGTCTGTGACTGTTGCCAGACCGATGTGGCGATATCGGCAAACGGGCCCGTCGCGGTCTACCGGGACAGAACTTCTGACGAGATCCGCGATATCTATATCACGCGATTCGAGAACGGGACCTGGCAGCCGGGTGAGCGGCTGCACGCGGACGACTGGAAGATTCCCGGGTGCCCGGTCAATGGGCCGTCCATCGTGGCCGATGGCCAGGACGTGGCGATCGCCTGGTTCACGGCAGCCAATGGCGAGCCAAAGGTCAAGTTGGTCCGTTCAACGGATGGAGGGAAGACGTTTGCTACGCCGGTTGAGATTGCGTCGGGGCCGACCTCAGGCTACGTCGGACTCACCACGTTGCCCGCCGGGCGTCTCGCGGTAAGCTGGGTCAGCCGCGGCAGCGAGACCGGCAACGCTATCCATCTCAGGCTTGTCGACGCGACCACCACTCCCGGTCCGGTCAATGTGATTACGGACGGTATCCAGCAGGTGCGGGTTTTTCCGCAACTCGGCTACCAGGATGGCTCGCTGTTTCTGTTCTGGACCGATGAGGTGGACGACAAACGGCAACTGCTCGGCGCGCGGATTCCGGCTGATTAGGGCGTCCAGGCGTACCCGACCTTCATGAACCAGGTACGGTCCTCGGCCGTCAGGCTGTCCAGGTTGTCGTTATCCAGGTAGCGGTCCGAGTAGCCCACAAAAAACACCGTCTGCGGATTCAGTTTGTAGGAGTACAACAACTGCCGGCCGACGCTCTTTTCGCGCTCCTCGACTTCCTCGAGGTAGACGTCAGGATTGCGTTCGACGTCACGGTATTGAACCGTCAGGCGCAGGAAGCTGCGCACGCTGAACTGCCAGGTCAGGCGCGAATCAACGAGCGCCGCATCGAAAACCCTTTCGTCGTCCTGCGTCTTGAGCGATGAAATGGTGCTCTGCAGGCGAAGCAGTAAATTACGTGAGATGTTCCAGTTGGAGGTCTGCTCGATCCAGCGGATCTTGCCCTGGCGGTCATTCGAATAGTCCACCTCATCACCGATCGACACGAAAAACATTAGCTCGAGTCCCGCAGCCGGAATAAATTCGGTGAATAAGTTCACACGGTTTTTGTCGTACAAAACGCCTTCATGCCGTTCCTTGCCTTCGACCAGGTGAAGCTGCGTCCACGATTGCCATGGACCGCCGATGCCAGCGCGTAACCGCGTATCTCGCGTCCCCAGCGTGCCGTCTTCTTCGTCAAACCAGTTGTGATGAAGATTGATGCGAATGCGCGTCCACCAGTCATCGGTACCGCCGTAATACGTCCGTCCAATCCGCGTCGCATACTGAGTTCCGCCAACTCGCTGCACAAATCCCGAGTCGGAGCGAAATCCGGCCGAGGAGTCCTCGACTCTGATCTCGCCCGACCAGGCGCGAGAGTCGTACTCGTACTCGAATGACGTGGCATGACCATCGAATTCGTCGAGCGGCTGCTCATATTCAATGGCCAGGTCCAGCGGGTACTCGGTCGTGGATTCAAGGTGCTGAAACTCGAGACTGTGCTGATCGTTGATTTTCCACCGACCGTCCACACCGGCGACATAGTTGTGATAGTCGCTGCCCTCGCGCACGGTAACCAGGGCGCCAAGTGAGGACGTGCCATCAAAGCCATAGCTGTACCGCCCCACAAAAGCGGTGTTCGAGTCTTCGATATAGTCTGTCTCGGACCCGTATACATCTGGAAACAGCAGGTTTGTCACTTCATCCTGCGCAGCGATGACGCCGAAGGTACTGTGACCACGCTTCCCAGTCAGCTTCATGCCAACGTCGGGCGACGAAATCGTGCGCGTAAAGACAGCGTCGATCGGAGTTTGGAAGTAATTCGAGCCTTCGAGGAAGAACGGCCGTTTTTCCGGGAAAAACAGCGTGAACTCGGTGTTCACGTCGAGCTGTGCAACATCGGCCTCGATCTGCGAATAGTCTGGATTAACCGTAAAGCTGGCCGTCAGATCCGGGGTGATACCCCAACGCATGGTCACTCCCGCATCGACTTCCGCGTCCGCGGAATCCAGGGGCACGAACCCGGGATCTTCCGTCGTGGAGTTCCAGGACGCGGTCAACGTCGGCACTATTTCGATATCGCGGCTGGGTCTCGACGCCTCGAGGCCGCGCAGCTTGCTTATCTGGCAGAGCAGGCAACTGCGATCACGGTCGCGTGAATTGTTCGAGAAGCGATACGTCCTGTCGCGTGGATAGATGCGTTTCAGGTTGAAACCCCAGGTCTTGACACCATCCGCGTCCGGAAACCGCAACTGACTCAGTGGGATACGTATCTCGACAATGTAGCCGTCGTCCGTGACCTGTCCCGCCGAGTCCCAGATTGCATCCCAGGATGCATCGTACTCCCATTGCCTCCCTCCCGTGGTGTCGTCGTGGATCTTGTCCATCTGGACACCGAGCGCATTGACGTAAAACTCGAAAGCCCTGCGCTCGTCGTTAAATGTGTCGAGGAGAATGCCGACGTAATCATCGCCCCAAGCTGTATCGCGATCCCTCAGGTAGGCCCTGATGGCTTGCGGTTCCGGATCGTCAGCCTCGAACGCGACGTAGAGATTTTCGCCGTCTTCGATCAGGAAAGCCCGGGTCGCAACTGCGGCTTCGAGGTTCTCACCGGGATCAGTTTCCACGTCGAGGTCGACACGCAGCGCGCTGCTCCATGCCACCTCATCGAGCACTCCGTCGATGCTGAAATCGCTGTCGGTACGTGGCAGATCTGCAACATTTGCGACAGCCTGGCCGGTAAGGCAGAGATACGTGACGGCCAATCCTGTTTTTGCTCTGTAAATCCGCAACCTGAACCCCGGTGTCGGAGTGTTTTAGAACACAGGGGTGCGCATGATACTCGCACGCATTAGAAAATACTCTGCAGGGGTAGCATAATTCGAGCCCCCCAAGTAAAAGACCGCTCGAAGAGCGGCCTTTTTGCGGTCTGGAGCGGGATACCAGATTCGAACTGGCGACCTATACCTTGGCAAGGTATCGCTCTACCAACTGAGCTAATCCCGCGGAAGGGCCGAGATTGTAGCCCCTTGCGACAGCCTGTCAAGACATAAGCGCCAAAATCCACCTAGTCGTGCTCCGCCGTGATGAAAGGCCATGCGGCCCGCAGATACACGGTCATGGACCAGATGGTCATGATGGCTGCCAGCACCAGTAGAACGAAGCCGAGCTTGTAAATGTCAATCCCGAGAATCGGCACCTTCCAGACCATAAAAGCTATACCGAACATCTGCAGGTTCGTCTTGATCTTGCCCGTAATATCCAC
The DNA here is from genome assembly GCA_041574455.1 of Woeseiaceae bacterium. Taxonomy (GTDB): domain Bacteria; phylum Pseudomonadota; class Gammaproteobacteria; order Steroidobacterales; family Woeseiaceae; genus UBA1847. The sequence continues at coordinate 35,052 of JBFFOM010000019.1, read as the reverse complement.
TTTCACATTGGCGCGCTCGCCGATCGTCGCCATCCATTCTCGCAGCGCCGAGATCGTGATCTCCCTGCCGATAATAATCATGGCAATCACGTCTTCGAACCAGCTCGACTGGGCCTGTACCAGCATGACGAGCACGATGGCCACCATGAGCTTGTCGGCAACCGGATCCAGGAATTCACCGAATCGCGAAATCTGTCCGAACCTGCGCGCCACCCAGCCGTCGATCATGTCGGTGATCGCGGCCAGCCCGAACAAGATGGCGGCTATTGGCCTCGCGTACTCGAGTGGGCTGTAGAACGAGATAACGACAACAGGAATCGCTGCGATGCGAAGCAGCGTCAGCATGTTGGCAAGATTGAGCTTCACTGGGATGTTGCTCTACTGGTCGACGTGGAGCCTATTGTATATCGTTTCTGCGAGCGAGCGGCTAATCCCGCGTACCTTGGCGAGATCGTCGATACCCGCGCTGACCACACCCTGAAGGCCACCAAACTGTCGCAGCAGCTCACGGCGCTTCTTGGGGCCGAGGCCGGGGATTCGCTCGAGCGGTGACTGGCGCCGCGCTTTGGCCCGTTTCTGCCTGTGCCCGGTTATGGCAAAACGATGTGCCTCGTCCCGAATCTGTTGAATCAGCAACAGCGCCGGCGAGTCCGGTGGCATCTGCAGGGCCTTAGCCTCTCCGGGCCGGAACAGGCGCTCCGCACCGGGGCGGCGCGCCCTGCCCTTGGCCACGCCGACGACGGTGAGCCAGTCGAGTTCGAGTTTCTCGAGAATTTTCATCGCCGCGGACAACTGCCCTTTGCCGCCATCGATGAACAGCACGTCAGGCATCGGCACCTCCCCCTTGCGCACGCGACGATAGCGTCGCTCGAGGACTTCAGCCATGGCCGCATAATCATCACCCGCTGTCTCTGATTTCAGGTTGAACCGGCGGTAATCACTCTTCATGGGGCCGGCAAGGTTGAATACGACGCAAGACGCAACCGTCGCCTCGCCGGACGTGTGGCTGACGTCGAAACACTCAATACGCTCGGGCGACTCGTCGAGATCGAGAGCCTCGCCAAGCGCCGCAAACTGGCGCTGAATAGTCGCATTGCTCGTCACCTTGAGATTGAGCCCCTGCTCCGCGTTTGTCGTGGCCATCTCGAGCCAGCGGGCCCGGTCGCCCCGCACGCGCGTGCGAATCGCCACTTTGTGACCCGCCCGGGCCATCAGTTCCTGCTCGAGCAGTGCGGCATCTTCTATTTCGGTGTCCAGGATGATCTCGGCCGGCGCATCCCGGCCCAGGTAATACTGCGACACGAAGCCGTTCAGAAGCCGCGCTTTGTCGGTCTCGCCCGGGAGTTTCGGGAAGTGATCGCGACTACCGATGACCGACCCGTTACGGATGAACATGACGGTGGTGCAGTGAATCGCCCCATTAGACGCAAATCCCAGCACATCGAGGTCCTTGCGATCGCCCCGCTTTACCAGTTGCTTTGCCTCCACGGCCTTCAGGCGGGCGATCTGGTCGCGATAGCGGGCCGCCTGCTCATACTCCCGAGCCGCCGCTGCCTTGTCCATTCGTTCGACAAAGGAGTTGACGACAGCGTCGTTACGTCCCTCGAGAAACTGGATTGCCGCGTCGAGGTCCTTACGATACTGGGTTGCATCGACAATACCTACGCACGGCGCGGTGCAGCGCTTGATCTGATACTGCAGGCAGGGGCGCGTGCGATTGCTGAAAAAGCTGTCCTCGCAGTTGCGGATCAGGAAGAGTTTCTGAAGTTCGTTCAGCGTTTGCCGTACCGCACCCGTACTTGGATACGGCCCGAAGAACCGTCCCTTTCCCTTGCGGACCCCACGATGAAAACGCAGCCGCGGAAACGCATGGTCCGTTGACGCGTGGATATACGGGTAGCTCTTGTCGTCACGAAGCAGCACATTGAAGCGTGGCTTGTGCTGCTTGATCAGGTTGTATTCGAGAACGAGCGCTTCCGCCTCGGTGTTGACAACCGTCACTTCGACTCGTGCTACTCGCGCCATCATCGCCTCGGTTTTAGGCGACGCGTGCGAACGATGAAAGTAGGTGGAGACCCGCTTCTTGAGATCGCGCGCCTTGCCGACATAGATTACCTTGTGCTTCGCGTCGAGCATGCGATACACGCCTGGACGGTGCGTCAGGCTGCGCAGGAAGGATTTGACTTCGAACGACGAGTCCACCCGACTATTTATCCAGCAACTCCCTGGCTTTCGCAAATATCGCGTCGAACATGGCTTCGGTCAGCCTGCCTGTATTCGTGTTGTAGCGACTGCAGTGATAGGAGTCGAGCAGGTCGAACTCCACGAGGTCATGCACAGCCAGGTGCCCGAACGTGAACTGTACCTGCCGCAGTCCCATGGCCTTGACGACAGCCCGGTGCGCAATGCCGCCGAGGGCCAGCACGACCGAACTCGCAGGCAGCGTACGTAATTCTTCGGCAAGATACGTATTACAGGTATTGATTTCCGCACCAACGGGCTTGTTGTCCGGCGGCAGGCACTTGACTGCGTTGGTGATGCGGCACCCGATCAGTTCCAGGCCATCGTCAGCAGATTCTGAATGAGGCTTCGATGCAAACCCGTACCGGTGCAACATCTGGTACAGCAGAATGCCTGCGTGGTCCCCGGTAAACGGGCGACCGGTGCGATTGGCACCGTGCATCCCGGGCGCAAGCCCGACGATCAGCAAGCGCGCCTCTTGGTCCCCGAACGGTGGCACCGGCCGGCAGTAGTAATCCGGATAACGCGCGTTAACGTCGTCCAGGAATGAAGAGAGTCGCGGGCAATTCCGACACCCCCTGTCAAACATCGCCATGTCAGTCTGTCATGTGACGGATGACCGCACGGCCGAAGCCACGCGTACCGACGAGTCGGGCGCCTGGAATGAGCTCCTTGAGCTGCTCCTCGACCTCCTTCTTGTCGTGCGTTCTCGCCTTGCGTTTCGGTTTGCGAATCGCCGTACGCAGTCGCGCAAGGTCAAACGTCAGTTCGCCGTTGGCGATGGTCCCTGCCACGCCCTTGATGATCAGATCTGCAGCCTCGTCCCAGCCGAGGTAACGCAGCATCATCTCGGCGGACAGGATCAGCGACCCCGGATTGACCCGGTTCTTGCCTGCGAAGCCAGGCGCAGTGCCGTGCGTGGCCTCGAACACGGCGATGCCTTCGCCGATATTGCCGCCCGGCGCGATGCCAATGCCGCCCACCTGGGCTGCCAGGGCATCGGAGATGTAGTCACCATTGAGGTTCAGAGTGGCAATAACGTCGTACTCTTCAGGCCGCAGCAATATTTGCTGCAAAAAGTTGTCTGCGATTACGTCCTTGATAACGATTTTGCGACCTGTGACCGGGTTGTCGAATGCCAGCCAGGGACCGCCATCCGTCTCCACAGCGCCAAATTCTGCGCGTGCGACCTCGTAGCCCCACCGGCAGAACGCGCCTTCCGTGTACTTCATGATGTTGCCCTTGTGAACGAGCGTGACCGACCCCTGGTCGCGCTCGATGCAGTACTGGATGGCCTTGCGCACGAGACGCTCGGACCCTTCCCGAGACACCGGCTTGATGCCGATCCCGGAGCTCGCCGGGAAGCGGATCTCGGTTACGCCGAGCTCCACCTGCAGGTAGTGAATCAGCTTCTGTACTTCCTGCGAACCCGTCGGGTACTCGATACCAGCGTAGATGTCCTCGGTATTCTCGCGGAAGATGGTCATATCGACGAGATCCGAATCTTTCATCGGGGTCTCGACGCCCGGGAAGTATCGAATCGGTCGGATGCAGGCGTAGAGGTCCAGTGACTGACGGATTGACACGTTGAGCGAACGGATGCCACCACCTGAGGGCGTCGCGAGCGGCCCTTTGATCGAGACGACGTAGCGCTGGAGTGCATCCAGAGTCTCGTCGGGCATCCAGACGTCGGCGCCATATATCTCGGTCGCCCGCTGACCCGCGTACACCGGCATCCAGCGAATGTGCCGGTCGTTCCCATACGCGGTCTCGACGGCTGCCTCGACCACGTTGAGCATGACCGGTGTCACGTCGACGCCAATGCCGTCGCCCTCAATGAACGGAATGATCGGTGCTGACGGAACATTGATCGAGTGATCCGGGTTGATCGTGATCGCCTCGCCGTCTTCGGGAACGTTGATATGATCGTAGTGCATGTCGTTCTCTGGAGAGCGCCTGTCGGGTCAGTGCGGGCGCGCATTGTACCGACCGCCGCGTATGACAACAAAATGCTGATTCTGCTGAACAAGCCATTTCGTGTCCTGAGCCAGTTTCGGGATGCCGACGGTCGTCCCGTGCTCGGCGATTTTATCGACGTCCCCGGCGTATACCCGGCCGGGCGACTGGATTTCGACAGCGAAGGGCTGCTCCTCCTCACCGACGATGGCCGGCTGCAGGCGCGGATCAGTCAGCCACGCTCACCGGTGCACAAGACGTACTGGGTGCAGGTAGAAGGCACACCGCGCGACCCGCAACTCGCGCAACTCGTCCGCGGTGTGACGCTGAAGGACGGCCCCGCCCGTGCCGTATCAGCCAGACAGATCGAAGAACCGGAAGGTCTATGGGACCGCGACCCGCCGATTCGTTATCGCAAGAATGTGCCCGACAGCTGGCTCGAGATCGTGCTCGACGAGGGACGCAATCGACAGGTACGCCGCATGACGGCGGCCGTCGGCCTGCCCACGCTGCGATTGATCCGCTGCGCCGTCGGCGACTGGACAATTGACGGGCTCAATCCTGGAGAGTGGCGCCGCATCCGGTAACCTGCGAACGGGAAATCAAGCGTTGCAAAGCGAGCCATTCCGGTATGTTGTTACCGGTGGTAGCGGCGCTCCTACGACAGTCCGGCAATCCGCATGGCGACTTCCATCGCCTGCTCGTAATTAAGGCGCGGGTCGACGGTCGATTTGTAGGCACGGGCAAGATCGGCGTCCGTCAGGCCACGCGCACCACCCGTGCACTCGGTGACGTTCTCGCCGGTCAGTTCGAGGTGCACACCGCCAAGATAGGTGCCCATGTTCGCGTGCACGCGGAACGCCGCTTCGAGTTCTGCGACGATGTTGTCGAAGCGGCGAGTCTTGACGCCCTCTGCCGTACTTTCGGTATTGCCATGCATCGGGTCACATACCCACAGGACAGGCGCGCCGGTCTCCTTGACGGCCGATATCAGGTCCGGCAACTGCTCTGCAACCGCCCTGGCGCCGTAACGGTGAATCAGCGTTATTCGTCCTGGCTCGTTGTTCGGATTGAGGACCCGGATCAGGTCCTGGATCCACTCCCGCGTCATCCCCGGACCGATTTTTATGCCGATCGGGTTCGCGATACCACGGAAATACTCAACGTGCGCGCCCCCCAGTTCAGCCGTGCGCATGCCGATCCACGGAAAATGCGTGGTCAGGTTGTACCAGTGTTTTCGCCGTCCCAGGAAGCGCGTCTGTGCCTGCTCGTAGTGCAGGTGCAGTCCTTCGTGTGCGGCGTAGATGTCGGCGCGCTGCGTCATATGGAACTGGCGCCCCGACACGGTTTCGAGGAAATCGAGCGAATCCGAGATGGACGCAACGATCTGGTGGTACTCGTCGGCGGCCTGCGAGTGCTTGACCCACGCAAGATCCCAGTATTCCGGGTGATGAAGATCGGCAAACCCGCCATCGATCAGCGAGCGCACGAAGTTCAGTGTGAGCGCCGCACGTTCATAGCCGCGCAGAATCATCTGCGGATCGGGAATGCGGTCGTCGGGTGTAAAGCCTGCACGATTCACGAGGTCGCCGCGGAAACTGGGCAGTGTCTTGCCGTCGCGGGTTTCCGTGTCGGCAGAACGTGGCTTGGCGTACTGGCCGGCCATGCGACCGACACGCACTACAGGCTTTTTGAGCCCGTAGATCATCACGAGACTCATCTGCAACAGGATCTTGAGCTTGTCGACGATGTTCTCCGAGGTGCATTCGTCAAACGTCTCGGCGCAGTCGCCGCCCTGTAAAACGAAGGCCTCGCCGCGCTGGGCCCTCGCGATCAGGCCCTTGAGCTCGTCCACTTCCCAGGACGTCGTGATCGGCGGCAATCGACTGAGGTCCGACACGACCCGGTCGAGCTCGGCCTGGTCCGGATAGGCGGCCTGCTGGGATGCGGGGAATGCCTGCCAGCTCGCGGGGTGCCAGTCGCTCTTGGGTACGGTTCTGCTCACGGTGTCCTCGTCACGAAGTCGCAAAACCCCGGGATTTCCGGGGCTTAAAGCGCGGACTATGCCATGGCGCACAATCAACCACAAAAGTTTCTCACGCAATCAACAGCTTACAAACTCGTGGTTTCGCAGTATGGAAAGCCCTGGGGGACATTGGCACAATGCGCGCGGTCCCTGCCGGCAAAGGCGAGTTTTTAGGCGTGAAAACGCCGGAGAATACGAAATGCAAACAATCCTCGAACAACTCGGAATCGCAGCCATAAACGATGGCACCTGGTTCGGCGACACCTCCGTTTCCGACGATACTGCGTCTTTGATTGAATCCTTCAATCCTGCGACAGACGAACTGATCGCCAGCGTTCGCGCCACTACCATGGCGCAGTACGAGGACGTCATCGCGAAGGCCGAGGAGTCGTTCGTGACCTGGCGCTCCGTGCCTGCGCCGGTTCGCGGGGAAGCGGTACGCAAGATTGCCAACGCATTGCGCAAACACAAAGACGCGCTCGGCAGCCTTGTCGCACTCGAAAACGGCAAGATCAAGGCAGAAGGTGACGGCGAAGTTCAAGAGATGATCGATATCGCCGACTTCGCGGTCGGCCAGTCCCGTATGCTGTACGGCCGCACCATGCACTCGGAGCGCCCGCAGCACCGCATGTACGAGCAATGGCATCCGCTTGGCATCGTCGGCACGATCTCGGCATTCAATTTCCCGGTTGCCGTGTACGCCTGGAACGCCTGCATTGCGGCGGTCTGCGGCAACGTCAACGTCTGGAAACCTTCGCATAGTACGCCGCTCTGTGCCGTGGCCGTGCAGAAGATCATCAACGAAGCGCTCGCAGGGATGGACTTGCCGCCCGTGTTCTTCTTGATCAATGGTGGGACGGGATCGCATGAGCTTGCAGAGCGCTTTGTTGACGACAAGCGCGTCAACCTGATCTCGTTCACGGGTTCGACATGGGTCGGGCGCGGCGTCGGCGAACGACTCGCAAATCGCCTTGGCAAGTGCCTGCTCGAGCTGGGGGGCAACAACGCAATTATCGTGGACGAGTACGCCAACCTCAACCTCGCTATCCCGTCAATTGTATTCGGTGCAGTCGGCACGGCCGGGCAACGATGCACGTCGACGCGGCGGGTCATCGCACACCACTCGCGCTTCGAAGAGGTGAAAAGCGCCCTGGTCAAAGCCTACAGCCAGGTGCGGATAGGCAACCCGCTCGACGCGGATACGCTGATGGGTCCACTGATCAACGACGCAGCCGTGCGGACGGTGGAAGCGGCGATTGAGTCAGTCCGCGAAGCCGGCGGCGAGATTCTCTGCGGCGGCAAGCGCATCGACGGGCCGGGCAACTTCATTACGCCCGCCATTGCCGTCGTGGAAAACGAATGGGAGATCGTTCAGCACGAGACTTTTGGTCCGATCCTGTACCTGATGCCGTTCGCAACGCTCGACGAGGCGATCGCGATGCAGAATGGCGTCGTTCAGGGCCTGTCGTCGGCGATCTTCACCGACAATCTGCAGAATGCCGAGTACTTCCTGTCGCATGGTGGCTCTGACTGCGGCATCGCCAACGTCAACATTGGTACCTCGGGCGCCGAAATCGGCGGTGCGTTCGGCGGCGAGAAGGAGACCGGCGGCGGCCGTGAGGCGGGTTCCGATTCGTGGAAGGCTTATATGCGGCGCCAGACCAACACGGTCAACTGGGGCAAGGACCTGCTGCTGGCCCAGGGCATCAATTTCGATCTTTGATCTCGAAACGGTTTTCGGCGCGGTTCTTGCGCACCGCGCCGGCCTCGAACAGCCGGCCGCTCATTGCTATGTAAACACCCGGCGGCCTTGACTGCACGGCAGCCACGGCCATCCCCACGTTGAACATTGCATCTGTCGTGCGGAAGCGAGCCGGCGTCAATGCGCCCGTCAGCACGATCGTCTTGCCTTCAAGCTCGCTGAGCACTTCAGCTGTTGCGGACATTGTGTCGGTACCGTGCGTTATGACGTAACGCGTCGCGTCATCCGCGGCGATGTAATCCCTGAGCATACGCCGATCGGCATCCTCGATATCGAGGCTGTCCTTTTCCAGCAGTGGCACGATGTCGTAATCAAACTGGACCAGACCTTCGCGCAGGATATGCTCGAGCTGGGTTTCCCCGACCTCAAACTGGCTCAGTTCATCGAAATAGATCTTGTCGATGGTGCCACCAGTAGTTATGAACCGTATATGCATGGCCAAAAGCTACGGGAAACCGCTACAAAGGAAAAGGCTCCGGGCTGGTATCATTAGCCTATGCAAGTCTGTCGCCCTTCAGCGTGCCGGACTTTACTCCTGGCACTGCTACTGAGCCTGCCCGCCGGGGCGGACCAGTCCAGAGTCGTAGAACTCGAAGTCGTAGGCGGTATCGGCGTTGCTACAGCCGATTACGTCGGCAGTGGCATCGAACACGCCGCAGAGATCAACGCCGAACTCATCATTATCAACATGGACACGCCCGGCGGGCTCATGAAACCGATGCGCGGCATCGTGATGGACATTCTCGGTTCGGATGTACCGGTTGCCGTGTACGTCACGCCGGCCGGTGCACGGGCCGACAGCGCCGGTACCTATATTCTCCTGTCCGCTCACATTGCCGCCATGGCACCGACGACGCATCTGGGCGCCGCGACACCGGTTCCTCTCGTCGGTGGCGGTGGTGGTGAAGAGGACCAGGAATCGGGCCAGGCGCCCGGCATGGATCAGAAAGCGATCAACGATGCCGTCTCCTACATCCGTGGCCTGGCCGAGCGGCATGGGCGAAATGCGGACTGGGCGGAAGACGCCGTGCTCGAAGCAGCGACGCTTACCGCAACCGAGGCACTCGAGCAGAACGTGATCGACTTTGTCGCGACGAATCGCGACGAGCTGCTCAGCCAGCTGGACGGGCTCGAGGTCGAGGTTGCCGGGACCAAGAGGCAGTTGTCGACAGCCGATGCCGAAGTTCAGACATTCGAGCCCGACTGGCGCATCAAGCTCCTGACCGTCATTTCGAACCCCGAGATCGTACTGCTACTCGGTCTGATCGGGCTCTACGGACTCATGTATGAGGGCTGGAATCCGGGTGCGATCGTGCCGGGCGTCGTCGGGGTCATCTGCCTGTTACTGGCTGCGTACGCACTGCAGGTCATCCCGGTGAATTACGCGGGACTCGGCCTGATCATCATCGGCGTCGCTCTCATCGTCGCCGAAGCCTATGCACCGAGCTTCGGCGCGCTCGGCATCGGCGGGATCGCTGCGTTCGTATTCGGGGCAATCATCATGTTCGATAGCGGTGTGCCAGGCTTCGGCATCTCATACGCATTCGTCATCGGGATTGCGCTCCTGTTCGCCGTTCTCCTGATCTGGCTCATCAGCTACCTGCTCCGTTTGCGCCGCCGCGGCGCCGTTTCCGGACGGGAATCCCTTATCGGCGGAATCGCCACGGCACTCGAAGATTTCAGTGGCACGGGCAAGGTCTGGATCGAAGGCGAAGCCTGGGTGGCGCAGAGTGCCCTACCGGTCACCAAAGACCAACAGGTCGTCGTGCGCAGTGTAGAAGGTCTCGTGCTCGTCGTGGAACCTGCCACCGGACCGCAGGCCGACAGCCATTAATTGGATACGCAGGAGGAGTCAACAATGTCGTCACTCATAACATACTCCACGATCGGCGTGTTGCTGGTCGCGCTGTTTTCACAGGCGTTCAAAATCCTGAAGGAATACGAGCGTGGGGTCATATTCCTGCTCGGGCGCTTCCAGAGGGTCAAGGGCCCCGGACTCATCATCCTGATTCCCGGCATTCAAAAGATGGTCCGGGTGGACCTGCGCGTCATGGTCCTGGACGTCCCGACCCAGGATGTCATTTCGCGTGACAACGTCTCCGTGAAGGTAAACGCGGTCATCTATTTCCGCGTCGTCGACCCCGAGAAAGCGATTATTCGGGTCGAGAACTTCTTCGAAGCAACGAGCCAGCTGTCACAGACAACGTTGCGCTCTGTGCTGGGCCAGCACGAACTGGACGATATGCTGTCGGAACGCGACAAGCTGAACGATGACATCCAGAGTCTCCTCGACCAGCGCACCGACAGCTGGGGCATCAAGGTGGCCAACGTGGAAATCAAACACGTCGACCTCGACGAGAGCATGATCCGGGCGATCGCTCAACAGGCCGAAGCCGAGCGCGCGCGGCGCGCGAAGATCATCAATGCCGAGGCCGAGAAACAGGCTGCCAGGATGATCGCCGAGGCGGCTCACATACTGGCCGAGGAAGAGCAGGCCCTCCAGCTGCGCTATCTGCAGACACTCAAGGAAGTCGCAAGCGAGCGCACCAATACGATCATGTTCCCCCTGCCGCTCGACCTCGTGGAACCACTCGTCAGGATGGCGAAATCGGCGGTATCGAAACCATGATCTCGGCGCCGCCAAGATCCGACCTGCCGATCTTGAGACGGCCGCCGTAGGACCGGGCGATATCCTTGACGACTGCAAGTCCGATGCCGTGACCGGGCGTGGACTCATCCAGGCGCATGCCGCGTTGCAGGAGCGCTTTGGCGGCGTCTTCGGGAATGCCCGGACCGTCATCCGCTACGGTCAGAACCATGCCGCTCGCGATGGCCCGCGCACCGACCGAAGGAACGACTGATATCCGCACCCTGCGTTCGCACCACTTGCATGCGTTGTCGAGCAGGTTGCCTGCAACTTCCAGAAAATCGCCCGTGTCTCCGCGGAACTGCATGCCCTTTTCTATGCGGACATCAAACTCCGGCGACTTGTCATGATAGACCTTGCGCAGACCTGCGATGAGCCGCGTTACTTCTTTTTCCACCGGCACCGGGGCAAGCAACAGGTTGTCGGCTGCCGAAGCTGCCGGCTTGCGCAGCTGGTAGCGAACGATCTCATCCATGCGATCTATCTGCTCATTGCAGCGCTCGCCAAAACCCTCCTCCCGGCGGTCATTCAGGAGCGCGCGCATTGCCGCCAGCGGCGTCTTGAGGCTGTGCGCGAGATTGTCGAGTGTATGGCGATAGCGATCAGAGCGTGCCCGTTCACTGTCGATAAGAAGGTTGAGGTTGCGGGCGACGCCGGTCAATTCGGTGGGGAATTTACCAGACAGGGAAACACGGTCGCCCTGCTCGATCTCCGTGATTTCCTTTTCGATCTGCCGCAGCGGTCGCAGCAGCCCCCGCAGCAGCATCGAAAACGCGATCAGCATCGTGACGGCCACGGCAGCAAACCACCCGAGCAGTTGCCGCCGAAAACCTGAGACCTGGGCGTTGTAGCCGTCCAGACTCTCGGCCACCTTGAATTCGTAGAGCTGCGAGACGCCCTCCTCGAGTTCCCACTCCACGGTCAGCGCCAATGTCAGGAGCGGCGTGCCGTCCTCGAGTTGCTCACGCCCGAACAGGTGATTCCCGACTTCAGGGATCGCCCCTTCGGGCAATTCCAGGCCCAGGGCCGACCGGGACCGCCACAGCACCTCACCTTCCCGGTCGCGAAGCTCGGCGTAGAGCCCCGACCCAATCCTGTCCAGGCGGGGTTCGCGCTGCCGCCCCGGCATGGCCAGGCGTCCGGAGTCGTCGGGCTCCGCCGCCGCAAGCAGTGCCACCAGGTGGCCGTCGAGGATGTCCCGCCGCGCCTGTTCGCCCGCCTCGGTAAACGCACGATCGAGCACGGCAATCGTGGCGCCGAAGAAGAACAACAGCAGCACGCTGACTGAAACCAGGAGTCGGCGACTGAGTGAGTTCATCTAGCGAGGACAGGCCCTGTCAGTCGACCTGGTTGCGTTCCAGCGCGAAGCGATAGCCGCGCCCACGGAGTGTCTCTATGGGTTTCAGCGTGTTGTCCGGGTCGAGCTTCTTGCGCAACCGGCCGATGAATACCTCGATCACATTGCTGTCGCGCTCGAAATCCTGGTCGTAAAGGCGGTCAGTCAGCTCGGCTTTCGAAACGACCTGTCCGGCCCGCACCATGAGGTACTCGATGATCTTGTACTCGAAGCTCGTCAACTCGATCTCGGCCCCGTCGACGGCCACCTCCTGGCGTTTCATATCGAGCGTCAGCGGCCCTGCTTTGAGTTCTGACGAGGCCCAGCCGCCGCTGCGCCGCAGCAGGGCCGATACCCGGGCGTTGACCTCTTCAAAGTGGAATGGCTTGACCACATAGTCGTCGGCGCCGGCACTCAGCCCGTCAACCTTGTCTTCCCAGCGGTCGCGTGCCGTCAGGATCAGGATCGGGTAGGCATGACCGTCCTCCCGGACCCGCCTGATGATCTCGATGCCGGACATCTCCGGCAGACCGAGGTCGATGATTGCCAGGTCGATCGGGTACTCGCTGGCGAAATACAGGCCTTCCTTGCCATCTGCGGCCTGCTCGACAGAAAAACCGTGCTCCTCGAGGCGCCTGGCAAGCGACTCGCGCAGCGTTGCGTCATCTTCGATTACAAGCAATCGCATGGTCTCGACTCCATGAGCGGGACAGAAAGCCTAGCGGCGACGGCCGTTGACCTTGTGAGTCCTGACTTTACCGTCTTTCGTGAGAACCTTGATGTGATGCACTTCGCGGTCGCCCTGGACCTTGGTCTCGGCGCTAAGCACCTTGCCGCCCGTGCGCTTGCGAACCGACTCGATTGCCTGCGAGAGCGACATGCCATCCTGTGTGACCTGCAGGATCTGCTCACCGTCGTACTGAACATGCTGCGCCCGGAGCTCGGCTTCGAGATCGAAAACGCCGGCGTCGGCCGGCCACCCACTGGCCTGCGGCGGCCATGCGACTACCGCAGCCAGTGCCAACAGTGTCAGTGCGATGCGCATGCGCCAAGTGTGGTACGCGCGCAGCCTGATTGCAATGGAGTGCGTCACACCGGTCCTTGTCAGCGGCGCGCCGGCCGTACGTCGATGCGTACCCGGATCCGGTCACCTGGGTCGTAAGGCATTTCGGTGACGTAGCGCTGGCCGTGATAACGGTAGTGCACGCGATAACCATCGATGCGCTTCTCGCGATGTTCGCGATAACGCGTTTCACAGCGCTCTACGGGGTACGCGACGCGTTCCAGGCCGTCGCCATAGCGCTTGCGCGCAGAATCGTTGCCGATTGCCGCGCCAATCATCGTGCCGGCGACGGTCGCCGCGTCATTACCGCGCCCGCTGCCGAACTGGTGGCCGACTACACCGCCGATGACCGCACCGAGAAACGTGCTGGCGCTGCGCTCGCGATGGTGGCGATCAACCGTGTAGTACTGCATTTCTTCCCAGCACTCGCGCACGGGCATCGACACCGTCACATAATTGACGATCGGCTCGACTGACTGGACTTTCGCGTAGTCATACCGGGCAGCCCAGGCCGGCGTGCTCAACAGCATCGCCGCGAGGCCGTAAGTAGCGATACGTGTTCTGGTGTTCATGGTCTCGTCCTTCCTGTTACGACCGGCCTATTGCCAGCCTGGGAACAAGATTAGACGCTCGGCAATGAACCCTGCCTGAACGCGTACACGCTTGAATTTCCAACGATTATCCGAGTCTGTTCTTGGCTTTGCGCCAATGCTGCTCCAAGGCCTCGAGGCTCATGCGGCGTATTTCGCCCCCCTCCTTCATGATATCCGCCTCCATGGCCCGGAAACGTTGCTCAAACTTGGTGTTCGCCACGCTCAGCGCCTTCTCCGGATCTACGTCGAGATGGCGCGCGAGGTTCACGACGGCAAACAGCAGGTCACCGAGTTCTTCTTCGACATGGGCCTCGTCGCGACTGCCGATCGCGTCTTGAAGTTCCTCCAGCTCCTCATGGATCTTGAGCTGCACGCCACGCAGCTGCGGCCAGTCGAAGCCAACGCGCGCCGCCCGCTTGCCGAGTTTCTGTGCCCGCTTGAGGGCCGGTAGCGCCTTCGCCACGCCCGCCAACGCGCTCTGGTCGTCGCGGTCGGCGCGCTCTTCCTCCTTGATATCTTCCCAGCGCCCGCGGACCGAGCGTGTATCCCGCTGGGCACCGCCGCCAAATACATGGGGATGGCGCCGCATCATCTTCTCAGTGATGCCGTCGGCTATTTCGTCGAATTCGAAATGGCCTGCCTCGGACGCCATCTGCGCGTAGAACACGACCTGGAACAGCAGATCGCCCAGTTCGGACTTGAGGTCCTCCCAGTCCTCTCGGTGAATCGCGTCAGCGACTTCGTACGCCTCCTCGATCGTAAACGGCGCAATGGTCGAAAAGTCCTGTTCAAGGTCCCATGGGCAACCCGATTCCGGGTCCCGGAGCTGCTTCATAACTTCGAGTAACTTCTTGATATCGGACATAAACTACTTATTTAAAAGGAAATTACGAAAAACCTGAAGCATGTAGGCGGTGGCGCCCCAGACCCTCTCCCCGTCGTAGTGAAACTCCCTGAGACGGAACCGTTTCCCTTGCCACTCCCGGTCAGCGAGCCTGTCGTTGCGCTCGTCCAGCAGAAAATCGAGGGGTAACTCGAAGGTGTAGTCTACCTCGGTATGGTCAAGCACCAGCTCCGCGTCATCGCTGATCAGACCAACAACGGGTGTTACCGCGAATCCGGTAATTGTCGGCAACGGGCGCAGGTAACCGATCACGTCGACGTGTCCCGGCGCGATCCCGACCTCCTCGTGTGTCTCGCGCAACGCCGTAGCCTGAACGTCCGTGTCGTGCTCCTCCATGCGGCCACCCGGAAAACTGGCCTGGGCGGCGTGCAGCTTGAGGTGGGCAGCACGCTGTGTAAGGAGGATCGTCAGCCCCTCCGAGCGCTGCATCAGGGGCACCAGCACGCCGGCCGGTTGTAACGGGCCGGCCAGCATTTCCCGCATCGTATGCGGCCACCGTCTAAGGCCCGGCGGCATGATGACGTCGAGCGGGTCCTCAGGTAGTTCCGTTCCTGCAAAACGCGCTCTGAGCACGTCGGGCGTCATCAATGCTTGATACCACCCTCGGTCAGGGCGGCTGGATCGAGCAAGCGCTCGAGTTCCTCGTCGGTCAGGTCAGTCATTTCCTTCGCAACATCTTTGACCGCGCGGCCTTCGGCGTAGGCTTTCTTGGCGACCGCGGCGCCGAGTTCATAGCCAATGACCGGGTTGAGGGCCGTCACGAGAATCGGGTTGCGGCCCAGGGCGCGCTGAATGTTCTCTTCGTTGACCGTAAATCCGGCGATGGCCTTATCGGCAAGCACCGTGCTCGCCGTCGCGAGAATTTCGATGCTCTGGATCAGGTTGTGCGCAACCACGGGCAGCATCACGTTGAGCTGGAAGTTGCCGGACTGGCCGCCCATCATGATCGTCGTATCGTTACCGATAACCTGCGCGGCCACCATGGCAACGGCCTCCGGGATAACCGGGTTGACCTTGCCCGGCATGATGCTCGAACCGGGCTGCAGGGCCGGTAGCGCAATCTCGCCAATCCCCGCCAGCGGCCCGGAGTTCATCCAGCGCAGGTCATTGGCGATCTTCGTCAGGCTTACGGCGAGCGCGCGTAGCTGGCCTGAAGTCTCGACGGCGGCGTCCTGGCAACTGAGCGACTGAAACTGGTTGTCCGACGCCTTGAAAGGCAAGCCAGTCCGCTCGCTGAGCAGTACGGCGACCTTGCCGCCGAACTTCGGATGGGCGTTGATCCCCGTTCCTACGGCGGTACCGCCCTGGGCCAGCGCGGTCAGGCGCTTCATGGTGTCGTTGATGCGCTCTGCCCCCTGCTCAACCTGGAACTGCCAGGCACGAATCTCCTGGCCGAGCGTCACGGGCATCGCGTCCATGAGGTGCGTCCGCCCTGTCTTGACGACACCGTCGGTCTCCTCTGCCTTGCTTTCGAGCGTCGTCGCAAGATGCTCGAGCGCAGGCAGCAGCTTTTCATTGATGGCGAGTGCTGCCGCGACATGCACGCACGTGGGAATGACGTCATTGCTGCTCTGGCTCATGTTGACATGGTCATTGGGGTGCACCTCGGCCCCGAGGGCTTTGGTCGCCACATGCGCAATCACTTCGTTCGCGTTCATGTTCGAACTGGTGCCCGACCCCGTCTGGAAGACGTCGATCGGGAAATGCGCGTCATAGTCGCCCGCCGACACCGCGAGGGCCGCTTTCTGAATGGCAATCGCGATGTCGCTCTTGATCAGCCCGAGTTCGGCGTTGGCCCCGGCAGCGGCCCACTTGACGAGTCCCAGCGCCGCGATGAACTGGCGCGGCATCACCAGTCCGGAGATCGGAAAATTGTCGACTGCGCGCTGGGTCTGCGCACCCCAGAGAGCGTCTTCAGGAACCTGGAGCTCACCCATGCTGTCGTGTTCGATGCGATATGCCTTGTCACTCATGGCACACTACTCCGTCGGGTGCCTGGCACCCATTTGTTGTGTCGAAAAGGTGTATGATTCGCGCTTTGCGCGCGCAATTCTACACTGGTTTCTACTGCATGAAAGTCTCGACCCTGAGAGCCCTTTCCCCCGCCGACGGTCGCTATGCCGACAAGGTCAACAGCCTCCGCGATATCTTCAGTGAATACGGCCTGATCCGCTTCCGGGTTCTCGTCGAGGTGCGCTGGCTGCAGTGGCTGGCTGACGAGCAGGCGATCGAGGAACTGGGGCCGTTGTCATCGGTCATGAAGGACGTTCTCAACAGCATCGTGGACGACTTTTCACTCGATGATGCCGAGCGCGTCAAGGCCATCGAGGCAACGACGAATCACGATGTCAAAGCTGTGGAGTACTTCATTCGCGAGAAACTCGGCGAAGGTCCCGAGACGCAGCCGCTCAAGGACTTCCTCCATTTCAGCTGCACCTCGGAGGATATCAACAACCTCTCGTACGCGCTCATGCTGCGCTCGGCGCGCACTGATGCTCTCCTGCCTGTCATGCGCGACCTGCGCAGCAGGCTGAAGAACATGGCGCGCGACCATGCCGATCTCGCAATGTTGTCACGCACCCATGGCCAGACGGCCAGTCCGACGACCCTCGGCAAGGAACTGGCCAACGTCGTTGCCCGACTCGATCGTATCGAGAAACAGTTTGCGGCCGTCAACATACTCGGCAAGTTCAATGGCGCTGTCGGCAACTACAATGCTCATGCGATTGCCTACCCGGACCTCGACTGGCGCGCCATCAGTCATGGTTTCGTCGGATCCCTGGGGCTCGAACCCAACCCGTACACGACGCAGATCGAGCCACACGACTGGACCGCGGAATACTGTCACGCGCTGATCCGTTACAACACCGTGCTCATCGACTTGGCCCGCGATGTCTGGGGCTACATTTCGCTTGGCTATTTCAAGCAGCAAGCCGCGAAGAACGAGGTCGGTTCGTCGACGATGCCGCACAAGGTCAACCCGATCGACTTCGAAAACGCCGAAGGCAACCTCGGTATGGCAAATGCCCTGCTCGGCCACTTTGCCGAGAAGCTGCCGATCTCAAGGTGGCAGCGCGACCTGACGGACTCGACCGTACAGCGCAATCTCGGCGTTGCTGCCGGCTACGTCATGATTGCCCTGCAGTCGTTGCTCAAAGGCGTCGGCAAGCTGCAGGTGAACACCGCGGCAATCCAGGCCGACGTCGGCGAGGCCTGGGAAGTTCTCGCCGAGGCGGTCCAGACGGTAATGCGGCGCCATGGCATCCCGAATCCCTACGAGAAGCTCAAGGAACTTACCCGGGGCCAGGCCGTGACCAGGGAGGTCATTCTGGAGTTCATCGGTACGCTGGACATCCCCGAAAGCGAGAAGCAGCGCCTGCTGGAACTGACGCCGGACACCTATACCGGTCTCGCCGCGCAACAGGCGAGGGATATCTGAGGCGGTCATGCTGCAGCTCCCGGGCAGCCTGACCGCGGAGTCCTTCCTCGCCAGATACTGGCAAAAGCAGGAACTGTTCATGCCCGCGGCACTGGAGCGGGTGCGCCCGGCCGTGACGCGCAACGAGCTCGGCTGGCTTGCAACACTCGACGACGTCGAGTCGCGCATTGTATTCACCGAGCGAGACGGCGACAGGCTGCGTTACCACGCAGCAACGGGACCTTTCGACGAAAACTACCTGGCAGCCCTCCCGCGACGCGACTGGACGCTGCTCGTACACGATGTCGAGAAGCACCTGCCCGCGCTGCGCAGGCTCTTCGACCTGGTGCCGTTCATACCGGACTGGCGGATCGACGATCTCATGGTCAGTTTCGCCGCACCCGGCGGCGGTGTCGGGCCTCACCGGGATCACTACGACGTGTTCCTGTGCCAGGGAATCGGCATACGCGAGTGGTGTGTGACAGACGAGGACGTCGCTCCCGACAGCGCTGCCAGCGACAATCTGGCGCTGACGAAGACGTTCTCGGGAACGGCGTATGTTGCCAGCGAAGGCGACGTGCTTTACCTGCCTCCCGGCGTGCCGCACTGGGGCACGGCACGCCGCGCCTGCATCACCTACTCCATCGGAATGCGGGCGCCACAGTTGTCCGACATCGGTGAGCGACTACCGGATGAAGAGATCAACAATCCGTTCTACGAAGATCCGGACCTGGGCATCGCCGAGGCTGCTCCGGGCTACATCTCGCCGGCAGCAGCCCGACGCGCGGCCTCGCTGGTCGACGCGAAGGATGCGCAACAGGAATTGGCTACCGTGTCACTGGGAAGATGCGCGACCGCAACGAAGGACTGGATTACACCCGACCTGCCGGCCGAGGCAGAAGTCGATTCTGCACTGGCGCTCATCGCCGGGGGTGGCAAGCTGAACGTTCACGGCATGGCGCGAATAGCCTGGGACGACGGGCATGTTTACGTCAACGGCCGTCACCTGACGATGTCGCTCGCTGGCAGCGACTTCGTCGCCGGGATTTGTCGGAGACGCCAGCTCAACGGCCCTCTGCCCGCGGACCCGGATGCGGTAATCCTGACCACCTGGATGCTTCGTTCGGGCGCATTTGAAATACCCGGTAATTTATGACCATATGCGCCCGTTCCGCACGCTGGGACGGATCGCGCAGCGCCCCTGAAGACCAGTTACGACGAGGGATGCGAATGGTTTTCAACTGGGAACCATCAGTCAAAACGTGACGCAGTTGGCACAGTGAATCCGGTGCTCGCCGTTACTATGACACCCTATGGAGCAGGCGCAGCAAAAAAGCAAACGCTGGGTGATCTCGACGCGTGAGGAAATGCGTGAGGCGGCGATTGAAGTGGTGCGCGAAGCCAGTCGCAAGGTATCGATCTTTACCCATGATCTCGAGCCCGGTATTTATGACGATCCGGAGTTCCTCGAGATCATCAAACGACTGGTCTTGTCGCAAACCTACGCACGTATTCGTGTCCTGATTGCGGACCCGACTCGTGCCGTCAAGGCCGGCAACAACTTCGTGCATCTCGGGCGTCGCCTGAACACCTACATCGAATTCCGTCACGTGCGTGAAGATCTGCGTACGCACGCGGAAGCTTTCTGCATTGCGGATGAGACCGCTCTCGTCTATCGCCTGCAGGCTCCACGGTGGGAAGGTATCGCGGATACGTATGAGCCGGCCGTCGCCAAACTGTACAGCAAGATGTTCGACGAGATCTGGCTTGCGAGCGAAGTGGAAACCGAGTTCCGCCAGCTCGGCATCTAGACCAAGCAAAAGGACAAGGATGTACCCGACCGACCTGACCGTTGCCGCGGTTGTCGAACACGAAGGCAAGTACCTGTTCGTGGAAGAATACGCGCTGGGCCAGCGTGTGCTGACACAGCCCGGCGGGCACATCGAGGCCGACGAGTCCCCTGAAGATGCCGTAATCCGGGAGGTACTCGAGGAGTCCGGATGTGCGGTCGAGTGCCAGGACATGATCGGCGTCTACCTCTGGATTCACCCGCAGTCCCGGCAGCAGTTCCTGCGGATCGTTTTCGCCACGAAGTTCATCGGCGAAGTCGAGTCGGCAGAACTCGACGATGGCATCCTCGGGCGCCGCTGGATGAGCCTGGCTGACATTCACGCGCGTCGTGCCGAACTGCGCACGCCGGCCGTACTCAGATGCGTCGAGGACTACGTTGCGGGCCGTCGCGGCGCGGATGACCTTCTGACCGGCATGCTCCCGTTGCAGCAAAACGTGCATCGCATCCTCGCAACCGCCGACCTCGTGTAAGAGCCTGCTCCCGTCAAGCGGGACCTAGGCTTGCGGGGGACGCATTACATCACATTGCATGCATACGGCGGACCCGAAAGAAAGGCTCGCTCGATGCCCTGCTCTTCGAGCTTGACGACGAGCTCCGGGAAGAACGTGTGGTCGAAGTACGGGTAGTTCAAAAAACTGTTCAGGCCATGCAGGCTCAGCCCGGCGTCAGCCAGGGCCTGGTGCGCTTCCTCAGGCCGGTTCAGTATCTGCAACGCAATGAACCGGATGCTCAGCTCCATTTCCGGAACGAGCAATGCGTCGGCGTGTGACTGCGCCGCGGCAAGATCACCTTCCGCGCAGGCCTGTCGCAGCCGCATAACCAGGATGTTCTCGGGCGGGAACTCGCTGCTTTCCAGGACGCGGGCCCAGCGGCGCGCCTCCTCTGTGTAGCCGCCCCACAAGAGGGCGCGGTGAGACTGGTATACGAGAAAGCTGTGCTCGGGATAACGATTCAGGACATCGCGCGCCAGGGCGACCGATTCATCGACAAGCCCGACAAACAACAGGCTGGTGATCACTGCATTCAGGGCCAGCGGATCGTCATGTGACATCTCGACGAGCGTCTCGAGATGCTGCCGCGCGCCTTCGGTGTCGCGCAGGTTCGCGTACGCGTTATACAACATGATGATGCCCTGGATATCGTGCGGGTACTCGCGCACGAAATTCAAAGTGTGGTCTCTCGCATCGACCCAGCGATGACTCTTCTCTGCCTTCTTGGCCCGAAACAGGCTTGTCCAGGCATCATTGGTTGACGTGGCAATGGCCCGGTCGATTGCCGTCATGAATTGATCGAGCGATTCTTCCTCGGTCAGCCCCGACAACTCGGACCCGATCGTCGTGATGTCGAGCTGAGATTCCCAGTACAACGCGCGGTAAAACCAGGCCTGGCTGAAATCCGGGTCAATCCTCGTTGCCCTCTCGAACGCCAGCTCTGCGGCGCGCCAGTTCTCGATATTGCCGCTCGACCCGGCTCGCCCCTCGAGAGCGAGTGCCTCGAGGTAGGCCTCATAAGCAGCAATAGAAGCCGTGCCAGCCGATACCATCTGTCGCAGTGCCTCGGGATCCATGGCCGTGTCGAGAGCGCTTGCAATCTCGAACGCGACGTCTTCCTGGATCGCGATGACGTCTTCCGGCGAGCGATCGAAAGTTTCCGACCACAGGTGAAAACCATCCGTTGCACGGATGAGCTGCGCCGTCACACGCAAGCGATCCCCGCCGCGTCGCACAGAGCCTTCCAGCACATGCCCGACGCCCAGCCTGGCTGCAATTTCAGAGATATCGGTGTTCTGGTTCTTGTACTGGAATGACGATGTACGCGACGCGACCAGCAGATCCGGCGTGCGCGCGAGCGCGTTGAGGATTTCCTCCGTCAGCCCATCGGCGAACCACTCCTGCTCCTCGTCCGACGACATATTGACGAACGGCAGTACCGCAATCGACCTGTCGATAGCTATTTCATCGACCACCGTCGTGTCCGGCTCGACGAGCCCCTGCCGATCCCAGATGAAGTAACCAAGGGCGACGACGAGCGCTAAGATAATTACCCGGTCCAGCTTGCGCCCGGTCGAATGCGTGATCGAGTCGGAGAGATCGACTTCCCGGGTTTTCTTGATGCCCTCCGGCGTCATCTCGAACGCCCAGGCAAACAGGCACGCGAACGGAAAACCGAGAAGAAGCAGCGCGGCCAGTGTCTTGCCGACCCAGTCCGGCGTGCCAAACGTATCGAACAGGACGTCTCCGACCTGCAGCACAACCCAGCCGAGCACGACGTAGGCCAGGCCCACGCGCACCACGTTCCGTCGTTTGAGCTCGCTGAAGAGCTTCGTCATCCTGCCTCCAATGCTGCAATTTACCGACCATACCATTTTCGGAGGAGTGCTAGAATCCGCGCGCTATGACCAAGCGCGTAATTCTCGGCCTTTCAGGCGGGGTCGATTCAGCCGTTGCTGCCCTGCTCCTGAAAGATGAAGGCTACGACGTCCATGCCCTGCACATGACGAACTGGGAGGACGACGACGGCTACTGCACGGCTGCTGCGGACCTGCAGGATGCCCGGCGCGTTTGCAAACAGCTGGATATCCCGCTCCACCACGCCAACTTCTCGAAACAGTACCGCGACCAGGTGTTCGAATACTTTCTCGACGAGTATCGCAAAGGCCGTACACCCAACCCCGACGTACTGTGCAACCGGGAGATCAAGTTCGGGGTCTTCAGGGATTACGCGAAGCGTCTTGGCGGGGATCACCTGGCGACCGGTCACTATGCCCGCAGCGGCGTGGTTGACGACGTCGGGGCACTGTTCAAGGGTAAAGACCCGAACAAGGACCAGAGTTATTTCCTGCACCAGGTCAGTGCGGAGGCGCTGGCAGAAACACTGTTCCCCCTCGGTGAACTCCTGAAGGCGCAGGTTCGGGACATTGCCCGGGATCGCGGGCTCGCGGTTCATGGCAAGAAGGATTCGACCGGCATCTGCTTCATCGGCGAGCGCCCCTTCCGCGAGTTCCTGAGCACGTACCTGCCCGCGAACCCGGGCCCGATGCGCACGCCCGGGGGCATGCTCGTCGGCGAACACCAGGGCCTCATGTACTACACCCTGGGGCAGCGCCAGGGACTGCACATTGGTGGCATTCACGACCGACCGGAGCTGCCCTGGTACGTCGTCGCCAAGGACCTCGACAGCAACGCGCTGATCGTCGCCCAGGGCGAGCACGAGTTACTGTTCAGCAACGGCCTGACGGCCACTGACGCGAGTTGGATCGGCACTGCCCCGAGAGGACTTCGGGACGGCTTGCGCTGCAAGGCCAAGGTCCGGTACCGGCAACCCGACCAGGACTGCGCCGTAACCGACCTCGGCGCGGGACGCGTCGACGTCCGCTTTGATGAGCGCCAGAAGGCCGTGACGCCCGGACAGTTCGTCGTTTTTTACGACGGGGATCGCTGCCTCGGGGGCGCCGTCATCGACGAATTGGGGTAAGCGAGACGCCGGGCCTTCGGCTATAATGCGCACCCCCGCGGCTTACCCGGCCGCCTCCAGTAACTGAGATTCGCGGAGAATCGAAGATGACGGACAGCTTCGGCGCGCGCTCGGCGCTTGCAGTCGGCGGCCACGACTACGAGATCTATCGCCTCGATGCGGTCAAGGACGGCCATGTAGACCGCCTGCCCTATTCGCTCAAGATCCTGCTTGAAAACCTGCTGCGCCATGAAGACGGCCGTGACGTGACGCGCGACGACATCCTGGCGCTCGCCAACTGGGATCCGACGGCCGCCCCGAGCACGGAAATCTCGTTTACGCCGGCACGCGTGGTGCTCCAGGACTTTACGGGCGTACCTGCGGTTGTTGATCTCGCCGCCATGCGCGACGCGGTCGTCAAGCTGGGCGGATCAGCTGACGATATCAACCCGCTGTCACCAGCCGAACTCGTCATCGATCACTCGGTGCAGATCGACCACTACGGGGCCGCAAACGCGCTGGACCTCAATACAAAGATCGAGTTTCAACGCAATAAGGAGCGTTACTCATTCCTCAAGTGGGGCCAGCAGGCTTTCGACAACTTCGCCGTCGTACCGCCCAACACGGGCATCGTCCACCAGGTGAACCTCGAGTACCTGAGCCGCGTCGTATTCGACGTCGATAATGACGGCGTGCGGCGGGCCTACCCCGACACAGTCGTCGGTACGGACTCGCATACGACGATGATCAACGGCATCGGTATCCTCGGCTGGGGCGTCGGCGGTATCGAAGCCGAGGCCGCCATGCTTGGTCAGCCAATCACCATGCTCATCCCGCACGTCATCGGCTTCAAGCTGACCGGCAAACTGAAGGAAGGCACGACCGCAACCGACCTGGTCCTGACCTGCACCGAGATGCTGCGCAACAAGGGTGTGGTCGGCAAATTCGTCGAATTCTTTGGTGACGGCCTGGCGGAAATGCCGTTGGCGGACCGGGCCACGCTCGGCAACATGGCGCCGGAGTTCGGCTCGACCTGCGGCATCTTCCCGATCGACGGCGAGACGATTCGCTACATGAAGCTATCGGGCCGCCCGGATGAGCAGTGCGAACTCGTGGAAGCGTACGCGAAAGCTCAGGGGATGTGGCGCGAAGACGGCCAGCCCGCTGCGCTGTATACCGATGTGCTCGAGCTGGACCTCGGTGACGTCGAGCCCAGTATCGCAGGACCGAAACGCCCACAGGATCGCATCGCGCTGAGCGCTGCGGCCTCCTCCTACGAGAAGATCCTGGCTGACACGGTGGCCAGTCGCGAAGAAGGCGGCAGTGGCACTGCAAATCTCGACGGTGAGGACGTCGAGATCAATGACGGCTCGATCCTGATTGCCGCGATCACGAGCTGCACCAACACGTCAAATCCTGCGGTCATGATCGCAGCTGGATTGCTGGCACGTAACGCTGCGGCCAGGGGCCTCAAGGCCAAACCCTGGGTAAAGACCAGCCTGGCCCCGGGTTCTCGCGTGGTGTCGGACTACCTCGAGAAAGCGGAACTCATCGACGATCTCGAAGCTGTCGGCTTCTACACCGTGGGCTACGGCTGCACGACCTGTATCGGCAACTCTGGCCCGCTGAAGCCGGAGATCGCGGACGCCATTACCAGTGGCAACGTCGTGGGCGCGAGCGTGCTGTCGGGTAACCGCAACTTCGAAGGCCGTATTCACGCCCTGGTGCAACACAATTTCCTGGCCTCCCCACCCCTGGTCGTCGCCTATGCCCTGGCCGGTAACATGAATGTCGATCTCTACAGCGACCCGCTCGGGCAGGACCAGGACGGCAATGATGTCTATATGCGCGACATCTGGCCGAGGCAGCAGGAAGTTCATGACTTTGTCGCCGCGAATATCGATTCGGAAATGTTCAAAGCGAGCTACAGCAAAGTATTCGACGGTGACGAAAACTGGAAACGCATCGAGTCTCCCACCGGCGACATCTACCATTGGGAGCCGGACTCTACCTACATACGCAATCCGCCCTATTTTGAAGGTATGTCCAGGGACGCTGCCCCGGTGACCGATATCGAAGGTGCCCGCTGTCTCGCCCTCCTGGGTGACTCGGTGACCACCGACCATATCTCGCCGGCCGGCGCGATCGCCAAGGACAGCCCTGCAGCGGCCTATCTGCAGGCGAATGGCGTCGAGCCCGTCGACTTCAACTCGTATGGCTCGCGCCGCGGCAATCACGAAGTCATGATGCGCGGCACGTTTGCCAACATCCGCCTGCGCAACCGGCTGGCGCCCGGGACCGAAGGCGGCTGGACCTGTCACCAGCCGAGTGGCCAGCAGATGTCGGTCTTCGATGCGTCCGTGCGCTATCGCGAAGAAGGAACGCCGCTGATTGTGCTCGCGGGCAGCGAATACGGCACGGGTTCCTCGCGTGACTGGGCGGCCAAAGGCACCTTGCTACTGGGCGTCAAAGCAGTCATCGCGAAGAGTTTCGAGCGTATCCATCGCTCGAACCTGATCGGCATGGGCGTCTTGCCACTGCAGTTCCTCGAGGGGCAGGACGCGGAAAGTCTCGAACTCACCGGAAAGGAAACGTTTGACATCAAGGGTCAGACGGACCCAACGGCGAAGACCGTTACCGTGAGCGCAACGGGTCCAGGCGGTCACACGACGACGTTTGAAGTACAGGTGCGCATCGATACGCCGAAGGAGCGCGACTACTTCGAGCATGGCGGCATCCTCCATTACGTCCTGCGGCAGCTAGCCGACTGATCATGGCAACGCGCAGTGACGTCCCTGACGCACTGATAACGGTGCTCCGGGATGCACGCCATGTCTGCGTACTGACAGGCGCCGGCGTCTCCGCCGAAAGCGGAGTGCCGACCTTTCGCGATGCCCAGGAAGGCCTCTGGGCCAGGTACCGGCCCGAGGACCTGGCCACCCCGGACGCATTCCTCATGGACCCGGTGCTGGTCTGGCGCTGGTATCGCTGGCGCCGCGACCTTGTGGCGGAGGCCAAACCCAACCCGGGTCACCTGGCACTCGCACAACTCGCAGACCTCGTGCCGCGACTGACGCTCGTCACACAGAACGTCGACAACCTGCACCAGCGTGCAGGCAGCAAAAGTGTGATCGAGTTTCATGGCAACATCTTTGCGGACCGCTGCGTCAATGACGGGTCGCTGCAGGTTGCCGATGAGGGTTCCGCGGTGCCCGCCTGTCCCGATTGCGGCGGCCATCTGCGGCCAGGCGTCGTCTGGTTTGGTGAGGCGATTCCGGAGAAGGCTCTCAACGAGTCCTGCGCCGCGGCCGCGGACTGCGACGTGTTCCTGTCCGTCGGGACATCGGCCCTTGTCTATCCGGCCGCCGGGCTCGCCGACATCGCACGTGAAAACGGCGCATCCGTGGTCGAAATCAACCCCGAGCCCGTCATGTATTCGGCAAGCTTCGTGCTGGCCGGAAAGTCAGGGGTGATCCTCCCGGAACTGCTAGAATTACTGGTCCTCTAGGTGAGGTACCGGAAATTGGTGTCAGTCACCCTGTTTGCACCAATGAGGGTGACTGACAGCAATTGCTGAGACGATATCTGGGAAAAGAAGATGGAACTGTCAGCCGCCAATATCATGTCCACGGGCAAGTGGTCGAAGATCGTCGCATGGGCCGCCGGGGTCCTGGTCGTTATCCTGTGCGCCATCATGTTCTGGGCGTCGCGTGAGCCGGACGTATTCTGGGTCAATCGCTCGGCGAATCCTGACAATGCAAAGGTGGGCTACTCCACTGTCGATACACTGGTGCGCGTCGGTGAGGTTCTGCTCAACAAGAACGGCGGGTACCTGACGAACGACAAACTTCCGCCTTTCCTGTTCCTCGATAACATTCCGAGCTGGGAACTCGGCGTCGTTAACCAGATGCGCGACCTGGGCCGTGTCATGCGCGACGACTACACACGCAGCCAGTCGCAGTCGAAAGAAGACCGGGATGTCGCGGAAGGCGCACCGAAGTTCTTCTATGACAACAATTCCTGGGTATTCCCGACAACCGAGTCCGAGTACCGCGAGGGTATATCCCTGTTCAAGCAATACCGCGAACGACTTGTGGCCGGCGACCCGGACACCGTGTTCTATGCCCGCGCCGACAACCTGCGGGAGTGGTTGTCACAGGTCGAAAAGCGCCTGGGAAGTCTGACACGCCGGCTCGGCAATAGTGTCGCTAGAACACGCATCAACGAAGACCTGGCAGGCGACGCGGCGGCCGAAGCTGCCGGATCTCAACCTGACACGGTCGATGTCCGGACATCGTGGTGGAGAACCGACAACATCTTTTTCGAGGCACGCGGCACGGCGTGGGCCCTCGTCCATTTCTTCCGCGCCGCGGAATTCGATTTTGCACATGTCCTCGAGGACAAGAACGCCGAAGTCAGCGTGCGCCAGATCATCCGTGAACTCGAGGCCAGCCTCGCCCCGCTGCGTTCACCCCTGGTGCTGAACGGCAGCGGCTATGGCCTGACAGCCAACCACTCGCTGGTCATGGCCAACTACCTCGCACGCGCGAACGCGGCTGTCATCAACCTGCGCGAGTTGCTCGATCAGGGCTGAGTTGCCAGACCGGACCCGCTCAGGCACACTGCCTCGCGAACTCGCAAGGTGGCGCAACGCGATTCCTCGCTGCGCGCTTAATCGGGAAGACGGTGCGCCCGTGCGGCAATCCCGTCACTGCCCCCGCAACGGTAAATGAGTTTGCCGGTCATACGGCCACTGCGCAGGACGCGTGGGAAGGCGACCAGCATGGCGATACGCCACTCATGAGTCCGGAGACCGGCCTGGCGAGCAGCCCACTTTCGAACGCGTCGGGGAAGACGCGGGGGAGAGAAGATGAAACAAGCTTTCGCCACCCTGGCCGCCGTCATCGCCACCGTCGTTGCGGACCCGAGCCTCGCGCAGACGCCTGGCGAACCCGTCGATCACATCATCGTGACGGGCGCGCGGGCACCGCTGTCGGTCAACGCGCTGGGCAGTGCTGTCACCGTATTCACGCGTGAGGAAATTGAACGCCGCCAGGTTCGCTACGTGTCCGACTTGCTGCGTACGGTGCCCGGTTTCGCAGTCAGTCAGTCGGGTACGCAGGGAGCTCAGACACAGGTGCGAGTACGCGGTGCCGAAGCCAACCATGTGCTGGTGTTAATCGATGGTGCGCGCGCTAATGACCCTGCCTCCGGAGACGAGTTTCGCTGGGAGTTCCTGAGCACGTCGAACATCGAGCGCATCGAGATCGTGCGCGGACCACAAAGCGCCATCTGGGGCAGTGACGCCCTGGCAGGGGTGATCAATATCATTACCCGTGCAGGCGGCCCTTCGTCGGCCGACGCTTATGTCGAGACCGGTTCCATGGACACGCTCAATGCGGCACTGAATGGCACCACGGGCGGCGACAGCTGGAAGCTCGGCTTCAGTGTTGAGCGCCTGTCAATGGACGGCAGCAACATCTCGCGCACCGGTATTGAAGACGATGCCGCCGACGCCACCACGGCGAGCCTGAGTGCATCGTTCGCAACCCGTAAGGCGCTCTCGCTCTCATTTGGCGCACGTCGCGTCGACGCATTGTCACACTACGACAACATCGACTATTTCACGACGGGCCTGCCAGCCGATTCGGATGTCGCCCTGGACACGCTCCAGCATTACGCACACGTCGGCCTGAACATTGGTTCTGAGGATGCTCGCGTCCGTCATCACGTCTATCTGCGTTACTTCGACAGCGAGAACCGCAACCTGGTTGCCGGGAGCGAGGACATCTCGACCCAGTCCGACAGACTCGCCTTCTCCTACCAGTCTGACATTGGCCTGGGGCAGGACCGTCTGTCCCTCGCGCTGGAACACGAACAGACCGGTTTCGAACAGCGTGGCCCTGTCGGGTTCGGCGACCCGAACCAGGTGCAGGAGATGAACGTAACGAGCGTCATTGTCGATTACGAAGGCCACCTGGGCGAGCGGGTCACATGGCTGGCAAGCGCCCGTTACGACGCTAACAGCGTGTTCGATGATGTGTTGACCGGGAGACTGTCCGTGGCCTGGTTGCTCGCTTCCGGCACGCGCCTGCGCGCCAACGTCGGCACGGGACGCAAGAACCCGACATTCACGGAACTCTACGGCTACTACCCGGGGCAGTTCGTTCCTGCCGAGTTGGAACCGGAGTCGTCTCTTTCCTATGAAGCAGGAATCGAACAAAACCTGGCGCCGGGCTTAAGCCTGCAGCTGACGGCGTTTCGCCAGGACCTCGCGGACGAAATCAATGGCTTCGTCTTCGACCCGGTCACCTTCACGGCAACTGCCGACAACATGGAAGGCAAGAGCAAGCGTACGGGCGCCGAAATTGCCGTTCTCTGGGATATCTCTCGGGCATTATCGCTGGCAGCCAATTACACCTATGTCGACTCGGAGGCGGATGACGTTCGCGAAGTGCGCAGGCCGCGACATTCGGGGAGTATTGATGTCGACTATGGTTTTCTGGATGACCGTGCGCACCTGGCCCTGACCGCGGCGTATGGCGGCACGCGACCGGACACCTTTTTTCCCCCGTGGCCAAATCCGCCCGAGGTTGTGAATCTTGCGAGTCACTGGCTCGTCGACCTGACCACGCGCTACCGCTGGTCGGAATCAACGACAGTGTTCGTGCGCGCGGCCAACCTGCTCGATACGGACTACGAGCACGTGTACGGCTTCAGGACACCTGGCCGCGCCGCTTTCGTGGGCATCCAGCTCGACTTCGGCAGTTAGGGCCTACCAGCCGGCGCGCTTGTCGGATATGAACAGGCCGGCAACGAGCCCGACCGCAGCCATACTCCAGACGATTACGGCACCGGTCGGCAGGTCCATCCAGAACGACACGACAATGCCGATCAGGTAGGCAACAGCGCCAACGAAATAGCCGGCAACCAGCCGGTTGCCTCTCTTGATGCCGATCGTAACCAGACCGGGGATGATCAGGCTCGCAAACACGAGGTAGATGCCAACGATCTGCACCGATGCGGTAACCGTGACGGCAAATGCCAGGTAGAACACCAGGCCGCCTGAACGGGGATGCAGCCAGAACCAGATTACGAGCACGGCGGCATAGAGTAATGCCACCGGCAGCAGCGCCGCCCAGGTGGTCCAGAGGATCTGGCCAACCAGCAGGTCCTTGAGATGCTCACTGCCATGCGGGTTCCCGGCCAGCAACAGGATACCGCCCGTTGCGGCAAGGATGAACAGCGTACCAATCAGCGGTTCCTGGATGCGCGCCCAGCGCTGTTCCGTCCAGTAAAGGCCGAGGGCAGCAATCAGGGCGGCACTGACCGCGGCCAGCTGGACCTCGATTCCCTGAGGATCCCACTCCATCGCGTAGGCGGCGATGACACCGAGGCCAGCCACCTGTGCGATAGCGAGGTCGATGAAGACGATGCCGCGGCGGAGCACTTCCTGTCCGAGCGGTACGTGGGTACTCAAGACGATCAGCCCGGCCACGAATGCGGGACCAATTATCGACCAGTCCAGGGCTTCAAACATCGTGCATCGCTCCGAGCAAGCGTGAGATGATTGCATCATAAAGACTGAACAGGTCCGTCGCATCGTCAGTACCGCCAACTGACAGCGGCAAGACCAATGCAGGCACCTGGATGCGCTCCGACAGCCACTCGGACGGACGGTCATCCTGGTAGGGCGAGCGCACGATTACGTCGGCACCGCCATCGGCAAATCGGTTCGTCAGCCGGCTGAGATGCGTCGCGGTCGGCGGCAATCCGGCGATCGGTTCGAGATACGCCACCTCCTCCAGGCCCAGCCAGTCGGCGAGGTAAACCCATGACTTGTGGTGCGCAATCATGCGCCTGCCGCTCAAGGGCCCGGCGACCGCTTCCCAACGTTCGATCGCTGCCCGCCATTTATCGAGAAAACTTATTAAGTTTTTATCATAACTTACTGTATTAATTGAATCTATCTTGCTCAATCGGCGCGTGATTTCACGCGCTACCGCCACGATGTTGTGCGGGTTTGTCTGGATATGTGGATTTCCCTGTGGATGGATATCGCCCTGCGCCCGATCGACATTCGCGGTCGCGCCGAGCCGCAGTACATAACGGCTGGCCTCGAGATACCCGTCACTGCCCGGCATGACCTTGCGGTTGTTCGCTTTCTGCAGCAGCGCCGGCAGCCAGCCGATCTCGAGTTGCGCCCCGCTGCATATCAGCAAGTCCGCTCGTCGCAGCTTTGCGATCAGACTGGGCCTGGCCTGGATGTAATGCGGGTCCTGCAGAGCCGTCGTCGCGCTGTAGGTCTCTACGAGAGCGCCACCAAGTTCCGTCGCGAGTGCTGCCCACTCGGGTTCGCACACGAATACACGCACCTCGGCCGTCGCGGAAACCGGGATGGCCAGCAGCAGTGCGAGGATGATTTGTCGCATGTCGACCCCCTCTAGAACGTGTGTGCGCCGTGCGCTCCAATGCTGTGAATGTACTGCAGTGTCCATGCGTTTTCGGTCGTGGTCCCGGCCTCGAGGCGCGATGCCTGCAGGCGCACGCGACTGAACTCGCTGTTCGACCAGTCCAGCATGACCGTCGATCGGCTCGGATCATCCGCTTCCAGGTCGACCGAGTCGAAACGTGCACCAATGCGCCAGCGCGGCACCGGCTGGAACACGGCCTGTGCGTACCAGCCATCGTCTGTGCGCAGGTCGGAGTTTTCGAGATATTCGGCCTGGAAGATAAAGTTCTTCTGCTTCCAGTTACCATCGGGCGCCCATTTCCAGACGATGTGCGCGACGTGTAGTTCCTGGCCGGCGTCCTGCTCGAGCCGGGAGACACCCGCAAGCCAGCTGTGGTCGGCTCCAATGTCACCGCCGAGGTTGGCAAACACGGTGATGCCGCCGAGTCCTTGCGGATCGCCCTCGCCCTGCATGAGCTCACCACCGAGCTCGAAATAAAGGTCGGTTGGGGCCAGCCAGCGCAGCTGTGCGCCGTTGTCGACATATCGTCCGTCCAGGAAGGCCTCGTACGGCAGCGCCTGGTCGGCAAAATCCCAGGTGTGCGCGTGTTTCGCATTCAGGTAACCGATGCCCGAGAACATGCGTCCGAAGCGTGCCCTGAACCCGGCCGGCAGCGCCGTCGTCTCGATCCAGGCTTCTTCGAGTTCGAACTCGGACTCACCGTCCTCGAATGCCAGGGCGGCGGTCAGGTACGCCGAGAACTTGTCGTCTACATTAGCGCTCATGATGAGTTCGGTTTCACCGACGGCGAAGCCTTCTTCTTCGCCAGGCTCGCCGTCAACACCGGAGAGAAAGCCCTGGAACACGACGCCAATGGCCGGGTTGAAGGCTGCATTGCTGTTACTCGGCGGTGCCGGCGCTGGAACCACCTGACTTGCGCCATGGTTTTGCTCTGCGTTCTGCTCGGCGATGGCAAGGCGTTGCTCGAGCTCCGCGATGCGCACTTCATAGTCTGTCCTGAGTGCATCAAGTTCGGCGCGCAGGGCCGAGATTTCGGTTTTCTGTGCCAATGCGGCGGCATCCTGGGCCACCACGGCACCGGGGATGAATACAAGTAGCGTCAGGAAAACGCCGGAAAAAGAATCGACACGCATGGTATCGCTCTCCTATGTCAAAAACTGAAAATGGGTGTGCGGTACTTGTTTCAGTCAGACCGGCGGGCCGCGCTGGCCGCATGGGGTGAAGTACCGGGGCGCGAATACTGTTCCGGTGTCCACAGCCACTCTTGCCTGCGGCAGATTGAGGAATTCGTGATCTGGCCCCGCGGGCGGCAGGGCCGCGGGAGCGCCGTGGGAGATGCACAGTTCACACTCGACCGCCTCGTCGGCGATATGGGTTGCCTCGTGTGCGATCAACGCTGCGTGCCCGACGAGCAGGCTCAACAGGATGGCGAGGCAGAATTTGCGGCTGGTACTGGTCACGTTCGCTTTGACAGGCCCGGAACAGCCGGGTTCAGGTCTCTCTAGTATATCCCCACCCACGTCGGAATGCGCTTCCAGCACTGGTTGAGATCCGTGTCGAGACGCCGATAGCCGGGCTCGAAACGGCCGACAAGTCGCCAGAAGCCGGGGGAGTGATTCATGTGTCTTGCGTGACAAAGTTCGTGAATCATCACATACCGAAGATGCGGCGGCTCGAGGAACATCATGCAGTAATTGAGGCTGATGGTGCCGGTACTCGAGTGGCTGCCCCAGCAGGTCTTCTGACCGCGTACGTGCATGTTGCGAAAAGGCATATCGGTCAGGCTCGCAAGAGCGCGCAGGCGCGGCAGATACTCTTTCTTCGCCATTGCCGTCAGCCACCGTCTCAGGGCCTTGACACACAGCTGTTCGTCTTCCGTGCGTCCCGACAGCGCGACCGTATTCCCCACCACGCGATATCGCACGGCATTTCCGCCTGTATCTCGCTGGTAACGAATGCAGAACGCACGATCGATGGCGGGCAGGCGAACACTCGTGGGCAGGGAAAAGGGCTCGGGTACATGCTCTTTGGCAAACTCGGCACGTGCATTGCGAATCCACTCGCGGTGCGACTCGACGAATTCCTCCACCTCGCGCGCACCGGCACGTTGCGGAACGACAACCTCGACGCGACCGCGCGGGTAGACCTTGATGGAGAGGCGCCTGGCTCGACCACTGCGCCGCACGGAAAAGCCCGACAGGGGGTCGGGCTCTTCCGTTTCATTGAATAGCGCTAGTTGGGTGGCTGCCTGCTGCACGCCCCCATTCTAAGGGTTATCAGGGTCTGTTGCCGCTGAATCGCTGGGCGTCGTCGATGCCCATGACACCTTCGACGTGACCGACCTCGGCCGACTCGCTGATGAAGAGTTCGACTTCGTGTTCAATGACGATCGTTCCCTCGACCCGCGAGCCCGGACCGATGACAACGCGCGGTTTGCGCTTCTTGCTCTGCCGGCCCCAGAAACTCGGCTCCTCTATGACGAGGTCGCCCTGAAGCACCGTGCTCTCGACGTTGACGTCACCAGTGACCGTCTTGACGTCACCGCCAATCGTCGTGCCGTTCAGTTCGATCCGGCCGTTCACATTCTCGAGACCGCCTGTTACAGACGCTTCTTCCTCAACCGTGATACTGCCGTTGACCGCGTTGATGCTTCCCTTGATGGTCGCGCCCTCGCCCACCGTGACCGAACCGTTGACGGTCGTCAGGTTGCCGGCCGTCACGCCGTCGCCCATGCGGAGGCGACCGTTCACGGTCCTCGCGCTCTTGATCTGTGCGCCACTGTCGATACTGATCGAACCGTTCACGGTCTGGAGACCGCCCGTAACCACGGCGCTGTCGCCAACGCTGATACTCCCGTTCACGGATGTGGCTCCGCCGGACTCTTCACCGGCGTCAATCTTGATGCTCTTGTTGATCGATGCGGCAAAGGCCGGTACCGACATCAACAGGACAAGTAATCCTATGGTAAACGCCGTTTTGGTTGCGATTCTGGCCATTCTGGAGATACCCCTGTGTATGCCTACTATGCAGTATAGATACCGCCCGCGGCCAAATGGTTGCAAGGTGGCTCGAAAATCGCAGGTCCGGTACCCTGCGTGGATGTCCGCAAGCGCTACAGTCGCCCTGGAGGCCCGCAACCTGGTAAAGGAATATCCCGGGGTCATGGCGGTCGACGGGGTCAGCTTCGAGGTCGCCGAGGGCACTTGCTTCGGCCTGCTGGGACCCAATGGCGCCGGCAAAACGACGACCGTCGAGATCATCGAGGGCGTGATCAGGGCAACTTCCGGCGAGGTCTATTACTACGGGGAGATCGCGGGGAGTCGTTTT
>JBFFOM010000018.1:0-42511 GCA_041574455.1 Woeseiaceae bacterium | reverse complement strand
CTGCTCCGCACGATAGCGCTCTGCTGGCGCAACCGTACCTGTGACCCCGTCGCCCGGCGGGTAGCTCATCCCAAAGTACGCCAGGATGCCTAACGCCAGCGCGCCGACCAGAATGATAGGAACTGCCTTGTTGCTTGCTGCCATCTTACTATCCCCTTGGCCCTCCCACGGGCTCTACGATGTTCATCCTAACCTGAAGTACAGACGGGTTAAGAAAAAGTTGGTCAATCTGCCGGTTTGTACTCTAGCGTCGCCTCGTGGACGACCTCGCCATCGGCCAGGAACCGCAGGTTTACCTGGGTTTCGTGGCCTCGCTGGTTGTGCAAATAGACCGCATAACGGCGCTTGCCCTGCATGCCGAGGCGGACACGCCCGTCGGCCGCAGCCACGGTCGTGCCTTCGCTCTCGAGCTGCGCGAAGCCGTTGAACCAGATACTGGGGTCCTTGTAGTCGGCCTCGATCTCTATATGGTCTTTTGAGACCAGATCGAAGTCTAGAATCATGATCGAACCGGCGCTGCGCAGGGATATTGTCCCGGCGACATCGATTTCATCGACGGAAATCATCTGGGCGCCAGTGGACTCGACGGGTTCTGCCACCGTGCCGACCAGGCCGGTGACGTCGTCAAACGCCCGGTTGGATACACGGGTCGAGTCGATAATCACGAGTGCGACCAGGACGCCTGCGGCAAACGCTCCTGCGTAGCGCAAGGCAGGATAATTCAGTAGCGACAGTAGCGGATGCGGCTCCTGCTCGGGTCTCGATTCTGTCGGGATGTTGTTCATGATGATGTGCCTCAGGTGAACGGGCGGTTCTTCCGTCCCAAGCGCGTCGAGCGCGCTGCACAGGTTTGTGAGTTGGTCATACAGGTCGCGGCCCTCGTCACTGCTGGCGAGGAACGCGTCGAGGTCGGCCTTTTCGCGGTCGCTGATGTCGCCGTCGATCGCGGCATTGATCAGGTCTGTGAATTTTTGCTCTATAGCCATCAGGATCTGCCGGTCAGGGCGTCTTTGAGCTGCTGACGCGCC
This sequence comes from Woeseiaceae bacterium, assembly GCA_041574455.1. Classification (GTDB taxonomy): domain Bacteria; phylum Pseudomonadota; class Gammaproteobacteria; order Steroidobacterales; family Woeseiaceae; genus UBA1847. The sequence continues at coordinate 41,483 of JBFFOM010000018.1, read as the reverse complement.
GTATAAAGTCTTGATTTAACTTTCTTTTCCGGGATATCCAGTATTTGGCTGATTTCCACGTAACTGCATCCCAGAAAATGTTTGAGTACGACAACGGAACGGTAGTCGGATTTGATCGTCATCAGCGCTGCCTGGACATTCGATGACACCTTCGCACTCTCCACTTCCTGTTCCGGTCCCTTGCCTTCGAACGCTGCCTCGTGGGCCAGCGGTTCGAGCCTGTTGGTCCTGCCGAGCCAGTTGATCGATTCGTTCAACGTGATTCGGTAAATCCAGCTGAAGAAGCGGCGTGACGGGTCGAACTGGTCGATGTGCTCAAAGACCTTGAGAAAGACCGTCTGTGTTACGTCCTGCGCGTCGTCCCGGCTGTTAAGCATCCGGTAGGCGGCATTGAAGACGGGTTTCTCGTATTCCACCAGCAAAGCCTGGAAGGCTTCGCGGTCACCTTCTCTGCACCGCTCAATCAACTTTGTATCGTCTGTCTTACTCATACGTACAATTGACCCGGCAGAAAGTTGGAAAACGAATTCGACGCGTTATTTTGCTTCTATGTCGAATATGGCGTGAAACCCGGAATACCGGAACACGTCGTGTATGTGGTTGTTGACGTTTATTATTTTCAGCCCTGCGCCACTCCCCGCAAGGCGTTTCTGAGTCTTCAGCAGTATACCGAGACCGGCACTCGAGATGTACTCGAGTTCATCGAAATCCAGCGTGCACCGGCCTTGCAGCCCGTTCATAAAGGCTTCCGCCTTCTCACACTGCGCGGCATCCAGCCGTCCGCGGCATATCACTTCGCCGCCACTTCCGTATTCGATTTCAAACATCTTCGGTTCCTGACCTCTTGGTAAATATAACCTCGCCCCGGCCGTCTTGGTACTCGTATTCCAGCGTATCCACGAGATTCTGGATCAGGTGAATGCCGAGGCCGCCTGGCTTGCGCTTCTCTAGTGGTGATTCGATGTCGACATCACGCCTGGCCGTTACGTCAAATTCGGCGCCGCCGTTATCCACCAGTGAGACCCTGACATCGTCGGCCACCTCGATCGTTACCTCGATATCCGTCATCACGGTCGGGTTGTAGTGCACCATGTTGACGAAGAGCTCTTCCATGGCGAGATGGACAGGGAAGCGCACCCCGTCCGGGAGATCGTGACTGGTCATGATCTGCTCGGAAAACTCGTAGAGTCCGGCAAGTGAATCGAGGTGCCTCGGGAATTCTCTTTGCATGAGTCTTACTCCGGTAAGCGGCGCGCCAGCACGATCGTGATGTCGTCAGCCTGGGGTGCAGTACCTCCATGTTTACGGGCAGCTTCCATGATGTGGTCGACCAGTTCCTGCGCGGAGGCGTCCGGGTGCGCATCAAGCACGCGCATCACCCCGCGGCGACCGAACTGCTCGCCAGTCTCATTCTCGTACTCGTAGATGCCGTCGGAGATGAGTCCGAGGACATCGCCCGGATCGAGCACGGCCGCATGGGGGTCATCGAGCTCGGAATGCGGCAGGTAACCGAGCGGGTAGGTGGTGGCCGGGTGCCAGTCGAACTCACCCATGTCGGCCTGGTAATGCATGATCGGACCCTGACCGCCCGAGTGGAATCTGACCGTGTGCGTCTCGGCATCGAGGAGCCCGAAAAACCCCGTAACGAAGCGATCGTCGGGAAGGTCTTCGCATAGCTGGTCGTTAATGTGGATGAATGCGTCGTCGAGGCTCGACTGCAGTCGCAATGCGACGCGCAGCATGGCACGCACCTGCGTCGCGCTCAGAGCGGGACCGATGCCATGTCCCGTGGCGTCGCCCATGAGGATGAACAACCGGTTATTGCCGAGTGGGATGAAGTCGTACAGGTCACCGCCCGTCTGGTCGGTGGGAGAGAAGGCCCCACCGAACTCGTAGCCGTCGATTTCGGGCATGTCCTTCGGCAGCGTGCCCATCTGCACGTCGCGCGCGACGGAGATCTCCCGGCCGAGCTTCTCGGACTCGATGATCTTCTCGGTGATCTTGACGCGATGCAGCACGACCGCGGCCTGCGCGGCGAGCGCCTGGCCGACGAACTCGTCGTGCTCGTCAAATACGCCGTCGTTCTTGTTGAGAATCTGCAGCACACCGACGAGCGAGTCCTCGTAACCGATCAACGGGATGGTCAGCATGCAGCGCGACTTGTAGCCGGTTTGCTTGTCGATGGCGCGATTGAAGCGCGGGTCCGCATAACAGTCGGGGACGTTGATCAGCATGCGAGTCTGAGCACACTCGCCGACGATGCCCTTGTTGGCGGGAATGCGAATGTGATCGAGTTCGGTACCGACACGGACGACGAGTTCGTCGGCTTCCTTGTCGTACAGGAATACGGTGCCGCGGTCGGCGTTGAGTACCTCGCGCGAGGCGTTGACGACTTCTGACAACATGGTGTCGAGGTCAAAGGGGGCGGCGAGCTTGCGCGTAACCTCCAGTATCTGGCGCAGGGCCTGGGTGTCGCTGGTATCTGCGGCCATTGCGTCAGTTGTCCTGGGCAATCTCGGTCATCGGCAGGCGCACGTACTGGATCTCGATTTCGGAGATACGGGCGGTCATGCGTTCGGCGAGTTCCGGTATCTCGAAATCGGAGTGTTCGATGGCGCGCCGTGTGACGAGGACTTCCTCGCGGATCGCGAGGTCTTCACCGAGTTTAGAGGCCGTATTGACAGGGTCGCCATAGAAGTCGATGTCGCCGATGAGCAGGACACGGCCGTAATCGATCCCGACCGAAAGGTAGATTTGCTCTCCGATGCCAAAGGCGTCGTTGGCATCGAACAATGCGCGATTGACCTCGAAGCTTGCCCTGATCGCATCATCCGGCTTTTCGAAAAACGCATAGCAGTTGTCGGCATCGCACTTCAGCAGCATGCCGTTATTGCCTTCGATAACGGGCGCCACGATCTGGCGCGCGCGATGAATCATCTTCAGGAAATGGCACACGCCGAGCTTGCGCGAGGTGCTCGAAAAGCTCGCCATGTCGGAAATAAACACCGTGCCCTCGGTGCCGAATTTGTCCCAGATATCCTGGCGGATCTTCTCCGCCCGCGCCGGGTCGGGTTCATCCGCAAATTTCGCGATGAGATTATCGAACTCATCGTGCCCGGTCAGAGGCTCGTGAAAAGCGACGTCTGCCATGTCTACCCCAGTATGTTGTCGTTCTAAAACCGGCAGGAGGCCCCAGTATATCCCGAGAAAGCAGCATTTTTGCTACTCTCGCCAAAGGTTTGCAGCTATCGAGGGCACGTTTTTGTCCATCAAGGAACTCATCCGAAATCGTCGTTCCGGTCACTCACTCGAGCAGGCTTTCTATACGGATCCCGACATCTACGAGCTCGAGCTCGAGCGCGTCATTTATCGCAACTGGATCCTGGCAGGCCATGTCTCCGAACTACCGGAGCCTGGTGACTTCAAGGTGCTCAACGTTGCGGGCGAGTCCGCGATCATCGTGCGAGGTGACGATGGTGAATTGCGGGCCTTTGCCAATGTCTGCCGGCATCGCGGCTCGCTCGTGTGTCTCGAGAAACACGGCAACACATCGAAATTTTCGTGTCCGTATCATGGCTGGATGTATGGACTCGACGGTCGCCTGACCGCCGCGCGTGACATGCCGGACGACTTTGACTTCGGGGCCCATGGACTCAAGTCGGTGTCGTTCGACGCCATTCACGGTCTCATGTTCATCTGCTTCACGGATGCGCCACCGTCGCTTGAGGGTTGCAAACGTGACCTGGCCGAGCCGATGGCCATGTTCGACTTCAAAAACCTGAAAGTCGCTGCCAACAAGTCCTACGACATCCCGGCCAACTGGAAGCTGTGCATCGAGAACTACCAGGAGTGCTACCACTGCGCGACGGCGCATCCTGACTACGCGAAGATGCACTCGCTCACGCTTACCTACGAGCAACGCGAACGCATGCGCAAGGAGCTCGAGGAGCGCATGTCGGCCTGCGGTGTCCGCGAGTACGATTTCGACTTCATTGACACCAGGGCAAGGCCCGGAGAAATTGGCTACGGATACAGTCGTTCGAGTCTCTTCAAGAAGTACTACACGGGTAGTCGCGATGGCCAGCCGGTCGCGCCACTCCTCGGTGAGTTTACGGATTACGACCGGGGCGCATCCGATTTCACGTTTGGGGCGTTCTCATTCCTGCTGGCCTACTCGGACCACGTCGTCATGTACGTCTTTACGCCCATCGAACACCAGCGTTCACAATGTGAAATCTACTGGCTGGTTCGGGGAGACGCGGAGAAGGGCAGGGACTATGATGTCGAAGAACTGACCTGGCTCTGGGATATCACGACGCAGGCTGACAAAGAGATCATCGTCAACAATTCGAAAGGCGTGCATTCGAAGTATTACGAACCGGGTCCGTTCTCGGGTATGGAGGCGATGGAGAGCATCTACATCGACTGGATCCTGCAGGAACTGCAACGCGAATAATAACGACAAGCAATGAGAACCTATGACGCCATCGTCGTCGGCGCCGGTCACAATGGGCTGACCACCGCTGCGTTTCTTGCCAAAGCGGGACTCGACGTAGTGTGTGTCGAAAAGAACGACTACATCGGCGGCGCGACCGTCAGCCGCAACCTCTACAAGGACTGGATCTACTCCAACTGCTCATACGTCTGCAGCCTGCTGCGGCCGGAGATCTTCCGCGCGCTGGAACTGCAGAACCACGGCTTGCAGATCACGCCCTTTGGCGGCTCCGTGCAGTTCATGGAGAACGGCGATTACTTCGGGGCGTACCAGGACCCGGAAGTCGCGTACCGGGAAATGGCGCGCTTCTCACGCCACGACGCCGACATGTACAAGACGTACCGTGCCGACACGATGCGCCAGTGCCGGTTCATCCGCGACTTCCTGCTATCGACGGCGCCCGATCCGACCTCGTTCCGGCCGAAGGACCTGCTCGAGCTTGCCCATATCGGCGGCAAGTTCTGGGAGATGGGCGAGGATCGCATGTACGAGACGATCCGCTTCTGGACGATGAGTGTTGCCGAGTATCTCGACCAGTATTTTGAGACGGACGTTATCAAGGCGGCCAAATCGGGCAGCGGCATTATCGGCACGGCGCTCGGTGTGCACTCGCCCGGCACGGCCTACGTGCTCCTGCACCACTACATGGGCGAGGTGGACGGTAACGTCGGTTCCTGGGGGTTTGCGCGCGGCGGCATGGGATCGGTGGCGAAAGCGATCGCCGGCGCATTTCAGGCAGCGGGCGGCGAACTGCGTACCGAGGCCGGCGTGGACACGATCATCGTGAGGAACGGCAGCGCGCAGGGCGTTGTGCTCGAGAATGGCGAAGAGATCAGCGCAAGACTCGTCGTTTCCGCGATGGACGTGAAGCGCACATTCCTCGAGAGCGTCGAGTCGAGTGAGCTGCCCGAGGCGTTCTACGAGCGCGTCAAGAACTTCAAGATTCGCGGCTCGTCCGGCAAGCTGAATATCGCTCTCGATGGCTTGCCTACATTTCCGGCGCTGCCGGAGGGCAGTTCACTGATGAACGCCGACATGCACTTTATCGATTCGATGGAACGCATGGAGCGTGCCTACGACGACTGGAAAGCAGGGACGTGGTCGAAAGACCCTTATGTCGACATGCTGATCCCGACCCTCAATGACCCGACCATGGCGCCACCGGGCAAACACTTCATGAGTGTCTTCGTGCAGTACTGCCCACACCAGATCGAGGGACGGCGCTGGACCACGGAAGAGAGAGACGCATTCGGACAGACCGTAATCGATCAGATCGCGAACTACAGTCCCGACTTCAAGGACCTGATCCTGCATGCCGAGGTGCGCACGCCGCAGGATATCGAGGACGAGATCGGTATCACCGAGGGCAACATCTTCCATGGCGAACTCACCATGGACCAGCTCCTGTTCAACCGACCCGTACCGGGCTATGCGCAGTACCGGACGCCGATCAACGGCCTGTACATGTGTGGCTCGAGCACGCACCCCGGCGGCGGCGTAATGGCCGCGCCTGGCGCCAATGCGGCCCGCGAGATCCTGTCGGATCTCAGGCGCCCGAGCACTGTTCCGGAGAACTTTGGCGATGACTGAGCGTTGGGATGCCATTGTTGTCGGCGCGGGTCATAACGGGCTCGTGTGTGCGGCGACGCTCGCGCAGAGCGGCTACAGCGTGCTCGTCCTCGAGGCCAGCGACGTCGTCGGCGGCGCCGCCGTTACGCGCGAGTTCGCGGAAGGGTTTTCCGTGTCCGCCTGTGCGCACCTCCTGTACCAGCTGCAGCCCGCAGTTTTGAAGGACCTTGACCTGTCGCCGTCGCTCGCCGGGGAAAACCTCGACACGATCGCGCTTGCCGAAACCGGCGCGCATGTGCGGCTGGCCGAGACCGAGGCGAAAGGTGTCGCCGACGACGATGCCGAGCAGTATCGACGCTTCCGCAAGCGCATGCGACGCTTCGCCCGCGTGCTTCGCGGCGTGATCAACAAGGTGCCGCCGCGACTCGGCACGACGGACTGGCGTGACCTCGCCGCACTCGCCCGACTCGGTCTCGATATCCGCATGCTCGGCAAGGGCGACATGCGCGAGTTCCTGCGCGTCATCGGCATGAACATCCACGACGAGGTGACGGAGCGCTTCGAGAATCCCTTGCTGCGTGGTGCCATCAGCCTCGACGCGGTCCTGGGAACCCACCTCGGCCCGCGCTCGCCCAACACGATCCTGACGTACCTGTATCGCCTTACCGGCAATCGCGGACGTGTCGCGATCCCGAGGGGCGGCATGGGCATGGTGTCGGCCCTGCTCGCGCAAGCAGCGCGCAAGGCCGGCGCGACCGTCATGACGGGCGTGCCGGTCGAGCGAATCATTGTCGCCAATGGCCGTGTCGGCGGCGTCGAGACGGCCGACGGGGAAATCTACGAGAGCTACAAGGTCATCTCGAATACGGATCCGAAGCGCACCGTGATGGACCTCGTCGGCGCGCGCCACTTCGAGACGACCTTCGTCAAGCGTATCCGGCATCTGCGCTCGGCGGGCAACGCGGCCAAACTGCACCTGGCACTCGACGGCCTACCGGAAATAGCAGGGCTCCGTGCGTCGGACTTCGGGCATCGGCTCGTTGTCGCCGGGGACGAGCACTACGTGGAGCGTGCGTTCAACCCGGCGAAGTACGGCGAGTATTCGCCTGAGCCGGTCATCGAAATGACGTTCCCGAGTGTACACGACGAGTCGCTGGCGCCCGCGGGTCAGCACGTCATGTCGGCCATCGTGCAGTTCGCGCCGTACGCACTCAAAGGCGGTTGGAACCACGACGCCAAGCAGGGTTTCTTCGAGGCCATCCTGATGACGATGGCGAAGTACATGCCCGATATCGGTGCGCGCATCGTCGCGAGCGAGCTGCTGACGCCGGCCGATATCGAGAGCCAGTTCCAGATCACGGGCGGCCACTGGCACCATGGTGAGCTGACGCTCGATCAGTTCCTGTTTACGCGCCCCGTGAGCGGTGCCGCACAATACGCGATGCCGCTCGACGGGTTGTGGTTGTGTGGTGCGGGCACGCACCCCGGCGGTGGGGTGAGCGGGGCGGCGGGCCGCAATGCGGCTCGGACCATTATCAAGCGGGAGAAGGCGCGATGAAGTCGGAACCTGTACACCAGGGGCGTCTCGAGTCGCCGTTCTATCAGCGGCTCAAGGCCGTCGACACGATCAACGAGTGGCATCAGTGGAAGGGCTACACCGCGGCCAACGAGCTGTTCTGCGCCGACACCGAGTACTTCGCGATCCGCAATGCGACGGGCGTATTCGACCTGACGCCGATGACCAAGTACCGGATCGTCGGACCCGACGCGCTCGAGTACCTCAATCGGCTCGTTACCCGCGACATGTCCAAGGTGCGGCCGGGCCGCGTCGCTTACTCGGTGTGGTGCGACGACCAAGGGCAGGTCATCGACGATGGAACGATCTTCCATCTGCGCGAAGGCGAGTACCGGCTGTGCTCACAGGAACGGCATTTCGGCTGGCTGCAGTCGGCTACGGCCGGTTTCGACGTGACCGTCACGCATGAGACCGAGGACGTCGCAGCGCTCGCCGTGCAGGGGCCCACGAGCTACAGCGTGCTGAACAACATGGGTTTCACGCGCCTCGGTGAGATGAAACCGTTTGACCTGATGCACGTGAACTTCCATGGCAACGAGATCATGATCTCTCGCACGGGGTTCACGGGTGACCTCGGTTACGAACTATGGCTAGATCCGCAGATCGCGGAAGACCTGTGGGATGCGCTGTTCGAAGCTGGCCAACTGCACGGCATCCGTGCGATCGGCACGAACGCTCTCGAGATGGCGCGCATCGAGGCCGGTTTCATCGCGGTCTACGAGGAGTTCCTGCCCGCCGACGAGACCGTGCGCACGGGTCGTTCGCGCTCGCCGTTCGAGCTCGGCCTCGACTGGCTCGTCGACTTCAAGAAGCCGGTCTTCAACGGGCGCCGCGCGCTTGCCGAGGAAATGCGCAGCGGTTCGACCTGGCGGCTCGTCAAGCTCGACATCGAGGGCAACAAGCCGGCGCATCACTCTTATATCTTCCCGAAAAAGTCGCGCAACAAGGGCAACGTCGGCTTCATCACCTCGGCGATCTGGTCGCCCGTGTGCAAGAAGAATATCGCGCTTGGGACAGTCCGCACGCCGCACGGCAGGCCCGGCGACACGCTCTGGGTCGAGATCTTCTACCAGCGCGAGATGCACTGGAGCCGCGTGATGGCCGAGGCGATTGTTGTCGACAAGCCGTTCTGGTTCCCGGCGCGCCGTGGCGCCACGCCTCCCGGGCCGTACTAGCTCCCAGTGAATACGGGTCGATTCGCAGCAGCCCTCGAGCGCGACGCACCGCTCATCATCGACGGCGGGCTTGCCACGCAGCTGGAAGCGCAGGGCTGTGATCTGAATAACACCCTGTGGTCGGCGTCCTTGTTGCTGGATCAACCCGACGAGATCGTGGCCGCCAGTCGCGCATTCCTCAACGCAGGCGCCGAGTGCATCGCAACGGCGAGCTACCAGGCGAGCCGGGCAGGTTTCGGGCAACGCGGTTTGTCAGCAGCTCAGGCAGACGAGTTGATGATGCTCTCCGTGGATCTTGCCGTGCAGGCACGCGGTGACTCTCGCGCACTGGTTGCCGCAAGCATCGGGCCCTATGGCGCAATACTCCACGATGGCTCCGAGTACCGGGGCGACTATGGCGTGAGCGCCGATTCGCTGCGCACATTTCATGCCGAGAGGCTGGCGCTGTTCGACAAGAGTGAGGCCGACGTCCTCGCCTGCGAGACGATTCCGTCACTGCTTGAGGCGCAGGTTCTGGCAGATCTGCTCGCTGACTGTGAAACGCCCGCCTGGGTGAGTTTCTCGTGCCCGGATGCAGAGCACATCAGCGATGGCACGCTCGTCCAGGACGCGGCAGCGATCTTCAAAGACCACCCGACCGTGCTGGCCGTCGGGCTGAACTGCACGCCACCGCAGTACGTGACACAACTCATCACACGTTTTCGCAAAGTGCTGCCCGACAAGGCGATCATCGCCTACCCCAACTCGGGTGAGACCTGGGACCCGGAGACGGGTAAGTGGTCAGGCACCGCATCGCCGATCGATTTTGCAGACGCGGCGTGTAACTGGGTCGCGCTTGGTGCTCGCATAGTTGGCGGCTGTTGCCGCACCGGGCCGGATCATATTCGTGCGATTAAACGAGAGCTGGTTGCGCCTTGATACGCGTTAAATGCGATCCGCACCGCGAGAAGCGCGAGTGGCAAAACGAAGCTAAAAGCGTGTTTCCACCGTGTCATGTGCCGAGATCTTGCTGTAGCTCGATCCACCAGGTCTGCCAACAAGCACGGTTCGGTCGGTGTCATTCCTTACGAACCCGGTTTGCTTGTAGATGCAGCCCTGCAGCCCTGCAGCGCCAGCAGGGCCAGCACGAGAAAGAATTTCCCTATCCAAGGCCGACGAGTCGTGGCGCTGTCGCTTGCCACCAATCGGTGTTCCAGAGACTGTGGATCAGGATCGACGTCGGTACCATGAATGCCAACCAGATCCAGTAGGCCTTGTGCACCGACCTCGTACGCACCAGGTCCCAAATGAACATCGGAGCCACTGCAAACAGAATGTACAGATCCGGAGAAAGCGGGCTATCGGGAAGCGTATGCGGCAACCACGTCACCCGGTCGAATGCGGCTGGCAGCGCGGGGGCAATCGCCAGGAACATCATTCGCTTGTGCAGTCCTGAATCGGTTTTGCGGGCCAGGAGTGCGATCAGAATCAGCAGCGGGAACACAATGCCCACGCGTATCTGGATCAGCATGATGTTGTTAAAGAAGCCTATAAGCGCTTGCATCTCCGCCCGGGCCTCGGCCGGCGCCGCCTGCAGACCAGCCCACATTTGGTGCTGCATTGTAGGGACGAGTATGAAACCCGCGATCACGATGGCGGGAGCGAGTACGACGGCCGCAAGACCCAAACGCCGGTGGTAATGCAGTCTTCCGGTAGCGGCCAGCGTCGTTTGTGCCAAGAGCAACAACAGGAACGAGCCCATCAGAACCGAGTGAACATGTAGCACGAGCGGAAACGGTGGCCGCTCTCCCGCCTCGATGGCTGCCAACTTGGTGAGTGAGTCCGGAATAAAGCCCGTCAGCGTTATCGCGATAAAGAACACGGCCATCAACACGTAGATCCACCGGTCAATCGCACCTGCGAATGCGCTGTCGGATTGATGATGCCCGGCCTGGCTGGTGTGCGGCGTGGCAACGGTCGTCATTAGACACCCCCTTGTTTTTTTTGTCCGACTTCCACACGGGTCAGAAGCCGTCACTAGCAAGACTAGCACGCGAGGGGATATCCGCTCCCTCCCACGGGGAGGCTAATGCAGATATGGTGGCGATGGCGGCTCGTTGACGAGTTTTTCCACTGCGCTCAACAATCCGCCACGTGGCGGATTTGTGTAGTCATGACTGGCGCCCTCATCGAGCATGTCGACCGCGTGATAGCCACAGTCCGGTACCGCGATGCCATCGGGACGGTGGAATGTCCACTGGTTTCTGAAGTTCCTTCTTATCGTGAAGCCACCTTCATGCACCGCCGTGTGGTGCTTCGTGCACAGCAGCACCAGGTTGTCGAGCGAGGTCTCGCCACCGTTCGACCAGTGCACCACGTGGTGGATGTGCAGGAAGCGTTTGTTACGGCAGCCCGGGAATGAACAGCAGTTGTGGTCCCTGGCCTGCACGGCACGCTCAATGGCCTTCGGCACGATGCGGGACTTTCTGCCAATGCTGAGTGGCTCGCCGTCCTTCGTCTCGGTCATGACGATGGCTTTGCCGTCGCAGCAATGTCGCTTCACCGCCTCGATCGGTAACGAGGAACGACCCACACCGTCAGCCAGCGCCGACTGGTCCACGTGGATGTTGACCAGGTAGTTGTCCGCGGTGCCGTTGCCTTGTTCGCCACCACTTAAGTACTCCTTGAGCATCGTGACGAAGGCATCGGCTTGTCTCCTGGACCAGGCGGTATCGACGAGATCGGGGATCTGCAGGCATTCATCGTCACGGGCCTTATCCAATGCCTTGTCGATCAACTCCCCGGCATCCAGTGGCAGGTCGACGGTGATCGACAGCATGCCCTTCTCAGTCTTCCTGTTAATGCGCAGTGAGCGATTGGCAAAGGCACGTTCGGCCACGCTCATCGATTCAGGTCTTCCCATCCGGAGTTCTGCACAATACTCGGCCACCTGCGAGGCCGTATGCTTCAGGGCAAACGACACGAGGTCTTCTTCATTCTTCTCATTCGCTACGCGAGTTAACGATCGGACCTTTGAGTACGACAGCTCACCCATCGAGAACGACTCGCTCACCAGCGGCAGGTCGCCCAGTGCCCGGGCGACCCGGACCTTCTCGCGGGCCGTCGCATCGGTGAGATCGCAGCGCCAGGCCAGCCACTCGATAGTGTTGTGCATGCCGTACTTGAGGTAGCCACCGCGCTGCTCGAACTCGCGGATCATGACCAGCAGCTCATACGTGGCGGCATTGATCCGGGTGCAGAGGGTGCGGATGTTTTCGTCGAGTTCTTCGATAGCTAGAGGTCTCATGACGGCTCCTGGTCACGTAGAAAGAGGGGCGGGAAATAACTGTGATTATACACAGTACTCTGCCAGAAGTCGCTGAAATAACTAAAGAAAAAAGCTAGTTAATTGCAGCGGGCAATGCGTCGGGCGATTCGACGATGCTTGTTGCACCCGCTCTCCTGAGTTCGTCAACCGAGCCATACCCCCAGGCGACACCAATCGGTGTCATGCCGTTGTTGATCGCACCAAGGAGGTCGTGCCTGCGGTCGCCGACCATCACGCGTTCCACATCGCCCGGGTTTCTTTCTATGGCAAAACCGAGCAGTTCAGTCTTGGTGGCACGCGTTCCGTCGAGTTCACTGCCGTACACGTTGTGAAAGAAATCGCCCATGCCGAAGTGATCGATGATGCGCGCAGCATGCATGTGCGGTTTGGCGGTCGCGACGAACAGGGTGTGGCCTGCGGACGCGATGACTTCGAGTGCGTCGAGGATGCCGTCGTAGGGGATATTCTCTTTCCAGCCGACGTCGGTGAAGCGTTCGCGGTAGAGGTCGACGGCCTTGCGGGTGAGTTCCTCGCCGACGAGTTCGGGAAACGTGTCCCATAGCGGCGGCCCGATGCAGCTGTACAGGTAGTCATCGTCCGGATGTGGGAATCCGAGCTCATCGAGCGCATAGAGGATGCACTTCGTGATGCCCTCGTAAGGATCCGTCAGCGTACCGTCGAGATCGAAGTAAATGTGACGTAGCATTGGCGCATTATGAATACCGTCGCATCGACCTGGCAAAAACCATTCGTACCGCCGGAACGGGTGCCGGAGTCCGCCGATGTCGTGATCATCGGGGGCGGCATCGTCGGGGCATCTGCCGCGTGGTTCCTCGCGCGGCAGGGCGTGTGCGTCGTGCTATGCGAGAAAGGGCACATCGCAGGCGAACAGTCGGGACGCAACTGGGGCTGGGTCCGGGTGCAGGGCCGCGACGTGCGCGAGATCCCGATGATGCTCGATGCGTTCCGGACGTGGGATACCTTCCGGGAAGAGACCGGCGAAGACCTCGGCTTCGTGCGGCGCGGTTGCCTGTTTGCGGCCCGCACTGAGAAGGAGATGCGCGGATTCGAGGGCTGGCTCAAGGATGCCGATGAACACGGCATCGAGTCGCGACTGCTGACTGCGGCCGAAGTGGGCGAGTTCGTGCATGGTGCGCGGACGGACTGGGTTGGCGGGGTGATCACGGAATCCGATGGGCGGGCCGAACCGCAGAAAGCGGCTCCGGCGTTTGCGCGCGCGGCGGCGAGGGCGGGTGCGAGCATCCTTACCGCGTGTGCCGTGCGCGGGGTGGAAACCGCGGCAGGGAGCATTTCCGCGGTCGTTACGGAGCACGGCCCGATCAGGACGAACGCCGTGCTGCTCGCTGCGGGCGCCTGGTCATCGCTGTTCTGCCGCTCGCTCGGCATCGCGCTGCCGCAACTGAAGGTGCGGGGCACCGTGGCGAGGACGGCGCCGCAGGACGGTGTGCTGGAAGGTAACCTGTTCGACAGTAAGCTCGGGATTCGCCGCCGTGACGATGGCGGCTACACGGTTGCCCATGGCGCGATCCTGCACCACTCGATCACACCGTCGACATTTCGCTGGAGCTTCAAGTTCCTGCCTTCGCTGATGAAAGAGATCAAGGTGCTGCGCCTGTCCTTCGGCAAGGAGTTTTTCGACGAGTGGCGCCAGCCGCAACAGTGGGCGCTCGACAGCGTTTCACCATTTGAGAATACGCGTGTGCTTGACCCCGAGCCCGGCGATAATGTCGTGCGTGGCATTCGACGCAATCTCGACGCCGTGTTCCCGCAGCTTGCCGATACGCCGATCGTCGAGAGCTGGGGCGGCATGGTCGAGACGACGCCGGACGTGGTGCCGGTTATCGACAGTGTGGCGACGTTGCCGGGCTTCCACATTGCGACGGGGTTCAGCGGTCATGGCTTCGGGCTCGGTCCCGGTGCCGGCAAGGCGGCCGCAGCCCTCGTAACCGGCGAACGGCCGGCCATCGACATTGCGCCGCTGCGCCTGAACCGCTTTTTTGACGGCAGCCCGATTCAGCTGCTGTCTTCGATTTAGAGAACGACATGGCAACACCTAACGGACCCGGACATCCCGACAGCTACTACGTCGCGACGGCCAACGGCATGGTCGAACGTCCCGAGCTCGACGCCGAGCTGACGGCGGACGTCTGCGTCATCGGTGGTGGCTTTACCGGCCTTTCCGCGGCGCTTAACCTGGCCGAGCTCGGCATGAGTGTCGTATTGCTCGAGGCGGAACGCATCGGCTTCGGCGCATCGGGTCGCTGCGGTGGGCTGATCGGCACGGGTCAGCGCAAGGACGTGCTGGAACTGGAAGACCAGTTCGGGTTCGAGCGCTCCCAGCAGCTGTGGCATTTCGCGGAGCTGGCCAAGAAGGAGATCCGGGAGCGCGTCTCGAAACACGACATTCCCTGCGACCTGCAAAAAGGGCAACTCATCGGCATCCATAAGCTCAGCTATGTCCAGTGGGCGCAGGAATTGTCGGATGCCCTGACCGAACGCTACGAGTATCCGTTCTGCATGCCGTTGACCGCCGAGCAGACGCGCGAGTACGTGGCAACCGACGACTATTACGGCGGCATCTACGACCCTGACGCAATGGCGATGCACCCGCTCAATTACACCCTGGGGATTGCGAAGGCGGCCGCCTCGGCGGGTGTACGTATCTTCGAGAACTCGCGGGTGACGGGCTATACGAGAACCGACCCGGCTGTCGTCAGCACCGCCAGGGGCAGCGTGAAAGCGGCTCATATCGTGCTCGGGTGCAACGGGTATCTCGGTGATCTCGAGCCGCGCTCGGCCGGCAAGATCATGCCGATCAACAACTTCATGCTGGCGACCGAGCCGCTCGACGAAGATCGCGCCAGGGAACTGATCAGTGGCCGCTTCGGTATCCACGACACGCGTTTCGTCGTCAACTACTACCGCCTGTCGGAAGACAACCGCCTGTTATTCGGCGGCGGGGAGAACTACCGCCCCGGGTTCCCCAAGGATATCGGGAAGTTCGTGCGGCGCTACATGCTACGGGTGTTCCCGCAACTGCGTGACGTCGGCATCGACTACGCCTGGGGCGGAACACTGTCGGTGACGGTCAACCGGTTGCCGCACTTCGGGCGCCTCGAACCCAATGTCTGGTTTGCGCAGGGTTACTCCGGTCACGGCATCTCGACGGCTACCTTTGCAGGCAAGGTTGCTGCGGAAGCGATTGCGGGCGTCGCCGGGCGTTTCGATGCCTTCGCCAGCCTGCCGACCTACACGTTCCCGGGTGGCACCATGCTGCGCTACCCGGGTATGGTGCTCGGCATGCTGTATTACGGACTAAAGGACAGACTGTGACGGTCGCGGTCGTCACCGGAGGTGGTCACGGTATCGGTCGGGCGCTGTGCCGGCGCCTGCATCGCGACGGCCTGACGGTCGTCGTCGCGGACATCGAGGCCGATGCGGCCCAGAACGTCGCAGATGAAATCGGCGGTATCGCACGCACGCTCGACGTGACCGACGAGGCGGCGATCGTGGCAATGATCGACGAGATTGAACGCGACGTCGGCCCGATCGACCTGTTCATATCCAATGCGGGCGTCGCGTTCGGCGACGGTGAGTCCGGCGCGATCTCCAGGGAAGGCAGCCTCGTCCCTGCCGACGATCGCTGGAGCCTGAGCTGGCAGATCAACGTCATGGCCCATGTGTACGCGGCAAGAGAGCTGGTCCCTCGCATGCTCGCACGCGGCGGCGGGCAACTGATCAATACCGTGTCAGCGGCCGGCTTGCTGAGCCAGCTCGGCGACGCCGCGTACACGGCTACCAAGGCCGCGGCGATGGCGTTTGCGGAATCCCTGGCCATCGAATATGGCGACCGCGGCATTGCGGTGTCGGCCGTGTGCCCGCAAGCCGTCGCGACCCGCCTGATCGGTCTCGAGGACGACGCGGAATCGACCGAAGGTGGCGGCTTCGGTGGCAATGACATCGACGGCATCATGATGCCGGAGGATGTTGCCGACATCATCATCGACGGCGCCAACGAGGGACGCTTCCTGATCCTGACGCACCCGCAGGTAACCGGCTATGTGCAGCGCAAGGCGGCAGACCACGACCGCTGGATCGAGGGCATGCGTCGCTTTCGCGACAAGGTGATGCCAAAGGCCTAGGGTGAGCCGCTCGCCTGCCAGATGACGGCCGAGCGTTGCCCCGAGCGGCAGTAGGCGAGTACCGGTCCCGTACTCTCTTCCACAACCTGCGTGAATTCCTCCACCATCTGCATCGTCAGGCCGCTGCGATCGATCGGGATGTGATGAAACGCGACGCCGTGCGTCGCGCACGCGGCTGCGATGTCGCTGGCCGCCGGTTGCCCGAAGTCCTCGTTATCGGGGCGATTGCAGACGATCGTGGTGAACCCGTCGGCCGCGATGGCTGCGACATCGGTCGGCTGGATTTGCCCTGCAACGGCGCAGGTCTCGCTGAGTCGATAGACGCTCAAGACGGATCGTCAGACCGCATCGAGCGGGATCTTGAGGTAGCGGATGTCGTTGTCCTCCGGCGCCGGCAATTCGCCGGCCCGCAGGTTGACCTGCAGTGAGGGCAGGATCAGCTTGGGCATACCGAGCTGCGCGTCACGCCCTGTGCGCATCTCGACGAACTGCTCCTTCGACACCGCGTCATTGATGTGGATGTTGGCGGCGCGCTGTTCGGCGACGCTGGTCTCCCATGCGTACTCGTCGCGACCCGGCGCCTTGTAGTCGTGGCACATAAAGAGCCGCGTGTCGTCGGGCAGGGCCAGGATCTTCTGGATCGAGTCGTACAGTTGGGTCGCGCTGCCACCCGGGAAGTCGGTGCGTGCGCTGCCGAAATCGGGCATGAAGAGCGTGTCGCCGACGAAACCGGCATCGCCAATGACGTAAGTCACGCAAGCAGGCGTATGGCCCGGGGTCGCGATGACGCGCGCCACGATCTCCCCTACCTGGAAGGTCTCGCCGTCGGCGAACAGGTGGTCGAACTGGCTGCCGTCAGTGGCGAGGTCCTTGAGGTTGAAAATGCCTTTGAACGTCTCCTGCACGGCCGTCACACGCGCACCGATGGCCGCCTTGCCGCCGAGCTGCTCGCGCAGGTAGGGAGTACCGGTCAGATGATCGGCATGTACGTGGGTCTCGAGGATCCAGTCGACGCTGAGCCTGTTGTCCCGTACGTACGCGATGACTTCATCAGCAGATGTCGTGGATGTCCTGCCTGCATTGGGATCGTAGTCGAGGACCGGGTCCACGATGGCGGCCCTGCCCGTCGCAGGATCGCTGACCACGTACGTGATCGTGAAGGTATCGGGGTCGTGGAAAGCTTTTACGTCTGGCTTGCTCATCGGTATATGATAAATCTCTAATATATGTCGGTCAATGACTGTTGATGACGGTTTCGCGGATTTCGTCGATCTGTGGCTTCAGTTTCGGCGGCGCCTTGCCCAGGCAGTGCTTTTCTCGCGGACAGTTCGAACTGCGCTGGCAAATGATCGTCGCATCCCTGGCGGCACCCTCGCCGATCCAGCCGATGTTGAGGATCTTGCCGATACTTTCGAGCTGCCGCCGTGCTTCGGCAGGCACCGGCGCGGAGCCACCCCCCTTGTTGCAGCTTGCCTCGATCATGTCGATCGTTTCGGTCGGGTCGATGTTCTGGGCGCGCAGTGCCGGCGACAGGTCGACCCCGGCGCACAGCACGTGCGTATTTCCGGCGGCATCCTTGCTGCGGATCGATTCACAGCAGTACAGCCGCTTGTCATCACCCGAACGCAGGACCGAGATCTGCGCCGACGGTTTCTTCGAGCGCGTGTTCAGCATACGGAAGACCGCCCAATGCTGGCACGGGTCCGAGACGAGCCGCATGTTGCCCCAGGGAAGCGGAATGCCATTGCCGCGGTAGACGGCGCGCAGGTGACCGGGCGGATAGGCGTCGAAGTAATGCCAGTGCCGGTATGGTGAGACGCTCGACATGCGTCGCATGACGAGCGTGTTGGTCAGTTCGGCCTTGTTTCCGGAATCGATCGCGTAGGAGTTGCGCGCCAGGAACTGCCGGAACGGTGTCTTGGGTGCGAGCAGGGCCGCCGCGAAGTAGCTGCATTCAAAATCGCGCCAGGCGTACAGGATATCCCTGGCATCGACATTGAGCGACTCCGGATCGTCACGGCGCCCGGTCACTCGGCCACCCGACACGTTCGGCGAGCGCGCGCCGTCGCCGTCGTGCAGGATCATGTGACCGATATGGTTCGCGAGGTCGTACTTGAGCCGTGCCGGATTCTCCTCGAGCAGGCGATTCAGGTAGACCTTGTTGGGCGCGTCGAAGAACGAGCGCACGAGCATGTTGAGTGGCGCGGCCACGTAGCCCTTGTCCCTGAACGTCGTGTTGTCGAACCACTCGATTTCGAGACCGATGTCCCGCGCGATTCGGAAGACGTCGTCCACCCGCATCGGGAAGTGCTTCTGGCCCACGCTCTCGGCCGCACGTTCGATATCGGGAAAGCGGTTGTGACTCTTCTCCTGGTGTGCGCGGATCAAAAGGTGCGCAAACTGTCGCCCGGAAGTCCCGGTCTGGGCGAGGAGCTCGGGAATCGCGAGCTGCAGCAAGGATTCGGAGAACAGGAATCCGGGCTCGAGCGGCATGCCGCTGACCGCGGCTTCCGGCGCGGTGTCGATGGCTTCCTCGTCGAGCGATTCGTCGTAGAACCAGTTGGAATCCTTCTGAAAAATCTCGGCGATGATTTCGAGCAGGCGCTGGGACGGGGTGCGTTTACCGTTCTCGATCATCGAAAGATACGAGACCGAGGGACCGGCCTCGGCATCGATCTGGATGCAGCGCACCGACAGGTCCTCGAGCGTGAGGTTGTTGCGCTTCCTGAGACTCTTTATCTTGGTGCCGAGAAAATGCGCCTTACGGCGCAGGCCCTGCTGAGCGGTCATGCAAATACTCCGGTTGTGAAATTGACAGTGTCAAATTTCTTTTGTGAAATTTTATGGATTGAGTGCCTAGTATAGCGAGCCGGCGCCCATGAACAATACTCGCCGCGACCCTGGCGCGGCCCTCCGTGGACAAAGCAATGAAGGTTGAACAAGACAAGATCCCGTGCGGGCTGACGGTTGCCCCCATATTCGCGCAATTCATCGAAGACGAGCTTATTCCGGCGATCGGCATGTCACCGGCCGCGTTCTGGGCAGGGCTCGAGGCCATCATCAATGACCTGACGCCCGTCAACCGGGCCCTGCTCGCCAAACGCGACGAGATACAAAAGAAGATTGACGCGTGGCACGTCGCAGGAGGTGACGTAGCGAAGGACCATGACGCCTACGTCGATTTGCTGCGCGAGATCGGTTACCTCGTGCCCGATGGCGACACCTTCGAAGTCGAGACTGCCAATGTCGACGCGGAGATTGCCGAGGTCGCCGGTCCGCAGCTTGTCGTACCTGTCTCCAACCCACGCTTTGCGATCAATGCTGCAAACGCTCGCTGGGGCAGCCTGTATGACGCGCTCTACGGCACCGACGCCATCCCGGAGGATGACGGGCAGGAGCGCGCCGGCGGCTACAACCCGACACGCGGTGCGGCCGTGATCCGCCAGGCGACAGCTTTCCTCGACGAGACCCTGCCACTCGACGGCGTGAGTCATGCAGACGTCAATGCCTACGGCCTCCATCGTGGCGATGAAGGCGACGTGTTCGTTGCGTCGCTGGCTACCGGGGGAACGGCCGGGCTCGTCGACCCGGCCCAATATGCGGGCAGGAATAGCGAGGACACCCGCACGACGTTCCTGTTTCGCAATAACGGGCTGCACATCGAGCTGCTGGTCGACGCCGAACACCCGATCGGCAGGGACGCAACCGCCAACCTTGCCGACGTCATTCTCGAATCGGCCATCACGACGATCCAGGACTGTGAGGACTCGGTTGCGGCGGTCGACGCCGAAGACAAGGTCGGCGTGTACCGGAACTGGCTTGGCCTCATGCAGGCCGATCTCGAGGCGACTTTCGAAAAAGGCGGCAAGATGATGACGCGCGCCCTCGAAAAAGATCGTGTCTATACGTCGCCGCAGGGCACAGAATTTGCCTTGTCCGGGCGCAGTCTCTTGCTCGTGCGCAATGTCGGCCACCTGATGACGACCGATGCCGTGCTCGATGCGGAGGGCAACGAGATCTTCGAAGGCATCCTCGATGCCGTGGTCACGACAGCCTGCGCGATGACCGACCGCCGTCGCGATGACCGGCAGGCCAACAGCCGCACCGGTAGCATCTATATCGTGAAACCGAAGATGCACGGACCGCACGAGGTCGCGTTTACGGACACCCTGTTCGCGCGCGTCGAGGAGCTGTTCCACCTCGAGCCGGACACGCTGAAAGTCGGTGTCATGGACGAGGAGCGCCGTACGACAGTCAACCTGAGGGAGTGCATTCGCGCGGTGCGCAGGCGCATCGTTTTCATCAACACGGGCTTTCTCGATCGCACGGGCGACGAGATCCACACGAGCATGCAGGCCGGCACGGTTCTCAGAAAGGAGGCGATCAAGCAGGAGCGATGGATTCTTGCGTACGAGGACCGTAACGTCGACGTCGGCATTGCTTGCGGGCTTCCGGGACGCGCCCAGATCGGCAAAGGCATGTGGCCGATGCCCGACGAGATGCGCAAGATGCTCGATACGAAGCAAGCGCACCCCGAAGCGGGCGCCAACTGCGCGTGGGTACCCTCGCCGACAGCGGCAACCCTGCACGCAATGCACTACCACGCGGTGGACGTCCGGGCGCGCCAGTCGAAGCTCGCCAGTCGCGAGATGGCAAGTCTCGACGACATCCTGGCACCACCACTCGCAGACGTCAGTGGCCTGTCCGCCGCAGAAGTCCAGGCCGAACTCGATAACAATGCGCAAGGCATTCTCGGCTACGTCGTCCGCTGGATCGATCAGGGCGTTGGCTGTTCGAAGGTGCCCGACATCAACGACATCGGGCTCATGGAGGACCGCGCGACGCTGCGCATTTCGAGCCAGCACATGGCGAACTGGCTGCTGCACGGCGTGGTCACGCGCGAGCAGGTACTCGAGACCTTCACGCGCATGGCCAGGGTCGTCGACAGGCAGAACGAGGGTGATGCATCATACGAACGCATGAGTGACGACTACGCTTCGAGCATCGCTTTCCAGGCCGCTTGTGCGCTGGTGTTCGAGGGTTGCGAGCAGCCGAACGGCTATACGGAACCCTTGCTGCACCAGTTCCGCCGCCGCAAGAAAGCGGAGCTTGCGGCCTGACGCGAGACACGCATGCGCGTGCGCGCATTAGTAATTCTGCTGTTCATCGCGGGTCAGGCCATGGCCGACGACGAGCCGCTGCACGTTGCGGTTGCCAGCAACTTCTCGCTGGTCCTTGCCCAGATCGAGGAACACTATGTTCTCAGGACGGGCGTCCCGCTCCGGATCACCAGTGGCTCAACAGGCAAGCTGTACGCCCAGATCGTCAACGGCGCACCGTTCGATATCTTTCTTGCCGCAGACGTCGATCGGCCTGCACGTCTCGAGGCGCAGGGGCTGACCGTCCCTGGCTCACGATTTACCTACGCGCATGGGCGGCTGATACTCTGGTCGCGCACCCACGAGGACTGTGAACAGGCGTTGCGAGGGGAAGGATTCATCGCGATAGCTAACCCCGCGACAGCCCCTTTCGGCAGGGCGGCGCAGGAGTACCTGCGCAATTCCGGCCTGCTGGATGAAGCAACGGGCCGTATCGCCTATGGTGAGAACGTGATGCAGGCGTTTCATTTCGCGGCGACCGGCAACGCCGACGTCGGGATCGTGTCGCCGGCGCTCGTGAACGCGGCACGTCTCGAGCCGGGCAAGTGCGTTGCGGTCGTTCCATCCCATCTGCATTCGCCGATTGAACAGCAGGCCGTCCTGCTGGCGCGCGCCGCCGACAATGAACGCGCCCGTAACCTGTTGGTGTTCCTGCAATCCGATTTCGTTCGCCAGATCATCGAGCGGAACGGCTATGGAGCCGGACAGTGAATCTCTACGGTCCGCTCTGGCTCTCCGCGCAGCTGGCGCTCGTCACGACCTTGATACTGCTGGTCCTGGGCACGCCCGTTGCCTGGTGGCTTGCGCGCACGGGATCGCGCTGGAAGCCGGCTGTCCAGGCCGTTGTTGCGATGCCGATTGTGCTGCCGCCAACCGTGCTCGGCTTTTACCTCCTGATCCTGCTTGGTCCGCAGGGCGCGATCGGCAGCTGGTGGGTCAGTCTTACCGGTAATGCGCTGACATTCTCGTTTGCCGGGCTCGTCATCGCTTCCTGCATCTACAGTCTGCCGTTCGCGGTGCAGCCGATGCAGACCGCGTTCGAGACCTTGCCGCGGCAGACGCTCGAGCGGGCCCGGACGCTTGGTGCGTCGCGCCTCGATGCATTCGTGTCGATCGCGGTGCCGTTGTCGGTGCGCGGTTTCGTCAGCGGCGCCGTCCTCGCGTTTGCGCACACACTTGGCGAGTTTGGTGTCGTCCTCATGGTCGGCGGCAATATCCCGGGCGAGACGCGGGTCGTCTCGATCGCGATCTACGATCATGTCGAGACGCTCAATTACGGGGCGGCCCATCACCTGTCGGTTGTTCTGCTGGCGTTCGCTTTTACCGTGCTGCTCGCGATGTTCGCGTTCAACCAGCGCTGGAGTCGCCGATGATCGAACTCCGGCACATGGTAGAGAAGGGCGGCTTCAAACTCGACGTCGACGTAGAGATTCCGGACACGGGCGTGACCGGCGTGTTTGGCGAGTCCGGGTCCGGCAAGACCACGTTGCTGCGCTGCATCGCCGGGTTGGAAGGTGAGGGCGGTTTGCCCGTGCATCGCCGCAATATCGGTTACGTGTTTCAGCAACCAACGCTGTTCGGGCATCTCGATGTCGGTGAAAACATCGATTACGGCCGCAGGCGGGCGAAGACACAGCGCGTTGACCGGGCGCAGGTCGTCGAGATGCTGGAGATCGGCGACTTGCTTGAGCGCAAGCCAGGTTCCCTCTCCGGCGGCGAGGCGCAACGTGTCGCGATTGCCGCAGCATTGCTGCGGTCGCCGGACCTCGTCCTCATGGATGAGCCCCTGGCTTCACTCGATCGGCGGCGCAAGGACGAACTGCTGCCGTATTTCGATCGCCTGCATGACGAGCTCTCCGTGCCCGTCATCTATGTGAGTCACGACATCGAGGAGGTCAGCCGGCTGTGTGACCACCTCGTGCTGCTCGAGAGCGGCAAGGTCGCGGCAAGCGGTGAACTGTCCGAGGTCCTGGCGCGCGTCGATCTGCCCATGCTCGGAGGCCGCAATGCCGGCGTGGTCCTGTGGGCGACGCCTGTCGATCACGAAGATGGCCTGACGCGATTCGATTTCGGCGATGGTGACATCTGGGTGCCGGGCGAGATCGAACTCGGCTCGATTCCTCTGCGCCTGCGGATTGCGGCACGGGACGTCAGCATCGTGCGCGAGCGGCCGTCGGGCACCACGATCCTCAACGTGCTGCGTGCGACGATCGAGGAGATTCATGAACCCGATGCCGCGACCGCGATACTGCGGCTCGGGGTTGGCAACCAGTGCGTGCTGGCCCAGGTGACGCGGCGCTCGGTCCGGCGCCTCGACCTCAGGGCAGACGAGCGCGTGTACGCCCAGGTCAAATCCGTGACGGTGCGTCGTTAGGCAGCTGTGAAATTCACACTGTCAAATTTTTCTTGTGAAATTCACTGATTATCCTCAGTAAACTGCGTGCAGCAGGTTCAGTCGGGCCTGCGACTTCGACAGTCATATGAGGATTCAGTCATGTCTCAGTACTCTGAAGACATCGCATCGGCGGCTAACCTGATTGCCGGCCAGGGCAGTGCGTGGAAAGCAATCGACCCGGAAAACGTTGCGCGTATGAAAGCGCAAAACCGTTTCAGGACCGGCCTCGACATCGCCAGATACACGGCCAAGATCATGCGCGAGGACATGGCGCGCTACGATGCCGACCCGTCGCAGTACACGCAGTCGCTTGGCTGCTGGCACGGTTTTATCGGCCAGCAGAAGATGATTTCGATCAAGAAACACTTCGGTACGACCGACCGTCGTTACCTGTACCTCTCCGGCTGGATGGTTGCCGCATTGCGCTCCGGGTTCGGTCCCTTGCCCGACCAGTCGATGCACGAGAAGACGTCGGTGCCGGCATTGATCGAGGAGCTGTACACGTTCCTGCGCCAGGCAGATGCACGCGAACTCGGCGGACTGTTCCGCGAACTGGACAAGGCGCGCGACGCGGGCAATGCGGTCCTCGAGCGGGACGTGAAAAACCGCATCGAGAATTTCGCGACGCACGTCGTACCGATCATCGCCGATATCGACGCGGGCTTCGGCAATGCAGAGGCCACGTACCTGCTGGCCAGGAAGATGATCGAAGCGGGCGCCTGCGCCATCCAGATCGAAAACCAGGTATCCGATGAGAAACAGTGCGGCCACCAGGATGGCAAGGTCACGGTCCCGCACGAGGACTTTCTCGCAAAGATCCGTGCCATTCGCTACGCGTTCCTCGAGCTCGGTGTCGATGACGGCATCATCGTGGCGCGGACCGATTCGCTCGGCGCCGGCCTGACCAAGCAGATCGCGGTCACGCACGAGCCCGGCGACCTTGGAGACCTGTACAACTCGTTCCTCGACTGCGACGAGGTGACGCCCGCAGAGCTCAGGAACGGCGACGTCCTGATCAAGCAGGACGGCAAGTTCATGCATCCGAAGCGCCTGCCGAGTAACCTGTTCCAGTTCCGTCCCAACACCGGCGAGGACCGCTGCGTACTCGACTGCATCACCTCATTGCAGAACGGCGCGGACCTCTTGTGGATCGAGACCGAGAAGCCGCACATCGGCCAGATCGGCGGCATGGTGAAACGCATTCGCGAGGTCGTCCCGAACGCCAAGCTCGTCTACAACAACAGCCCGTCGTTCAACTGGACACTCAATTTTCGCCAGCAGGTGTTCGACGCCTGGCAGCAAGACGGCAAGGATGTCTCGGCTTACGATCGCCCGCAGCTCATGAGCGCCGAGTACGACGGCACCGAGCTCGGCCAGGAAGCCGATGAGAAGATCAGGACTTTCCAGGCTGACGCTGCCCGTGAAGCCGGCATCTTCCACCACCTGATCACATTGCCGACCTACCACACGGCCGCGCTGTCAACGGACACACTGTCGAAGGAGTATTTCGGTGAGCTCGGCATGCTCGGTTACGTCCTGCACGTGCAACGCGAGGAGATTCGCCAGGGCATCGCCTGCGTCAAGCACCAGAACATGGCGGGTTCGGACATCGGCGACGATCACAAGGAGTACTTCTCCGGTGACGCCGCACTCAAGGCGGCCGGCGAAGACAACACCATGAACCAGTTTTCCTGATATCCCCTTTTTGGATCGGGAGTGTTGAGGGCGAAACATCTGTTTCGCCCTTTTTTTACTCGAGCAGCTCCCTGATCGTCGGCTCCATCGCCTCTGCCCAGAGGGCGTAACCTGCTGCGTTCGGGTGCAGCTGGTCGGGCATGATCTCCAGCGGCAGCGCGCCGTCTTCATCGAGGAAGGCATGATTGATGTCGAGGTAATGCACAATTTCGCCGTCAGCAAGCCCGGCGACCAGGCTGTTGATGTCTTCGTTGCGCCGGCGCATC
Source organism: Woeseiaceae bacterium (assembly GCA_041574455.1). Taxonomy (GTDB): domain Bacteria; phylum Pseudomonadota; class Gammaproteobacteria; order Steroidobacterales; family Woeseiaceae; genus UBA1847. The sequence continues at coordinate 15,683 of JBFFOM010000018.1, read as the reverse complement.
TCGTTGTAGGGGGACTGGTGCCGCGGGAAGATCGCAAGCAGCAGGATCTTTGTCGCCGGCAAGCGGTCACGCAGTTCGCCGACGATATGGGCAATCCCGTCAGCCGTATGCGCGGCCGGGTCCATCGAGTGTCCGGTATTGTTGGTGCCGATCATGATGACGACGAGTTTCGGCTGCATGCCATCGACGGCCCCGTGCTGCAGGCGCCACAGGACATGCTCGGTCCGATCGCCGGAGAAGCCGAGATTGAACGCTTTCCTGTCAGCGTAGTACTGCTGCCACACGTCCCTGCCCAGGTCCTCCCAGCCATGGGTAATCGAGTCACCAATCAATACGAGTTCGATGTCGGCGCCTTTCGCCAGCTCGAGCTTCTCGTGGTGACGCGGACCCCACCACTCGGCCGCCCACGGCGCGTTCTGCTGAACCGGCTGGATAGCGGTGTTCGGCAGGAGTTGCTCCGATGCCTGCGGCGCAGCGCAGGCGAACAGGAGCAAAGTGACTGGTGCGAGGAAAAGAAGCCGGAGGTGTGTCATTGGAAAGATTCCTCGGTTACAGAATCGGGTAACTGATCAACAATGTGATCGTCGAGGGCGACACCCCAGGTGCTGATCACAGAGGCGATCGTCGTGTACATGCCCCTGAGGTGCATGATGTCGAGCACCTGCTGATTGGTGAAATGCGGCGCCAGGCGGTCGAGCGTTGCGGGCGTGATCGCATTCTGCGCGAGGAGTTCGTCGACGGCAGCGAGCAGTGCCGCGTCGGCATCACCCCACAGCGCATGAAAGTCGCGTACGTTCTCTATTTCCTCGAGTGTCAGGCCGCTGTCGAGCCCGCGCACGACGTGTGCGGCCCACTCATACCAGCTGCGCTTGCGGGCGGCGATCCGCAGTATGACCAGCTCGCAATGCCGCTGCTCGAGGTCACCACCGTTCACGAGGTACATGCGGAGTGGCCACCACGCCCGCAGCAACGCGGGGTGATTGGCGAGGAGCGCATGGATGTTGAGAGGGCGGCCACCCATGTCATCGAGGACCTGTTCCAGGGAGTTTTCCCAGTCTTTCAACGCAACGGTCTGCATCCGTACCCCCCAGATTCACTGGTCATTTCCGCCCACATAGGGCGACGATCGCTTCAATGCGACCTAATCATCGGCGATCTGTGCGCCACGTCAAGTCAGAAACCGTGCACAGTCGGCATAATGATGTGAAGTGTAAATGTTTCCTGCAAAAGCCGAATGCAATCACAGGTTTACTACATTCTGATTTCGATGGTCTTCACGAGTGCGGCTCTGTCGGTCATCTTCTTCCTTGCGTGGAAGTACCTCGGCGAAAAGCCCTATGCGCTGAGCTGGGCCCTGGCATACTGCGCAGGCGCCTTGCAATGGTTCTTCGACCTGAATCAAGGCTGGTTCGACAACCAGCAGCTCTATTCACTGATTGGCAACGGGCTGGCGCTCGTTCTGGTTACGCTCATCGTCAAAGGTCACTGTCAGCGCACTCAGTGCAAATTTCTGCCGCATAACCTGTGGCCATTTGCCTTCGTGGTGTTTCTCGCGCTGCTGTGGTCCTCGGTAATCGATCCGCACCATGGCCTGCATAGCGCAATAATTCCGGCCACATTCTGCGTGTCCCTGTTCCTCTGTGCCCTGATGATCATCCGTCATCGCGAGCGCTCACGTCCCGCGGAATGGGCGACCGCTGTCAGCATGGTCCTGTTCGCTGTCAGCCAGGGCATTGCGGCGGGCATGTCGTTGATGCAAGGGGCGGCAGGTGATCCCTCCTACTCGGCGCTTTACTACAACTACTACTTCATCACGTTGCCGGCGGGCTATGTCACGACGTCGATCTTCGTCATTTTCATGCTGGCGTCGGACCTGTCGGCCGAGATGAAGAGCATTGCCATCCGCGACCAGCTGACCGGCCTGCTCAACCGGCGAGGCTTCACCGAGTATGGCGAGAACGCCTTCTCGCTGGCACGCCGCAGTGGCAGTCCCCTCTCGATGATCATGGCCGATATCGATCGTTTCAAGTACATCAACGACAAGTTCGGTCATGCGGCGGGCGACGCCGGACTCAGGCACTTCGCCAGGCTGATCAGCGAGGACCGTCGCCAGGAAGATATCGTGGCCCGTGTCGGCGGCGAGGAATTCGCGATCATTCTGCCCGGAACGGACCTGCGCGACGCAATGGCCATTGCCGACCAGTTGTGTACGACCGTGGGTGCCAGCCCGATGGACCTGACCTCCGTAGGCCTGCCCATGACGTCGAGCTTCGGTGTTGCAGCGATCTCGAAAGACGATCGCGAACTGGACGACATGGTGCGCCGGGCCGACCGTGCTCTGTATCGATCGAAACGGGCAGGGCGCAACCAGGTTGACCTCGAATCGTCGCAGCTCATGCTCGCTCCCGACGGCACCCTGAGGCCGGTCGAATCAGCTTAAAGCGCTGAGCCCGAAGCCGACAATCAATCGCGGAACCCCCGTCCAGTTCTGGCTTGCCGCGACGGCCATGCGAGCTTTACGGGTTGAGCAAATGAGAGTACTTCAGCGTAAGCTAATGTGACTTCTGTCTAATCGGATACGACGATGTTGCTAACCGGATTCCCGCGCGTGCCCCTGGCGCACCTGCCCACCCGCCTCGAATTTCTGCCGCGCCTGACCGAGGCGCTCGGCGGTCCCGAGATCTGGGTCAAGCGGGACGACTGCACCGGCCTTGCCACGGGCGGCAACAAGACACGCAAGCTCGAGTTCTCCATGGGCGCGGCGCTCGAGCGGGACGCAGATACGATTATCACGGCCGGCGCCGTGCAGTCGAACCATGTACGTCAGACCGCGGCGGCGGCGGCCAAACTCGGGTTGCGGTGCGAGGTGATACTGGAACATCGCGTTGCCGACCCCAGTGATCTCTACCTGAACTCGGGCAATGTCCTCCTCGACCGCATTCTCGGGGCCAACCTGCACGAGGTCGAGAAGGGTACCGACTACGATACGGCGATGGAGAAGGTCGCCCACGAGGTGCGAGCCGGCGGCGGGAATCCGTACATTATTCCCGGCGGCGCATCGAATCCCGTTGGTGCGCTCGGCTATGTGGGCTGCGCCGAGGAATTGCTGCAGCAGTGCGAGGAACAGGACGTGTCGTTCGACCACCTGGTTCTCGCGTCCGGAAGCGCAGGCACGCACGCCGGCATCGCCGTGGGCCTGCGCGCCAGCGGCAGCGACCTGCCGATCCTGGGCATAGGTGTCAACATCCCGAAGGGTGAGCAGGAGGCCAAGGTATACACGCTCGCCTGTGAAACCGCGGAATACATCGAGCGCTCTGGCTGCGTCGCGCTCGCAGACATCATCGCCGACTGCGACTACGTCGGCCCGGGTTACGGGGAACCAACCGAGGGCATGAACGAAGCCGTCCTCATGCTCGCACGCCTCGAAGGCCTGCTCTTCGATCCCGTCTACAGCGGCAAGGCCCTCGCCGGGATGATCGATTACGTCCGCAAGGGCCGCCTGGGGAAGGGCGAGAAGGTCGTGTTCCTGCACACCGGGGGCGCCGCAGGCCTGTTCGCCTACGCCGACATCCTGAACTTGTAAGTCGAAAACGCGCCCATCAGCCAATCATCAGCGTATCCTCAGGCGTGTTGACCGAGCTTCGGCTAGGTTGGCATGAATGGAGGAGTACGCCGTGAGACCGAACATACGATCCGCCAGCGGTATCGTAATGATGCTGGCCATTATTCCCATCTTCGCAGGTCTGCTGGCCTGCATGCCCGTGCCTATAGGTGATCCCGAGAAAAGCCGGATTGACCCGGACTTCAATGGCGTGTGGACCATCGACGGGGAATCAGATGCCGGGGCGATCTACTTTTTCAGGCCCTATGACAAGCGCACATGGCTCTTGTTGGCGGCCGGAATCGTCGAATCGGACGATTACGAGGGTGACGAACTCGACATTGACAGCGCACAGGATGTTTTCGACATTCTTGCCGCGCAGTCCGTCGGTAGCGGCGGCATTACGGCCGATGATTTTCTCCTGCAGAAAGTCTGGCTCAAGAAAATCGGCGGCGTCACGTTCATGACCTGGGAGAGTGTCGGTTTCCATGACGGCAAAGATCTGCACCTGCCGGAGTACTGGTGGGTGTGGAAAGTCGACAAGGCCGGCGTGAATGAGTTCCGGTTATCGATGATCAACATCGAGCACGACGTATTTGATGATGTCGATGAACTGGATGACGATCGCTCGAATCTCGAGCGCGTGCGCAGGCAGGTTGAGAGGGCCATCCGGAAAGCCGCTGACGACCCCGATTTGTACATTGAAGAAGATGGTGCCTTGGTGTTCAGGAGGGTGCCGGACGAATTGCTCGAGGCCACATTCGAGTTATTCGAGGAAGTTGTCGATCTCGATCTGGACTAGTCATGTACTCTCATTTCTCATCGACGGACTGGGTTACGCCATTCGGGCTGATCTTCGTTACGGCCATCGTCGTGGCGTGGGTGTTTGCGCGGCATAACGCGTCGACGACCTACATCGATCCGTCGCACGTCGATCTCATTCTGCCGATCACGATTATCGTCGGCGTTACTGGCGGTACCGTGCTTGCGTGGTTCATGCCGATGGATCACATGGTCGCGGGCGAGGCGATGAATCACGGCCTGCGGATTCGCCTGTTCGGCATGCTCGGGACCGGTGCGATCGGTGTATTCATCTACTGCCGCATTGCCGGGTTGTCGTTCCGTCGCGTGCTCGACATCTTCGCCCTGCCCACGCTTACTGGTCTCGCCATTCACCGCATCGGCTGCCATCTTGCCGGGTGTTGCTGGGGCGATATCGTCGGCGGAGCGCATGCGGGCGAACTGGCAACCCAGGTACAGACGACGTCATTCCTGCAGGGCATTGTCGACGGAGTGCAGTATCCGCCGGGCAGCCTGCCGTTCGAACAGCACGTTGCGCTTGGTTTGCTGGAGCCCGATGCGCTTGCCTCGCTGCCCGTTTACCCGGTGCAGCTGTACGAGGTCGCCGCGTTGCTCGTGCTGATCGTGTTGCTGTCGCGCGTGCGCTGGCGCCGCGCGCCGCGCGGCACGCTGGCGGTTCTTACGATCGTGGGCTATGCGGTGATGCGGTTCTTCATCGGCTATCTGCGTGCCGACGGTACCATTATCCTCGGCAACCTGACGATCACGCAGCTGCAGTGCATCCTGCTGTTCTGCACCATTCTGCTGCTGCCGCGAGTGCGCAGGAGCGTCGCATCATAGATGCGCAGGCGCTCCTTCTAGGGCGCAACGGTGTACTCGTCGACAACCTTTTCGATGGCCTCTGAACACACCGGGCAAAAGTCCGTCGTGCGTGTGAACATGATGCAGTTCTGGGAGGAGCGATAGAGACCTTCGGCCATGTAGCCGCCGCCCTCGAATGCCCCGACTACTCCTTTCTGACCCGAAGACTCGAACAAATCCTCGACGAACGCCTGGTTGTCGTCGAACAGCCTGTTCATCTCTGCTTCGGGAACGTTTTCCGCGCGCATCTGCCGGCGCCGCTGCTGGTAGGCGATCGAATGTTCCTCGAACTCGGCCTTGGGCCAGCTCGTCGGCAGGGGAGTATTCGGCGTCACCAGGTGTTGCCACTTGAGGTTGTCCGGGTCGAACAGCGCCGTGATGTTCGGTTCATACGGCTCCTGGGTTACCGGCTGAAGTTCGTACTGGACCGAACTCGTGTAGTACTCGTCGGCCAGTCCCGCGAAGTGATGCCCGAACTCGTGCACGAACAGGTAACCGGCATAACCGCTGTTGGCAGCGGCTGTGCTGAACAAGCCATAAATCCCGCCGCCACCGTAGACCTCGGTGTTGGTCAGGATCTCGATGAAGTCGTAAGGGGCTGACGAGGCGATGCGTCGCATCGCCTTGTTGTCATTGGTCAGCACGTACCGCTCTGAGCGAAAGGCATCGTAGCTGGCCCCGATCGGGGAATCCCGGAAGATCCCGGTCGACGGACGCGACACGCCCGACTGCCTGGCCGGTGGCACCACGGCCCAGACATTAAAGTCGTCCTTGCGTTTGCTGAACGGGTAGGTCGCGAACAGGATCTCGGTCAGCTCTGTTGCTGTCTCGATGAATGTGTGCTGCTCCTCGTCGGTGTAGCCGTCCCCCATGAGCAGCAGGTCGACCTTCGTCGCCGGATCACCGCTTTCGTGAATGGCGACGACATAATCGGCATAGGCGGCCGACTCGCGATGCACGAGCACGTCGGCCGGGTCGAGCCGGATGCGCCAGACTTCCTCGAACGCATTGCCGGCGCCACGCTTCTTCATCACGAGTTCGAAGACCGATTCCTGGGCGGGAAAGCGCACCGACTCGTGGTACGAGCGACTGATCTCGCGCGCTTCGCCGATGGTCTCCCACTCGCCGTAAATACTGCTGAAGCTGCGCGTCCAGGCGACTTTCCCGCTCTCGGGGTCGACGATCTCGAACAGGTACTTGCCCCGATTCGTCTTGTCGTAAGGCTGCGCCATGTTGCCGCTCCACGGGAGCGGCTCGATCACGACCTGGTCGAGCGAGAACATCTCGGTCTCGGCGTTGCCGGAATGGAAGTAATCGACGCGCATCGTGGCGGGGGATTCGGCGCTGGCAGCGCCCGCGAAAAGCACGACTGCACAGGCGGTAAGGGCCTTGTTCATATCGGCGTCCCTGTTGTTATTGCTGTGTGGTAACTCGATGTTAAAGTCAGGTTCCTGCCAATAACAAGACGCTCCGGGGAATGTCATGAAGAAGATGCTTGCCGTAATCGCTGGCCTCGCGCTCGTCGCCTGCCAGCCCGCCACGGAAACGGAAGAACCCGCCGCCGCGGAACCGGCTGCCGAGCCGGCGGCCGAGGCGCCGGTGGAAGTCCACGCGCTGGGTGCGGTTCTCGACGCGCAGTCAGACGAAACCAAGGCCCGATATCAGTATCGGCATCCGCAAGAGACGCTCGAGTTCTTCGGCATCGAGCCCGGTATGACGGTCGTCGAGGGCCTGCCGGGCGGCGGCTGGTACACGAAAATCCTGTTGCCCTATCTTGGTAGTGATGGCCACCTGATTGGCGCTGACTACTCACTCGAGATGTACCCGAACTTCGGGTTCGTTGATGATGAGTTCATGGCGAACCAGCAAAACTGGGTCGAGAACTTCGTGGCGGGCGCTGCGGAGGCAGGCGGTGCCAGTGCCGCAGCGTTCCATTTTGGCTCCATGCCTGAAGAACTGCAGGGCACGGCGGATGTCGTGTTCTTCCCGCGCGTACTGCACAACCTGGCGCGCTTCGAGGCTGCTGGCGGTTACCTTACGGCGGCTCTTGCCGATGCGTTCGCCGTGCTCAAGCCCGGCGGCACTTTCGGCGTCGTGCAGCATCACGCGCGTGACGAAATGTCGGACGAGTTTGCAGACGGCAACCGCGGTTATCTGAAGAAGGCGTTTGTCATTGCAGCGGCCGAAGCGGCCGGTTTCGAGTTTGTGGGCGAGAGCGACATCAACGCCAACCCAAACGACCAGCCGACCGAAGAGGACTTTGTCTGGCGTCTGCCGCCGACCCTCGCTACGAGCCGCGACAATCCGGAACTGAAGGCTGAACTCGAGGCCGTCGGCGAGTCGAATCGCATGACGCTCAAGTTCCGCAAACCCGAATAGGCGTCAGGGCGTAAGCTCGAGTCCAACGATCGTCGGGTCGTGATCCGACGCGCGGTACGGCGACGTCGCGTCGAACAGGCTCGCGTCGCGTCCGAAGTCGAGGTTGTAATCGAGCACGGGTGGCTCGTCCGCGTTGATGTGCCACTCGAGTGCTCCCGTGACCTGCGGCGCGAGCGAACTCGTTGCGAACGCATAGTCGAGCGCGCCTGACTGGCCCGCGAACACGTACGAGTAGGGGCTGGACTCCCCAGCGAGCAGATCGACGAGCCCGCTGCTGCGAAAGACCTCGATCGGGTCCTCCATGAAGCTGGCATTCATGTCGCCGATGACCAGGTAGTCAGAATCGCCACTGCCCGTCGGGTCGGTGGCCACCCAGTCGGCGAGCGCCGCAGCCGCATTCACGCGCGTCAGGTTGCAGTTACCTTGCCCGTCGCCGGTGTCCGGGTCACCATCCGCGTCGCAGGAAGAACCTTTCGACTTGAGGTGATTGACGACGACGCTGAAGCGCGCGCCCGTAGCAACCACGTCGAAGGCCTGCGCGAGGGAGGGCCGGTTGCGATCGTCGTTGAAGCGCGAGTCGACGGTCCGGTTGAGAAGCACGTACGCGCCGACTGGCGTCACGGCAGCTGTGCGATAGATGAGGCCGGCCTTGATCACGTCGTCGTGGATTGCGCCGGTATCGATGAACGCCCAGGTGCCGGCACCTGTCCGCGCATTCAACTCATCGACGAGCGCGCTCAAGGACGCGCTGCTGTTGTTTTCGAGTTCGGTCAGCCCGAGGATGTCGGCGCCCGACTCGATGAACTGGGTGACCGTCTTGTCGAGTTGCCGGTCGTACTCGGCGGAGCTGTCGGCGCCGCGGCAACCCTCGTCCCCGCCGGGTCCGCAGATGCTGGCGCCGGTGTCGATCGTCGTGAAGAAATTCAGGACATTGAACCCACCGACTACCACGCTGCCACCGACTCCGGGCGTGCCGGGTCGAGTATTCACGGAATCGAATTCCGCGTCGATCGTCGGCTCGAGGCGCCAGGTCTCGAAACCGTCCCCGCCCGAGCCGCGCGAGTAGCGCAGGACACCAGTAAGGCCTGTAACCGTGTCGCCGAGACGAATCGAGTACCCGGGTGCGCTGCCTGCCCCAAGGTAGTGGAGCGCATCGGGGTTTTGTTCGCGCAGGCCATCGTCGAGCACGATGGAGCGACGCACTGATTCCTCGATGTGGGTTGCGAATTCCACATTGTCGGGCGCATTGTCGTTGGTGAACCGGAATATGCGCCCGCCTGCGGCCAGACCTACCTCGCCAAAGCGGCCGAGGTAATAGAGGTCTGTCACGGTCAGCAGATCGCTGCATTCGACGAGCATGCCCTCGAGGTGCTCGAGGTCGGGGATGAGCAGGCCGTCGCTGTTGAGCAGGGTGCCGGACGTCGGCAAGTCCAGCGGGACCGGCGTGATCGAGCCGCTGCCCGTTACGGTGACGGAGTTTGCACTGATCTGTGTCTCGCCGAAGTATTCCTGCACCGTGCCGCTGACCTCGACAAGATCGCCGACGCTTACGTCGACGCCGGGGTTCGTGCCATCGAAGATGAAGATGCCGTCCGACGAAGCGGGGTCGCCATCGGGCGAATCCTGGATGTAGAAACCCTGCAGGTTTCTGCGTGTATCGCCGTCGTTCTCCTGGAAGTCGCCGGTCACGACGCCGCTAACGGTGACAGTCTCACCCTCGAGCGGACTGTTTGCACCGGCGCCCTGGACTTCCCCGATCGCCGTATCGCCGTTTGGGGGCGGGTTGACGATTGGCGGAGGGGCCGTGTTGCTGCTGCCCCCGCCGCTGCTGCAAGCCGCAATCGAAACGAGTGCGGTGAAAACTGTCAGTAGTCGCATGGGCTGATTTTAGCCCACCTTGCTTACGCGAGGTTGAAAAGCAGAAACTCCGACTCAGCTTTCGCAGTGACCCTTATCGCGTTGTGATGGCGCAACCTGATGCCATCGCCGGCTTCCAGCGCGGTGTCGTTCACCGCGACGGAGCCCGAGACCACCTGGACGAATACGCGCCTGTCGGCGGTATCGGCCAGGCTCACACTTTGACCGGGCTCGAGAACGCTCGCATACAGGTCGACGTCCTGGTGAATTGTGACCGAACCGTCGCGCCCGTCGCGGGACCCGACGAGTCGCAGCTGATTGAGCTTGGTCTCGCGCGGGAACAGCGTCTGCTCGTACCCGGGCTCGAGGTTCTTCTCTTCGGGGAAGATCCAGATCTGCAGCAGGTGCAGCTCCTCGTCTGCCGAATGATTGAACTCGCTGTGCAGCACGCCGGTGCCCGCCGTCATGCGTTGCACTTCACCGGCGCGTATGACCGTGCCGTTGCCCATGCTGTCCTGGTGCTCGATCGCGCCACTGATGATGTAGGTGACGATCTCCATGTCACGGTGTGGGTGTGTGCCGAAACCCATGGATGGTGCGATGCGGTCCTCATTGATGACGCGGAGAGTGCCGAAGTGGACGCGCTCCGGATCGTGATAGTCGGCAAACGAGAACGTATGCCGCGCTTTCAGCCAGCCGTGATCGGCAGCCCCGCGGGTCTCTGATCGAATGACGTCAAACATTGTCCGTATCTCCATCGTCTATGCAGCCCGTGATGCAAGGTGCACGATCTCTGCGATGCGTGCGCGCGCGTCATCGAGCGCCGCGTCGTTGCCACGGTCCGCGCCCGCGGCGCCGATAAATACGACATCGGTGATGCCGATGAAGGCGAGCGCATGACGCAGGTACGGCGTGGCGAAATCCACCGGACTTCCGACCGGTACGCCACCAGAGGATACAAGCACGTAGGCTTGCTTGTCTTTCATTAGTCCTTCGGGGCCGTTTTCCGTGTACCGGAACGTCAGCCGCGGCCGTGCCACCAGGTCGATCCAGGCCTTGAGGGTCGCCGGAATCGAGAAGTTGTAGATAGGCGCACCAATGACCAGGACATCGGCTGCCGCGAGTTCGGCAACGAGTTCGTCCGACAGTGTCATTGCGTTTTCGTCAGCGGGGCTGACCAGTTCGGGCGGTGTGTCTTTCGCCCGGGCGAAAGCGCCATCGATGAATGGCAGGCCCGCGCCGATATCACGACGCGTGATGTCGACGCGCGGATGGCGATCTTCGAGGGCCGCAACGAGGTCGGCCGTCAGCTGCCGGCTGATCGACGCGTCATGGCGGACGCTCGTGCTGAGTTCGAGAATTCGGGTGGTGTGTTCCATGGTCTGAGTCCGTGATAAGTGAATGAACACAGAGTGCTTGTTGATAGATTAGTAATAAATAGGCATTTTTAGATATAATTGTTCTTAAAAATGCAACAATATGGATAAATTCGAGGATTTACAGGCATTTGTGGCCGTCGTGGAAGCCGGCAGCTTCACGGCTGCTGCAGACAGGCTCGACACGGCCAAGTCGGCGATCAGTCGGCGGGTCTCGGCGCTCGAGGAGCGTCTCGGGGTGCAACTGCTGCGGCGCACGACGCGCTCGCTGAACCTGACGGATACCGGGCGCAGCTTCTACGAGCACAGCGCGCGTATCCTTGCCGATCTCGATGAAGCCGAGTCGGCGGCGCAGCAGGAGCACGGCGAGCTGCGCGGCACGCTGCGCGTTGCCCTGCCGCTGTCATTTGGCGTGCGCCACATGTGCAAGCCGATCGCGGCGTTCTCGAAACGCCACCCGAAGATCAGTTTCGACCTCGATCTCAACGACCGCCGCATCGACCTTGTCGAGGAGGGCATGGACGTCGCCATTCGCATCGGGCATCTGCAGGACTCCTCACTGATCGCCCGCAAACTTTTCGATGTGCGCATCGTGGCCTGCGCGTCACCGCATTACCTCCACACCCATGGCGTGCCGCAGACGCCGGACGAACTCCGGGACCACCCCTGCCTGGTCTACTCGAACCTCCCGGATCCGGAAACCTGGTCCTGGCGTGAGGACAACAGCCGCCACCAGTCAGTCAAGGTGCAGCCGATGATGCGCGCCAACAGTGGTGATTTCCTGGCTAACGCGGCCGCCCACGGGCTGGGCATCGTCCTGCAGCCCACATTTATTGCCGCCGAGGCCATCCGCCGAGGTAACCTAGTACCCCTGCTCGAGGATTACGAATGGCCGGTGTCACCTGCCTACGCGGTGTATCCGCCCACTCGTCACCTGTCGTACCGCGTGCGTGCGTTCATCGATTTTCTGGTTGAGCGCTTTGCCGGTACGCCACAATGGGATCGGGATTGTGCGCCGACATAATCGGCCAAGGAAACTGGAGAAGTGCTATGAGTAGTCTTTACGACATCGCGGTTGACCGCATCGACGGGGGCAGGACGACGATGGGCGAGTTTGCGGGTGATGTCCTGCTGGTCGTCAATGTTGCATCGAAATGCGGGTATACGCCCCAGTACGAAGGCCTCGAAAGACTCTATGAGACCTACCGCGCCCGCGGTTTCCAGGTACTCGGCTTTCCCTCCAACGACTTTCTCGGCCAGGAGCCCGGCACCAACGACGAGATCCAGGCTTTTTGCACGACGAATTTCGGCGTGCAGTTCCCGATGTTCAGCAAGATCGCGGTCGCAGGCGCCGCTCCGCATCCTCTGTATGCGCACCTGAACGGGGCGTTTTCCGATGCCGCGGGACGCGCAGCCATGGAAGAGTCCATCCGCAGCCATAATGCCGAACCGCCGCCGCGTCCCGAAGTGATCTGGAACTTCGAGAAGTTTCTCGTCTCGCGCGATGGTGAGGTCGTCGGTCGGTTTGCCCCGGACGTCGCGCCGGATGCGCCCGAGCTCGTCGCAGCGGTCGAGAGCGCGCTGGGTTAATCCGGGTTCGTCGCGATGCTGAGTGCGAGGCAGACCTGCGCTGCATAGTAGGCAGGCAGTCCGGCGACGTAAGTTGCGTAGGAGGTTTCCTGGATTCGCAATGCTGCGACTGACAGGTCCGACAGGAAGAACAGCACCGCGCCCGCAATAATGTAATTAGAACCGCCGGCACCCCGTGCACCGACGGCGAAAATCACCATTACCGTTATGGCCGCGATATAGGCGCGGACCGGAATACCGAGGTCGGCCGGCGTAGCCGGTTCGAGCCATGTCCACACGGCAATGGCGATCGCGGTCAGCGGCACGGCCGCAATGATGACCCAGGCGCGCCGGTAGCCATGGGTGACGAACGCTGCGGTGTACGTCACGTGTGCGAGCAGGAAAGCACACAGCCCCGCGAGAAACATCGACTGCGCCTGGCTCGTCAGGAACATATCGCCACACCACGACAGGACCAGGCCGGCACCGATGAGGCGCCCGTAAAGCGTCGTCCCCGCGCCGGAAACGACGGCGAGCGCAACGAAGGAGGTCGACGCCACCAGCTTGGCGACCACGGATGCGCCGTTGAGCCCGGCAAGTTGCAGGCCGACGAGCGCGGCGCATCCTGCTGCAGTCAGAGCGATGAAAAGGCGGCTCGACGTCACCTCGCTAGTCTACACGCTGCGTTAACGAACGATACGCATCGAGCGCGCGGAGCCGGGACTCGGACAGGTCGACGATGGGCGCCGGGTAGGTCTCGCCGAGTCGCACGCCCGCCTCGGTGAGAATGTCAGCAGGCGCGTTCCACGGCTGGTGAATGAGCTTGTCGGGCAGAGCAGCAATCTCCGGAATGTGACGGCGCACATAGACGCCGTGCGGGTCGAATTTCGTTCCCTGCAGCACCGGGTTGAAGATGCGGAAGTAGGGAGCGGCGTCGGCCCCGCATCCGGCAACCCATTGCCAGCTGGCGCTGTTATTGGCGAGATCGGCGTCGACGAGGCTGTCCCAGAACCAGCTCGCGCCGAAACGCCAGTCCTGCAGCAGGTTCTTGACGAGGAATGACCCGGCGATCATGCGTACCCGATTGTGCATGTACCCGGTGTCACGCAATTCGCGCATGCCGGCATCGACGATTGGATAGCCGGTCTGCCCTGCCTTCCAGGCATCGCGGAGCTGCCGGTCGTCACCCCACGGGAAACGGTCGAATTTCTTGTGCACGTTTTGGACTGGAAGTTCAGGGAAATGGCAAAGCAGGTGAGCGGAGAACTCGCGCCACAGGAGTTCGGATATGAACTTGTCTCGCGCAGCCTGAGCTACGCCAGCCGCGTCGAGAATCCTCTGGCGGACCTGGTGAGGCGATATCTCGCCGAAATGCAGGTGCGGGGACAGGCGAGACACGCCGTCGACGTCAGGGCGATCGCGCGCGACGGCGTAGTGTTCGAGACCGGTTTCGACGAATGCATCAAGCCTCTTGCGCGCGCCGTGTTCGCCCGGCTGCCAGGGCACATCGCCGCCGGCGGGCCAGGCTTCGGGTTGCGGCTGCTGCGATCCGGGATACCTGGTCGTGTCGAGTTCCAGATGCGGTGGGCGGGGTACTGTCGATCGCGGGGTTCTCTTCTCCAGGACGTGCCGCGCGAAGGGAGTGAATACCCGATAGGGCGTGCCGTCAGGTTTGCTGACTTCGGCAGGGTCATGAAGCCATGCGCCATTGCTGGTGCGCACGCTTACGCCAGCGGCCTGCAGTTCGGACTTGATGTGCCGGTCTGCTGCGGCCCGGCCGGGCTCGACGCAGCGGTTCCAGAACACGCCGCTGGCGCCCGAGACGCGCACCAGCCGGGGAATGACCTCACGCGCATCGCCGGCGAAGACGTGCAGCGCGCCATCCAGCGCTGCATTGAGACTGGCGAGGCTGTGCTCGAGCCACCAGCGGCTGGCTGCGCCCGGCTGCCAGTCGCCGGCTGCATCGTCATGAACGAAGACAGGAATAACCTGCGCACCGCTGGCGGCAGCGGCATGCAACATCGGGTTGTCGGCAAGCCGCAAATCCTGACGAAACCAGGCAATCACTTTATCGGTCTTACTCATAAGACAGAGTGTCAACGAAATCCGCCCGGGAATCTGTAATTATTGGTATCTACACAGCAGGAGCGTCAGTCATGCAAGTTGCTCTGATCGGAGGCACGGGTTTCGTCGGGGGCTATCTCACGGAGGCGCTACTGCGCGCGGGGCACGACGTTCGCGTGCTGGTCCGCAAGGGCAGCGAGCACAAGCTGACTGCCGGGGGTCTCACGGTGGTTGCGGGCGATCTCGGTGACGGCGGTGCTTTAGGGGAACTGATCGGCGGTTGTGATGCCGTCATCTACAACGTCGGGCTGCTGCGGGAATTTCCGCGACGCGGGATCACGTTCGAAGCAATGCAGTTCCAGGGCGTGGTGGATACGGTCGAATGCATGCAGGCGACCGGCGTACGGCGCCTCGTACTGATGAGTGCCATCGGTGTAAAGGACCCGGGGACGAAGTACCAGTCGACCAAGTATCGCGCCGAGCGACACGCGCTCGAGAGCAGGCTCGACGTCACGGTTCTCAGGCCGTCGGTGATCTTCGGCGATCCGCACGGCACGATGGAGTTCGCGACGCAGCTGCATCGCGACATGGTGCGGCCGCCATTTCCGGCGGTCTCGTTCGCAGGTGTGCGCATGTCACCGGTGGCCGCAACCGACGTGGCGGATGCCTTTGTCGCGGCGCTGGCGCGTGACGACACGGTCGGCAAGGTCATGGAACTCGCTGGCCCCGAGATTCTCGCCTGGGAGACGATCGTGGAGCGCATAGCCGCCGCGGTCGGTCGTCGCAAGATACTGTTGCCGATGCCGGTATGGCTGATGCGCATTGGCGCCACGCTGTTTGACTGGTTGCCGTTCTACCCGGTGACCCGCGACCAGCTGACCATGCTCGTCGAGGGCAATACCGCACCCGCCGACGCGTTGCGGAACCTGATCGGCAGAGAACCCCTGGCAATGACTCCGGAGGCTCTGGCCTACCTTCGGCACTGATACGTCTGGAAACAAATGTAAACAATGCTGACACCAAGGGGCCTCACTGACGTCCTACACTGCAGTACGTCAAATTACTTGCTGAGGAAGAACCAATGATCAATCGAGCCAGGCGGCAACTGCGATCCTGGATGTTCATCTACGCAGGGCTTGCTGCGGCAATCGCGCTTACCGGGGAACCGTCCGAGG
>JBFFOM010000017.1:0-43229 GCA_041574455.1 Woeseiaceae bacterium | reverse complement strand
GCGTCCCTCAACTGTCGACATGGCCTGCTGCATGCAGCGCGCGGCACCTTCACCCGACGGGGCCACCATGTCGTGACCGTCCGAGGTGGCGCCATAGCCGACCAGCTCGGCGTAGATATGCGCGCCCCTGGCCTTCGCGCGTTCGTATTCCTCGACGACGACCATGCCGGCGCCCGAAGAGCTGACGAAACCATCACGACCGGTATCATAGGCGCGTGACGCGCGTGCCGGATCGTCGTTGTACGAGGTCGACAAGGCCCCCATGGCGTCGAACAGCGAGGTCAGGCACCAGTCCTCTTCCTCGCCGCCCCCGGCGAACACGATGTCCTGCTTGCCCATCGCGATCTGTTCCGCCGCAGCGCCGATGCAATGTGCGCTCGTGGCACAGGCCGAGGTGATCGTGTAGTTGATGCCCTTGATCCTGAACGGCGTTGCGAGACAGGCCGCGACCGTGCTGCTCATGGTCTTGGTCACACCGTATGGCCCGATCTTGCGTACGCCGCGCGAGCGCAGCGTATCGGCTGCCTTGACGATGTTCGCGCTCGACGCGCCGCCCGATCCGGCGATCAGTCCCGTGCGGACGTTCGACACGTCGCTGTCCTCGAGGCCGGCGTCCGCAATCGCCTGCTGCATCGAGATGTACGCGTACGCTGCCGCATCGCCCATGAACCGAAGGATCTTGCGATCGATGTGGTCCTTCGTATCGATGTGGCAGCTGCCCGACACCTGGCTGCGCAGCCCCATCTCCTTGAAGGTCTCGTTCGCCACGATGCCCGAGCGGCCCTGCTTCAGGGACGCGAGGATTTCGTCCTTGGAATTACCGATGCACGAGACTGCGCCGAGCCCCGTGACGACCGCGCGCCGCATGCGAGCTCCTAGAAGTCGTCAGTGGAAGTAAACAGCCCGACGCGCAGATCCTCGGCCGTGTAAATCTCGCGCCCGTCGACCGCCAGCGAACCGTCGGCGATGGCCATATTGAGCTTGCGCTGGATGACACGTTTTATGTCGATCTGGTAGGTCACTTTCTTCGCGTGGGGCAATACCTGGCCGAAGAACTTGACCTTGCCGACGCCGAGTGCGCGGCCCCGGCCCTCAAGCCCCTGCCAGCAGAGGTGGAAACCGACAAGCTGCCACATGGCATCGAGACCGAGGCAACCGGGCATGACCGGGTCACCCTCGAAGTGGCACTCGAAGAACCAGAGGTCGGGACTGACGTCGAGCTCGGCCCTGATCTCACCCTTGCCGTACTTGCCGCCATCATCGTTGATCAAGGTGATGCGATCGAGCATCAGCATGTTCGGCTTCGGCAGGCGGCCGTTGCTCGGGCCGAACAGCTCGCCGTGACCGCCGGCGATCAGATCTTCGTAGTCGTAGGAACTCTGCCGTGTCGGCAGTTTCAGCGCTGTATTCGTATCATTCATCGTTCCGATTTTACTCCTGCCGAAACGGCCGGAGTTTTGAATTTGCGCCAATCGGGCGATCAGGACTTATCGTAGTCCAGCAGGATCTCGTCGCTCCTGGGCGTGCTCTGGCAGGCCAGCACGAAGCCTTTTTCGACCTCCCAGGGTTCGAGACCATAGTTGACCGCCATTTCGACCTCACCCTTGCGCAGATGGCAGCGGCAGGTCGCACAGACCCCACCTTTGCACGAATAGGGCAGATCCAGCCCCTGCTCCGCGGCCGCATCGACAATGCTCGTGCCCGAGCGCGGCATCGCGAAGGATTTCCTGTGGCCGTCCATGATCACCGTCACCTGCGTAACGTCACCGCTCACGGCGGCCTCCGGCGCCGCACGCGTGCCGCGCGGCACACCAAAACGCTCGGAATGCACGGCACCTTCGCCAAGTCCCAGCTCGATGAGCGCGCCAGCCACCGATTCGATCATCGAATCCGGCCCGCAGATCCAGGCCTCGTCGACGCCGTCGCCGCTGCAGAAGCGTTGGTACAGCTCGGCCGCCTTGTCTGCGTCCAGTCGGCCCCCCGAAATCTCGAACTCCTGCTCTTCCCGGCTGAAGACGAAGTGCAATTGCAGACGCTCGGGAAAACGGTTTTTCAATGCGAACAGGTCGTCGATAAACATCGTCGTGTTCTGTTTGCGATTGCCGTAAAACAGTGCGAAACGGCTGTGCGGCTCCCGTTCGAGGACCGACGCCGCAATCGACAGGATCGGCGTGATGCCGCTGCCCGCCGCAAACCCGATATGGAACTTGCCATCCGCCCGTTCCGCAGCGAGGTGAAAGCGACCTGTCGGCGGCATGACCGCCAGCGTGTCCCCAACCGCAAGCTCGTTCGCCGCGAACTCGCCAAATGCTCCACCTGGCTGTATGCGAACACCGATCTGCAGAGGCCAGCTGCCGGCCGGGGAGCAGATGCTGTAGGTCCGCCGCAACTTCTTGCCGTCCCGTTCGATCTGGATCGGCAGGTGCTGGCCCGGCAGGAACGCGTACACCTCGCGAAGATCCTCGGGCACGTCGAGAGCGATGCGGAGGGCGTCTTTGGATTCGGGGGTCTTCGAGGTGACGGTCAGGTCGTGGAACTGTTTCATAGGCACTTGAAGTATTCGAAGGGCTCGAGACAGTCACGGCAACGATACGACGCCTTGCAAGCCGTCGAGCCAAACTCGCTGACACGCTCCGTGTTCTCCGAGTTACAGCGCGGGCAATCGATTGGCCGTTCCCGGCGCTCGGGCGGCGCAATACCGTAGACGCGCAATTTCTCCCGGCCCGCCTTGCTGATCCAGTCGGTGGTCCAGGGCGGTGACAACACGCGCCTGATCCTGACGTCTTCGACGCCGCGATCTGCGAGCGCAGCGACGACACTTGCTTCGATCGCCTCGGTTGCCGGGCAGCCCGAGTAAGTCGGGGTGAGCGAAACCGTGACGCCGTCAGCGCACTCGACATCACGTACGATGCCGAGGTCGGTGATCGTCAGCACCGGGATCTCGGGGTCTGCAACCTCGGAGAGCCAACTGAGGACCTGCTCTCGACTCACTTGCGTCGCTACCACGTTGCCCCCGGGTAGGAACGTTGCAGGTACTGCATCTCTGCGAGCAGGTAGCCAAGATGTTCGGTATGCCTGCCCTGTTTGCCGCCGCTTGCCATCCACTGGTCGTCCGGCAGTTTAAGCGTCGCTTCGGCAACCACCGCTGCGACGTCCTTGCGCCATTCGGCCTCGATAATCTCGAGGTGCGGTCCGTTACATGCGGCACGCATCTCGTCATCGAGATCGTCCGGGGCAAACATCTCGCCCGTGAACCGCCACAGGTCGTCGAGCGATGCCTGCACGCGTGCGTGACTCTCCTGCGTCCCGTCACCGAGGCGCACCAGCCACTGGCGGCCGTGACGCAGGTGATAACGGACCTCTTTAATTGCTCTCGCTGCGATGTCCGACAGTCCCTCGTCGCTACAGCGCGTGAGCGCCTCGAGCTGGTGGATATAGAAAGTCTCGAACAAGTATTGCCGCACGAGGCAATAACCAAAGTCGCCGTTCGGCTGTTCGAGGAGCAGCAGGTTGCTGTACTCGTGCTCGGGCCTCAGGAATGCGAACTCGTCTTCGCTGCGCCCCTGCCCCTCGCATTCACCCGCGTAGGTATAAAACATGCGCGCCTGCCCGATGTAGTCGAGCGAGAAATTGGCGTTCGCCAGTTCTTCCTCGAGTTCGGGCCAGGCCGCCACGTTTTCGATCATGCGCTGGCCGAGAACCAGCGCATTGTCGCCCAGACGGGTGGCGTAGGCTGCGATCATGGCCTTGTCGCTCACAGATTCTCCACCTCGTCCGGAATCTCGTAAAACGTGGGGTGCCGGTAGATCTTGTCCTGGGCCGGCTCGAAGAATGCGGACGATTCGGCGGGATCCGACGCGACGATCCGGTCCGAACGCACGACCCAGATGCTGACGCCCTCGTTGCGGCGCGTGTACGTGTCGCGGGCGTTGGTGAGTGCCATCTCGTCGTCGGCGGCATGGACGCTGCCGGCATGGCGGTGACTCAGCCCCGACTTGCTCCGGATGAAGACTTCGTAGAGTGGCCATTCCTGGTCTGACATGATTGCTCCAGTGGGAGGCGGTTTGCCGGCGACCTAAGCCGCCCTCGCCGCCCGTTTTGCCGCGTACGCCTGGGCCGCCTCGCGTACCCAGGCGCCGTCATCATGTGCCTTGCAGCGCTTCGCCATGCGTTGTTTGTTGCACGGCCCGTTGCCCGAGATGACCTGGAAGAACTCCTCCCAGTCGATCTCCGCATGTTCGTAGTGCCCCGTTTCCTCGTTCAACCGCAGCTGGTCGTCGGGAACGCTTAGCCCGAGGAACTCGGCTTGCGGGACCGTCACGTCGATGAACTTCTGGCGCAGTTCGTCGTTACTGAAGCGCTTGATCTTCCACTTCATCGACTGGGCCGAGTGTTTCGACGCCGTATCGCCCGGGCCGAACATCATGAGCGCCGGCCACCAGAAGCGGTTCAGGGCGTCCTGCGCCAGCGCTTTCTGCTCGTCGGTACCGCGACACAGTTCGAGCATGATTTCGTAGCCCTGGCGCTGGTGAAAACTCTCTTCCTTGCAGATACGGATCATGGCGCGCGCATACGGGCCATAAGAACAACGGCACAGCGGAATCTGGTTCATGATCGCGGCGCCGTCGACGAGCCAGCCGATCGCCCCGATGTCGGCCCAGGACAGGGTCGGGTAATTGAAAATGCTCGAGTACTTCGCTTTGCCGGACAACAGGTCGGCCACCATCTGGTCGCGCGACACGCCGAGCGTCTCGGCTGCGCTGTAGAGATACAGGCCATGGCCTGCCTCATCCTGCACCTTGGCCAGCAGGATTGCCTTGCGCTTCAGGGTCGGTGCGCGCGTCAGCCAGTTGCCTTCCGGCTGCATACCGATGATCTCGGAGTGTGCGTGCTGGGAAATCTGCCGAACCAGCGTGCGTCGATAGGCCTCCGGCATCCAGTCCTTGGCCTCGATCTTTTCTTCTTTGTCAATGCGCGCCTGGAACGCTCTCAGTTGCTCGGCAGTTTCCTCGGCATTTCGGGCAGCATCAGTCTTGCCTGCCTGGTCGAGGCCTTGCGTGTACATAGGACGTCTCCACGGGGGTCCCCGCTAATGTGTCACATATTTATTGATCTGGCAAGCTTTTTTGTATCACTTCAGGAGCGACTCGCCATTGGCCACAGAGCGCCCCCGGAACAGCGCCACGACTTCGTCGCGCTGATTGCGAACGGTCACCGTGTAATAGCCGTTGCGGCGACCGCGGTGATCTTCCGTGGCACGTGCCGTCAGCACATCACCTACCACGGCCGGGCGCAGGAACTCGACCTGGGCCGAAGCGGCAATGGACTGGTTGTCATAGCCGTTGCAGGCAAATGCAAATGCCGTATCGGCCAGCGTAAACGTCAGGCCGCCGTGGATGACGTCCAGGCCGTTCACCATGTCGTCCCGCACGGTCATCGTCGCCGTCGCACGCCCGGGACCCGGGATTTCGACGGAGATCCCCAGTGCCTTCGATGCCCTGTCGTTCACCATCATCTTGTCGGCACATCGTTGTGCCGTTTGCAGCTCATCCACCGGAAGCCCTCCTCGTCCCATCGAGTCCGCCGAACCGATGCCTGAACGCCTGCGACGGCGGCGGCAATGGCCCTTCAGCCGTTTCCATCATCTCATCGAGCCAGGCATCCGCCTCTGCATGGACGCCGCGATACAGGTTGCGGCACAGCCGGTACGCCGCCACCCCGTGCCAGCCCGCCGGCAACAGCTCTGGCGGCAGCCAGGGATCACGCAGCAACACCTTGCGATATTCCTGCACCAGCAGTGTGCGCACGAGGAATGCCGCCTTGCCAGCTGGCATCGTCTCGCCCTGCAACGCCCTGTAAACGGGCCGGAAGCATTCTACGAATTCGACATAGCGCGCGTCGATATCGTCGAGATTCCAGCAGGACCCCACCAGGTCCCGCATCGCCCCCTCGCCGCGAATCGTCTGACCGCTCAGGACCACGAGCGAATCCGCGACGTCGAGGCGCCGGATCGTAACGTCGAGATCCGCCAGATCGGGCGAGGGATGTGCGAGCACATTTGCCGACATCGACCCGAAGCCGAGCCAGCCGCATTCCTTGCGCACGACGTCTCTCGTTTCCGTGTCGAGGCCGGGCAGCAGCAGTAAAGTCCAGTTGCCGTCCCAGTGCGCTGCCGGCTCGCCATAGATCCGATGCGTCGCCTGCTCGAAGCGCTCCCGACCTTCCACCGTCAAACTGTAGTAGGAACGGCGCCCGACCTGGCGCGTCTGCAGCCAGCCTTCCTTCACCAGCCGAAACACCGATGTGCGAACCAGTCGTTCGTTGATACCGAACTCCGCCATCACCCTGATCAGGCTGCCAAGCCATACGGTGCCTCCGCGTGGCGCGATTGCGTCTCCGAAGACGGTCGTGATCAGTGAACCCGCGCGCAACGTCGGACGCGCGCGAAATTCATCGACGAGTTTTTGTGAGGCGGACTGGATGCTCATAAGGTCAGCGCTTGCTTTCGGTCGACGTGACCGTACAATCCGATACACTTTTTTTCAAACATTTGTGAGTTTCGTATGGCAATAAAGCTCGGCAACCTGGTGTTCGATCACTGGATCGAGGGCGATGGCGACGGCGCAATGTTGCACAGCGCGGTGAACGGCAAGCCTGTTGCGCACATCACGAGCGATGGTCTCGACTTCCAGGCCATACTGGAACACGCGCGCACTATCGGCGGTGCCAACCTGCGCAAGATGACGTTCCACGAGCGCGGCGAGATGCTGAAAAGCCTGGCCAGGTACCTCACGGAACACAAGAAAGAATTCTATGGGCTGTCGACCGAAACCGGCGCCACGCGCGGCGACAGCTGGATCGACATCGACGGTGGCATCTCGACCCTGTTCGTGTTTTCCAGCAAGGGCCGCCGCGAGATGCCTAACGATCACGTGTATCTCGATGGCCCGGTCGAAACCCTGTCGCGCAACGGGACGTTCGTCGGCCAGCATATCTACACACCCAAGCTCGGCGCCGCGATCCATATTAATGCGTACAACTTTCCGTGCTGGGGCATGCTCGAGAAGCTTGCGCCGACCTTGCTCGCCGGCGTCCCCGCGATCGTCAAACCGGCGTCGAGTACGGCCTATCTCACGGAACTCATGGTGCGCCGTATTCACAAGTCAGGAATCCTGCCCGAAGGCGCATTGCAGCTGATCTGCGGCAGCGTCGGCGATATGTTCGACCACCTGAATTGCCAGGACACCATTGCTTTTACAGGTTCCAAGTCGACCGCCGAGTTCCTGCAGCAGCATCCGCGCGTCGTCAGCGAGTCCGTTGCGTTTACAGCGGAGACCGACTCCCTCAACTCCTCGATCCTCGGCCCGGACGCCGTGCCGGGGACGCCGGAGTTCGATCTCTATATCAAGGAAGTCGTCAACGAGATGACCAGCAAGGCCGGCCAGAAGTGCACGGCGATCCGCCGCATCATTGCCCCGGCCGCGATCGCCGGCGCAGTCACCGAGGCACTGGCCAACGCGCTCGGCGAGATCCGTATCGGTAACCCGGCCGACAAGGATGTAAACATGGGCGCCCTGGCCAGCCAGGGCCAGCGCGATGAAGTGCGCGACCGCGTTCGGGAACTGGCCCAGCAGGCTGACATCGTCTACGGCGGTAGCGACGACTTCGAGGTTTTCGACGCCGATGCAAGAACAGGCGCTTTCTTCATGCCGACATTGCTGCACTGCGAGCGGCCGTTGACTTCGAGCGCCGTCCACTCGGTCGAGGCCTTCGGTCCCGTGAGCACGGTGCTCCCCTACGACGACCTCGGCGATGCCATCGAGCTGTCGCGCATGGGCGCAGGGAGCCTGGCCGGATCGATCATTACCAACGACAACGATGTGGCGCGCGAACTCGTACTCGGCACCGCTGCGTATCACGGCCGCATGGTGATCATCAACCGGCACTGCGCAGCAGAGTCGACGGGACACGGCTCGCCCCTGCCCCACCTTGTCCACGGCGGCCCCGGGCGTGCCGGGGGCGGTGAGGAAATGGGCGGCATCCGCGGCGTCAAGCACTACATGCAGCGCACCGCCATCCAGGGCTCGCCGCAAACCCTGACCGCAATCGGTCACCGCTGGATACGGGGTGCCGACGAGAGAGACCCCGGCGTCCACCCGTTCCGCAAGACCTTCGAGCAACTCGCGCTGGGCGATACGGTGCGCACGGATTCCCGCGAGATTACGCTCGAGGACATCCAGCACTTCGCCGACTTCACGGGCGACCAGTTCTACGCGCACACCGACGAGACAGCCGCTGCGAAAAATCCGTTCTTCGACGGGCGCGTCGCCCACGGCTACCTGATCGTCTCGTTCGCCGCGGGGATGTTCGTCGATCCGGATTTCGGGCCGGTCCTGGCCAACTACGGCATCGACGACCTGCGCTTTGCCCAGCCCGTCAATTACGGGGACTCGCTCAAGGTGCGGCTGACCTGCAAGCAGAAGACCCTGCGGGCGGGCACCGGCTACGGCGAGGTCCGCTGGGATACGGAAGTCACGAACCAGGACGACGAAGTCGTAGCCCAGTACGACGTATTGACGATGGTCGCCACCGACGAGCAGTGGGCTGAGGTCCAGTAGCTGGAGCGCCCGGCGCAGGCGCATTTTCGCGCCTACCTCTATATAATCCCCGCCATTTTGCGGCTCCACCAACCCCCCAAGGACGCGCGATGAGCACCATCATCTATACCAAGACCGACGAAGCGCCGGCCCTGGCAACCTACTCGTTCCTGCCGATCATCAAGGCCTTCACCGATGCCGCCGGCATCGACGTCGAGCTGCGTGACATCTCGCTCGCCGGTCGCATCCTGGCCAATTTCCCTGAGAACCTCACCGAAGACCAGAGAATCGGCGATGCACTGGCGGAACTGGGTGAACTCGCCAGGACGCCTGACGCAAATATCATAAAGCTGCCCAACATCAGCGCGTCGATCCCGCAGCTCGTCGCGGCGATTGCGGAGTTGCAGTCGCAGGGCTTCGACGTCCCCGATTACCCCGAGGAACCAGCCAACGATGCGGAGCGGGCCATCAAGGATCGTTACGCCAGGGTCCTCGGCAGCGCGGTCAACCCGGTCCTGCGCGAGGGCAACTCGGACCGGCGTGTCGCACTGGCCGTCAAGAACTACGCCAAGGCAAATCCGCACCGCATGGGTGCCTGGTCGAGCGACTCCAGGTCGCACGTCGCACACATGGACGACAAGGACTTCTACTCGAGCGAGCAGTCGGCCATCGTCGCCAGTGCCGGCAACGTGCGCATCGTGCACACCGATGCCAACGGCACTGAGATTGTCCTGCGCGATGCCGTTCCCGTTCTC
Organism: Woeseiaceae bacterium; assembly: GCA_041574455.1. Taxonomy (GTDB): domain Bacteria; phylum Pseudomonadota; class Gammaproteobacteria; order Steroidobacterales; family Woeseiaceae; genus UBA1847. Next base: position 33,877 of record JBFFOM010000017.1, on the reverse strand, counting down.
GACGGTGAGGTCATCGACTCGACCATGATGAATTGCGCCGCCCTGCGCTCCTTCTTTGAACAGGCAATTGACGCCGCGAAGGCCGAAGGCGTGCTGTTTTCGCTGCACCTCAAGGCGACGATGATGAAGGTCTCCGACCCGATCATGTTCGGCCACTGCGTGCGCGCCTACTACAGCGACGTCTTCGACAAGCACGGCGAAATCTTCGATGAGATCGGCGTTGACGCCAACAATGGCATCGGCGACGTCTACGCCAAGATCGCCGACCTCGACGCCGACAAGCGCGCCGCGATCGAGGCCGACCTCGACGCCGTCTATGAAACTCGGCCACCGCAGGCCATGGTGGATTCAGACAAAGGCATCACGAACCTGCACGTGCCCAGCAACGTCATCATCGATGCCTCGATGCCGGCCGCCATCCGTTCGTCCGGCCAGATGTGGGGACCCGACGGCAAGCTCGCCGATGCCAAGATGGTCATCCCAGATCGCTGCTACGCCGGCATCTACCAGGAGATGATCGCATACTGCAAGGCCCACGGCGCCTTCGACGTCACGACAATGGGCAACGTCTGCAATGTCGGCCTGATGGCCAAGAAAGCCGAAGAATACGGCTCGCACGACAAGACCTTCGAGATTGCTGCCGACGGCAAGGTGACGGTCAGCGACGAGAACGGCAGCGTGCTCATGGAACACGCAGTCGAGCGCGGCGACATCTGGCGCATGTGCCAGACCAAGGACGTCGCCATCCGCGACTGGGTCAGGCTCGCCGTAATGCGCGCGCGCGCCACGGGCTCCGCTGCGATCTTCTGGCTCGACGAAAACCGCGCCCATGACAGGAACCTGATCGGCCTGGTCAACAAGTACCTCGCCGACCACGATACCGACGGCCTCGACCTGCGTATCGCCGCGCCCGTGGAGGCCATGCGCCAGACGCTCGAGCGCGTCTCGGCCGGCGACGACACGATCTCAGTTACGGGAAACGTACTGCGTGACTACCTCACCGACCTGTTCCCGATCCTCGAGCTCGGCACCAGCGCCAAGATGCTCTCGATCGTGCCACTGCTCGCAGGTGGCGGACTGTACGAGACCGGCGCCGGCGGATCGGCACCAAAACACGTGCAGCAGTTCGTCGCAGAAGGCCACCTGCGCTGGGATTCGCTGGGCGAGTTCCTGGCCCTGGCCGTCTCGATCGAAGACGTCGCCGGCAAGACCGGCAGTGCCAGGGCTCACATCGTTGCGGACGCACTCAACGAAGCCAACGGTCGCTACCTCGAGGAGAACAAGTCACCATCACGGGTAGTGAACGAACTCGACAATCGCGGCAGCCACTACTACCTCGCCACGTACTGGGCCCGGGCCATGGCCGCCAACGAGGACGACCCGGAGCTGGCCGCTCGTTTCGCCGCTGCCGCGCAGGCACTTGCCGATAATGAAGACAAGATCATCGACGAACTCAATGCCGCACAAGGCGCACCCGTCGACATCGGCGGCTATTACCGGCCCAGTGAGGAGCTGGCAATTGCCGCCATGCGCCCGAGTGCGACGCTGAACGCGATCATCGACAGCATCTGAGAGACCGTGGAATGTACGTACCCGTCACAAACTTGTGACGGGTTGCACGCTTGCAGTTGCGCAGCAGGCCTAGGATTGCCCTACACGTTCTTCGCTTGAGGGCAATCAAATGTGGTTCAAATCGCTGAAGGTCTCATTGACCGTCATAGGAGTCGGATTCAGCCTGTACGCATTCGGCGCGCTGGTCCTGGTCTGATCTGACACCGACTTACGAAGGCCGCCAGGCTGGAGCAGGGATCGCTCCGGCCGGGTGGCCTTTCTGATTGGCAATCGCAGAGCAGCGACACGATGTGAGCAAAAGATCCCTTGGCGCCCGTTATCCATCAGTCAGTCAGTGATAGACTCGATGGCTGGTAGTGACCCAAAATGATCCTTGAATTGCTGTCAGAAGATTCACCGATACGAGGTATTGTGCGGCAAGGGATAGGCCTCCAACTGCTCTTTGCAAGTCGATGATTATGGTGTTTCGCCGCAGGTCCTTCACTCATCTTGTGAATTGCCTCGTTGTGCTGCTCTTGTTGGCGGGGTGCCGTGGTCCGTACGTCGGGCTTGATGTTGGAGCCGGCCCGATCCATTGGGCAGCAGCAGAGGGTAAGTACGACGAGGTTGAACGGCTAATTGATGCTGGGACACCCGTGGACATCCGTGCGAAAGGAAGCCGAGCGACTCCACTGCATTTTGCTGCGCGAGATGGTCGATACGCTATTGCGCGGCTACTGGTAGAGCTGGGTGCTGACGTAGATGCCGAGACGCAATACGGAGACACACCGCTTCACCTGGCAGCACAATCTCGTTTGCTGGCATGCGCTAATCTGGACCACGAGGATTCTGCGGGACTTACCGAGGGTCATCTTGCTGTGGTCAAGTTGTTGCTTGATGCAAACGCATCGGTCGATCCACGGAATCGCGGCGGAACAACACCCCTGCAAAACGCGGCGACATGCAACGACGTTGAAATCGCGTCGCTTCTGATTGCGAAGGGCGCCGACATGAATAACCGAGGTGGTCAGTACAGCGTGCTGGACCAGGCTGTCGCTTGGGGACCAGATGTCGCAAAGCTTCTCGTTGCAAGCGGAGTAGAAGTAAACACCTTTGTGCCATTCAGTGGTGAGACGCCGCTTATGAATGCTGTGAGCAAGAACCGAAGCGAGTTGACACGGATGCTCCTGGAGGCAGGTGCCGACCCGAACGCACGCCATCGCAGGACCGAATGGACGGCCCTCGACTATGCTATCTATTATTGCGAACCAGATTTGGTTGAACTCTTACGGGAATATGGCGCAGAGGGGGGCGGCAAAATGGGAGAGGACGGAACGCCTGTGAGGCTCATGCCTTGTCCCGAATTCCCGGATCTTGATCGAGTCTCCTTACAGCCTGACGACAAACAAGACGGGCAATGATCAATTCTTGAACGTCCGCCATCGGGAAAAGCCAATGGGTCACGCAACTCCTGATCTGTCAGTTGCGCGGGGCAACTGAGGTCACTCAGGGTGCTCAGCGCACTATACATCCTGGTTAGATCGAGGCCATTCGACGAAGTGACGGATGCTGGAACGGGTTAGCGCATCAGCGCGGCCAATGTAGAACAATTCTGCTCCTCGTTGGCCACTCCCGGCCGGACAATTCGGGATGCTGTCACGTGATCGTAGCGATACGTTCAACCAGGAAGCGCGACGTCCCGGGATTTTCTTTCGCTAGCTTGTCCGCTTTCTGCCGTGACCCGCCCCTCCCCTGATTTCGGCTACAATGTGTTGACCCAATACGATCACTAAGCGTAAATGAAACTGCACGCTTACTCTGGGCTGACCGCCCTGAATCCTCGATGATGCTACTTATGCAGGAACGGGGATTTCGAATGCTGGCATGGCCGTTCGCTCAAGGCTCGTGAGCATGGAGCGGCGGACCTGGCCATTGGGAGTGACATGTTGAAACCAGAAGTCGTCGCCATTCTTTGCATTTTTGCGACTTTCATAATCCTCGAGATTCTGTTTACGCGGTTTTTCAAGAAACCGGGGCAGACGAAGGGTGACACTGTCGTGGAGGTCTTTAGCACGGGCACTCTCGTACTGCTGACGCAGCCGCTGGTACTCGCAGCCGGCGGTTTCGTGACGAGCATTCTCGCACCTGACGCAGCGGGATCTCTGGCCACGTTGCCGATCGTTGCCCAGATAGGCATGTTTCTTCTGTTCGACGACATGACTCAGTACTGGTGGCACCGGACCACGCACAACGTGAAATGGCTCTACAACCTGCATCGGGCGCACCACAATGCCGAGTATCTCTCCATTCGGGTCGTTTACCGAAACAACGTCTTCTACTACATGCTGATGCCCGGACTCTGGTTCTCGGGAGCGCTGATCTACCTTGGATTAGGATGGGTGTATGCGTTCTACATAGTCGTGAAGATGGCCGTAATCTATGGCGCACACTCCGACGTTCGCTGGGATGAACCGTTGTACAGGATCAAATGGCTGTCTCCGTTGATGTGGGTTGTTGAGCGCGTGATCTCGACCCCGGCGACGCACAGTGCCCATCATGGCAAATACGCTGATGACGGTGTTACGCACTACAAGGGCAACTACGGCAACCTGTTATTCTTCTGGGACGTGCTTTTCGGAACGGCGCATATCACGCGGCGGTACCCGGCGAATATGGGAGTCGAAAACCTCGATCCCATGACAGCCGGCGAGCAATTATTCTGGCCGCTGATCCGGTCGCGAAACCCGGCTCGAAGAAGAGCTGCTTCATCAGCGATGCCGGAATGAGCTGCGGTGTAATTTGGGCCGAAAGCGGCCAGTATGACTGTTACCGACCCGATCCGGCCGTTCGGCCAGCCCTGTGCAGCCCAACGCCAGTTTAAGTACATCCCAGAATTGACGCCGGTTTCCGCAGGCGGACAATTGAGCGGTTGATAAGGGCAAATCTGCCGAAAGGCCGAGACGCAAAGCCACGGGTCCTCGCTTCCTCCGGGGATATTCGTCGCCACGAAGGACCCAAGATCGCCGGGCTGCCGTGAGAGTTGATCTAAGCGGCGATCCACTTACTCGTACATCACTGCCGCGAAGGAAGTGACCAATGCCTCTTCATCTGGAACCCCTGGATCTTTATGACCAACTGCAACACTACTCATCAGTGTTGCTTGTCTCATGCCCGGTGTGTCCACCGGTCAGCTTGGCGACAGACAGGGAAATGCCATTCATGGAGTTCTTCAAGCATGGCATAAAGACGCCTGCGTACGAGGACTTCCTTGGCGAAGTACGTGCGCGACTTGAACAAGGCGGAGTCAAGACCGGGGTCTTTACGAGCTACCTGCCGTGTGCCGCAACCTGTCTGTGGACAGCAGGGCAACGCAACCGTCTGCTAAAGCGAGCTGGCGAATTCGATGCTGCGCTGGTCATGGGATGCGAGTCTGCGCGGCATACTGTTGAGGAAGCATTGAAAGACACAAACTGCGACGTTCTCCTGGCGATGCAGCTAGTCGGCGTAACGAACGCAAACCTGAAATTCGAATTCCCATTGACTATCAGGCTCGACAACCAGGCCCGGGTCCATGCGAACGAGCGAGCAGAACGAGTCTCATCGGCGGAGGTATAGTTAAATGTGTTTCTTCTTCAGTTTGATTCCCGCGACATTCTGGCTCGTCATTGGATATCTCGTTTTATATCTGTCAACCAAGTTCGACGGTGCCGCAAAGACATTTGGCCGCGGACTTGCGATTTGGGTATTCATGATTTCTGGACTAATTATCCTGACGGGTGCCTACGTCACGACGAGTGGGTTGTGTCCTTTCGATGCGTGGCTGAGTTGCGTTGACTGATCGAGGTTTCGAGAGATGACTGATATTCGGCGATCGTGTTGCGGTCCGGACGGCCGACCGGACTTTGGCAAAATGATGGACTTCATGGAACGGCATGAACGTGGCAGCCGATTTGACATCATTGGCTGGGCCCTGTTCTTCGTATGGGTAGGGGTTGCCTGGCTTGCCGGCCTCAGCCTGGCCACAGGATTACTTGGAGTAGCGGTAATTTTGCTTGGCATGCAGGGAATAAGGGGAAGTGTCGGTGTTCAGGTCGAGTGGTTTTGGGTTCTGGTCGGTCTGGGCTTTGCGGTAGCGGGCTTGTGGCAGTGGCTTGATATACAAAAGCCACTGGCGCCATTTGTCTTTATTGTCATTGGGATCGCCGCTCTGTTGTGGAGCACGCGACCGAGGTCCCGCGACAAACATGCGAGACATTGAGCATCCAGGCGCTCCAGGACCAGCGGAAGTTCCTGTTGATCTCCAGCCGGCCGCTCGGTGCTAAACTCTGCGGCAGGTGCTGACCACCCAGTGCGGTCGGTCAACAACGCCGCTAAAAACCGTCAGATCCAGGGCGCATCGGTGGAGTCACTTGAATCATGGAGTTTCCGGAGTATTTGCAGACTATAGGCGAGGTAGGGATTGGTCTCGTTGGGTTCAGCGGCTTGATTCTGGCACTTCGGAAAAGTGTCGGACCACTCACGGAAGTTCATAAATACCGATTACAAGTACTATTTTTGCTTTCGTTCGGCGCGATCTTCCTGTCTTTCTTACCAGAATTGCTTTTCACGTTCGGCGTAAGACATGCCCTGGTGTGGAATTTGGCCAGTGCAGGCTTGTTGCTGTATTCACTCATGTTCCTTGTCTGGTGGTTCTCGAGAACAATTCGAATCAAGAAGTCGAATCCCGAGATATTCACCTGGACCGTATTTCGACTTGTTGCGTCAGTCCACATCATCGTCATGCTCATTCAGCTGGCCTTTATTCTTTCTATTCTCGATGTCGCCGGCGCCGGCGCATTCTCATTGGCGCTGATTTGGTACCTTTTGCATTCAGCACATCAGTTCGTGCGGATGCTCTTTGTGCAACCTGAGGGCGGCGCGTGAAGCTCCGGGGATTTCCTGGATCGCGTCTTCCAATGATGTGCCGCGCTCTTTGCCATGAGTGATTGCTGTTGCCCGTTTGCGGCCGCTTAAGGACTGGCCGGCCGCGCTCCGGTCGGTGGCTAATGCAGATACGGCGATGCGCTACTTGTTGTCGCCGGCGTGGCGGGCGCCTGCCAGCACTATTTCCGCACATTTCGCTGCTACAGTGCACGCACCGCACGGGAGGACGGAGCAGATGAACTGGGATGCCCTGGATTATGCTGTCTTTGGCGCCATGATTGCAGCGGTTGCGGTCGGCTACTCGCTCGCTTTGCAGAAGTCACGCAACAAGTTCTATCGATATGCTGTCGGCCTCGCCCTGGCGGCGGCTTTCCTTCTCGTTTGGGTAAATGGCGCGGTCGGAATCATCGGCGACGAGAGCAATGATCTGAATATGCTGTACCTCGGCGTCATTGCCGTCGGCGTGATCGGTGCCCTGCTCGCGCGTTTCGAGGCGACTGGCATGGCCCGCGCCATGCTCGCGACGGCAGTAGCCCAGGCGCTGATCGCGGTGCTGGCGATCACTGGGGAATCGGGTTCATCGGGTCCGGGCTGGCTGCAGGATATACTGGTCCTGACCATTTTCTTTGTCGGTCTGTGGCTGGTGTCGGCGAGGTTGTTCAAAAAGGCGGCATCGTCTGAATTGCGCGGCTGAAGCCGCCCCTGCAACAGGCCGTTGTCGCCCGCATGGCGGGCTCCTACGCGGTGCGAAACGGCAGTGCTGTGTCCGCCTTGATCTCCTTTAGCACGATGTTCGAGCGCACCTGGGACACGCCGGGCAGGCGGAAGATGAAGTCGTCGAGGAACGCGTTGTAGGCGTCGATGTCTTCGGCGACGACGCGCAGGTGGAAGTCGGCTTCTCCGCTCGTGGCGTAGCATTCCAGCACTTCCGGGTGACGCAGCACTTCGGTTACAAAGCGCTCGACGTTCTGTTGTTCGTGTCGTGCGAGCGAGACATGCACGATGGCCGAGAAGTCGAAACCGGCCTTGCGCGTGTCGGCGATGACCGCGTAGCGGTCGATGATCCCGGTCTCTTCGAGACTCTTGACGCGACGCCAGCAGGCCGAGCTCGACATGCCGGTACGCTCGCCGAGTTCCTGCATGGTCAGGCGGCTGTCGCGCTGCAGCTCCGAAAGGATCTTGCGGTCTTTGGCATCAAGAATCATATTTCTTCTGAAATTGGTAAATATTTCGGGATATTGTACCGAAAAATGGGTAAATAGCGGGATGATTGGCACCCTTTTTCGGCCCGGGTGCGAGATACTGGGACATGCTTGATAACTACGAACTTATCGATCGCTACCGCCGCGAATCCGGCCGCGTCCTCCTGACCGGCACGCAGGCACTGGTGCGAATCTCGCTGATGCAGCGCACTATGGACCAGGCGGCCGGACTGAACACGGCCGGCTTTATCAGTGGCTATCGTGGCTCCCCGCTCGGCATGGTCGATGTGGAGCTGTGGCGCGCAAAGCGCTTCCTCGAAGAGCACAACATCGAGTTCCTGCCTGCCGTGAACGAGGATCTCGCCGCGACGGCGATATTGGGCTCGCAGCAGGTCGAGACCGACCCTGATCGCCAAGTTGATGGCGTGTTCGGCATCTGGTACGGCAAGGGTCCCGGTGTCGACCGTGCAGGTGATGCGCTCAAACACGGCAATGCATACGGCAGTTCACCGACAGGCGGCGTGCTCGTGGTTGCCGGTGACGACCACGGTTGCATCTCGTCGTCGATGCCGCACCAGTCGGACGTCGCGTTCCTGACCTTCATGATGCCGTGGCTGAATCCGGCCAACGTGGCCGAATACCTGCAGTACGGCCTGTACGGCATCGCGTTGTCGCGCTACTCGGGCATGTGGGTCGGCTTCAAGGCGATCACCGAAACCGTCGAGTCCGCCATGTCGATCGAACTCCCGCCCTACCCGCAGTTCAGAATCCCGACGAACTTCACGCCCCCGCCAACCGGCCTGCACTATCGCTGGCCCGACTTTCCGGGTCCGCAAATCGAAGAGCGGCTCGAGCAGAAGAAGTACGCGACGCTGGCGTTCGCCGCAGCCAACCCGATCGATCGCAAGATCTTCGATGTGCCCGACGCAAAATTCGGCATCGTAACGACAGGCAAGGGTCACCTCGACCTGATGGAGGCATTGCGCCTGCTGGGCATCGACCGGGACGAGGCACATCGCCTCGGCATCGATATCTACAAGGTTGGCATGGTGTGGCCGCTCGAGGCACAGGGCGCGCTCGACTTCGTGCAGCGCAAGAAAGAAGTCCTCGTTGTCGAGGAGAAGCGCGGCATCATCGAGAGTCAGTTCAAGGAGTACTTCTACGACTACCCGGGTCGCAAGCCCGAAAGCATGGTCGGCAAAGAGGACGAGAAAGGCAATCACCTGGTGCCCTGGGTCGGCGAGTTGTCGCCGCTCGGCCTCGCCCCAATCGTGGCCGCGCGACTGGATCACATCTTCGGTGGAAATCGTTTCGAAAAACGCGCTGCCGACCTTGCACGACGCGAAACGATCATCAATGTCAGCGGAGCGCAGCGCATCCCCTACTTCTGCTCGGGTTGCCCACACAACACGTCGACGAAAGTACCGGAAGGCTCGAAAGCACTGGCCGGAATCGGCTGTCACTTCATGGCAAGCTGGATGGACCGTGACACTGACGGCCTGATCCAGATGGGCGGTGAGGGTGTTAACTGGATAGCGCGCTCGAGATTCAATGGCGCCAAGCACGTATTTCAGAACCTCGGCGATGGCACCTTCTACCACTCTGGTTCGCTTGCGATTCGCCAGGCGATCGCGGCCGACACCAATATTACCTACAAGATCCTGTTCAACGATGCCGTTGCGATGACGGGCGGCCAGCCTGTCGACGGACCGCTCAGCGTCGAGGGAATTGCACACTCGGTGGAAGCCGAGGGCGCGAAGCGGATTGCCGTTGTATCGGATGAACCCGAGCTTTACAGCCTCGTCGATTTCCCCGCGAACACTACGATCTCGCATCGTCGTGACCTCGACGCCGTGCAACGGGAATTGCGCGAGATCCCGGGCGTAACCGTACTGATCTATGCACAAACTTGCGCGACGGAGAAGCGGCGACGCCGCAAGCGCGGGAAGCTCGAAGATCCGCAGCGATTCGTTGTGATCAACGAACTCGTCTGTGAGGGCTGCGGCGATTGCTCGGTCGAATCCAACTGCCTGTCGGTTATCCCGAAGGAGACGCCGTTCGGCCGCAAGCGCCAGATCGACCAGAATAGTTGCAACAAAGACTACTCCTGCGTCAACGGGTTCTGCCCGAGTTTTGTCACGGTCGAGGGCAAGATCGAACGCGGCCAGCGCGGTGGAGAGTACGATGACGCACTCGAACGCCTGGCAGCCACCCTGCCCGAGGCCGAGATACCGTCAATCGATCACTGCTACGACCTGCTTATAACGGGCGTGGGCGGTACCGGCGTCATTACCGTTGGCGCGCTGATCACAATGGCCGCACACCTTGAGCGCAAGGGCGCGTCGGAACTCGACTTCATGGGCTTTGCGCAGAAGTTCGGGCCGGTTTTGAGCTACCTGCGTATTGCCAGTGAACCGGCACACATCAACCAGGTACGGATCGAACCCGCCCGCGCGGATGCCCTGATCGGTTGCGATCTCGTCGTCAGTTCGTCACCGAAAGCGTCAATCACGTATCAGCACGATCACACGCGGGCGTTGCTGAACACGGCAGAGATGCCGACGGGCGACTTCGTGCGTACGCGCGATGCCAATCTGCGCGCGGATGACAGAGTGCGCGCAATCGCAAACGCAGTCGGTGACCAGAACCTGACAACCCTCGACGCAAACACGCTCGCCGCGCGGCTCATGGGAGATACGATCTACGCCAACGTGCTCATGATCGGGGCGGCGTGGCAGCATGGGCTGATCCCGATATCGTTTGCGGCACTGCAGCGTGCGATCGAACTCAACGGCATCAAGATCGAGGAAAACAGGCAGGCATTCACCTGGGGACGCATCGCCGCGCACGATGCGAGTGCCGTCGCGGCACTGCTCGACGGTGCGGATAACACGGTTGAAACACTCGACGCGATAATCGGCCGTCGCCGCGCATTCCTCGTCGACTACCAGAACGAGTCTCTCGCGACGCGCTACAGCGCGCTCGTCGACAAAGTCCGTACCGCGGAATCGACAGTAGGCGGCGGAACCGACCTGACGAGCGCGGTTGCCAGGGCCTATTTTCGGCTGCTCGGTTACAAGGACGAGTACGAAGTCGCCCGTCTGCACGCCCAATCCGATTTTGTCCGACGCATTCGCGATGACTTCGGCGACAAGGCCAGGTTGCGGTTCCACCTGGCACCACCGCTCCTCGGCAGCAAGCGCGACGCCCGTGGACGCCCTCTCAAGCGGGAGTTCGGAGGATGGGTACTGCCGCTGTTCCGGATCCTCGCGAAACTGCGAGGACTGCGGGGCACTGCGTTCGACATTTTCGGTTACACAGCGGATCGCCGCCTGGAGCGGCAACTGATTGTCGAGTTCGAGGAGACTGTTGCACACGTATTGCAGGCACTCGATGCCGGCAACCGTGAGCAGTGCGCGGCAGCGATCGCCGAGTATCTCGAGATTCGTGGCTACGGCCCGGTCAAGGAAACCGCCGCGGCGGAGGCACGTGAGAAGATTTCAGCGATTCTCGCCGAACTCGAACATCGCGGAGCCCAAGCTGCGTAGAATGGCGACTCATGGACGGGATTCGCTACGAGCTGGACAGGCGACCGGAGGAAGGTGCGACGCTGGCCCTCGACGAGGGACTGACCTGGCTGCGCATGCCGCTGCCGATGCAGCTCAATCACATCAACCTCTGGTTGCTTCGTGATGAAGGCGGCTGGGTCATCGTCGATACGGGCATTGACACCAACAAAAGTCGGGAGATCTGGCGCCGGGTCTTTGCCGAGGACATGGGCGGCGAGCCCGCAACCCACGTCATCGTCACGCATCTGCACCCGGATCATGCCGGCTGCGCCAATTTTCTTGTCGAAGAGTTCGGCGTCGACCTGTGGATGTCGCGCGAGGAGTACCTGTTGTGCCGCTTGCTGATCACGGACAGCGGTAAAGAAGCACCGCCCGAGGGCACACGATTTTACCAGGCGGCGGGATTTGCCGACGAGCAACTGGCACTGTACCAGGCCAACTTCGGCATGTTCGGCAAGTACGTGAAGGGCATGCCACAATCGCACCGGCGCCTCAAGGATGGCGAAGTACTGCACCTCGCTGGTCACGAATGGGAGATCGTCATCGGTCGGGGCCACTCGCCCGAGCACGCATGCCTGTATGACCGGGAGCGCAATATGCTGATCTCGGGCGATCAGCTCCTGCCGACGATCTCACCGAACATCAGCGTGTGGCCGACCGAGCCGCACGCGAACCCGCTCAAGGACTTCTTCGAGTCGATCGATCACCTCGAGGTGCTTCTTGACGAGGATGTACTTGTCTTGCCGGCGCACGGCAAGCCATTCCGCGGTGCCCACATCCGGCTCGAGGAATTGCGCAGGGAACACACCGGGAAACTGGAAGCGCTGCTCGATAGTTGCCGCGAACCGCGGCGTGCCGTCGACACTTTCCCTGAGCTGTTCGGGCGGGCCATCAACGACAGTAACCGCATCATGGCTACGGGCGAAGCGCTGGCGCACCTGCACTACCTGGTCAGGACGGGGGATATGGTCGTCGCGGCGGATGACGACGGGGTCAGCTGGTTTCAGAGGGCTTGAGATCTATGACCGTCGACCTGTGCTTCATGCTCTGCGTGTCTTCGTAACCTTCGCGCCACGCCCACAGCTCATCTGCCGACATCGGCTTCGCAATGAAATAGCCCTGGGCCAGATCGCAACCGAGCCGGCGCACGATCGCATATTGCTGATCGGTCTCGACACCTTCGGCAACAACCTCGAGTCCCATGGCCTTGCCAAGCGCGATGATGGCCTCGACAACCTTGGTATTGGCTTCGGGATCCGTCAGCCGTGCCACGAATGACCGATCGATCTTGAGCGTCTGCACCGGTAACTGGGCAAGGTAGCTCAATGACGAGTAGCCGGTACCGAAATCATCGATGTGGATACCGACGCCGTAGGAAGCGAGATCGTTCAGCATGGACTCGGCGACTTCGAGGTCTTCGAGCAGCACCGTTTCCGTCAGTTCGAGGTTGATCATTTTCTTGTCGATGGACGTACTCATCAGGATGCCCTTGATGAGATTCACCAGGTCGCTGTTACGCAGCTGGTGGGCCGACAGGTTGACGCTGACCGGCGCATCCCAGCTACTGCGCTCACGCCACCGGGTCACGTCTTCGCACACGGTCCTGAGTATCGAGGCAAACAACAGATCGGAGATACCCATCTCCTCGCTGAGCGGTATGAAATCCGCCGGCAGTACGACGGAACCATCCGGGCGGATCCAGCGGGCCAGCGCCTCCACGGCTGCGAGGTCGCCGGTCTTCGTGCATTGCAGCGGCTGGTAGTGCGCGACTACCTGCCCGGCCTCGATAGCAGCGCGTAACTCGCCCTCGAGGTCGAACCTGTAACGGGCCAGCGAGCGCATTTCGCTGTGGTAGTAGGTGATGGTGTGATCGACGCTGCGCATCGAGCGGTGCAGTGCGGCTTCGGCGCAGCGGAAAACGGATTTCGCATCGCGGCCGTGCACGGGAAACCACGATACGCCGACCGAGACCTTGAGGAAGATGTCGCGGCCATTGATCAGGAACGGCGCTTCGACCGTGTGCTTGACGAGCTCCGCTACGTCGCGGATATCGTCTTCCGCCTCGACGCCGGGCACGAGCACGGCAAACTCGTCAGCACCGAAACGCCCGACGATCGCGCGCGGACCGTCTTCACCGAAGGTACGGCTCAGGCGGTTGGCGACAGAGCGTAACAGCTCGGTACCGGACTCGTAGCCCATCGTTTCGTTGATGAAGCTGAAGCGGTCGATGTCGAGCACAATGACGACAGTATCGCCCGCGGTGTCCTCGGCCTTGCTGATCAGGTTCTTGAGCTCCTCGATCAGCAGCAGCTGGTTAGGCAGCCGAGTCGTCAGGTCGAAGTAGGCGATCTTCTGCAGTGCCGCAGTGCGTTCCTCGACGCGCCGCTCGAGATCCTCGTTGGCCTGGCGTAGCGCCATGTCCGAGTGGTACTTGCCGCAGAGTGCGGCCGTAAGCTGGCGACATTCCGCGCCGTGGAAGGGCTTCTTGAACAGAAACACCTTGTCGGCCGGCGGTACCTGCTTGCCAAGCACATCCGGATCCACACCGAGAGAACCCGTAACCATGACGATGTTGACGTACGGATCCAGTTCGCGAATCAGTTTGGCCGTTGCAACGCCATCGATGCCCGGCGGCATGTGCAGATCGAGAAACACGATCGAGTACGGGGCGCCACATTCGAGGGCCGCCGTCACAGCTTCGACCGCAGCTTCCCCCTGGTTGCGGGAATGCACTTCGAAGCGGGAGGCACTGCCTTCATCCGCCTCGTCACCGAGCAGGACCTTCTCGAGGTCGCCCAGCGTCGACGTTGCCTGGTCTGGCTCGAAGTCATCGCCAAGGCAACGCAGGTACTCACCAACGACGTGCTGGTCGTCGTCGACGACGAGTACACGCTTGATTGAGCCTGGATCCACTTGGTTTGACATAATGTTCTCGAGCCCTGAATTTGACAATAAGGCTAGCAGTGTACGAATGCCGGGCGACTCAAGGCGTGACACAGCGCAAGTTTTTCCAAGTGTTTGTGATAATTTAGGCGCGCACGGAGTGAGGAGGGGATTGGCATGTCTCAGACCGAAACCGGCGCGGTGAATCGCGACGAATTGCCGTTCGCTGCGCCCTGCAGGCCGCTCTCGCTGTTTGCCCCATTTGGCTGGGTGAAGCGCGGTATCGGCGACCTCATGCAGGCGCCCCAGCAGAGCATGGCTTATGGCCTCGTCGTGGCATTGCTGATCGGTACCGTCAGCCTGCTCGCCTGGTTCCAGGGGAGCCATTGGATCATGTTTGCGATGATTGGCGGCTTCGTCTTCCTCGCCCCGCTGACCTGCATCGGCCTGTACGCCATCAGCGCCCAGCTCGAGCGCGGCCAGGAACCGCTCATGGCACGCAGCTTGCGCGCCGCATTCAGGCGTCATTTTGGCAACGAGATGATCTTTGCACTGGCACTGCTCGTCATCTTCCTCGTGTGGGCACGTGCGGCAGTCATGGTCAGCGTGTTCTTCCCGACCGACGGCGACCCGACGCTGATGGACTGGGTCAAATATCTCGGCTTCGGTTCGCTGGTGGGGTCGGTGTTTGCGGCCGTCACGTTCTCGGCCAGCGCTTTCTCGCTGCCCATGATCATGCACCGTGACGTCGACAGCGTGACGGCAATCGTGACCTCGGTGAATGCGGTCTTGCGCAACAAGGGCGCGATGATCGTCTGGCTCAGCCTGATCGTGGTATCGCTGTTGATTGGTGTCCTGACGGCCTTTGTCGGGCTGATCGTGATCATCCCGGTTATCGGCTACGCGGCCTGGCATGGCTATCTCGAAACGATCGACGCGGACGAGTTCCCGCGCCATGAAGTCGGTATCACCTCGATTCCGCGATCTGCGCCTGTCGACTAGTTCCAGCCGAACGCGTCCTGGATTGCGCGGCTGCTGACACACCGGCATTCCATGGTGCCGACGCGCTGCTCGCAATAGCTGACCGTTCCGTCCGGGCACATCAGGCGAGCGTTCTCGGCCCGCCGGGCCGCGCGTCGGACCAAGGCCTCTTCACGGCGTTCCACGGCACTCCAGTCGCCGGTCTGCCAGGCTTGTGCCTCGAGGTCCTCCATCGTGGGCGATGTGGCACATGCGCCCAGCGACAGTGACAACAGCAAAATACTCCAGGTCTTCATCGGTCGTCCCTCCACGATCTTTATCGTTTGCTGACGACCCCTGTTGTGGCATGCACGGATACGCCGCGCTCCGACGCAGCGCCCAGTTTTATGTCAAAGAAGGAAGCGGCAACGCCTGTTTGGCTCGGGCCAACACGAAGAGCAGTCCCGAAATCGCCTCCAGAACCATTTTGTTGCGAAAATACAACATACTGATTTTACTGCGATTTTTGTGACCTATGTCACAAAACACCGGCTTAAGAATCTGCCACCACGAGGTCTTGCGCAACGTACGACGCCCCGAGAAGGCCGGGTTGTTCGTGCGTGATCAGGTAGGTCGGGACACCTGCGAGCATTTCCCGGTAACGCCCTTTGCTCTCGAAACCGCCGCGAAAAGCGCCGTTGGCAAGGATCTCCGGATAGCGCCTGGCAATGCCGCCAGCGATGTACGCACCGTCGAATCCACCGATGGTGAGCACCAGATCACCGGCGACCTGCCCAAGGATTTCGAAAAACACGCGCACCGCATCGGCAGCCGGTCCTGGCTCGCCCGCAGCAGCGAAGACCTCGGGTGCGGTCAGCACTCCTTTCTCGCCCCGCATCTCCAGCAAGGCAGAATAGATATTCTCGATTCCGGACCCGGCGACGAGCCGCTCGACCGATACACGCTCGAAACGCATGCGCATTATCCTGAGGAGTTCGACCTGTTCGTCTGACTCTGGCGCAAAGCCCTGGTGACCGCCCTCCCCCGAGATCGGACGACAGTCACCGTTCCGGCAGCTGAGGCCCGCGACACCGAGCCCGGTGCCCGGGCCGAGGACGGCAATGTCGAAGTCCCTGCCCTCGAGGGTCCTGCCGCAGTCCGGACCGATCAACATGCGATCGTCCGCACCGATGAACGGCAGCGAGTAAGCAACGGCCTCGAAATCGTTCACCAGGCGGATGGCGCCGACATCAAATTCGGAGGTCAGTACGGCAACCCGGAGATCCCAGTGATTGTTGGTGACGTTGATATCGCCATCGATGACCGGCCCGGCCGCCGCCAGGCAGACGGCATCAAGCGAAGTCACACCGACTTCATCGAGGTAATGCCTGATGGCGCCGCCCGAGGTCTCGAAGTCAGCACACCTGAGTTCCACGACATGCTGAAACCCGGGAGGTCCCTCGTTTGCCAGGGCGAATCTCGCATTGGTGCCGCCGATATCGCCGACGAGCAAGTGTCTGTTTTGCATCGCGCGATTATATCCGCGGAAGTTCGATTGTGTTACAACCGTTCGGGTAGTCATGAAGCTGGAAAATCCCACATCGCGCGATATCGCGGAGCTGGCAGGCGTTTCGCAGGCGACCGTTTCGAGGGCACTGCGCAATTCGCCGCTCGTGCGTGCGGAAACCCGGGAGAGAATCCAGAAAATCGCCCGGGAACTCAACTACTTCGTCAACCGCAATGCCGCGGGTCTGAGGACCCATCAGAGCAACACGATCGCACTACTCCTGTTCGATGAGACCGAGGGCCAGGACGCGCAGATCAACCCGTTCTTCCTGTCGATGTTCGGCTACATCACGCGGGCCGCGTCGAATCTCGGCTACGACGTCCTGATCTCATTGCAGCAACTCAGCGACGACTGGCACATCGAGTACCAGGCGAGCAACCGGGCCGATGGCCTGATCTTGCTCGGCTACGGCAACTATACGACCTATCGCGAGAAACTCAGCGCGCTCGCTGCCGCCAACACGCGCTTCATCATCTGGGGGCCGAAGATCGACGACCAGCCGGGGCACGCCGTCGGCTGCGACAATGTCAGTGGCGGCTACCAGGCGACGAAGCACCTGATCGACCACGGCCGGCGGCGCATCGCGCTACTCGGCACTATGGAAAAATCGCCGGAACACTCGGCTCGCTATGACGGCTACGTCCAGGCCCTGAGAGAAGCCGGAATCGAACCGGACGACGAACTCGAGGTCGACGCCTACAGTTCCAACGGCGAGGGCTGTCGCGCAATTGCGCAGCTGCTCGAGCGGGGCGCGGAGTTCGATGCCGTGTTCGCCTTGACTGACGTCATCGCCATCGACGCCATGCGCGCGCTCGAGGACAACGGCTTCAAAATCCCCGGCGATGTGGCCGTGGTCGGCTTCGATGACATCCAGCTGGCAGCGCACGTCACGCCTGCATTGACGACCGTGCGCCAGGACATCCGCCTGGCCGCCGAGGGGCTGGTCGAGAGTATTGTCGGCCTGATCGAAGGAGAGCCCGTCGAATCGACCCTGATGGCACCGCAGCTGGTTGTCAGGGCGTCCTGCGGCGCGCTTTAGCCGCCTGCGCTGCATCCAGTAATTCCACGAAATCGGGATGCGTGATCGGCGCATCGTTCAGATAAACGCGCACGCCATGCGGCGCAATTTCTTCCTTCAGCCCTGTGAAGTTCTCGTCAACCTCCAAAACGTGCCCGGTCACCGCGTCCTTCCAGGTGCCTGCCGCCGGTAGCTCGCCAAACTCCATCGTCGCAGCCTCGTCGCCGCCGTTCAGCAGTACGAGCGCTGTCTGCGTCACGCCGTCCTTCTGGTACACGCGAAAGAAACTCGCCGAGCGCGGGCCGAATCCCGTGTAGACCTGCAGGCCTCGCTGCAACGCAACCGAATTCTTGCGGATATTGGCGATACGTGTCAGGGCCGCATGGATCGCGTGAGCCTTTGCGGCCTCGACATGGTCCTGGCCGAAGTAATCGCGATTGCCCGTGTGTTCATTTGTCCCGGCACGGAAGCCGGACTCGGAGCCGTAGTACACGGCGGGAATGCCGCGGCTCGTAAACAGCCAGTTGTTGGCATCAATAAAGCCATCCGTGTCTGCAGCCATGCGGTCCATGTCGTGATTGTCGTAGAAAGTCACGAGTTCGTAAGGATTGCCGTAGAGACCTGACTCGAGATGCAGGTATTCCCCGAGCCTGTTGTAGGCGGCATCACCGGCAAAGACTTCATCCATTGCCGCCCTGCCCGGGAAGTCGAGCACACTGATCGAACCGTTCTCCTGCCAGGTATGTTCCGCAATGGTCGACGCGTCATAGTTGAAATGCTCGGCGAACATAAACAGGCCCGGGCGCTTTTCACGCATGCGATCGCTGAACTCCTTCCAGTACGCGTGCTTCATGAACGCGATCGTATCAATGCGGAATCCAGCAACACCCTGGTCGAGCCATTGCGAGTAGGCATCCACGAAATACTCGAGTACGTCCGGGTTGTCTTCATTCAGGTCGGCCAGCTCGGCCAGACCCGGCTCCCGATTGAAGAACGCGTGCAACGGGTTGTCGTCATCGAGTTCTGCCGGATGAAGATTGCTGTGGTCGGCCACGAGCGTGCCGTCAGCATCGTACAACTCACCGAACAAGGGCTGGTCTTCAGGCATCGTCCAGGCCGGCGAACCATGATTGCAGACGACATCGAGCACGTATTTCAGGCCGTGTTCGTCACGCAGCCGGCGCGTGAAGTCCGCAAATCGGAGGTCTTCCGACTCAAGGTGCTCGTCCACTTCGAAGAAGTTGACTCCCCAGTAACCGTGATATCCCGTCTTGCCCTTGTCGCCACCCGGTCCGCGTCCGGGCGCGTAACTGCCGGTGAAGGCTTCGTCCGGGTTATCAACGATAGGTGTCGTCCATATGGCCGTAAATCCCATAGCGGCAATGTAGCCAGCGTTGTCGAGCACACCTTTGAAATCACCGCCCAGGTAGCCGATATTGGCCGGAGCATAACCCGGTACTTGCAGCTCGCGGTCAAATGTACGCGTCTCGGGGCCACCGCCCTGCTCCGGGAAATTGTTCGACGGGTCGCCATCGACGAAACGATCGGTCAGAAGAAAATAGACGGCCTCCGAGGCAAACGGCTCGAGCGTACCGTAATACTCGCGCACGGTTGCATCGGCACCGGGCCCTTTGCCACATCCCGCCAGCAGTGAGATGCAGGCAACGACAAAGAGTCGCTTCATCCCGTGGGCTCCGCCGACTTGTCGACCAGCAGCGCCAGCCCGCCGGCCACGAGCAGCGAAACCCCGCCGATGACGAGGCCGAAGATTGGCTGGAGACCGAAGAATTCGCGCAGCAGCAGGCCGAGAATGCTTGCCGCGACCAGCTGCGGAATGACGATGAAGAAATTGAAGATGCCCATGTACACGCCCATCTTCTGCGCCGGCAGGTTGTTGGACAGCAGCGCATAAGGCAGGGACAGGATCGACGCCCAGGCAAAGCCCACGCCAACCATCGAGATGAGCAACAGCTTCGGGTTACCGATGAAGTAAAAACTGATCAGGCCTATGCCGCCGAGCGACAGGTTGATGAGATGGCTGACGCGGCAGCCGAGCCGGTTGGCGACGAACGGAATGGCCACCGCGGCCAGGGCCGCAAACAGGTTGTAGGATGCGAACAATACGCCGTTCCAGTCGGCCCCATCGTTGTAGGCGGCTGACGTCACGTCCGTTGCACCGAAGTGATAGCTGGTAACGGCCGACGTACCGTAGATCCACATCGCGAACAGGGCGAACCATGAGAAGAACTGCACGACCGCAAGCTGGCGCATGACGCGCGGCATGTGGAAGAGATCGTGCATGATCTCGTAGAACCCATTGGTCGTATGTCCACCATTCTGCAGCACCGACGCGAGCAGCTGGAAGATACCGAAGGCCGCAATGCCGCCGCTGAGGATATAGAGCTCCTTGTCGAGCCCGGCACTCGCGATCCACCACAGCAGGCCGGCGCCGATGACGATCCAGACCAGACCACCGTTGCGGTACCTGGATGCCGGCCGCAAGATCGTGTCGTCGTCCTCACCCGTCTTGTCACGAGCCGCTTCGAACTCGGCGAGCTGTTCCGGCGAGTATTCCCTGGTGCGAAAGACAGTCCACGACACTGCCAGCAGAAACGCGGCGCCGCCGACGTAGAATGAGATCTTGACCGACACGGGGATCTCACCGGGCGGCGCTGTGTTGCTGATATCGAACCAGTTGGTCATCATCCACGGCAGGGCCGAGGCAACGACGGCACCTACGCCGATAAAGAAGGTCTGCATCGCAAAACCCGTCGTGCGCTGCTTTTCCGGCAGCATGTCGCCGACAAACGCGCGGAACGGCTCCATCGAGATGTTGATGCTGGCGTCCATGATCCAGAGCATGCCGGCTGCGAACCACAGGTACGGCGAGTTGGGCATGACAAACAGTGACAGGGACGCGAGAATCGCACCAACGAGGAAGTACGGGCGGCGCCGGCCGAGACTGTTCCAGGTCCGGTCCGACATGTAGCCGATGATCGGCTGGACGATCAGGCCGGTGAGCGGCGCCGCGACCCAGAGGATCGGGATATCATCGACGGATGCGCCGAGGGTCTGGAAGATGCGGCTGACGTTGGCGTTCTGCAGGGCAAATCCCATCTGGATGCCGAGAAAGCCGAAGCACATGTTCCAGATCTGCCAGAAGCCTAGGACGGGTTTCTCTTTCATTCTTGTTCTTTCTCCTGGGTCGGGCCCCTGCGTCGAACGATTGTAACAACTCATTGATTTTTTAAGGCCATGCTGCAAACGTATTCATCCCCGGAAACCGGGCCAAATCCCCATAATTGGGCGCCTGAAAGAGAGGAAACCATGACCCGAATCATCGCGACCGTGGCGGCACTGCTGCTCCTCGCAGCCTGTTCTTCCGACGACGCTCCGCTGACATCCGCCGACGGTATCGAGCGCGTCGAGCCGCCCTTCTGGTGGGCCGGCTTCGAACACACCGAACTGCAGCTCATGCTGTATGGCGAGGACCTCGCCGACTTCAGCGCCAGCACCGCGGCGCCTGGCATCTCCGTGAGCCGTGTCGAGCGCGGCGACAGCCCGAACTACCTGTTCGTCTATCTCGATGTCGCGGCAGCAGCGGCCGGTGAATTCGAACTCATTCTCGAAGACGGCGATGAGCGCATTGCCTACACCTATGAATTACGCGAGCGCGTGCCGGGACGCGTCGGCACCTATGACAGCAGCGACGTCATATACCTGGTCACGCCCGATCGCTTCGCCAACGGCGATCCGGCCAACGATAACGTCGAAGGCTACGACGACGAACTCAATCGCAAGGATGATTACGGGCGCCATGGTGGCGACATCGAGGGCGTACGCCAGCACCTCGACTACATTGGGGACATGGGTTTCACCCAGGTCTGGCTCAATCCCTTGCTCGAGAACGCCATGGAGCAATCGTCGTATCACGGCTATGCCATCACCGACTTCTACAGGGTCGACCCGCGCTTCGGCAGCAACGAAAGCTATCTCGCGCTGGTCGACGAAGCGCGCAACCAGGGCATCGGCATCATCATGGACATGATCGCCAATCACATCGGTGACAATCACTGGTGGATGGACGACCTGCCGACGAAGACGTGGATCAATTTCGCCGATACCCGCCTGCTGACCATTCACGCCCGCACGACGCACCAGGACCCGTATGCATCCGAGTACGACAGAAAGGCACACACTCAAGGCTGGTTCGTCGATTCCATGCCGGACCTCAACCAGCGCGACCCGCTACTCGCCGACTACCTGATCCAGAACTCGATCTGGTGGGTCGAATACCTGGGATTGTCCGGCATTCGGCAGGACACCTACCCTTATCCCGAGAAGGACTTCATGACCGAGTGGACTCGTCGCATCATGCAGGAGTACCCGGACTTCAACATGGTCGGCGAGGAATGGAGCTCGAGTCCGAACGTGGTGTCGTACTGGCAGCGCGGCAAGCAGAACACCGACGGCTATGTATCGCAGATGCCCGGGATGTTCGATTTTCCCGTGCAGATTACGTTACAGGGCATTCTGACCGCGGCAGAGCCACCGTGGGGCAGCGCCTGGACTCCCCTGTACGAACTGCTCGGCCACGATTACCTGTACCCGGCACCGCTGGATCTCGTCATCATGCCGGACAACCATGACATGAGCCGCCTGTTTACCCAGGTCGATGAGGACGAGGACCTGTGGCGCATCGCGATGGTGTTCTACGCGACGATGCGCGGCATCCCGCAGATCTACTACGGCACCGAGATCCAGATGTCGCACCCGGGGACCACCAGCCACGGTGCGATTCGCGAGGAATTCCCGGGCGGCTGGGACGATCATGACAGCAATGCCTTCACGGGTAAGGGTCTCAGCAAACAGGCACTGGCGGCGCAGGACTTCACGCGCAGGCTGCTCAACTGGCGCCGGCAGGCGGACGTCATCCATAACGGCAGGCTGATGCAGTTCACGCCGATCAGGAACGTGTACGCCTATTTCCGCTACGACGACAACGAGACCGTGATGGTCATCTACAACCTCGACGAGGACGAGGTCGACCTCGACCTCGAGCGCTTCGCCGAGCGCCTGCAGGGCGCAACAGAAGCGCATGATGTAATGGGTAATGAGACCATCGAACTGGACGACGAGATCGAGCTGGCACCGCGCTCGGCGCTGCTACTCGAGATTGTGCACTAGGAAGGAGCTCGCCTTGAAGCGATTGCTGTTACTGCTCGTATTCGCTGCGAGCGCCTGCTGGGTCGACTTCGGCGACTACGAGTCTCACGAGTTCTTCGGCAATACGCTGGTGATTGCGACGACCAAAGGCGCCCTTGGGCTGACGGCCGTCGACGATGCGGCGTTCGAGGTGCATTACGCCGAGCACGGCGTCAAGCAGCTGCCTTCGTTCGCGCTGGCGCCGCAGGACGGTGAATTCGCGTCCGCGGTAACGGAGACCAACACCACGATTGCCTTCATGATCGACGGCATCACGGCCATCGTCGACAAGTCGCCGGTACGCGTGTCCTACTTCCGTGACGGCGAGCCACTCGTCGAGGAGGAGCATGGCTATTTCGCCCACGACACGTTGCGCGGCTTCCGCTTCGCGCTCGAGGATGGCGAGAAGATCCTCGGCGGCGGCCAGCGCGTCATGGGCATGGACCGGCGCGGCAAGCGCATGCCGCTGTATAACAAGGCGAGCTACGGCTACACGACCGCAGCCGAGCAGATGTACTACAGCCTGCCGGCCGTCATGTCGACGGACAGGTACATGATCGTCTTCGACAATTCGGCGAGCGGCTGGCTCGACATCGGCCACACCGAAAAGGACGTATTGCAGTTCGAGGCCGCAGGCGGGCGCACGTCGTACATCGTGGTCGCGGGCAGCACTTACCCCGAGCTGATCGGCAACTACACGGACACGACGGGCAGGCAGCCGCTGCCGCCGCGCTGGGCCTTTGGCAACTTCGCCTCGCGCTTCGGCTACCACACCGAGCAGGAGACGCGCGACGTCGTGCAGCGCTTCAGGGATGAGCAGATTCCGCTCGACGCCGTGATTCTCGACATCTACTGGTTCGGGCCGGACATCCAGGGCCACATGGGCAACCTGGACTGGGACCGCGAGGCCTGGCCGACGCCGGAAGACATGGTCGCCGACTTCGCCGCGGACGGCGTCAGGACGATCGCGATCACCGAGCCCTTCATCCTGAGCACCTCGAAACGCTGGGACGACGCGGTCGAGAACAACGTGCTGGCCAGGACACCGACCGGCGAGCCGCGCCGCTTCGATTTCTACTTCGGCAACACCGGTCTCGTCGACGTCTTCGATGAGAAGGCGGCCGACTGGTTCTGGCAGCCCTACGAGATGCTGTTCGAGCAGGGCATGGCCGCGACCTGGGGCGACCTCGGCGAGCCCGAAGTGCACCCGGGCGACGCCCTGCACTGGCTGTCGGACGAGGGCATCGAAGCAACCGGCGACGAGGTACACAACGCCTACGGCCACAAGTGGGCCGAGATGGTGTACGAGCGCCAGGTCGAGAAGTACCCGGACATGCGCGCGCTGATCATGATGCGCTCGGGTTTCGCGGGTTCGCAACGCTACGGCTTCGTGCCCTGGACCGGTGACGTCAGCCGTGCGTGGGGCGGCCTGAAGCCCCAGGTCGAACTCGCGCTGCAGGGCGGGTTGTTCGGCCTCGCCTACATGCACTCCGATCTCGGTGGTTTCGCC
This sequence comes from Woeseiaceae bacterium, assembly GCA_041574455.1. Classification (GTDB taxonomy): domain Bacteria; phylum Pseudomonadota; class Gammaproteobacteria; order Steroidobacterales; family Woeseiaceae; genus UBA1847. The sequence continues at coordinate 9,489 of JBFFOM010000017.1, read as the reverse complement.
GGCGGCGAGAAGTTCGACAAGGAGATGTACATCCGCTGGCTGCAGTACGGCGTGTTCCAGCCCGTCTACCGCCCGCATGCGCAGGAGCACATCCCGGCAGAGCCCGTCTTCCACGACGAGGAGACGCGCGACATCGTCCGCGATTTCATCGACCTGCGCTACCGGCTGCTGCCCTACAACTACACGCTCGCATACGAGAACAGCACCACGGGCATGCCGCTGATGCGGCCTGCGTTCTTTGAAGACGAGTCCATCCCGCGACTGGTCGACTTCACCGACGTGTACTTCTGGGGGGACGCGTTTCATGTCGCCCCGGTTACGGACCCGGGCGTCGAATCGGTCAGCGTGATCATCCCGCCCGGCGCCTGGTTCGACTTCTGGACAGATCGTCGCTACCAGTACAACAGCGGCATCCCCGTCGAGATCCCGGTAACGCTCGAGACCATCCCGGTTCTGGTCCGCGCCGGCTCTTTCGTACCGATGACGGACGAGATCCAGACGACGCGCGACTACTCGAGCGAGAAGCTGACCCTGCACTACTATGCAGACCAGAGCGTGCCGCATGCGACCGGCCGGATGTACGAGGACGACGGCGCCAGCCGCACGAGCATCGAGGACGGCGCGTTCGAACTGCTCGAGTTCGAGGCCAACCAGAACGGTCACTACCTGACTATCGACCTGTCGCGCACCGGCGGCGAGTACGAGGGCATGCCGGAAACGCGTGATCTCACAATCGTGATCCACAACTGGAGCGGTCCGGGCGACGTGATCACTTTCAATGGCCAGGCAGTGGAAGGCCGCTTCTTAAAGGGCGGCACGCTCAGCGTCGATGTCACCTGGGATCACGCGCCCGCGCGACTCGTGGTGAACGAGCCCGAAGGCAAACCGGTCGTCTACCAGGTCTGGACCCGCCTGTTCGGCAACAAGAACACGACGAACAAACCCTGGGGCACGATCGAGGAAAACGGCGTTGGCAAGACGCCGACTTCACCGACGAGGCGTTGCGCGGCATCCGCGAACTCGGCGTGTCGCACATCTGGTATACGGGCGTGCCGCACCATGCCGTCGTGCGCGACTACACGGCGTACGGCATCAGCAACGACGACCCCGACGTGGTCAAGGGCCGCGCCGGTTCGCCCTATGCCGTCAAGGACTATTACAACGTCAACCCGGATCTCGCACTCGACCCGGCGAAACGACTCGAGGAATTCGATGCACTGATCGAGCGCACGCACCGCAACGGCATGAAGGTCATCATCGACGTCGTGCCGAATCACGTGGCGCGGCGCTACGAGTCGATCAGCCGGCCGGAGGGCGTGGAGGACTTTGGCGCGAACGACGACACGACGGTCGAGTGGGCGCGCGATAACAACTTCTACTATGTCGTCGGCGAGGACTTCGAGCTTCCCGACTTCCCCGAGCGCTACAAGCCCCTGGGCGGCGCAGACCACCCGCTCAACGACGGGTACTTCGAGGAGTCCCCGGCGAAGTGGACCGGCAACGGCGCACGCGTCGCCAGGCCCGAGTTCATGGACTGGTTCGAGACCGTCAAGATCAACCACGGCGTGCGGCCCGATGGAACCTACGCGTTCGACCGCCTGCCCGACGAGGCGCGCGACTGGAGCAATGCGCAGCACGTCGAGTTCTGGGCCGGCAAGGAGGTGCCGGACAGCTGGATCAAGTACCGGCAGATCACCGAGTACTGGCTGGCACGAGGCGTCGATGGCTTCCGCTACGACATGGCCGAGATGGTGCCGGTCGAGTTCTGGAGCTACCTGAACACCAACATCCTGGCGATCAATCCGGATGCCTTCCTGCTGGCCGAGGTCTACAACCCGGACCTCTACCGCGACTACCTGCAGCTCGGTCGCATGGGCTACCTCTACGACAAGGTCGGGCTCTACGATGCCCTGAAGCCGGTAATGCAGGGCAAGGCCTCGACCGATACGCTGGCGCCCGTACACGCCGAGGTACTGGACATCGAGGAGCACATGCTACACTTCCTCGAGAACCACGACGAGGAACGCATCGCCAGCGCCAACTTCGTCGGCGACGGGCATGCGGGCAAGCCCGGCATGGTCGTCTCGGCACTGATCAGCCGCTCACCGACGATGATCTACTTCGGCCAGGACGTCGGCGAAGAAGGCGACCTCAACGACGCCAACTTCAACCAGCCGCCCAAGCTGCGCACGACCCAGTACGACTACTGGGGCGTCCCCGCACACCAGCGCTGGATGAACGGCGGGCATTTTGACGGTGGCGCGCTCAGCGACGATGAGCAGTCCCTGCGGGACTTTTATGCGCGGCTGATGAACTTCAGCGCACGGAGTGTCGTCATGCAGGGCGACTACGCGCCGATCCCCACTGATAACGACCGCGTGTTCGCGTTCGCGCGCTGGACCGCCAACGAACAACTCATCGTGATCAGCAATTTCGACGCCGGGAACGAGCAGGAGCTGGTCGTCGAGGTCCCGGCGGAAGTGACCGATGCGCTGAAGCTCGAGGCAGGTCGCCGGTCGCTCGAGGAACAACTCTACGGCGGGCAGCCGAACGCTATCGTCGTCGATCACGGCGTCGGCAAGATCTATGTGCGGCTCGCACCGCTCGAGTCCGCCGTGTACCGCGTCGGTGGCGGCATGTTCAAGGCGCCCGACAATGCGCCGTTCATGAGCGACCTGCCCGGCTCCGGCGCGCACGGCACACAGATCTACTGGCACGACGTCGGCTCCGCGTTCCTCTCCGAAGATCGTCATGTCGTGATCTGGCTGCCACCCGGTTATGCCGAGAACACGGACCAACGCTACAAGGTCATCTACATGACCGACGGCGAGAACCTGTTCGACCCGCGCATCGCCAGCTGGGGCGTGGACTGGGGCATCGACGAAGCCATGGTACGCGGCGTCGAGGAAGGCACATTCGAGCCTGCCATCGTCGTCGGCACCTGGAGCACCGCCAAACGGGGCCTCGAGTACTCGCCGTGGCACGAAGGTCCTCAATATGCCCGCTTCCTCATCGAGGAGCTGATGCCGCGCATCAATGTCGAGTTCCGCACCAAGACGGGCGCTGAGAACACGTTCGCGATGGGTTCATCGATGGGCGGCCTGAATGCTTACTACCTCGTCAGGAACCACCACGAGGTCTTCGGCGCCTGCGGTTGTGTCTCGAGTCACTTTGCCCTCTCCGAACGGAATTTTGCGGAGTTCTTTGGCGGCGACCCCGACACTGTCGATCAACGACCCTACGTCGTCCGCGACATTGAAGCAGGCCAGGACATTCCCGGCGGACGCTTCTTCTTCGACTACGGTACCGAGACGCTCGACTCGACCTACGAGGACGATCACAAGCCGGTCGCACGCTGGTTCAGGAAACAGGGCAGGAAAGAGAACCGCGACTACAGGTTCGTGAAGTACGAGGGCGCCGACCACAGCGAGCGCGCGTGGCGCGCACGCGTGGGCGACCAGCTCGAGTGGCTGCTCGGGCAACCGGGCCAGTAACAGCCCCCAATGTTGTAGACCGTCGCCCTAAGTACATCCCAGAATTGACGCTACCGCGTCGATCTGAAAGTTTGCGCCGAGACAAAGGCAAAACCAGCCAAAGCTGGTGACGCAAAGCCACGGGTCCTCGCCTCCTGTCAGGCGCGCTTCACGACGCCTCCCGGGACCCCCGGATCGCCGGGCTGCCGACACTTCTCATGCAGAGATAACGTTACGGTGGCTGTCATGGCAACAATCAAAAGAACGCTCAATCGCCTGGTCTCTTCATTCGGTCCTGTTACTCGTCGTGACGGCACGGCGCGAATTCCGCTACGTCAATCGTGGCGCAGACTTCTCTTCGTTGCCGGTGTTGGCGGATTGGCCACGGCAGTCTGGGCATGGACCGCCCTTCCGGTGTCGGATGACCCGCTGGTGCGGATGCCGGGCACCCAGCCCGGCCAGGTTTCCCTCGAAAGCCCGACCCGCTGCCTGAACTGCCACGCGGGCTACAACCAGGCGGTCGAACCGGGGTTCAACTGGAAGGGCTCGATGATGGCCCAGGCGTCCCGCGACTTCCTGTTCTGGTCGTGCATGACGGTCGGTGCGCAGGACTCGATCTGGGCGGTGGGCACCCCCAATGCGACCGACATCTGCATCCGCTGCCACTTCCCCAAGGGCTGGCTCGAGGGCCGCTCTGATCCCACCAACGCGTCGTTGATGGCCGGCGCCGACTTCGACGGTGTGCAGTGCGACTTCTGCCACCGCATGTGGGACCCACACTTCGAGACGACCTACGCGGGCACGCGCGAGGGCAACGACTGGCTCGGATACTGGGACGAGACCAACGCCAGCGGCACGCCATCCCAGCCGGCCGCCGACGAGACCTATGCCGCTGACAGTGCGACCGCACAGTCGATCGTTAGGTTCGACGGCAGCAACTTCTTCACCAACAACCAGCCACCGGCCGACTACACCGAGGCGGGTTCCGGCCAGTACTACGTCAGCCCCGACGCGGGCAAGCGCGCCTCGTTCGCCGACGCCAGCGCGCGTCACCAGATGTTCTACAGCCGCTTCCACAAGAGCAAGTACATGTGCGCGACGTGCCACGACGTCTCCAACCCGATCCTGGCGAACCTGGGTCTCTCCGGCCTGCCGGACCTGGGGACTGGTTTGATCACCGAGCAGTACTCGGCGGCCAACTACTTCCACGTCGAGCGCACCTTCTCGGAGTTCATGCTGTCGGCCTACGGGCAGCAGGGTGGCGCCGCCACCAATCCCGAGTTCCAGGCCCAGGGCGCGCCCAACATCACCCACGCCGCCAAGTGCCAGGACTGCCACATGCGCGATGTCGTCGGCGCAGGCGCCGACAAGCGCGACGCGGTGCTGCGCCCCAGCGAAAGCATCGAGCACCCGCAGAGCGGCCAGCCGCTGCACGACCTCACCGGCGGCAACGTCTGGGTGCCGACCGTGCTGGCGAGTGCGGTGACAGGCTCACCAAACTACGATGCGACTAACGACAGCCTGCTAAACCAGGGGCCGGCCGTGCTCACGCTCGACCTCACCCAGGGCGAGGGCATCGACCCGAACGCCCTGCTCGCAGGCGCCGATCGGGCCAGGCAGCAGCTGCTGCTCGCCGCGACCATCAAGAACGTCGCCTATGACGGCGCGACCGGCGCGCTGTCCTTCCAGGTCCAGAACAACAGCGGCCACAAGCTGATCTCGGGCTTCCCCGAGGGCCGGCGCATGTTCGTCAACATCAGGGCCTATGCCGGCGGCGGCCTGATCTACGAGGCCAACCCGTACGACCCGGTCGCAGGAACGCTCAAGGGGCTGACCTATCCCTACCTCGGCCAGGGGCTGCCCGATCCGCAGCCACTCGGCACCAGCGAGGCCTACGTCGACGAGCTGGTCTACGAGATGAAGCCCAGCAGCAACGACCTGACCGGTGAGGCCAAGACCTTCCACTTCGCCCTCGCGACCGGCCGTTACAAAGACAACCGGATTCCACCCAGGGGCTTTGATATCGGCGGAGCGCCCGAACGGGTGGCGGTTCCCGTCTGGCACGGGGTCGAGGACCCGAACCTCTTCACCAGCGCCGAGTACAGTGGCGGCTACGACGAGGTGTCGCTGACCATCCCCGCCGGAGCCGACTCCGTCGTGGTCAGCCTCTACTACCAGACCACCAGTCGCGAGTACATCGAGTTCCTCAGGGACGAGATCAACGGAACGGGGAATCTGACGCTCTCCAGCCCGACGCCGTCCGGCGAGACGAACGCCTACGTCGTCCAGAACGATCCTTTCTTCGCTCAGCTCAAAGCCTGGGGCGACACGCTCTGGAACCTGTGGACCCACAACATGAACGTCGACGGCGCGGCGCCCTTCCTGATGGCCAGCGCCACGTTCGGGACCCCACCGCCGGGTTGCACCGCGCCCACACCGACCCTCGACACGGCGACCCCCGGGAACACGGAGGTGGCCCTGGCCTGGAGCGACGAGTCGGCCGACCCATCAGTCGACGGCTACCGGGTCTATCACGACCAGGCCGGCAAGGCGCAGCTGGTGACCGACATCACCGATCCGGCAACCACCAGCTATACCGAAACGGGTCTTACCAACGACCAGGAGTATTGCTACAAGGTCACGACCTACTACGACGCGACCTGCGAGTCCGGTTTCAGCAACATCCTCTGCGCGATCCCGACCACCGTCGGCCAGACGACCGACCCGGCTGGCGTGTCGGCGATGGAAACCGGCATCTACGCCGGCAAAGGAAAAACGAAGACGTTTACGCCGCAGTCGACATTCAATGCCGGCGACGGCGTGGTCATCCGCGCCGAAGTGCGTGATGGCGCGACCGGGCTAATGATCGAAGGCGCCACCGTGGAGCTGTTGATCACGGGGCCCGAGAGCCTGACCCTGACCACCGCGCCGAGCGATGCGACCGGTGTCGCCGAGACGACCTGGCAGACCAAGGCGCCCAGGAAGAACAGCGGCGGCACAACACCAGGCGATTACACGGTTCAGGTCGCCAATGTGACAGCGGCCGGCTATCACTGGGACGGGGTACAGACGAGCACCAGTATCACGATCCAGTAAGCAGCCGATCATAGGTGCACGCGATTGACAGACGCCAGGATTGCAAAAGAACAGGTTTCAGCCGTCTACGGCAAGATTGCGCCGCTCTATGACGTCTGGGCGTGGCTGACGGAAAGACACGCCCGACGCCGCTGCCTGGAGCTGGCCGCGGTCCAGGATGGTGAGGACGTGCTGGAGGTGGCGGTCGGAACGGGACTGGCATTCGTCGAGATTCTCGAGGCGAATCCGTCGGGTCGCAATGAAGGCGTCGATCTGACCGCAGCAATGCTGATCCGGGCAGAAAAAAAGGCGGCGCGAACCGGGAACCCGCACTACCGCCTGCGCGTCGGTGACGCGTACGACCTGGACTTCCCGAACGACAGCTTCGATGTCGTCGTCAACAATTACATGTTCGATCTGCTGCCGGAGCGCGACTTTTCCGCAGTTCTCGAGGAGTTCAAGCGCGTTCTGCGACCTGGCGGTCGGCTGGCCCTGGTTAACATGACGCACGGCGTGCGGTGGTACAACGGCGTATGGGAACGGCTGTACCGCATGAACCCGGCTTTGCTGGGCGGTTGCCGGGGCGTGTCGCTTGGGCCTTTGTTGCAACAATCCGGGTTTCAGCACACGACAAGAGAATATTGCAGCCAGTTCACCTTTCCCTCGGAGGTGGTGTTCGGGATCTCGCCATGATGAGAGGCAACTCTATGGAGTTCATCTGAGCATGATGTGGGATGACGATATTTAACGGAGGTTGGGCGTAATGACCAGGCGAAGAGGTCTTGATTGGTCTCGGCGCTGAGGAGCTTGAAGACCCCGCCTCATACTTCGTCCCGGTGCGTACGGCTGATCCAGCCGGCTCCGAAACAGGCACCGTGGGCGCCGTGGCACTTGATCGTTGCGGGCATCTTGCCGCGGGCACCTCGACGGGGGGCTATTTTGGCAAGTTGCCCGGGCGCGTCGGTGATTCACCCATAATCGGCGCGAGTACATTCGCAAACGATCAGTACGCTCTGTCGGCGACCGGTCGGGGCGAGAACTTCATTCAACGCTCTGTGACGCTCGATATTGCCATGCGCTCGATGTACCAGGGCATTGCCCTGCAGGAAGCGGCCGACTATGTCATTCACCGCTTGATTGGTGATATTGATCAGGTTACCGGTGCGATTATTGCTATCAGTAAAGATGGTTAAGTCGTATTGTCCGGTGCTAACGTGATCGGTGCCCAATATGGATATGCATCAGACTCCCGCGGCGTGGCGGTAGGGCTTTAATTACCCCGCAAATAACCGACCGGAACGCAGGATTTTGGTAGAAACCAGGTGCTGGTTGAATCTCGCCTGCGATCACTGCTTCTGACCCAGAGCAGACAGTAGCGACATCTATCCGTGTTGAAGGTACTATAATTCGCCATCAATTATGGGCACTGGACAGGCATCGACCAAGCCATGACGGATTTGCAGACACTTGCGAATATCGGTGAGATCATCGGTGCCGTCACCGTGGTCCTGTCGCTAATCTATCTCGCAACCCAAATCCGCCAGAACACTCAAGCTCAACGATCGGAGAACTACTCTCGGGCGCTTGATCGTTTGGCAGCGATGCAATCGACGATGGCGCAGGACGAAGAGTACGGACTCATGTTCTCGAAAGGGGTCATCGATGCCCAACAATTGACGCCTCGAGAAAGACTGCGATTCACTTGGCGTTGTTATGAGGTTTTTGGCGTATTTGAATTCATGTTTCACGCGTCGAAAACCGATGCTCTACCGAAAGAAGTCTGGGAGCGCTGGTCGCTATCACTGGCTTGGTGGATGAGCTTTCCCGGCGTCCAGGCGTGGTGGGCGTCAAAACCGACGCCGTTTACGGACAGTTTTACGTCTTTTGTAGACTCGCTGCTTGAGGATAACCCGATGGACGGCAAGTCAAATCAGGCATATGAAGAGTTTATTGCCGAGGGAAACTCTCTGAACTAGGATGCCAGCCCCTGGCTCTTTGATACACTCGAAGACTGGCAATGAACCAAAGCAGTCGGTCGAGAATTCCTTCGTGATCTTGTGGAGTAGGCCCGGATGGGACAGTGGACCGAGTCCAGAACATTCAACCTGATCGAAGTACTCGGTCTCGTTGCAGTGGCCGTATCGCTGGTATTTGTAGGTCTCGAAGTTCGGCAAAACACCATTGCCAGCAGAGCCTCTGCGTATCAGGAGCACGGCTCACATTTGTCAAACCAGTGGTTCGCGTTGGCTCAAGACCCAGCGCTTGCCCGTATTATGTTTGCGGGTGAAGACGCCTGGGACGAATTGACCGCAGTAGAAAAGGCGCAGCTTACATACGCGTATATCGCAATATTTCGTAGTTACGAGACTATACTTTTGCAGGTTGAAGAGGGGCTGCTCGATCAAGATGCGCTGGATCGACTCGGCTGGGGCGAAGCTTTCAAGCCTGGCTATCAAGTGCAGATGCTTTGGCCTGGTATCGCGATATACCTGACTCCGTATATACGTGAGCATTTGGAAGCGAAGTTTCCCTATCTCCTGGACAGGCAGAACTCGCCTGGTGGACCTGCTGTACCAGATGATTGAACAGTTCGAGTAACCGCGTTTGGCGAGGAATGGTCAGCCGCCTTGTTTCCGTAACGGTGACTGCTTACGCCCCAAATTAAAAGTTGGCACTAACTGTCCATCGCACCGACATTGCAGCACAGCATATTGGCTGCCTCCAACAACATGCTCACCAACAGACTAGCCCGTATTTCAAGAGCTATGGCGGGATTAATCGTCTCTCTCGCAGGTGTGCTGCTGGGTCTGATCAGTTGCGTAATGATTTTTGGATTGGTGCTGGATAAGGACATAGGACCGCTACTTTTCAGGTCTGATGCTTCACGGAGGCTATTGGACGCGCACGATCAGGGCGTATTGACGTATACCAGCGACGAGCG
>JBFFOM010000016.1:0-50067 GCA_041574455.1 Woeseiaceae bacterium | reverse complement strand
GCTCCGCGGCCGGGCATGCGCCTGCGCCGCTGCGCCTGTCGAACTGGGTTCGAAATCCCGAACCCTCGGCGGCCATGAAAAACGAAAGGGCCCCTCTAAGGGGCCCTTTTTCGTTTTTCTGGCGGAGAGGGTGGGATTCGAACCCACGGTACGGTGTAACCGTACACCTGATTTCGAATCAGGCCCGTTCGACCACTCCGGCACCTCTCCGTGGGCTGCGGATTGTACGCAAACCGGTGCCGCGTGACCAGACGATTTGGGCGGAATCTGAGGGCCAAAATTCGCCTGTCAAGCCTGTATTCGGGGCTTTTCTACGGTAGCCTTTAGGGGTGCGCACGATGCTCATAATCGTCCTGGCGGCCCTGATAGGGACCTGTTCCTCGCCGCCCCCGCTGCTCGACCAGGTGCTCGAAACGGGCGAACTCCGCATTGTTACGCGCAACAGCCCGACCTCGTACACGATCAGCCCCGACGGCCCGACCGGTCCCGAGTACGATCTCGTCCGGGCATTTGCCGAAGACCTCGGCGTAGCGCTCGTGGTCCAGTCCGTGGACAGCGTTTCCGAAATCCTCCCGCGCTTGCTATCGGGGGAGGCGCATATTGCCGCTGCGGGATTGTCGGTCACCGACACGCGACGCGAGTACCTGCACTTCGGCCATCCGTATGATTCGGTCGACGTGCACCTGATCTACAAGCTAGGTACCGGCCGGCCACGCGAGATCGACGATATCCTCGACCGCTCGCTCGAGGTTATGGCGTCGACCAGCCATGTCGATATCCTCGAGTCGCTCAAATCTGAGTACCCGACGCTGACCTGGTCCGAAAATCCGGAACTCACGGCAGCCGAACTCCTGACCAGGGTGGCGATGGGCCAGGTCGACCTCACTGTCGCAGACAGCTCGGATTTCAATATCCAGCGGCACTTCTATCCCGACCTCAGGATCGCGCTGGACCTGCTCGTCGATGACCCTCTTGCTTGGGCTTTCCCGAAGGGAACGGGCGACACGCTTTTGGCCCGTGCCGACGAGTTCATTATTGCCGCCGATCGTTCCGGCATGCTCGCGCGCGTGCACGATCGCTACTATGGTCATACCAAGAAATACGACTACGTCGGCACGCGCAATTTCATCCGCCACTACGAGAGCCGCCTGCCACGATACCGCGCCATGTTCGAGGCAGCAGGTGCCGAGGTCGGCATGGACTGGCGCCTGCTCGCAGCGATCGGCTACCAGGAATCGCACTGGCGCGCCAACGCCGTCTCACCGACCGGGGTGCGCGGCATCATGATGCTCACGGAGGCGACTGCCGATTACCTCGGGCTCGAGGATCGCACCGATCCCGAGAGCAGCATCTTCGGCGGCGCCCGCTACTACGCGCGCCAGACGGAACGGGTCGCGGATACGGTGTCGGAACCGGATCGCTCCTGGATGGCGCTGGCCGCCTACAACGTCGGGTTCAACCATATCAAGGACGCGCGCATGATCGTCGAATGGCAGGGAGGCAACCCCGACCTGTGGATCGATATCAGCGCCGCCCTGCCCCTGCTGGCGCGGGAGAAATGGTACTCGCAGGTGCCGTATGGCTACGCCCGCGGCTGGGAACCCGTGCTCTACGTCAATAACATTAGGGCTTACTACAACATCCTGAGGTGGCTGACCGCGCAGGAAGAGACCGAGGAACCCGAAGACACGTTTGACGAGGGGCCTCCGGAAGAACCCATCTAGATCAAGCGGCCCGGATTGAGCAGGCCCTTCGGATCCAGGGTCGCCTTGATCCGGCGCATGATGCGCAACTCGTCTTCGCTGCGGCTCTTGCCGAGCCATTCGCGCTTCTCGATACCGATGCCGTGCTCGGCCGAGATCGACCCGGAGAACCCGTCGAGGGACTCATAGACGATGCGATCGCATTCCTCGTGATGCACGCCATCGTCGAAAGGCTTGACGAAAATGTGCAGGTTGCCGTCGGCGATGTGACCGAACACATAGCACTCCGCGTCCTTGCGCCATGCCCGCAAGCGTTCTTCGACCCGTTCGACGTAGGGCACCATCGCCTTCATCGGCATACTCACATCGTAGAGATACGCCGGCAGCAGCGGGTCGAATTCTTCACGAATGTTCCAGAGGGTACTGCGCTCGCTATCTGACTTGGGGATGACCGCATCGACGATATCCCCCGCGTCAAAAGCACATTCCAGTAACGCCTCGAAGCGCTGCTGATCGGCAGCCGCATCCGACCCTTCGGCCTCTGCTAAAACGTAGAACGGGTAGTGTTGCTCAAATGGCGACACATGGGCACCGTGCTTCGTGACGCCGGCCACGTAGCGGTCCCACATGACTTCGAAGGCACTGAGCGTGCCCGCGAGGTCGCTATGCATCGTCCGCAACAGGCGCGTCACGGCGTCGAATGAGTCCGTGGCAAGCATCGCAGTCTGGCGACTGGTGGGCAGCGGAAACAGCTTGAACACGGCACGCGTGACGATCCCGAGCGTGCCCTCGCTGCCGACGAACAGCTGTTTCAGGTCGTAGCCCGTGTTGTTCTTCAGCATCCGGTTCATCGACGAGACGATGGTGCCGTCGGCGAGCACGGCTTCGACGCCGAGCAGGTTCTGGCGCGTCATCCCGTAACGCAGAACGTTGATCCCGCCCGCGTTGGTCGCGATGCATCCACCGATCATGCAACTGCCCCGCGCCCCAAAGTCCAGGGGAAACAGGAAACCCTGGTCGGCGAGCGCTTCCTGGACGTTCTGCAGGATCGCGCCGGCCTGCACCACGGCGACACCATCGAGTTCGTCGACATCCTCGATGGCGTTCATGCGTTCGAGTGAGACGATGACGTCATCCTCCGACGACACGGCCCCGGATACGACCCCCGTCAATCCGCCCTGCACGACGACCGACTGGTCGAGATCGTGGCAAATCTTCATGACCTGGCTGACTGCGTCTGTCGAGCGGGGTCGAACCAGCGCTTTCGCCGTGGTCGGTGAGGGATCCCAGTAGGATGTCGCGCGCTCTCGCAGCAGATCCCCTGCCACTACCGAGTCCGCGCCAACGGCGGTGGCGAGACGTTCGACCAGGTCCGTCAAGAGCGCCTCCCGGCAAAAAAATCGCTGAGCAGGGCGCCGCAGTCTGCGGCCAGCAACCCGCCATTGACCTCGAAGCGATGGTTGAGCGCCCGGGAGTCCGCCAGGTCCTCGACACTCCCCAGTGCCCCGGCCTTCGTGTCATAGGCACCAAAAACGACGCGCGTGATGCGAGCCTGGGCGATCGCACCGACACACATGATGCAGGGCTCGAGCGTGACGTACAGCGTCGCGTCATTGAGGCGATGATTGCCGGCCTTCGCGGCCGCCATGCGGAGCGCAACGATCTCCGCGTGGCCGCTCGGGTCCTGCGCCCCGATCGTTCTGTTATGCGCCGTCGCGACGATCTCGCCATCGATGACCACCACCGCTCCGACCGGGATCTCGCCCTGCTCGCCACCAAGCGCCGCGTCAGCCAGCGCGGCCTGCATGAACTCGATATCCTGTGGCGACCAGGCGGCGCCCATCACTCCCACTCGATCGTGGCGGGCGGTTTGCCGGAAATGTCGTAGGTGACGCGCGAGATGCCGTCAACCTCATTGATGATGCGCAAGCTTACGTGCTCGAGGAACTCGTACGGCAGGCGCGCCCAGCGCGCGGTCATGAAGTCGATGGTTTCGACGGCGCGCAGCGCCACCACGTAATCGTATTTACGCCCGTCACCCATGACACCGACTGACTTGACCGGCAGGAACACGGCAAACGCCTGGCTGGTCTCGTCGTAGAGCTTCTGCTTGTGCAGTTCCTCGATGAAGATGTCGTCGGCAAGCTGCAGCAGCCTCGCGTACTCAGGTCTAACCTCGCCAAGGATCCGCACGCCAAGCCCCGGGCCCGGGAACGGATGGCGGTAGACCATCTCGCGCGGGAGACCGAGTTCGAGACCGATCTTCCGCACCTCGTCCTTGAACAGCTCGCGGAGGGGCTCGATGAGCTTCATGCGCATTTTCTCGGGCAGCCCGCCAACGTTGTGGTGCGACTTGATGACATGCGCCTTGCCCGTCTTGGCGCCGGCTGATTCGATGACATCGGGGTAGATCGTACCCTGCGCCAGCCACTCGATGCCCTCGAGCTTGTGCGCTTCCTCGTCGAAGACCTCAATGAACAGTCCGCCAATGATCTTGCGCTTCTCTTCGGGATCTTCGACGCCCTTGAGTGCAGCAAAGAAGCGCTCCGCGGCGTTTACGCGGATTACGTTGATGTGCATGTGCTCGGCAAAGGTCGCCATGACCTGGTCGCCTTCGTTGTGGCGCAACAAGCCGTGGTCGACAAAGACGCAGACGAGCTGGTCGCCGATCGCCTCGTGCAGCAGCGCAGCGACGACCGACGAGTCGACGCCGCCCGACAGTCCGAGCAGCACCTTGCCGTCGCCAACCTCCGCGCGCACCTGCTCGATGGCATCGGCGACAATGTTGCCGGCCGTCCAGTCGCCCGGGCAGCCGCAGATCTCGTGTACGAAGCGGCGCAGGATCTTGAGGCCCTGCGGCGTGTGCGTGACTTCAGGGTGGAATTGCACGCCGTAGAACTTGCGCTCGGCGTCTTCCATGGCCGCCAGTGGTGAATTCGCACTGGACGCTGTTGCTACGAAGCCGGGCGGGATCTCCTCGACGCGGTCGCCATGGCTCATCCACACCTTGAGCATCGTGTGGCTGGCTTCGTCGCTGAGGCTGTGCAGGAGCTCACATTCGACCGGCTCGATCTCGGCGTAGCCGAATTCGCGATGCGTTGATGCTTCCACCTTGCCGCCCAGCTGCGCCGCCATGGTCTGCATGCCGTAGCAGATGCCGAGCACCGGGACGCCGAGTTCGAACACGACCTGCGGCACCCGCGGCGGATCCTCGAGATTCACGGACTCCGGGCCACCCGAGAGGATGATGCCGTCGGGGGCAAACGCCCGGATGTCGCCGTCGGACATGTCCCAGGGATGAATCTCGGAGTACACGCCGACTTCGCGGACGCGACGGGCGATTAACTGCGTGTACTGGCTGCCAAAATCGATGATCAGCAGCTTATGGGCATGAATGTCTACGGACATCAGTTCTGCGAGCGGTAGTTGGGTGCTTCCTTGGTGATCGTCACGTCGTGGACATGGCTCTCCTTGATGCCGGCACCGGTCATGCGCACGAATTGCGGCTTCGTGCGCATCTCGTCGATGCTGGCGCAACCCGTGTAGCCCATCGCAGCACGTACGCCTCCGATGAGCTGATGGACGATCGCGACCATGCCACCTTTGTAGGCGACACGACCTTCGATGCCTTCCGGCACGAGCTTTTCGAGCTCTTCCGTGGCGTCCTGGAAATAGCGGTCTTTTGATCCCTGTGAGCCGCCCATGGCGCCGACCGAACCCATGCCGCGGTAGGACTTGTAGGAGCGTCCCTGGTACAGCTCGACCTCGCCCGGCGACTCTTCGGTACCGGCAAACAGGCCACCGATCATGACGCTGTAGGCACCGGCAACGAGGGCTTTGGCAATGTCGCCCGAGTAGCGAATACCGCCGTCCGCGATCAGCGGCACACCCGCTTTCGCCATGGCCTCGGCGACCTCGGCCACGGCCGAGACCTGCGGTACACCGACGCCGGCCACGACGCGCGTGGTGCAGATCGAGCCCGGACCGATACCGACCTTGACGCCGTCGGCGCCGGCCTCGACCAGCGCTTCAGCCGCGGCAGCCGTGGCGATGTTGCCGCCAATGACCTGCATGTCCGGGTACTTGGTCTTGATCCTCGCCACCCGGTCGATCACGCCCTTCGAATGACCATGCGCGGTGTCGACGACGACGACGTCAACGCCTGCGTTGACGAGTGCCTCGACACGATCGTCGGTATCGCCGCCCGTGCCGACTGCAGCACCGACGCGCAGTGCGCCCGAGCTGTCCTTGCAGGCCAGCGGGAAGTCCTTGGCTTTCTGGAAATCCTTGGCCGTGATCATGCCTTCGAGCTTGAAGTTGTCGCCGACGACCAGGACTTTCTCGATGCGGTGCTTATGCAGCAGGCCGAGCACCTCGTCTTCGGATGCACCCTCGCGCACGGTGACGAGCCGGTCCTGCGGCGTCATCACCGTCGACACCGGTGCGTCGAGCTGGGTTTCGAAGCGCAGGTCACGGTGCGTCACGATGCCGACCGTTTCGTCATCGTCGACAACCGGAACGCCCGAGATGCCCATCGCACGGGTCAGGTCGATGACCTCGCGAATCGACATGTTTGGGGACACCGTAATCGGATTACGCACCATGCCCGACTCGAATTTCTTAACGGTCCGGACGTTGCGCGCCTGGTCCTCGATCGTCATGTTCTTGTGGACGACGCCGAGACCGCCTTCCTGGGCCAGCGCGATGGCAAGCCGTGCTTCCGTGACCGTATCCATGGCCGCTGACAGCAGCGGTATGCTCAGGCGAATGTCCCGTGTCAGGGCGGTGCTGAGATCGACGTCGCGGGGCAGGATTTCCGAGTACCCGGGCTGCAGCAGGACGTCGTCAAAGGTCAGGGCTTCCTTGGCAATACGCATATCAGGACACTGGTCGGCTGCTGGGTAGCGGGCGATTGTACGCGTGCCGCGTGTACGGGTAAATGTCTGCGCAGCCGTCGCGCTCCCAAGGGAGTTCGTTATACTCCTGCAGATGTCTCGCGAACCCGCCATAACAGTCTCGCAGCTCAATCGACGGGCGAAGTCTCTGCTCGAGGCCGGCATCGCGAAGCTCTGGGTCGAGGGCGAAATCTCGAACATGGCCCGTCCCGCCTCGGGCCATATCTACTTCAGTCTCAAAGATGAGACAGCCCAGGTACGCGCCGCGTGGTTCCGGCAGCGTCAGCGGGGGCCAGCCATCAGCTTCAAGGACGGCGACAAGGTGCTGGCGTTCGGCCGTGTCAGCCTGTACGAAGCACGCGGCGACTACCAGTTGATCGTCGAGGACCTCGAGCCAGCCGGCGAAGGTGTCCTCAAGCAGCGCTTCGACGCGCTGAAAAAGAAGCTGCAGGCCGAGGGGCTCTTCGACGAGGACCGCAAGCAGCGGTTGCCCGACCTGCCGAGCCGTATTGGCGTGATCACGTCGCCAAGTGGTGCCGCCGTGCGCGACATCATCACGGTGCTGGGCCGGCGCTTTCCCGCAATTCCGGTCGTCGTGTACCCGTCCGCAGTCCAGGGCGATGCCGCGCCCGGCGAGTTGATTGCCGCACTGCAGACTGCCGTGAGCCGCGCTGAGTGCGATGTCCTGATCATCGGTCGTGGCGGGGGTTCGCTGGAAGACCTGTGGGCGTTCAACGACGAAACGCTGGCGCGCGCCATTGCCGAGTGCCCGATTCCGATTGTCAGTGCGGTCGGCCACGAGGTGGATTTCACAATTGCCGATTTCGTTGCCGACGTCCGTGCCCCGACGCCATCGGGGGCGGCCGAAATCGTCGTGCCCGACCGGCACGACTGGCTGCGACGCATCCACGTCCTGGCGGCACGTATTGCCCACTTCGGCGAACGTGCGGTCGAGGATCGCGCACAGCAGGTCGACTGGCTGGGCAGTCGCATGGCCTCGGCCATGCGCCGCCACATCCTGAGCCAGCGGCACGATCTGCAGATTCTGCGCGGCCAGCTTGTGCAGCTGTCTCCTGCCGTCTCGGTACAGCGCTCCATTGCCCGGCTCGCCTCCCTGCAACAACGACTTACAGGCAGCGCGAAGCAACGCCTCTCCGACCGGAGTCATCGTCTTGCCCTGCTCGGCCGCGCCCTGCATTCCGTCAGTCCGCTGGCGACGCTGGATCGCGGTTATGCCATCGTCCTGGACGCCGACGGCAAGGCTATGACCGACGCCGCCAAGGCAAAAGCCGGGGACCAAATCCGTGCACGTCTGTCAAAGGGAGAACTGCTCGCCGACGTCACCAAGGTCATCAAGGAATGAAAAAATCAGCCCTGCTGGTGGGTCTGCTGCTCACTTCGACCGTTCTCGCCGCCCCCGAACACTCGCCGCGCCCCGGCGGTATAGCGGTTTTCGATGTAGGACCGGCCGATCAACTGGCGCCTGATGCGACCTACGAGGGCAGGCCCGTACTCGTTTTGCAGGATGGCGATCGCTGGAAAGCCGTCGTCGGCGTGCCGCTCGACACCGAACCGGGACCGCTCAAGATACAGCTCGGCGAGTATCCGTTCACCGTGACAATCAATGCGCACGCATATGCCGAGCAGCGCCTGACGGTGAAGAACCAGAGCCACGTCACGCCGGATCCGGTGCAGCTCGAACGCATCGGGGCGGAGCGCAAGATCATCGATGCGGCGCTCAATAACTTCCGCGACGTGTTCGTCGACGGGGTCACCCTCGTCGCACCCGTCGCTGGCCGGCGCAGTTCCAGTTTTGGCCTGCGGCGTTTCTTCAATGACCAGCCCCGTTCACCTCACAAGGGCATGGACATCGCGGCCGGATCGGGTACACCGATCAAAGCGCCGCGCGCGGGCCTCGTTTCGGCAACGGGAGACTACTTTTTCAACGGCAATACCGTGATCCTCGATCACGGCCAGGGCTACGTTACGATGTACTGCCACCTGAGTGAGATCGCGGTCGAGGAAGGCCAGGAACTGGCCCCTGGTGAAGTTCTCGGCGCCGTCGGTGCGACCGGTCGCGTCACTGGTCCGCACCTGCATTTCGGCACTTACCTTAACGGCACGGCAGTGGATCCGGCGATTCTGCTGGTCGAACCCTAGGGGTCTGCGACGCGGGCTTCTGCATCAGGTGAGAAAGTCGCAGATCACGGGACGGAAGGCGTCCATGTCGACGAGGAAGGAGTCGTGGCCGCGGATGCAGTCGAGTTGCGCGAGCTGCGTGTCCTTGCAGACCATCGATATACCCTCGGCAAGTTCGCGCTGCTGCTCGGGCGGGAACAGGATGTCGGTGCGCACGCCAATGACGAGAGCCCGTTCCAGTTTCAGGCGTTTGAACCCTGATTCGAGCGAACCGCCGTATTCGGCAAGGTCGAACAGGTCCGAGGCGTGTGACAGGTACAGGTAACAGTTCGGGTCGAACGCGCCCGTGAATCTCTGTGCGTGGTTTTCGAGGTAGGACTCCACCGAGAACTGGGCCACAAACTGGTCCTCGTCCTGGGCATACGTGGAGCGTTCGCGGCCAAAGCGCAGCGCCCATTCCTCGGGCGAGCGGTACGTCATCATGCCGAGCTTGCGCGCGAGTCGCTGGCCGGTAATCGGCGGATCGTCGAAATCGTAGTTGCCCTTGTTCCATTTCGGGTCCGTGCGAATCATTTCACGCTGCAGCGAACGCACCGCGATCGAGAACGGCATGGCCCGCGTGCCCGATGAGATCGAAATGAAGTTGTCGACGTTATCGGCATGGCGCAGGCAAAACGCGAGGCCGCTCATGCCGCCCATCGAACAACCAACCACCGTGTGCAGAACTTCGATGCCAAGATGCTGCACGACGAGCCAGGCCGAATCGGCCACGTCCTCGAGCGTCAGGATCGGAAACGACAGGCGATAATGATGACCCGTCTCCGGGTTGAGCGAGGCCGGCCCGGTCGAGCCGAAGCAGCTGCCCAGCGTGTTGACACAGATGACGTAATAACGGTCGATGTCTAGCGGCAGGCCCGAACCGATCATGTCTTCCCACCAGCCTGGCGTCGGATCGACCGCGCAGGAGGTGGCATGGGCGGACGGCGACAGGCCTGTGAAGATCAGAATGGCGTTATCCTTCGCCTCGTTGAGTTCCCCCCAGGTTTCATAGGCGAGCGTCGGCGACTCGAGATAGCCCGCACGGTGCATGCGAAACTTCCCGTCGTACGTGTATGTCAAGCGTGCCGATGCCATCAGCCCTCCCGGTCCCTGCAGTATAGCCCTGACTACTTCTTGACGCGCTTCATCAGCCGTGCCCGCTTGCGCTCCTGGCGGGGCGTCAACTTGTTGCGCCTGCCCTTGAAGGGGTTTTGGCTGGTCTTGAACGACAGGCGCACGGGCGTACCTCTCAGTTTGAACGTCTTGCGAAAACGATTGATCAGGTAGCGCCGGTATGCCTCCGGCAGTCGTTCAGTCTGGTTGCCATGAATCACGATTACGGGTGGGTTACGCCCGCCCTGGTGGGCGTAGCGCAGCCGGATACGCCGCCCGTGCGCCAGCGGCGGCGGATGCTCCATGACTGCGGCTTCGAGTTCGCGCGTCAGTTCGGTCGTCGACAGGTCGGCCGTCGCCGCCTTGTAGGCGCGCTCCACCGCAGGCAACAAGTCCCCGACTGCAGTGCCATGCAGGGCCGAGATCGTGATCCGTTCGGCGAAGTCCAGGAACGGCAGGCGCCGGTCGAGATCGTCGCGCACCTGTTTGCGCTGTTCGGGCGACCGGCCATCCCATTTGTTCGTCACGACGACGAGCGCCCTGCCCCGTTCCAGGATGAGGCCCAGCAGACTGACATCCTGCTCGGTGACGCCTTCCTGCGCATCGAGGACGGCGATCACGACGTGTGCCTTCTCGATTGCCTGCAGCGCCTTGACGATACTGAACTTCTCGATTGCCTCGCTTACGCGCGACTTGCGCCGAATCCCTGCCGTATCGATCAGCATGTATTTGCGGTCGTCACGTTCGAACGGCACCTCGACCGCATCGCGCGTCGTGCCCGGCTGGTCATAGACGACGAGTCGTTCCTCGCCCAGAAGTCGGTTGGCGAGCGTGGACTTGCCGACATTTGGCCGGCCCACAATCGCAATGCGCAGTTCGTAGTCGTCATCGGCCTCGGGCGCTTTCTCATCAGGCTCGAACTCGTCAAGGACCTCTTCCATGAGCGCATTGACCCGGTCACCGTGTGCAGCGGACACGGCGAGCGGCTCGCCGAGGCCCAACCCGTAGAAGTCCGCGCCGGCGATGGCAGTATCCAGGCCCTCGGACTTGTTGACGGCCAGCCAGGTACGTTTCGCATGGCGGCGCGCGAGGTCGGCGACGTGCTCGTCAGCGGCTGTGACGCCGCTGCGTCCGTCGACCATGATGATGGCGGCATCCGCTTCCTGCAGTGCCTTGACGGTCTGCCCGACCATGGCCTCATTGATACCCTCCTCACCGCCGGCCACGCCACCGGTGTCGATGACGAGATAGGGAATCGGTCCAAGCCTGCCGAAGCCGTACTTGCGATCGCGGGTAAGTCCCGGGTAGTCGGCCACCAGCGCGTCGCGCGAACGCGTCAGGCGATTGAAGAGCGTGGATTTGCCGACGTTAGGCCGGCCAATGAGCGCAATTACAGGGAGCATCGGTCTGCACCTTCAGAACCCGTGCTCAGGTCTCGTCAGAGATGTCAGGCTGGCGGCGGCGCGGGCGGTCGTCGACGATAACGTAAGCCGCGAGCTGCCCCCCGTCGCTCTGCACGTACAGATGATTGGCCATGACATAGGGGTCGGTGGATATCGCCGCACTGCCGAGCTGTGTGCGCGCGACGGGTTCTCCGTCGATCGTATTGAAGAAATGAATGTAGCCTTCGAAGTCTCCGACCACGACGGTCGTGCCAAACGGTACCGGCAGTGTCGGTTCCCGGCGCAGCAATGACGCGTTCCGCCAGCTCTCGGTCCCGTCGCGGCGTGTCAACGCCACGAGTTCGCCATCGTCGCGTACCGTGTAGATACTGTTCCAGTCGGCCGCCACGCCCGCAAATGACGATACCTCGCGACTCCACAGCACCTGGCCCGACTCGGAGGCCAGCGCGGCAAGCCTGCCCTGGTAACCGGACGCATAGAGATCCTGGCCAACCACCGCGAGTTCGCCATCGATGTCCGACAGCCGGTCGAGATCCGATCTGCCCTGTGGGGGCGACAGCAGGGACTCCCAGACGACCTCGCCATTGTCGATATCCGCTGCAACCAGACGCCCGGTATCGAATCCGGCGATGACCGTCGAGCCAATCGCGACGGGGCTCGAGGAGCCGCGCACGGTAAGTGCGGGCGTCGACTGCTGGATCGACCAGAGTGACCGCCCGTCGAACAGCGACAATCCCTGCACACGATTGTCGATCGTCTGTACGACGACGCGCTCTTCCCTGATCAGCGGTCGCGCGAGCGATTCGCCTTCAATGCTGACGCGCCACTTCTCGCTCCCGTCGGTCGCATCGAGCAGGATGGCCATGCCGTCTTGCGACGTCACGACAACATTACCTTCGCCTGCACCCGGCCCTGCCGTCAGTTCGATCTCGAGATCGGTGCGCCAGAGGACGCGTCCTGACTCGGGATCGAACGCAGACACCTTGCCGTCCTGGCTCGCCGCGTAGATCCGGCTGCCGTCTCCTGTCGGGCGCAGCGCCAGTCTCAGGAATTCGGAATCACCGCCGAGTTTCGCACTCCAGGCACGCTTGACCTTGACGACCTGATCGATATCGACGAGCTTGGCCGGTTCCAGCTCCTCGTCCTTATCGCCGAAGAGGCTGCAACCAGCGACCAGCAAGGTCGCCGCAACCAGGCCTGTAATGCGAAACAGCTTGTTCACTCGCCTTCCTCGTCCCCGGACCCTTCGACCTCATCCGCCGCAGGCGGTTCCTCGGCAACAACCTCTTCGGCCACCGTCTCGGCGGCATCCGGTGCCACGATCTCCGGCAGATCGAGCACCTTCCACTGCACGAGCTGCTGGTCGATCGTGACCTGTGCCATCGGGTCGAGCAGCGCCGCCTGGTAAGCGGCTGCAGCTTCCGCAACCTGGCCCAGTTCGTGGTGCGCATCGCCACGCAGCTCATTCCAGGTCGCCGCAAATGCGTCCGATTGCTGCCCTTCCAGCAGGTCGAGAACACCCTGGGCGTTGCCCTGGTAAAGGAGGATGCGGGCAAGTCGGGTGCGGGCCACATGTTTCAGTGCATTGCCCGAGCTACCGTCCAGAACCTTTTGCAGCGCATCGGCAGCATCCTGATCCCGGTTCTTGTCCATGTACAGGCGCGCCAGCGCGAACTGAGCCTGCGCCGCGTATATTGTCTCCCCGTAATTGGCGCTCAGATCGGCAACCACGGTCTCGGCACCCTCGAGGTTACCCGTAGAGACATGCACGGCCACTTCCTCGAACATGGCAGAACCTTCCAGTTGCGCCTCGAGTATGCTGTTCTGGTAGAAATTCCAGCCGACGAGCAGCGCGATACCGAGGCCGAACCCCCCGATCACGTAGCCGCCATACTCCGACCACCACGAGCGAATCTGCTCAATCTGTTCTTTTTCCGAAAGTAAATCGTCCACGAAACGTCTTCCTGCCTGCGCGGCTAATCGCCGCCTAGTTTGTCTTTCAGCACCGCGGCCAGATCGGCCAGGGCGATACTCTCCTGTTCTTCATCGCTGCGCAGCGGTTTCAGCCCGATACGCGACTCGCTGAGTTCCTGCTCACCGAGTACCAGGGCGTACTGCGCCCCGCTCTTGTCCGCTCTTTTCATCTGCGACTTGAAACTGCCGCCGCCGAGATTCGTCTCGACACCCACGTTGCGAGCCTTGTCGCGCAGTTCTTCCGCCAGCGCAAACGCACGCTCGCGCGTTCCATCACCGACGGCAACGAGGTATACATCCGGCGCCACGGACGGAAATTTCCCGCCGCAAGCCTCGTACAACGCCACGAGGCGCTCAACGCCCATGGCCCAGCCGATGGCCGGCGTCGCACGTCCGCCGAGCTTCTCGACCAGCCCGTCATAACGACCGCCGGCGCACACCGCGTTCTGCGAGCCCAGCGCGTCCGTCACCCACTCGAACACGGTGCGTGAGTAGTAGTCGAGTCCGCGCACCAGCCGCGGATTGACCTGGTACTCTACACCCGCTGCGTCGAGCAGCGCCTGAAGGCCGGCGAAATGCCCGGTCGATTCATCGTCGAGATGATCGAGCATGACCGGCGCACCGGCAATGACTTCCTGCATGTCCGGGTTTTTGCTGTCCAGGATCCGCAACGGGTTCTTGTCGAGCCGGCGAATACTATCCTCATCGAGCCGGCTTTTCACGCTATTGAAGTACTCGACCAGCGCCTCGCGGTAGCTCGCTCGACACTCGGCAACGCCGAGCGTATTGATCTCGAGCCGGATCCGGCCGATACCGAGGCGTTTCCACATGCGCGCGCACATGATAATGAGCTCGGCATCGATGTCGGGCCCCTCATAGCCCATGGCTTCGACGTCGAACTGGTGAAACTGCCGATAGCGGCCCGCCTGCGGTCGCTCACGCCTGAACATCGGCCCGACAGTCCAGAGCTTCTGCTTCTGGTTGTGGAACAGTCCATGCGTGACGCCCGCGCGAACCATGCTGGCCGTTGCCTCCGGGCGCAGGGTCAGGCTGTCGCCATCGTCGTCGAAGGTGTACATCTCCTTTTCGACGATATCGGTGACTTCGCCGATCGAGCGGCGGAAGACCTCCGTGTGCTCGAGCAGGGGAAGCCGAACCTGCCGATAGCCATACGCTTCGATAATGTCTTCGACCTCGCTCTCCAGGTACTGCCACCTGGTCGCGACGTCGGGCAGGATGTCGTTCATCCCGCGCACTGTCTTGGGCTTCTTGCTCATGATCCGGATATCGTAAGGCGCAGGGGGCGGTCGGGGCGCGCGCTCGCCGGCAGCGCAAAATCGTCGCCATTGACCAGCACGCTGACATTGCCCGGGTTGCCGAAGAGTACGCTAAGCGGGTCTGCGCCGCTGAGTTCGACGGTGCGGCCATCCTGGCCGAGGTCGAAAAACAGGCGGCGACCTGTGGCGTCAGTGACCTCGGTCCAGCAGTCACCCGTGTAGGTCAGCAGCACCCGTACCTGACCGGCCAGGACCTCGGGAGACTTGGTCTCCTCGATGACCGGCTGGCTGCTCTGTGGCTCGGGCTCGACCACCATCGCCTCATCGACCAGCGGCGGCTCAACCGGCATTTCCTCATCGCTGGTCCCGGGCTCGTCGACGCTGCCGTCCTGTGGTGCCGTCTGCTCCTGCTCTGCAGCCGGTTCGGCGGGCGATTCTGTCGGTGCGTCAGGGTGGGTAACCCACCAGTACGCGGTAATCGCCAGGATGATTGCGACAATGACAGCGATCCAGGGACCCGGCGACAGCTCCTGGCGAGGCTTCGGGCGCACGGACACAACGGGCGGCAGCCCGGCCGTATGGGTCATTTCGTAGTAGTCTGCGAACACGTCATGTTCACTGACGTTGACGAGGTGCGCGTACTTGCGCAGGTGGCCCTTGGCAAATACAGGCGCGCCAAGGACTTCGAACTCGTTACGCTCGAGTGCACGCACCTTGGCCTCATCGAGATGAAGTTCCTTGGCGATCTCGACGATCGATATCTGCTGCTCGCGACGCGCCGCAGCAAGCCGCTCACCGCCGCGCGGACCTTCCGCTTCGGTCGGCTCGTCGGTCCTGTTGTCGACGTCTTCGCTCATGCTCAACCGGTGCCAAGAACCTTGCGCGCTTCGGCCGATTCCGGGAACTCGCGCAGCAACTGGTTGACGAACTCCGTGCGCCCGCTGTCGTTGCCGAGGCGCCCTTCGATCTCGGCCGCCAGATACAGTACGCCGGCCGTCGTCCGGTTGGCGCTCATGTAACGCGCCAGGAACCCACGAGCATTCAGGTAATCCTGCTGCCGGAACTTCAACAGGCACAATTGCAGCAGGGCTTCACCGTAGGTGGATTTGCGTTCGAGGGCCGCGCGGAAATATTTTTCGGCAACGACCGGGTCGGGCTTCTGCGACATGCAGATGCCGGCATTCGTCAGCGTGTACTCGGCATCATCATTTTCAGCATGGCTGGCGGCGCGCTCGAAGTACCGGGCCGCCATGTCGTAATCCTGCTGCCGACAGAGGAATACGGCGTAGGCGTTCTGAATGTTGAAGTCGCGCGGCGCGACGCGGATCGAGTCTTCGTAGGCCTTGGTTGCGAGTCGCGGATTGTCCAGTGCCTCGTAGGTCATGCCAAGCGTCATGTATGCCTTCGCGAGCTTCGGGTCGAGATCGACAGCACGCTGCAGGCGATCAAGTGCCAGCTCGTACGACTTGTTCTGGTAGTAACGCGCACCGAGCTGGTAGTTGTACTCCGCGGCGTTGTCGTCATCTGACTCCGGAGCCACGTTGGCGGTCGTTGATGACACACACCCGGCCGTTATGATTGCCGCCAGGGCCAGTACCGCCATAGTTTCGCTCTTCTTCACGCTGACACCACCTTCTGTTTCCTGTTTGCGACGCTCAGGTTACCCATTTTCTTCTGACCCAGGCGGTTGCGGACGCGATTGCTGACCTCGCCCGACAGTTGGCCGCAGGCTGCATCGATGTCGTCGCCGCGTGTCCTGCGCGTGGTCGCGACGAGGCCTCGTTGCCGCAGCCGATCCTGGAAATGCCCAATAGTATCGGCCGCGGAACGCTTGAACACCGTCCCCGGGAACGGATTGAATGGGATCAGGTTGACCTTCGCCGGTTTGCCCTGCAATAGCTCGTAGAGTTCATCCGCATGGCCGAGCGTGTCGTTGACGCCGCGCAACATTACGTATTCGAACGTAATGAAGCGGTTGGCGCGCTTTTTCGCATAAGCCCAGCAAGCCTCGAGCAGGTCATCTATCGGATGCAGCTTGTTGATCGGCACGATCTGGTCGCGCAACTCGTCGTTGGGCGCATGCAGGGACACGGCAAGTGAGACGTTGCAGTCATCACCGAGCTTGTTGATATGCGGGACGATTCCCGACGTGCTGATCGTGACCCGACGCCGTGACAGACCGTACGCGAGGTCGGAGATCAACAGTTCCAGCACGGGAATCACGTTGCGATAGTTCGCCAGCGGCTCGCCCATGCCCATGAACACGACGTTGGTGACGGCGGGTTCGCCGTTGTCACGCAGCGGCAGTTCCTTGTTCGCGATAAATACCTGCCCGACGATCTCGGCGGCGGTCAGGTTGCGATTGAACCCCTGCGCACCGGTCGCGCAGAAGGCGCAGTCGAGCGCGCACCCGACCTGCGACGAAATGCACAGGGTCCCGCGACCGGGCTCCGGAATGAACACGGTTTCGACGGCCTGGCCACACTCCGTCGCGAACAGCCATTTGACAGTACCGTCTTTCGAGTGGTGCCGCGACTGCACCCTGGGCGGCACGATCTCGCACTCGACCTTCAGTTGTTCGCGCAGCTTCTTCGAGAGGTCGGTCATTTCGTCGAAGTCCGTTACGCCGCGCTGGTGGATCCACTGCAGCAACTGCCGCGCGCGGTAGGGCTTCTCACTACGCTCGGCAAAGAACCGCTCGAGCATGTCTTGCGACATACCGAGCAGATTGGTTGTTGCAGTAACCTCTGTCATTGGATTTTCAGCGTGTCCGTGGGCAGACACCGTCATCGCCGAAGAAGAACGCGATTTCGACAGCAGCCGTCTCGGCGGCGTCCGAGCCGTGCACGACATTCTCCTCGATGCTCGCGGCGAAGTCGGCACGAATCGTGCCCGGATCAGCGTCCGCCGGATTCGTCGCGCCCATAATCTCGCGATTCTGCGCGATCGCACCCTCGCCCTGGAGGACCTGGACCACGACGGGACCCGACGTCATGTAGCTGACGAGGTCATTGAAAAAGGGACGTTCCTTGTGAACGGCATAGAAGCCCTGCGCCTGCTCTTCCGAGAGATGCATCATGCGGGCAGCCACGATTTCCAGCCCCGCTTTCTCGAAGCGGCTGTAGATCTCCCCGATCAGGTTTTTCTGTACGCCGTCCGGCTTGATTATGGAGAGCGTCTGCTCAACAGCCATAATTCTTCCTTTATTCCTTGAGTAGATTGATAGTGAGCGCCCGGCGATCTGCCGGGCGCAAAAAGACATAAGTCCTCGATTTTACTACGGGTTGGGGTGCTGAAACACCCTAGACTTTAAAGCTCTCGCCGCAGCCGCATTCTCCCTTGATATTGGGGTTGCGGAAGCTGAAGGCTTCGTTGAGGCCGTTCTTCACGAAATCGACCTCGGTGCCATCGATGAGCTGCAGCGCCTCGGGATCGACGACGACCTTGACGCCCTTGTCTTCAAAGACGACGTCGTCGTCCGAGATCTCCTCGGCGTAGTTGATAACATACGAATAGCCCGAGCACCCGGTCTCGGTCACGCCGACACGCAGGCCGAGACCCTTGTCACGATTCTCGAGGTAGCTGCGAACGCGGTCCGCAGCGGCATCTGTCAGAGAAATTGCCATCCTAATCTTCCAATACGGGCCCAAGCGACCGAACCGCGTCTTCAAGCACAAGTATACGTCCGGTCTTCACTGCCGGTACAGCAAGTTCTGTCATAAGGCCGGCCGCCGAGAATTCAAGAAGCTCCTTAACGGGGCGCCCTTCGAGTGCGCGGCAGGCCGCCTCCGCGGCGGCTATCGTGTGCGGGCATCCCCAGGCACGGAACCGCATGGCATCGATGACCCCGCCGGTGGCGCGTGCTGAGAGCTGCAGCCGTACGTCCTGTGCAGCGACGCGTACGCTACGACCCTCTTTCAGATTGCCCGCATGGGCAGGCGCCGCGAAATACTCGCGAACGCGTTCACTGTAGGCGCTCATGCGGCAGCCTCCGGCGCGAGTTTGCGCAGTCGGGTAACCGCATCACGGTACCGCGACACGGCCAGCCTGATCTCGTCAACCGTGGTGCCGCGACCGATACTGAAGCGGATTGCGCTCTGCGCCTCGAGGTCGGTCCGGCCCAGCGCACGCAACACGTAGGACGGTTCCTGGGTCTTTGAATTGCACGCGCTGCCGGTGGCCACCAGCAGAGGATCGAGCGCCAGCAGCAGGCTCTCGCCCTCCACGTCGTCGACGCTGACGTTGATGATGCCGGGAAAACCGTCGTGCGTGCCATTGAGCATGACCCCGTCGAGTGTGCTGATACCGTCCCAGAGCAGTTCACGCAGCTCACGCAGATGCTCGAGATCGTCGTCGATGCGGACCGCTGCGATCTCGGCCGCCATGCCGAATCCGGCGATGAGTTCCATCGCCAGTGTGCCCGGCCGGATGCCTCCCTGTTGTCCGCCTCCAAACAGCAACGGCTCGACGTGACAACCCGGGCGATCGGCGATGTAGAGCGCGCCGATGCCCTTCGGACCATAGCACTTGTGCGCGGTCATGGACATCAGGTCGATCGGCAGTGTGTCGAGGTCGATAGGCACCTTGCCGACGGCCTGGGCGGCATCCACGTGAAACAGGATGTCCCGTGCGCGGCAGAGCGCGCCGAGCGCGGCAATGTCCTGGATGACGCCCGTTTCGTTGTTGACGAACATGATGGAGGCAAGCAGCGTATCGTCGCGCAGCGCGGCGGCGAAGGCGTCCGCATCGAGAACGCCGTCGGGGCCGGCCTCCACCCAGCTGACTTCGAAGCCCTCCTCCGCCAGCATGTCGAACACATCGGTCACGGCCTTGTGTTCGGTCTTCATCGTTACGAGGTGTTTACCCTTGTGCGCCCGATACCGCGCACCACCCGCGATCGCGAGATTGTCTGACTCGGTTGCCCCCGAGGTCCACACGAACCGGGCCGGATCCGCATGCAACAGCCCGGCCAGCTGCGCGGCGGCCTGGGCGATCACGCGCTGTGCCTGTGCGCCCGCGGCGTGCGTCGATGACGGGTTCGCGCAGGTCAGGTCACCGACCTCCCGCATGCGCGACCAGACCTGTTCGTCGATCGGCGTCGATGCCGCATAGTCAAGATAAACGGGTCGCTCAGCCATCGTCTTTTCGGCTACGGTCGACCGCGGTCAGGATGCCCCGCAGGATGTTGATCTCGTTCTTGTCGGGTCGCGCCCGGATAAACAGCCGCCGCATGCGACGCATCAGGTGGCGCGGGTTGTCGGGATCGAGAAACTGGATGTCGCGCAATACGTTCTCGAGATGTTCGTAAAAACGCTCCAACTCTTCGCTCGTCGCCGGCGGTGCCTCGACATCGAATACCGGACCTTCGTCGAGCATGCCAGGTGCCCTCAGGGTGCTCGCCACGCGCAACTCATAAGTGATGACCTGCACGGCCATGGCGAGATTCAGCGAGCTGAATCCGGGGTCGGTCGGGATGGTCAGGAGCGTGTGGCACAGGTCGAGATCATCGTTGTGCAGGCCGGATTTCTCCGGTCCGAATACGGCAGCGACTGTCCCGTTGGCGGTCTCCCGTATCATACGCTCGGCACAGTCGCGAGGTCCCATGCTGGGCCAGTTGATCGTCCGCGATCGAGCGCTCGCCCCGGCCACGTAGATGCAGTCGGCCAGCGCCTCCGCGAGGGTCTTTGTGACGACGGCCCGCTCGAGAATATCCGAGGCACCGGACGCGCGTGCAGTCGCGTCTTCGTGCGGGAAGTACTTCGGGTTGACGAGTCGCAGGTCACTGAGCCCCATATTCTTCATGGCGCGGGCGACGGCCCCGATGTTGCCCGGATGCGAGGTTTCGACAAGTACGATGCAGATCGACATTGCTTGAGACACGACAAATGAAGTCGGGTATTCTACCGCCCCGGCGGCCGGGACGGACAGGCCGCAAAGTTCTTTTACATTGACGGAATCGAGTGATGAACCCACTACAGAATGTGGCCGTGATGGCCGCGCGTCGCGGCGGCAGCATATTGATTCGCCAGCTCGCCAGGCTCAACCGGATCCGCGTCGAGAAGAAAGGACACAACGATTTCGTCAGTGAGGCGGACCGCGCTGCGGAAGATGCCGTCATCGAAGTGATTCAAAGACACTATCCTGACCACGCCATCCTTGCCGAGGAATCGGGCGTGCGGGGTGAATCCGATACCGTCTGGATTATCGACCCGCTCGACGGCACGACCAATTTCCTGCACGGTTTCCCGCAGTTCTGCGTCTCGGTCGGCGTGCAGGTCCATGGCCGCATGGAGGCCGCTGCCGTCTATGACCCAATGCGCCAGGAACTGTTCACGGCCGCACGGGGCGACGGCGCGACACTGGATGACCGCAAGATCAGGGTTAGCGGCCTCAAGGACCTCGAGCTCGCGCTCATTGGCACGGGCTTCCCGTTCCGAGATCCGGACCTCGACGTCGGCCCGTACATGAACATGCTCGGTAAGGTCGTGCGCAGTACTGCGGGCGTGCGCCGCCCCGGAGCAGCCGCACTCGACCTCTGCTACGTGGCCTGCGGCAGGCTCGACGGCTTCTGGGAAACAGGGCTGAATGCCTGGGACCTCGCGGCCGGCTCGCTGATCATCCGCGAGGCCGGCGGCATCGTCAGCGGCCTCGACGGCTCGGAAAACTACCTCGACTCCGGCCACATCCTGTGCGGCACGCCCAAGATCTACGCAGGCCTCGCAAAGCTCTGCGCCCACGAGATCAAGGCAATCCTGCACAACGCCTAGGTCCCCTGGCATGCGTTGCGGACCGGCGTGGGATGACGTTTCCGCATCCATAGCCGAGCAGGAGCACGGACCGAATTACTCGCTGCGAGGCGTGTGCGGGGACGTTATCCCGCGACGGTGTGTGATGGGAGTCAAGGCAGGTCGTCGATCAGCGACGGGTCCTTGATCGGCTCGATCAGATCCTGCGGATTCACATCCAGCATCAACGCCGTCGCGCTTGCCGTGTAGATCGACGAATAGGTGCCCACGACGATGCCGACGATCAGCGCGATCGAGAACGGCGCAATCGATTCGCCGCCCAGCATCAACAACGCAATCAGCACGAGCAGCGTCGTGATACCCGTGATCAGGGTACGCGCGAGCATCTCGTTGATCGACTTGTTCATCGCTTCCTCTGCCGACACGCCGCGCAGGGCCAGGAAGTTCTCGCGGATACGGTCGAACGCCACGACCGTGTCGTTGAGCGAGTAACCGATCACTGCAAGGATGGCGGCCACGACCGTCAGGTCGAACGGCAGACGGAAAACCGAAAAGAAACCAAGCGTCACAATGGCGTCATGAGCAAGAGCCGCAACGGCGCCGGCGGAAAACTTCCACTGGAAGCGGATCATGACGTAGACGAAAATCAGCAGCAGCGAGACGACCATCGCCAGCGCACCCTTCTCCGCAAGCTCGCTGCCAACCTGGGCGCTGACCGTCTCGACGCGACGCAGCTCAACCGCCTGCCCGCCCCCCGCCAGGGTAGCCTGCAGGCGCTCGCGCACGACTTCTGCCGAATCGCCCTGTGGCGGCAGACGCACGAGGACGTCGGTCTCGCGACCGAACAACTGCACCTGGGCGTCCTCGAAACCGGCATTCGCGAGATCCGTGCGGATGCCATCGAGATTGGCTGCCTCAGGGTAGCTCACTTCGAGCAGGACGCCACCCGTGAAGTCGATGCCGAACTCGAGGCCACGCGTGGCCAGCGACCCGAGTGACACGATGACCAGTAGCAACGATATGGCAACGGCCACCCTGCGGCGCGTCCTGCTCAGGAAATCGATACTGGTTGTTTCTTTAATCAGTCTCATGTCGATCTCCTACACCGGCAACGACTGCAGCTTGCGGCCGCCGAACACGATGTTGACGATGGCGCGCGTGCCGACAATCGCCGTGAACATCGAGGTGATGATGCCGAGCAACAAGGTGATCGCGAAACCCTTGATGGGACCGGTACCGAGTGCAAACAATACGACCGCAGCAATCAGCGTCGTTACGTTGGCGTCGGTAATCGAGCTCAGCGCCTTGCCGTAACCCGAGTCGATCGCCGCCTGCGGCGACGCCCCGGCCGATAACTCCTCGCGTATTCGTTCGAAGATGAGCACGTTGGCGTCCACGGCCATACCCACGGTCAATACGATACCCGCCATGCCAGGCAGCGTCAGGGACGCACCGAGTATCGAGAGCATGGCGATGATAAACACGAGATTCGACAGCAGCGCGATGTCGGCAAAAATGCCGAACACACGGTAGTAGATCGCCATGAAAATGATCACGGCAATAAAGCCGATCTTGATCGCGTTGAAGCCGCGGTCGATGTTGTCCTGACCAAGGCTCGGGCCGATCGTGCGCTCATCGATCGCGTAGACCGGCGCAGCCAGGGCGCCGGCGCGCAGCAGCAGCGCAAGGTCGCGTGCCTCCATCGGCGTCAGGCCCGTGATCTGGAAACTGTTCTTGAACACGCCACGAATCGTCGCCGTGTTGATGACTTCTTCCGTGGTAATCGTGCGCCGTTGCTCGACACCGTTGACGGTCGTAACTTCCTGTTTGGACTCGATGAACACCGTGGACATCGGTTTATTGAGGTTGTTCATCGTGGTTTCGAGCATGCTCTCGCCGCCCGCCGAATCGAGCGTGATGAACACGGCTGGCTGGCCTTCCGAGAAGCCGGCGTTGGCGTCGATGATCTGGTCACCTGACGCAATTACCTTGCGTTTGAGGATGACTGAGGGCTCATCACCCCTGCCGGCATACCGTCGCGAACCCGGTTCATCGCCGGTCGTGTCAACGAGCCGGAACTCGAGGGTCGCCGTCGCCCGCAGGATGCGTTGCAGTTCAGTCGGGTCCTGGACGCCCGGCAGCTGCACGACAATGCGATCAACACCCTGTCGCTGCACGAGCGGCTCGGCAACGCCGAGCTGGTTGACGCGATTCCGGAGTGTCGTGAGGTTCTGCTCAATCGCGAAGTCCTGGCGTTCCTGGATCTGGGTCTCGCTCATGCGCACGGTCAGCGACTTGCCATCCGGGCCGTCGATGATCAGGACATCCTGGTCGGCGCTACGGATGATATTGCGAGCCGCTTCCATGTCTTCGGCACCTGTCAATCGCAAGGTAATCGTATTGCCCTCGAGATCGACACGATGCCGGATGCGCGCCTCGCGCAGCCGATCGTCGAAATCCTGCTGGTAGCCTTTCATGCGACTCTCTAGCGCCTTGGCCATGTCGACCTCGAGCAGGACGTACACGCCGCCACGCAGGTCGAGGCCGAGACTCATCGGCTTGAGACCCAGGCTGCGCACCCAGGCGGGTAGTTTCGGCGCCAGCGTCTGTGCCACGTTGGCTTCGCTCTGATACTGATCGCGCAGCACCGCGTACGACGTCTCCTGGTCCTCGACACTGTCGAAGCGCAGGACTATGCGCCCGTCCTGGAGATAGGCCGCTTCCGGTATTACGCCTGCATTTTCGATGGTCCGGACGTAGCGCTCAAGGCTCGCCTCGGAGAGGTTCTCGCCATCGTTCGACGCAATCTGTACGGCTTCGACGCTGCCGTAGATGTTCGGCAATGCAAACAGGCCACCCGCCAGCAGGATGGCGAGCACCAGCACATTCAGCCAGGCCGGGTATTTGTTCATGCTTCGTCGATCGTGCCTTTGGGTACGACGGCCGAGATGCTCTGCTTCTGGATCTTGATCTCGGTATTGTCGCTGATCGACAGGACGGCGTAATGATCGCTGACGCCCGTGATCCGGCCGAGGACGCCGCCGGCCGTCAGCACTTCGTCACCGACCTGCAGCGCCGACACCATCTCCTGGTGTTGCTTCTGCTTCTTGTTCTGCGGACGAATGAGCAGGAAATAGAAAGCCGCGAACATCAGCGCCATCATGATGAAGAAGCCGCTGCCACCGCCCGGTTGCGCAGATTGCGCGTATGCGTTCTGAATAAAGAAATCCATTGGAGGTCCCCGAAAAACAGCGCGATATTATGGCACAGGCATCTGTGACTGGGGGCGACAAAGAAAAACGCAAGCCCAGCGCACCGATTCAGGCCTCTGCGGCATAGCGTGAGCGCAGATCAGCCGTGAATTCCGCGAGCGTACCGGCGGCGATCGCAGCCCGGATGCCGCGCATAAGTTGCTGATAGTAATGTAGATTATGCAGGGTCGCGAGGCGCGGACCGAGGATTTCGCCGCATTTCACGAGATGCCTGAGGTAGGCCATGCTGTAGTGACAGCAGGTGTAGCACTCGCAGCCCGGGTCCGGCGGCGACGGGTCGTCGGCATACTGCGCATGCCGGAATTTGACGGTACCACGCGACGTGAACAGCTGCCCGTTGCGGGCGTGACGCGTGGGAATGACGCAATCGAACATATCCACGCCACGCAGCACGGCCTCGGCAATATCGACGGGCGTACCGACGCCCATCAGGTAGCGCGGTGCCTCCGCCGGCATTTCCGGGCCGAGTGCATCGAGCACCTCGAGGCGCTCCTCCTCGGGTTCACCGACGGCCAGCCCACCGATCGCGTAACCGTCGAAACCGATGTCCGTCAGACCGGCGAGGGACTCGGCGCGCAGGTCTGCGAACATGCCGCCCTGCACGATGCCGAACAAGGCTTCGCCGCGCTCAGGCTCCTTGTTTTTGAGCTCGTCGAAACGCGCGCGACTCCGCGCGGCCCAGCGCAGCGACAGTTCCATCGACGCGCGCGCTTGCGCTTCGCTTGCCGGGTACGGCGTGCACTCGTCGAAAATCATTGTCACGTCGGCGTTGAGTTCGTGCTGCACCTCCATCGACGTTTCGGGTGTCAGGAACACCGTGTCACCGTTGACCGGCGACTGGAACGTCACGCCCTCTTCCGAGAGCTTGCGCATCGCTGCCAGTGAGAAGACCTGGAAGCCGCCCGAGTCCGTGAGAATTGGTGCATGCCAGTTCATGAACTCGTGCAGGCCGCCGTGCTTGCGGATGATCTCGGTTCCCGGACGTAGCATCAGGTGAAACGTATTGCCGAGAATGATCTCCGCGCCGTCCGCGGCTACCTCTTCCGGCGTGACGCTCTTGACTGTGCCGTAGGTGCCAACCGGCATGAACGCGGGCGTCTGCACGGTGCCGCGTCGCAACGCGAGCTCGCCCCTGCGGGCCGCACCATCGGTTTCATGCACCGTCAGCTTCATGTGGTCTTTTCCGGCGTCAGGAACATCGCATCACCGTAGCTGAAGAAGCGATACTTCTCACCTACGGCGTGCCCGTAGGCGCTGAGGATACGTTCTCTGCCGGCGAACGCGGCCACGAGCATCAGCAGCGATGACTGCGGCAGGTGGAAGTTCGTGATCATTGCATCGACCGATCGGAATTCGTAGCCGGGCAGGATGAACAGGTCCGTCTCACCCTTGAAGGGCAGGAGCACGCCGCTTTGCGACGCACACTCGAGCGAGCGCACCGTGGTCGTACCGACGGCGATCACCCGCCCGCCGGCGGCCCTTGTCTCGTGCACGGCGGCAACGCAGGCCGTGGACACCTCGGCGCGTTCCGCGTGCAGGCGGTTCTCCTCGATGTGCTCCTCGCGCAGGTTCTGGAAGGTCCCTGCCCCGACGTGCAGCGTTACGTGAGCGTGGCGAACTCCCATGGCCCGTGTCTCCTCCAGCATGGCGTCATCGAAGTGCAAACCCGCCGTCGGCGCCGCCACTGCACCCGGATCACGTGCGTACACGGTCTGGTAGCGCGCGACATCATCATCATCTGCCTCACGCGCCAGGTAGGGTGGCAACGGCACTTCGCCGTGGCGCTCGAGATAGGGCAGGACTTCCTCGCTGAACTCGAGGGCGAAGAACTCCCCGTCGCGCGCCGTGACTTCTGCCTCGGCGCCGCCTTCGAGCAACAGTCTCGCCCCCGGTTTGGGCGACTTGCTTGCACGGATATGGACCAGTGCGGTCCGCGGCGTCTCCACGCGTTCAATCAGCATCTCGGCCTTCCCGCCGGTGACCTTGCGCGCCATGAGACGCGCCTTGATCACGCGCGTGTCGTTGAAGACCAGCAGGTCCCCCGCGCGAAGCAAAGAAGGCAGATCGGCGAATCCGCGATCGCGGATGCCGTCTTCAACAACCAGCAGGCGGCTGTCGCGGCGCGCCTGGGCCGGGTAGCGCGCAATCAGTTCCCCGGGCAGCGCATAATCGAAGTCGGATATCAGCATGGGCGCGCATGATAACGCAGCGCGGTCTGCCACAGCCTGGTCAATCACTCGTTAACTGGACTCGGACGGTCTGCACCGCATTGGCCGGCATTTCGACTTCGGCAAACTGACTACCGATCTGCAGGCTGACGCTGATCGGCTGCTTTGTCGTATTCAGCAACTGGACGCTCAGCAAACCGTCGTTATTGACAGCTGCGCTTGCGTGCAGGTCATCCTCTTCGAGGTTGCCGAGCCTGCGGCCTGTCTGTACCGCCGTGTCGCCAGGCCGGATCGTCCGGCTCAGTTGCGCCAGTACGTAATAGACCGGCGTGTAATAGACTTCGCCGCTGTCCGTGTCGATCATAATCGGCGCTCCGCAAAAATTACCCACATGATTGGGACCGCCGTGCCGGTCGAGCACGATGTTCCAGTCGATCCAGCCAGCCATGCCGTGGTCGAGGCTCACGATGATGTTGCGAGCGTAGCGATGTACCGGCGTGTATGCCGGGTGGTCTTCGACGTTGGGCGCCCACGTTGCCGAGTACGCCCAGTCGGTCGCATTTTCATTCCACCAGAATGCATCGTTGCCGAACCAGCCCGATTCAGTGTATCGCTCCGGATCCATGATGCCGCCCGGCGGGGGCTTGCCGAGGTCGTCGATTGTCCCCTCCGTGTGAATGATCTCGAAACCAGGGAACTTCTCGCGCACGCGTTCCAGCGCGTCTTCGTGCACCTTGTAGCTGCTCGAGTACCAGTGCACTGCAGTGCCATAGACGTACCGGGCCGTTTCAGGATCCGCGAGTATGACGTCTGTCCAGTCTTCGAGATGGTCTCGATTCTGGTCATAGATCAGTAGGTTGACGTCATCGTGCCCACCCGCACGCAGGTTTGGACCAAGATGAGATTTGATGAACTCGTTCTGGCTCTCCGGCGTGAAGTGCATGCTCTCCCACTGACCGCTGTTCCCATGCGGCTCATTGACCGGCGTCAGCCCCCAGATATCGACCCCTTCGCCGGCATAGGCGTCGAGGTACTTCACGAGATACCGGGCGTAGGTGGAGACGTACTGATCTTTGAGAACGCCACCCGTACCTTCCCCGCCAATCTCGGCCGGGGGGCGGTAATACCAGTCCTCGATGTCCTTCATCCAGGGCGGCGCGGTCCAGGCAGACGAGACTATCCGCAGGTCCTGGTCCTGCTGTGCGCTCTTGATCGCCAGCGCCTCCTTGATCATAGGCAGCAGGTCAAACGACTCGTCCTTGATGCCCGGGTAGCGGTCCCGCGGGAAACCATCCGAGTCCACGGCGATCGAAAAGTGCCGGAGTTCCGCATCATCCGCGACAGCGGCATAGGAATATTTGCCCTCGACCGAGAAATCCGTCGAGCCGATCGGGGTTCGGGTCAGCGAAAAATTGGCGCCTTTCTCACCATAGATCTGCTGCATGACCTCCTTTCTTGCAGCGGGGTCAAGGTGCGCCAGGACAAAGGCCGAGGATTCGGTGAACGAGGTCCCGATGCCGACCAGCGCCTGCTGCCGCCGGTCAGGAAATATCTCCACGACGGTGCCATCGGCCGTACCTTCTTCAAAACTGACGTTGGCCTGGGGATCGAGACGTGCGCCAGACTCGCTGGTCACCAGGATCTCGGTGGTCGTCCGCAGGTCATAGTGGCTGCCGTTCGGCTGATCCGTACACGAGGTGAGGAATACGACCAGAGGCAGGAGGAACCGGGTGTGTTGCGAGCTTGTTAAAAACATAGGCGCGCATGGTAGCAAAGCCATGCGCGCCCAGGCTCGTCCCTGCGGGGATGGATCAGGACGTTATATCTATGACGATGACAGCTTCCTCGCCATCGGGCAGGGGTACTGCCAGTGGTGCACTGACTTCGCCCGGCGCCAGCGCAGGCAGCACCTCCCAGCTCGCTTCGGGCGCCAGGCTACCGTGGCGGTCCGCCGGAATCTCGACATCGATCGTACGTTTGCGCTTGTCACGCATGATACCGAGCTTGAGTTTCTCTCCCGGGGCGTAGGAACCGAGAATGCGCAGCGCATGGCGTACGTCCGCGGGTTCACGGCCATCGATGTTCTGGATCACGTCACCATCCTGCAGGTCGAACGCGTCGGAATTTGGCGCCTTGACGACCAGCAGGCCTTTGTCCGTGCCGAAGTAGCGGCCCAGCCCCTCGTTCAACGACACGAGTTCGAGTTCGCCGAGGCCCGTGTGTGCCCAGGGTGACGTAAACTGCATCTTGAAGCGCTCGATAACTTCCGGCGCAATGGGCACCGATGGCACCTCGATATGCAGCGGCTTATCGCCGCCCGCCCAGACAAATGAATCGGCCGTAACGATGCGCGGTTCTACCTCGACCGAGCCGACCTTGCCATCACGCAGGTACTCGACCTCGATGACGTCACCGCCCTCGATGCCTTTCATGAAGTCGAGCAGGCGCTCGTTTGCTTCGCTGGCGCTCGACGCGCTCAGGGGCTCGTTATTGACGGCAGTCATGATATCTCCGGTGCGCAGGCCAGCATCGCTGGCCGCACTGCCTGGCGTTACGGCGATGATCTTCACACCCTCAACAGGACCGGCGTCTTCTACCGACTCGATATTCACGCCGAGCCTCGGCTTGCTCGACCACGCAAAGCGCCGCTCGATTTCGGCAATTCGCGGCAGGCGCTCCTTGCTGATCTCGGCGATCTCGCGCGCCGCCTCGGCCATGCGCGCCTCGGCCCGCTTGAGCCGTTCTTCCATCGCCACTTCACGATCTTCCGCGTAGCGCAGGCGTTCGTTTTCCTCGTCCGTCTGCGCAGCCGCCTGACCCGCGAGCAACAGGAATGCTGCTGCCGGCAATATGATTTTCCACATCTTCATCAGGTGCTTCTCCCAAGTTCTAAAAGGCTGCCCGTTGCGCCTGCGCATAGCGCAACTGCAGCAGCGAATTCATCAACCTGACGCGTTCGCGCCAGAATAGCTCGCGATCCTCGTCCGACATATCGATCGAGGAATCATTCAACTGGTAGTCGATGGCCGCGATGCGATCCTCGAGGTCCGCAATCGAGGCCATGGTGCTCGCACGCTGCACGGCCGGTGCATCCGGCAACGCGCGCAACGTGCTTTCGAGATCGCGTGACTCGCGCTGCAGCGTCTGCAGCGTCGTCAGCTGCAGCGGCAACGTCATCCCGGCATCGGTCGGAACCGTCATCATGTCGGGTGTTTCCTCGACGACACCTCGCAGCATGACGGCAGCAACCAGTGCCGCTGCAGCAACGCCGATACCTGCGTACCACGTCGACCGTTTCTGCATCACGTTACGGTGGCGCAACAGCCCTTCCGCTTCGCCCTGCTCGCGAATGCGATGCCACACGTCGCGCGGCGGCATCGTGTCCGGCAGTGCGCGGAGCCCGCCTCGCAGCGCCGCAGATTCTTCGGCAGTCAATGCACAGATCATCTCGTCGTCCTTCTTGTTACCGCCCATACCCTGGTAACTCCTGCTTCATTAAGCCCTAGTAGCTGACCGCAGCACCTTCCGGCTGCGTACCTTCCTGTTGCGCTTCCAGCATCGGCCGGAGCCGCTGGTAGGCGCGCGAAAGCTGCGATTTCGAAAAACTCTCCGTCTTGCCCATCAGTCCCGCGATTTCCTTGTGCGTAAATCCTTCTACATCGTGCAGCCAGACCACGGTCCGGCTTAC
The DNA here is from genome assembly GCA_041574455.1 of Woeseiaceae bacterium. Classification (GTDB taxonomy): domain Bacteria; phylum Pseudomonadota; class Gammaproteobacteria; order Steroidobacterales; family Woeseiaceae; genus UBA1847. The sequence goes on along the minus strand of JBFFOM010000016.1, from coordinate 19,650 downwards.
GTCCGGCAAACTTGCCAAGGCCGCATCGAGGTCCAGCGCGTCGTCCGGGTGCCTCGATATGCCGTGACTCAGCGCATCACCCTCGGTGACATCGCTCCAGTCGTCGGCCAGCGCCTGGCCCCTCTTGGTCCAGGCCGACCGCAGGAACATCAGCGCCTTGGTCACCGCGATCCGCCGGATCCAGCTTCCGAGGGCAGCTTCGCCCCGGAATTTCCCGATCGAACGCATGATCTCTATGAAGGTCTCCTGCGTCAGATCCTCGGCATGCGCCGGGGCCTTGGTAAACCTCAGGCAGATCGAGTACACCGGCGCCGCAAAGGCGCGATAGATGATCTCGTGCGCCCGCGCATCACCTCGCGCGGCCCGCCTGACAATTCCCGGATCGATATCGATGTCCGCAAACTTGCTCATACCTGACATCTTAGATGCATATGCGTCGCAAAGGGTCGCAAGGTCGTGAATCCGCGCATATACTGTGCGCCCGATCGCTCATGCCGGGATGGCGGAACTGGTAGACGCGCCGGATTCAAAATCCGGTTCTGGAGACAGAGTGGGGGTTCGATTCCCCCTCCCGGCACCATTCAAAACCAGGCACACGATGAAATTCTGTTCGAGTTGCGGCAGCACGGTCACCTATCGAGTCCCCTCGGACGATAACCGGGAGCGGGCGATCTGCGACAGTTGCAACCGGATTCACTACCGCAACCCGCTGGTCGTGGTCGGCTGCGTGCCGGCGCTTAACGACCGGGTCCTGCTGTGCAAGCGCGCGATCGAGCCTCGGTACGGCAAATGGACCCTGCCGGCCGGATTCATGGAGCTCGGCGAGACGGTTGCCGGTGGCGCAGCCCGGGAAACGCTCGAGGAGGCCAAAGCCACGGTCGAACTCGGCCACATGTTCGCGATGGTCGACGTCATCGACGCGGGCCAGGTACACCTTTTCTATACCGCGAAGCTCGTCAGCGACTTTGGCGCCGGCGCGGAGACTCTCGAGGCCGACCTCTTCAGCGAGGATGAAATCCCCTGGGACGAGATCGCGTTTCAGAGCGTAGAGTTTGCGCTGCGCAAGTACTTCGAGACCCGCCACGACGACAGCCAGTTCGTGCACGTGCACGAACTGCGACGTTCACATCACTAAGAGATCTACTGCGACTGCTGTTGCGGGTCGGGGCCGCGCAGGCGCGCGCTGAGAGCTGCAGCAGGCAGGTAGCCGCCGATCAAGGTGCCGTCATCGAGCACGATTGCCGGCGTGCCGTTCAGGCCAATCTCCTGGCCGAGCTGGTAGTGCCTGCTGATCATCGAGGCGTCGCACTGGCTGGTCTGAAACTTGCGATCGAGCTTGGCCGCCGTCAGTGCATCGTTGCGATTGTTCGAGCACCAGACATCCTCCGACGTGGACCATGTCCGCGAGCCGCGGCCGTTGCGTGGATATAGCACGTAACGCACGGCGATACCGAGATCGAGGTACTGATCGATTTCGGCATGGAGTTTACGACAGTAGGTGCAGTCGACGTCGGTAAACACCGTGACCGAGTGCTTCGCCTCCACCGGCGAGAACAGGATTGACTCTTCATCTTTGAGCAAGGCGACGACCTCACGACGCGCGTTCGAACGGCTTTGCTCGCTGAGGTTTACCTGCAGGTCGAGATCAATAAGATCGCCCTGCAACAGGTAGCGGCCGTCTGCCGAGATGTAGGCGAGAATCGAGCCCTTCTGGACCGTGTACCAGCCATCGACCGGGCTGGCGTTGATGTCGTCGCGATCGATCATGTCGAACATCGCCGCAACCTTGTCACGCACGGCTTCGAGCTCGGCGTCGGTGTCGGCTGCGGTCGCAGCGAGGCTCGGCAGCAACAACGCGGCTGCAAGGCTCAGGATCGACTGGATTGTTCGGCTCATCGGCGGGAAACCCTCATAACGGCGCGGCATTGTAACAAACAGACCCTGTACAGCGGCGATTTGTTGCAACGACTTGCGCCGCCGGCAATTCAGCCCCTGGGGTGATGCTCGCCGTGCAGTTCCTTGAGGCGCTCGCGCGCGACGTGCGTGTAGATCTGCGTCGTCGACAGGTCGCTGTGGCCGAGCAGCATCTGCACGACGCGGAGGTCCGCGCCGCGATTCAGCAGGTGCGTCGCAAATGCATGGCGCAAGCTGTGCGGCGACATCTTCTGGCGGACGCCAGCCTTCTGGGCATAGCGCTTGATGATGTGCCAGAACGCCTGGCGCGTCATGCGGTCGCCACGGCGCGTCGGAAACAGGTAGTCGGTCTGGCGCTCGAGCAGGATCTCCATGCGCGGGCCGTTGATGAACTCGCGCAGCCAGCGCTGCGACTCTTCACCGAGCGGAATCAGGCGTTCGCGATCGCCTTTGCCCACGATGCGCAGGACACCCTGGTTGAAGTTGATTTGCGACTGCTTGAGATTAATCAGCTCGGAGACCCGCAGGCCCGTCGCATACAGCAACTCAAGCATGGTGCGGTCGCGATGGCCGAGTGGCTCATCGACGTTCGGTGAACTCAGCAGCGCGTCGACTTCTTCCTCGGACAAGGTCTTCGGCAGTGAACGACCGATGCGCGGCATTTCGATGTCTACGGTCGGGTCTGTCTTGCGCATACCCTCGCGCATGATGTAGCGGAAAAAGCGGCGGAAGCTCGACAGCTGGCGGGCCGTCGAGCGGGGCTTGGCGCCCAACTCCACACGTTTCGCGATGAAGTCCAGGAGGTCAGCCTTGTCTGCCTGCTCGATGGACTTGTTGCTTTCCGAAAGCCCGCGGCCCAACGTCATCAGGTCGGCGCGGTAGGCACCGAGCGTATTCTTCGACAGTCCGCGTTCCATCCAGATCGCATCGAGAAAACGGTCGACGAGCTCTTCCGAGCGCTGCACCATTTTCGTTTCCGGCGTACTTGGCTTGTTGCTGCTACCCATAAATGTCCATCTTCCAGTCGTCGCGCCATCCATTGCAGCGATCTCTGCCTTTCCCAACCGGCGGCTACTCTTGGTAGCATACCGCTGTGCAAATATCGCCAAGCGACGGATTTTCCAAGGTTTATGAGTATGCTGGCGAAGTCTGAGGGCGGGCGTGACCGCTGTCACATATTAAGGAAGGCGTTTACATAAGGTGAACTGGTTCACACGTTTCCTGGAGATGCTCTGGGGACTCTTCGCATGGCTGTTTTTCGGCCTGCTGGTCCTGTTCTGTTTCATTGCCCTCCTGATCGTGCCTTCTGCAGGCATGCGCCAAAAGCTCGCGACCTGGACGGCCCGCATGGCCTTCGTCGTACCCCGTGCCGACGTCAAGGTTCGGGGGATCGACCACCTGCCGACCGCCGAATGCGTGGTGGTCGCCAACCACGCGAGTTACGTGGACGGACCGTTGCTCAAAGGCTACCTGCCGTGGCGCTTCAATTTCGTGATCAAAGGCGAATTTCGCAAGTTTCCTCCGGCGCACTTCTTCCTCCTGCGCTCCGGTGCGAAACTGGTGGAGCGCAAGGACATCAAGGGCAGCACGCGGGATGCCCGGCAACTCGTCAAGGCGGCGCTGCGCGGCGAATCCCTGGGCTTTTTCCCCGAGGGCACGTTCCGCAAGGAGCCCGGCGTTGGGCGCTTCCGCCCCGGTGCGTTCGTTGCGGCCCGGAGAGGTGACATACCCGTCGTGCCGGTCGCGATCCATGGGACCCGCTACGTCCTGCCGCTCGGGACATTCCTGCCGCGACGGGGACCTATGGTCATCGACATACTGCCTACGATCGGCCCCGGGGACGCGGCGTATGAGGACAGCAATACACTGGCCGAGGAAGCCCGGCAACGAATCCTTGCGGTGCTCGACGAGCCCGATATTGCGGGGCAGGAAAAAGACGATAATTGACGGAAGTCCGGTATTGCATCGGGGCCTTTTTTGGCCGAAAGTAGCTGCCCGCAACACCAAAACCCCTCCACGGAGCGAGTAGAAATGAGTGATTCCGTCGTCATTGCTGGTGCCAAACGGACACCGATCGGTGCTTTCCAGGGAGCCCTGAGCGGCGCCACTGCAACGCAGCTGGGTTCTGCGGCTATCGAGGCTGCTGTCGCGCAGAGCGGAGTAGCTGCCGGCGACATCGACCGGACCATCATGGGCTGTGTATTGCCGGCTGGTCTCGGCCAGGCGCCCGCCCGCCAGGCGGCGCTCGCCGCGGGCGTGCCGGAAGGCGTACCGGCCATCACCGTTAACAAGATGTGTGGCTCGGGCATGGAGGCCATCATCCTCGGACATGACATGATCAAGGCTGGCAGCGCCGGCATTGTCGTCGCGGGCGGCCTCGAATCGATGAGCAATGCGCCCTACCTGTTGCCCAAAGCGCGCAGCGGCTATCGCATGGGGCACCAGGAAGCCCTCGATCACATGTTTTATGACGGCCTTCAGGACCCCTTCGAAGGGGAGATGATGGGGCACTTTGCCCAGGTCACGGCTGACAAGTACGAATTTTCCCGCGAGGCGATGGACGCCTTCGCCACGGAATCGGCGAAGCGCGCGCAGCGCGCGGTGGCCGAGGGAGCATTTGCCGGGGAGATTGCACCCGTCACGATCACCTCGCGCCGCGGCGACGTGACGGTATCGACGGACGAGACTCCCGGAACCGTCAACGTCGACAAGATCCCGAAGCTGCGGCCGGCGTTTCGCAAAGACGGCACGGTTACGGCGGCGACCTCGTCTTCGATCTCCGATGGCGCAGCCGCCGTCGTCATGATGAGCGAGTCGGAAGCACAGGCTCGCGGGCTTCAGCCCATCGCGAGGATCATCGCGCACTCGGTATTCGCACACGAACCGGCGTGGTTCACGACGGCGCCGGTCTACGCGGTCAAGATGCTGCACGAGGCGCTGGGCTGGACCCCGGATGACGTTGATCTGTACGAAATCAACGAAGCATTCGCATGCGTCACCATGGCGGCGATGACAGACCTCGGCATCGCTCATGACAAGGTCAATGTGAACGGCGGCGCCTGCGCGCTGGGTCACCCGATTGGCGCTACCGGCTGCCGGATTTCGGTCACCCTGCTGCATGCGCTCAGGGCACGTAATATGAAGCGGGGAATTGCCTCGCAATGCATTGGCGGTGGCGAAGCGACAGCCGTCGCCTATGAATTAGTCTGAGGAAGCGTTGTGAAACTGTCAGAAGCAAAAGCCGTCGTCACGGGCGGCGCATCGGGTCTCGGATTTGCCACGGCGCAGCGCGTCATCGACACGGGCGGCCAGGTGGTGTTATTCGACATCAATGACGAACTCGGCGCCAAGAGCGCCGCAGAGCTGGGCGCGCGTGCGAGCTACATCAGTACCGACGTCTCGAGCGAGGACTCGGTCCGGGCATCGATCCGGCAGGCAAAAGAGGCGATGGGGGGCATCACCCTCGCCGTAAACTGCGCCGGGATCGCAACCGCTGGTCGGGCCCTTGGCCGGGAAGGGCCGTGGCCGACCGAGATCTTCAACCGCGTCATCCAGATCAACCTGGTAGGTTCGTTCAACGTGACCAAGGAAGCGGCCGCGATCATGAACGAAAACGAACCGAGCGAAGACGGCGAGCGCGGTGTCGTGATCAGCACGGCATCGATTGCCGCGTTCGAGGGCCAGATCGGCCAGGCGGCCTACTCGGCCTCGAAGGGCGGTGTGCACGCGATGATGCTGCCGCTGGCACGCGAGTTCGCAGCCTTCGGCATCCGTGTCAACACCATCGCGCCGGGCATCATGCTCACGCCGATGATGCAGGGCTTTTCCCAGGAGGTGCAGGATTCGCTCGCGGCCCAGGTACCGTTCCCGCGGCGCCTCGGCAAGCCGGAGGAATACGCCGACACGGTCCAGTTCATCTACGAAACGACCTACGTCAACGCGGAAACGATCCGCTGCGACGGCGCGATCCGGATGCAGGCGAAGTAGTCACATATTCGCGTAGTTCGGTCCGCCCGCGCCTTCGGGCACGGTCCACACGATGTTCTGCTGCGGGTCCTTGATCTCGCAGGTCTTGCAGTGAACGCAGTTGGTCGCATTGATGCGAAAGGTCTTCTCCCCGCCCTCTTCCACGATTTCGTAGACGCCCGCGGGACAGTAGCGTTGCGCTGGTTCGTCATACTCGGGGAGGTTGATCGAGATCGGTACGGACGCGTCTTTCAGAACCAGGTGCGATGGCTGGTCTTCCTCGTGATTCGTACTCGAGAGATACACCGACGACAGCTTGTCGAACGTCAGCACGCCATCCGGCTTCGGGTAGTCGATCGGCCTTGCCTCGGATGCCTTCTGCAGTGACTCATGGTCGGGCTCGGTATTGCGCCAGGTAAAGGGCAGCTTGCCGAAGAAGATGTTCTGGTCGATGAACGTGAATGCCGCACCCCAGAATGGACCGAACTTGTGCAATGCGGGACCGAAATTGCGGCCCCGGTGCAGTTCCTTGTAAACCCAGGACGCCTTGACGTTCTCGTCAAAATCGGAGAGCTCCGACTGGCCCTGGTCACCCGCCGCAAACGCCTTGTGCACGCTTTCCGCCGCCTGCATGCCGGTCTTGATTGCCGTATGCGCGCCCTTGATCTTGACGCCATTCAGGAACCCGGCGCCGCAGCCCGTGAGCATACCGCCCGGGAACGAAAGCTTCGGCAGTGATTGCAGGCCGCCCTTGTTCACGGCGCGCGCACCATAGCCGACACGCTTGCCGCCGTCGAGGTAGCAACGGATCTTCGGGTGTGTCTTCCAGCGCTGAAACTCGTCGAATGTCGACAGGTGCGGGTTTCGGTAGTTGAGCGCGATGATCAGCCCCAGGTACACCTTGTTGCCGGCCGCGTGATACAGAAATCCACCGCCCTCGGTATGGCCGTCGAGAGGCCAGCCCGTCGTGTGCACGACCAGGCCCTCCTCGTGCCGCTCCGGTTCGATCTCCCAGACTTCCTTGATGCCAATGCCGTAGTGCTGCGGATCGGCATCTGCCCGCAGATCGAACTTACGCATTACTTCCTCGCTGAGGTTGCCGCGCACGCCCTCGGCCAGGATCGTGTACTTGCCGAGCAGTTCGTAGCCTGGCGTAAACGAGTCTTTCTTCTGCCCGTCCTTACCAATGCCCATGTCGCTCGTAGCGACGCCGGTCACCCGCCCTTCGTCGTCGTAGAGCACTTCGGAAGCGGCAAAACCCGGGAACACGTTGACGCCCAGCGCTTCGGCCTGCTCAGCCAGCCACTGGCACAGCTGCCCCAGACTGATGATGTAATTGCCGTGGTTGTGCATCGGCCTTGGCAGGAACAGGCCCGGCACCCTGACCGCGCCGGTCTCGCTGGTCAGGTAGTGCACGCGATCGCCCGTGCACTCGGTCTGCACGGGAGCCCCCTTCTCTTTCCAGTCGGGGATCAGCTCGTCGAGCCCGGTCGGTTCAAAGACGTTTCCGGAAAGAATGTGGGCGCCGATTTCGGAGCCCTTCTCGACGACCACGACCGCCAGGCTGTCGTCGAGCTGCATCAGCCTGATCGCTGCCGACAGCCCGGCCGGTCCCCCACCGACGATGACGACGTCAAATTCCATGGACTCGCGTTCGTATTCTTCCGACATAGCCTGCGGCTCCTTGTTATTGGCCGTATGGTATCAGGCATGTAATCTTGCGTTGCGCCACAAACCTGTCAATCCCGGTATTTAGGTAGTCATGAATATTCGCCAGGCCTACATGGAGAGTCTGCAGCGCGAGGGACACGTCGAGGATGCAGCGCAGCTCGACATGATCGCGCGCTTTGAGGACCTGCAGGCGAGGCTGGCAGCCCAGCCGCCGCGGCGGGGCCGGCTGCGCACGATGTTCGTCCGCAGCCGGCCCCGCCAGGCCGTGCCCGGTCTTTACATATGGGGCGGCGTCGGTCGTGGCAAGACCTTTCTCATGGACCTGTTCTTCGAGAGTCTCGACACCGAGCAGAAAAAGCGCATTCATTTTCACCGCATGATGCGCGACGTGCACGAGCGCATGAGGGCGCTGAGCTCTGTCGAAGACCCACTCGACAAGATAGCCGGGCAGATCGCACTCGAAACGCAGTTGCTCTGCTTCGACGAGTTCTTCGTCAGTGACATCGGCGACGCCATGATCCTCAGCCGCCTGCTGCAGGGTCTGTTCGAGCGCGGCGTGACCCTCGTGGCCACCTCGAATTCGCGACCCGACGAGCTTTACAGGGACGGCTTGCAACGGCAGCGCTTTCTGCCGGCCATCGAACTGCTCGAGTCGCATTGCGAGGTCGTCAACATGGACGGCGGGACGGACTACCGCTTGCGCCTGCTCGAAAAGGCCGGCACCTACCAGCACCCCGTTGATGACGAAACACGGGCGCACCTTGCATACTACTTCGATGAGATCGCGTCGCTCCGCATCGAAGAGGATGTCGATCTCGACATCAACGGCCGGCCTGTCCGGGCGCGACGTGCCGCCAGGGGTATCGCCTGGTTCGACTTCGCCTCCATCTGTGACGGCCCCAGGAGCCAGGCCGACTATATCGAGCTCGCTCGCTGGTATCCTGCGGTCATCATCTCGGGCGTGCCGCAGTTCGACGCCGGCCATGACGACCAGGCGCGTCGTTTCATCTCGCTCGTCGACGAGTTCTACGACCGGCGCGTCAAGCTCGTTCTGTCCGCCGAGGTCGCGGTCGATGCCTTGTATTCCGGCCAACGACTCGCGCTCGAGTTCCAGCGCACCACGAGTCGCCTGGTTGAAATGCAGTCCGGTGCGTACCTCGCCCTGCCGCACCTCGCGTGATAAATTGCCCGCATGAGCGACGAACTCAAACTCGAAAATTTTCTCCCCTACCGGCTCGCCGTCCTGTCCAACACGGTCAGCACAACGGTGGCTCGCGCCTACGACAAACGCTTCCAGGTGTCGATTCCGGAGTGGCGGGTCATTGCCATTCTCGGACGTTTCCCCGGTCTCTCCGCGGTCGAAGTTGCAGAGCGCACGATGCTGGACAAGGTGGCGGTCAGTCGCGCAGTAACCAAGCTGATCAAGAGGGGCCGTGTCGACCGGGAATTCGCTGATGCCGACAAGCGCCGTTCGATCCTCAATCTGTCGGAGGAAGGCAGGAAACTGCATGACGAAATCGCTGAGCTTGCGCTCGCGTTCGAATGCGACCTGCTCGAGGGACTCAGTGACGAAGAGCTCAATCAGCTCAACTACATCATGGAGCGCCTGCTCGCCCGTGCGCGACTTATCGGCAATCCCTGAATATGGGTAATTTCCGGTGTAACTATCGGGCGGATGTGGGCTAGAATCCCGGCATTCGGGCCAACCGATCCCGCGGGGCATTCGCAGTGACAACAGCACGAAAAAGGCGCAGTGGTGACGCCCGCCGGGGCATCGTCGACGCCATTCTCGCAGCGCGTGTAAGTTCCAGTACGATTTCCGGGAAAGCCGATGTCCGGCGTTTCCTCGAGCAGTATTTTGCCAACGTTCCGTTTGAGGACCTGGTCGGCCGATCCGAACAGACCATGGCACGCATCGCCATCGATCACCTCGACTTTGCCGCGACTCGCAGGAACGGCGAGGCGCTGCTGCGCATCTATAACCCTAACAAGAAAGAGCACGGCTACGAGTCGGCCTTTACCTTCGTCGAAATGGTCAATGACGACATGCCATTTCTCGTCGATTCGGTCGCTGCGGCCATCAACAGGCACAAGCTGTCCGTACACATCACCGTGCACCCGATCATTTTGGTGCGCCGCGACGAGCACGGCACACTGCGATCGATCGTCAGTCCAGGCGACAAGAAAGCGGTACGCGAGTCGTTCGTTCGTTTCGCGATCAGCCGCGAGTCCGGCCGTCAGGAACTGAAGGTCTTGCGGCGCGAAATCAAGCGGATTCTCCTGGATGTGCGTGTCGCAGTCCGGGACTGGAGTGCGATGCAGGAACGCATGCGCGAGGCGCGTGACCTGCTCGAGCGCGGGCCGAAGGGTGCCGACCCCTTACTGCGCAGCGAAAGCCAGGCATTGCTCGACTGGCTCGCCGATGATCACTTTACCTTTCTCGGTTACCGGGAGTACCGACTCGCGAAACGCGGCAAGCGGGGGTTCCTCGAGAATGTCCCGGGCACTGGGCTGGGCGTCTTGAGCCACGACGACGACCGGCGCTCCCGGGTCGAGCTCACGCCGGAAATGGAGAAACAAAGAACCGCCCGCGACTGGCTTATCCTGACCAAGGCCAACTCCCGTTCGACCGTGCACCGCCCGGCGTTCCTCGACTACGTCGGCATCAAGATCTATGACAACACTGGCGACGCCGTAGGTGAACGGCGCTTTATCGGCCTGCTTACCTCGATCGCCTACAACGAGAATCCACAGAACATCCCGTACCTGCGCCACAAGGTTGCCAGGGTCTTCGAAAATGCCAACGTCGAGATCAAGGGTCACCGCGGAAAAGCCCTGCTGCATATCATCGACACTTACCCGCGTGAGGAGCTGTTCCAGAGCTCGGTCCAGGACCTGACGCGCACGACGATCGGCATCCTGAATCTGCAGGACCGCCAACGTGTGCGACTGTTTCTGCGACGCGACGCGTTTCGTCGCTTCTTCTCGTGTCTCGTCTTCGTGCCGAGAGAAAAGTACACGACTTCGGTGCGCCGCAAGATCGAGGCCCTGCTCACCGAGGCACTGGGCGGCTTCTCGGTCGATTCGGCCGTACAGATCTCCGACTCGGCGCTCGCACGGGTACACATCATCGTGCGCACTCCGGAAGGCGCTCAGCCGCGTATCAGCATCGAAAAAGTCGAGCAAAGTCTCGCGAACATCATTGTTACGTGGTCGGATCGGCTCTACGCCGAGCTGGGCTCACGCTTTGGCAACGGCGAAGGCGAACGACTGTTCAAAGCGTATGGCAAGATCTTCCCGGCCGGCTACCAGGAGGACACCAGCCCGAAGGTCGCCTGCAGCGATATCGAGGCTATGGACGCGATGTTACGCGACGATATTCCGCGCAATGTCGACCTGTACGAAGCCGACGATCTCGAGCCCGGCGACATGCGCTTCCTCGTTTACAGCCTGGACTCGCCCGTCATGCTGTCAAATGCGCTGCCGATCCTCGAGCACATGGGCTGCGACGTACACACGGAGCACCCTTACGAGGCAAAGCTCGACTCCGGCCGCTCCTTCTGGATCCAGGATTTCCACCTGCGTCATGAAAGCGACGCGAGAATCGACGTCGAGGCCGTATCGGAACGCTTCGAAGAGTGCTTCATGGCAGTGCTTGAACGCGATGCAGAGAACGATGGCCTGAACCGGCTGATCGTGAGCGCGGGCCTGAGTTGGCGCGACGTCACCCTGCTCCGCTGCTACGCGAAACACATCCTGCAACTCGGCCTGCCCTTCAGTCAGTCCTACATGGAGGATGTGCTGGTCGCACACGCGGATCTGGCCGGGCACCTCGTGCAGAAGTTCGCCGCCCAGTTCGACCCCGCGATTCCCAAATCGCGGCGCGCTCGCGAACTACGCGATGCCCGGCGCAAAGTAGAACTCGGCGTGCGCAAGGCACGAAATATCGACGAGGACCGCATCCTCATGGCATTCGCCGGCGGCATCGCGGCGACGCTGCGCAGCAACTTTTTCCAGACCGTCGACGGCGTCGCCAAGCCCTACATATCCATCAAGCTCGATCCGGCAAAATTGCCCGAAATTCCGCTGCCGAAACCGAAGTACGAGGTATTTGTCTACTCGCCCGAGGTCGAGGGCGTCCACCTGCGCGGCGGCAACATCGCCCGTGGCGGGCTGCGCTGGTCAGACCGTCGCGAGGACTTTCGCACCGAGGTCCTAGGCCTGATGAAGGCCCAGATCGTCAAGAACACGGTAATTGTGCCAACGGGCGCCAAGGGCGGGTTCTTCCCGAAACGTGCCCCGAGTGGCGACGGCGACGCAGTCCTGGCCAACGGCATCCGCTGCTACAAGATGTTCATTCGCGGCCTGCTCGACCTCACCGACAATGTCATTGACGGCGAGGTCGTCACTCCGGAAGGAATCGTGCGTCGCGACGGCGACGATCCCTATCTGGTCGTAGCCGCCGACAAGGGCACAGCCACGTTCTCCGACATCGCGAACGGCCTCTCCGCCGAGTACGGCTTCTGGCTGGACGATGCGTTCGCGTCGGGCGGCTCCGCCGGCTATGACCACAAGAAGATGGGCATCACTGCCCGCGGCGCGTGGGAGGCGGTCAAACGCCACTTCCACGAGATGGGCATCAACTCGCAGAAGGACCCGTTCACCGTCGCCGGCATCGGCGACATGAGCGGCGACGTTTTCGGCAACGGCATGCTGCAATCGAGAAAGATCAAGCTCGTGGCAGCGTTCAACCATCGGCGTATCTTCCTCGACCCCAATCCCGACATGGCCACGAGTTTCCGGGAACGCCGGCGCCTGTTCCGCAAGGCCGGCTCGACCTGGGACGACTACGATGAAGCACTGATCTCGAAAGGCGGCGGCGTGTTTTCGCGCCAGGCCAAGACGATTCGCCTGAGTACGGAAGCGCGCGAGTTGCTTGGTATCGAGGACGCGGCCCTGAAGCCCGATAGCCTGATCCGTGCGATTCTCAGGATGCGCGTCGACCTGATGTGGAACGGCGGTATCGGCACCTACGTCAAGTCGAGCAGTGAAGGCCACTCGGACGTCGGCGATCGCAGCAACGATGCAGTGCGCGTCAACGCGGACGAGCTGCGCTGCAAGGTCGTCGGCGAAGGCGGCAATCTTGGCCTGACCCAGCGCGCACGCGTCGAGTACGCATTGCGCGGCGGCCGGATCAACACGGACTTCATAGACAACTCGGGCGGCGTCGACAGTTCCGACCGCGAGGTGAACATCAAGATTCTTCTCAGTGACGTGGCGAAGAAGAAGAACATGTCCCGCAAGCGGCGCGACGAACTGCTCGCATCGATGACCGAAGATGTCGCCAAACTGGTGCTCCGCAACAACTACCTGCAGACCCAGGCGATCAGCATGAGCGAGATGCAGTCGGCCGACCGACTTGAAGAGCTCGCGCGGCTGATCGCCGACCTCGAGCACAAGGGCAAACTCGACCGGAGTCTCGAATTCCTGCCCGACGACATAGAGATCGAAGATCGCCGCAATCGCAAGCAGGGACTGACACGGCCGGAACTCGCCGTCGTGCTCAGCTACGCCAAGATCAACCTCTACAACGGCCTGATCGACTCGCAGGAGACGCTCGAGGAGTTCCTGCAGATCGACCCGCAACGCTACTTCCCGGACGTCCTGCGTCGCCGTTATGTCGACCTGATTCCCCACCATCGCCTGAGCCGGGAGATCCTCGCGACGCTGATTGCTAACGACATCGTCAATCGCATGGGCCCGGCCTTCGTGCAGCGGACCCAGGCCGATACCGGCGCGTCCTACGTCACGGTCGCGCGCGCGTACGAGACCGCGCGCATCATCTGCCGTGCACGACCGCTGTTCAAGGAGATCGAGGCGCTGGACCACCTGATCCCGGCGCGTGCGCAGATGCTCATGATGTTCGAAGTCAGCCGTACGCTACGCCACATCTGTTACTGGCTGATCGAACATCACGGCGAGAAGCTCGATATCGTCAAGACGACAACAAGACTCAAGGACGGGATGACCCGCGTCTACGCGCGCACCAGCAGTTATGTCTCGCGGGCACTCAATGCACGTATGCAGAAAGCACGCACTGAGTGGATGGCAATGGGCGTGCCCGAGAAACTTGCCCACAGCGTTGCCGTACTCGTGCTTACTCGCGCGGCGCTCGACATCGTTGATGTTGCCGCCGAGCGTCGCCGCGACGTGATCGACTCAGCGCGACTCTATGCGCGGTTCAACGACGCGCTTGGTATCTGGTGGCTGCACGACTCGGCCGAGGACCTCGAGGTGAGCGGCCGCTGGCAGGCACAGGCGCGCAGCAACCTGCGCGACGAAATCTACCGGTTACGTCGCCAGCTCTCGCTGCGGCTGATTACTCCTCGCAGTAAACGCAACCCCCGCGAGATCGCCGACCAGTGGCTCGAAAAGCATGCGGTCGAAGTCGCGCATTACAGGAAGACGATCGAAGAAATGAAACTCCGCGGTAATGTTGATTTTGCTACCCTCTCGGTTGCAGCGCAGGAGCTCAAGAAACTGATCTCAATCTGACGGAGTAGTAATTGCTGGGAAGCTCGTACTCTGCCGCCACGGGCAGAGTGACTGGAACCTGAAGAACCTGTTCACGGGATGGAAGGACGTCGACCTGACACCGCAGGGCAACGACGAAGCAATCGCGGCAGGCAAGCTGCTGCACGAACTCGGTTACGAGTTCGACATCGCGTACACGTCGGTGCTCAAGCGCGCCATCCGCACGCTCTGGCACATCCTGGACCAGATGGACCTGATGTGGATTCCGGTCGTGCGCGACTGGCGCCTGAACGAGCGCCACTACGGCGCCCTGCAGGGCCTCAACAAGGCCGAGACGGCGGCAAAATACGGCGATGACCAGGTGCATATCTGGCGACGCAGCTACGACATTCCGCCTCCCGAACTCGAAGCCGACGACGAGCGTCACCCGATGTTTGACCCGCGCTACGCGGGTATTGCGGGACTGCCGGGCACCGAGTCGCTCAAGCTCACGCTCGAGCGGGTCATCCCGTGCTGGGAAGACCTCATCGCACCCGACCTCAGGGACGGCCGCGACGTGCTGATCGCGGCGCACGGCAACAGCCTGCGCGCCCTCGTCAAGATGCTCGACGGCATTTCGGACGAGGAAATCACGGGCTTCAACATCCCGACCGGCGTACCGCTGGCCTACGAACTCGACGACGACCTCAAGCCCCTGTCGCGGGAGTTCCTCGGCGACCCCGAGGAGATTGCCAAAGCTGCAGCTGCGGTCGCAGCCCAGGGCAAGGCCCACTGATCCATTAAATAGGTACCGGACACCCTATTTCCCTAGCTCGCGGAAATTCAAAAAGAGCCCCGCGGCGGAAATAGGGTGTCCGGTACCATTTTGCCTACGATTGTTCTCTGGGATCCGAACGCTTCCGTGCGCTCTCCGGATCGACGACGCGCACGAGCCCTTCCTGGGTAGTCGAGGCCACGAGCGTGCCATCGGTCCTGAAAAACTGCCCGCGCGCGTAGCCGCGCGCACCCGAGGCATTTGGGCTTTCCATCGAGTACAGCAGCCACTCGTCCATGCGAAATTCGCGGTGGAACCACAGTGCATGGTCGAGACTTGCCATGATCATTTTACCGCGCGTGAACGGCAGGCCATGAGGCAATGTCGACGTGGCGAGCAGCTCGAAATCCGATACGTACGCCAACAGGTTCTGGTGCAGGGCCGTGCTATCCGGCAAGGCGTCAACCGCGCGAATCCACACATGCTTGGTGGGCGCCTTTCTATCCGTCGAGTCAAGACTCGTCTGTTCGACCGGTCGAAACTCGAACGGTCGCTGATCGGTCATGAAGCGGCGCAGTTTGACCGGAATCCGGTCGAGTTCGTCCGACGCAAGGTGCGTGAGGTCCTTCAGCCCGTCCGGGGCCGGCACGTCCGGCATCGGGTCGTGATGGTCTAAGCCATCTTCAGGATTCTGGAACGAGGCGGCCAGGTTGAGTATCGGGCGGCCGTGCTGGATCGCAACGACTCGCCGGTTGGAAAAGCTGCCGCCATCTCGAGCCCGGTCAACCTCGTACACGATCGGCGCATTGATATCACCGCGCCGGAGGAAATAGGCGTGCAGTGAATGCGCCACCCGGCCTTCGACCGTGTGCTGCGCGGCCGAGAGTGCCTGGCCCAGTACCTGTCCGCCAAATACCTGCGGGCTGCCAATATCGCGACTGTCGCCGCGGAAGATGTTGTTTTCGATCCGCTCCAGCCCGAGCAGGTGGATCAGGTCAGCGAGAACCGCGTGCATCAGCCGCCGGTGCGTCCGCCGTCGACGGAGATGCCCGTGCCGCTGACGAACACGGCATCGCCGCTCGCGAGGAACAGCGCGACTTTGGCGACGTCGACCGGTTCGCCAAGGCGGCTGGCCGCCGACTCGCGAATGCAGAAATCGCGCAGACCCGGGTTCTTGCGAAACGTTTCGCGGCTCTCGGGCGTCATGATGCCGCCGGGCTGGATGTAGTTTGCCGTGATGCCGAACTCGCCAATCTCCGCGGCCATGGCGCGCGTCAGGTCAGCAAGGTCCTGCTGCGCACGGACCGCGGCCTCAGTGCCTTCGGGTGCAAAGAAGCTGCGCAGGAATCCCATATTGATGATGCGGCCGGCCGGGCTGTTCTTCAGATAGGGCAATGACGCACGATAGATGGCCTTGACCAGCGACGCGCGCTGGCGGAGTACTGTTTCGAAGGCTGCATCGACCCTGCTCAGCGGCGCCTCCTGGCGCAACAGGAAATCAATAATCACGATGTCGAGCGAGCCGAGCTTCTCTGCCGCTTCATCCACGAGCTGCGTCAATGCCTCAGGATCAAGGAGGTTGGCAACCTTGCCGGTGACGCCGCGTACCCGGCGAAAATGCTGTTCGACGCCGCTGTTGGCGGTGTCCGCCGCAATCACGGTTGCGCCGTGTTTAACCAGGGTCCGGGCGATGGCCTCACCGATGCCATCCGCCGCATTCAGGACCAGCGCGTTCAGCCCGTAAAGGCGCTTGGGGTCAGCCATTCTTGTTCCTTCAGCCCGCGGAGTAATTCAGCTAGCGCATAGTCCGCGAATTGCCGGCGCAATTCAATCATCTCTACTCGATCGGCCAGTTAGAAGGCTATCCGGTGTTGATCTCCGATTCGCTATCACCCGACCGTATAACCGTCAATTTTTCATAAGGTTATCGGCGATATCGCAGGCAAAAACCATGCTATGCTTGCGCGGGTAGTAAGAGTGTCCCAAGACAAAGGGGGGAGACATGAAAACGATTCGAATCGGCAGATTGCTACCACTCATCGGCGTCGCGCTGGCGGCACCCGCAGTAGCACAGGATGCGAATAACGAGACCGTACTCGAAGAGATCATCGTAATCTCGAAAGTTCAAGGTGCGGTTAACGTCATGGACGTGCCGACGGCAATTACCGCGGTGACCGGAGCACAGATTCAAGATTCCGGCATCAAGGACATGATCGACCTGCAGCAGAACGTCCCGGGTCTGATTGTCGGCGGCAGCCAGACAACAACCACGTCGAACTTCTCGATTCGTGGTATCGGCTCCACGTCCAACAACTTCGGCGTCGAATCGTCGGTTGGCCTGTACGTCGACGGCGTGTATCGCTCGCGCCAGAGCTCGATGATCAACGACCTCATCGACATCGAATACGTCGAAGTCATGCGCGGTCCGCAAGGCACGCTGTTCGGCAAGAACACGGCCGCCGGCGCCATCCAGGTGCGCACGGTCGCACCGAGTGTCGACAGCACGGACGCCTTCATGGAAGTCACCATGGGCGATCACAACCTCCAGCGATTCTCGGGCGCCGCGAATATCCCGCTGACCGACAATCTCGCGTTTCGCGGCACCTTCTTCTCGTCGCAGCGTGACGGCTATGTCGCCAATCATATGTACGACCTGAGCGGCCCGATCCCGACGCTGAACATCGAGGATGACGTGTTCAACGACCGCGATCGCTTGGGGCTGCGGGCGCAACTCGGTTACGACAACGGGGACGACCTTACGATGCGCATCATCGCCGACTACTCGGAGATCGATGAAGTCTGTTGCATCGGCACAAACCGGGTTGACAGTGTCATCTCGGCCAGCGCCAGCAATCCGATGTTCGGCGATTTCGGGCCGGACTTTGCGCGTCTCATGCTCGGCAGTATCGTCCTCACGGAACGCGACTACCCGGACGCGCTTCCGACGTCGACGTTGTTCGCACAGCTGAACGCCGCATTCGGCCCCCTCGGCCTGCCGCCGTTCCCGGTTGCCGATTTCGCGTTTCCGAACCTCATCGAGGGATACGAGTGGGACGACTACCTCACGTCCATCAACCACATCCCGAATTCGCAGAACGAGGACCGCGGTTTGTCGGTCGAGTTCAACAAGGACTGGGGGGACGCGACGCTGACTTCGGTCACCGCCTACCGCGCGTTTGACACCTACGATTTCATTGACGTCGACTTCACCAACACGGATATCGCAACCCGTGAGAACACGGCCGAACAGAACTCGATCTCGCAGGAACTGCGCCTGGCCGGCTCGTTCGGCGAGAACGACAGCCGTTGGGTCATTGGTGGCTACTATTTCGCCCAGGAGATCAAGAACAACACGATTACGACAGCGGGCGAAGACCTGGCAGCATTCTATGACATCGACAATATGCTCCAGGGACTGCCGCCCCTGTCATTCTTCACTGAAGGCGTCAACCAGATTTCCGCTGCCACGGGCGGGCTCATCCCACCGGGTGCCGCAGCGTTCCCGGCCGGCGCTTTCGCGAACGATGACGTGGTCCAGGATCACGACGGTTATGCATTCTTTGGCCAGGTTGACTGGAACCTGAGCGACGCCCTTAGTATTTCACTTGGCGCGCGCTATACGGATGAAACCAAGGACATCGACTCGGTTTACACGCAGACCAACCCGGGCGTGCTCCGGCCGAACCTGCCGCTCGTTGGCGCGACGCTGATTGGTTTCAGCCAGTGGGTAGCCGGCGGCATGCAGGGGCCGCCGCCTGACCCGACCCCGCTCTTCGCCGTCGCAGCGCCGAACGACGGCTGGGCCGCTTACCTGGTTCCGGCGTTCTCGCCGCGACCAGATGTAAGGGCAACGCTCGAGGACGACCAGGTTACGGGCACGGCGAAGATCACCTGGTATCCGAGCGACAGCGCCATGTTGTACGCGGCCTATGCGACGGGCTTCAAGTCCGGTGGCACGAATACGGATCGCCTCGAGTACGACCCGGCCGACCCCGACAACCCGCTGTTCTCGCAGCTCTTCGAGCCGGAAGAATCCACATCGATCGAACTGGGCTTCAAGGGCGACATCGGTGACAACTTCCGCGTGTCTGTTGCCGCGTTCCAGACCGACTTCGAGAACTTCCAGTCGCTTACTTTCGAAGGCCAGGGATTCATCCTGCGTAATGCAGGTGACCTGGAAATCAAGGGTATCGAGGTCGAATGGCAGTGGCGTCCGATGGACAACACGCGCGTGACCGGCTACTACGCACACAACGAAGGCGATTACATCTCGTTCGTGCGCGGCGTGTGCTGGAAGGCGACGCCGTTCCAGAACGGGGAACCGGACGCCGCCGCGAATGGCGACGGCAGCTGTGACCGCAGTGGTCGCGCGCTTCCGTATAACCCTGAGGACCGTTTCATGGTGGCCCTGACGCAGGATTTCCCGATGGGAAGCAACAACCTGTTCTTCCGCGCGGAGTACACGTATGC
The DNA here is from genome assembly GCA_041574455.1 of Woeseiaceae bacterium. Taxonomy (GTDB): domain Bacteria; phylum Pseudomonadota; class Gammaproteobacteria; order Steroidobacterales; family Woeseiaceae; genus UBA1847. Next base: position 341 of record JBFFOM010000016.1, on the reverse strand, counting down.
GTCTGATACGACAACGGACGGCGACACGGATCCGCTGACGCTGCAGGACGATTTCAACATCCTGAACCTGCGTCTCGGCGTCGAAATCGACGACTGGAACTCGACGGTCACACTGTGGGGTCGCAACGTGACCAACGAGCGTTATTACAACGGCTCGTTCGATCCGCCCCTGCTCGACCGTGGCAGCATGAACTCGTATCCGTCTGAACCGCCTACCTACGGCATTACGTTCACCAAGAACTGGGACTGAGACGATTACCCGGGTCGGCCTCGCACAGATTGCGCCCGTCTGGCTAAATCGCGAGGCCACGCTCGACAAAGTCGTCGAATGGACCGAGGTG
>JBFFOM010000015.1:0-50820 GCA_041574455.1 Woeseiaceae bacterium | reverse complement strand
AGGTCCTCGGGGAAGTGCTGCGCGTCGTAGCTGACGTGCAGTCGGGTGACGAAGACGTTCTGTGCCTGCGGGACGCTGCGTTTGGCCATGCCGCTGCGATCGTCGAGCCAGAACACGCCGAGTGAGCGCAGCTCTTTCGGGGTGAGCGGATCGGCGGCGCAGGGGTCGCACCAGGCCATGTCCCAGGCGTACTCGAGGAACACGGCGCGTTCGTTTTCCTTCACTGTCTGCTTCTGGAACATCGCGCGGTAGAAGGCGGCGAATTCATCCTCGACGAACTCGGGCACGTCGAAGTTGCTCGGCAGCTTCACGGTGCGGTAGTTCGTGGTCTCGATGCGCCCGGTGCGCGTCAATGCATAGACGAACAGTTCCTGCTTGCCTTTTGCGTTCAGCGTGCCGAGCCGGATCGGCAGCATGAACTTGTTGCTCTCGTAGGCGACCTGGATCGGGCGCAGGTACTGGTACCCGAGCTTGGCCTGCTCGGCGAGATTGACCTTCGCGACGAAGAAGCGCATGTCCTGCTTCAGGTAACCGTCGACCACGCGTGCTGCGCCGCGCGGCAGCTTGTAGTCGTTTTCCTTGAGCCAGGTGACGAGGCCGTCGCTCTGGGTCGCGGACAGGATCATGATGTCGTACTCGCCGACCGTGTACTGCGCCTCGATGGTCACGCCGCGAGAGCGTGCCGAGCGTTTCAGTTCCTTCGTGGACGGCAGGGCGCTGTCGGCGGACATCCGCATTCCTTCGAGTTCGTAGCGTACGCAGGGGTCCGGGTCGTGGTATTCGACCAGCCGCGGCGCGGTATAGGCATCGAGATGCTGAATGACGGCACGGTCGCCGACGTTGATCTGCTCGCGCTCGATCAACGTGGGCACCGGGATGACGATCGCGAAGTCTTCGACGTCGCCGTCGAAATCGTTGGCCATCGTGATCACGGTGCGATCACCGTCGCGCACGAGCACGACCTGCGAGGCCTGGTTGAAGAGGCTCGTGTCGGCCTTGGCGACGTAGAAACCGCAGAAGGCCTGTGCCGTCGTCGTGAGAAAGACGGTCAGGACCGCCGTGGTCAGCGTGACAAGGTATTTCATCGTTTTGCTCCTTGAGGTTGGTGCCACTGGTAGTGCGATCCCTGCAAGAGCGCATCGATGAACGGCACGAGCGGCGCTGACAGGATCAACGCGAGAATCGGGCCGTTGGGCACGTAGTAGACAAACTGGATGGTGAAAGCGATGGCAGCGACGATGGCTGCGTAGACGACGCGGCCGAGGGCGGCGTCCGGCGTGGTCTTCGGATCAGAGATCATGAAGAAGGCGAAGATCAGCAGCGCGCCGTTCTGCAGCTGGTGCATCGGGATCGCCAGCGGATCGCCGAGCCACAGGGCGCGACCCAACAACAGCGCGCCGTAGAATGCGAGGAAAGCGATCGTCGTCTCGGCGCGCTTCGCGCGCGTCAGCACGAGAAAGCCGAGGCAGGCAAGGGCGAGCGAACCGATCGCGGCGCTGCCCCATTGACCGGACGATACCCAGGCATAGTCGCTGGCCAGCATCAGTGTGACGAGGGCGACATTGGCCGGGTTGAACACGTGCTTGCCGTTGACGCGGATGAGAAACTTGCTGCCGATCGCGATCACTGCTGCCGCGGCGGCGAGGGGGATGACGTCCGTCCGCAGCAGCAGTGTCAGCGAAAGAGAGGTGATCAGCGCGCTCAGCGGATCGAAGCGCGGCAGGCCGGCGAGGCGAGTGCCGACGTACTGGGCGAGCTGGGCCGTCGCCATGATCGTCAGGGCGCTCTGCCAGCGGATGCCGAAGTCGAGCACAATCAGCCCGAAGCCGAGCAAACCGGTCAGAACGGCGACCTGGTAGCAGCGCGGATCGCGGAGTGTCTTTGCGAGGTTCATGACCGCTATAAACGCGCATCTCCGCGATCGGGGTTAGAATTAGCCGGGACAGTCGGGAAACTATTTTTTAAAAGCTATAAAAAACAACAAGTTAAGATTGCATCCAATTGCGATTCGACGTGCATCTAATGGGTGAAGACAATCTCAACCAACCCATTTAGGAGTAGAAAAGTGGCTGAAGATCTCATTCCTATCGTCATGTTCATCAGCGTCGCTGTTGTACTGATTTTCCTGTTCTGGTTCCGTTTTCGTGCTCGCGAAGGCATGCAGCAGACGATTCGACAGGCTCTCGACAAGGGTCAGGAATTGACCCCGGAACTCATCGACCGCCTTGGGCACCCGAAAGCGGGCAAGTACAAGGACCTGCGCCTCGGCATCATCTGGCTGGCGATTGCCGCTGGTCTCGCCCTGATGGCAGTTGCTGTTGGCAACTTTGCGACGGAAGCGCTGCATGGCACGCTTGCCTCAGCCGCACTGCCGGCCGCAATCGGCCTCGGCTACCTGGTCATCTACGCGCTTACAGGTAAGGGCGAAGAGTAACGGGCGCGATCTTGTCAGCGAGTCACGACAACCAGCTCGTCGCACGGGTCATATCCGCACAGGACACCGACGCGTTTGGTGAGCTGGTCCGCCGCCACCAGTCGCATGTGCGCAATTTCCTGCGCAAACTGACAGGCGACTATGCGCTGGCGGACGACCTGGCCCAGGACTGCTTCATCCACGCGTGGAACAAGTTGCAGACCTTTTCGGGACGAGGCTCGTTCATCGGCTGGTTACTCAGGGTGGCCTACACGACCTTCCTGCAGTCACGGCGCAAGACGAAACGCTACGCCGAGATTCTGGAAGAAGTAGGGCACAAGACCGAAACTGAAGGTACGGGCGTCGCTACGCCGTCGGACGAGCTTGGCGACCTGGATCGCTTCCTGGCGGTGCTGACCGAAGAGGAGCGTGCCATCATGGTCATGTCCTACGCCTGCGGCCTGTCGCACCGGGAGATCGGTGAGTCGATGAATATGCCGGTCGGGACGGTGAAATCGGTGATATTTCGTGGTAAAGAAAAGGTCAGGACGAGTTTTGACATCAAAGATCATCAACATGGCTGATCGAATCAAAGACGAACAGGATCGTTTGCTCGAATCGATGTTCGCATCGGAACCGATTGCAGACGATGGTTTCAGCGCACGCATCGTGCACCGGGTACGCCGGCGCATGTGGCTGCGGCGCGTGACTCTGCCGGTTGCCACAGTGATCGGGTTGCTTGTGTCATTCAAGCCGCTTACATCCCTGGTCACGACGCTGGCCGGCCTGGTCCAGCTGTTGCCGATTGACAAGATCGGCGCGACTTCGGATCAGTTCATCGCGCAATTGCCGATGATTGTCCTCGGTGCCATGCTGCTGGGCGCCTGTATGGTCGGCCTGCGCATGCTCGAAGACTAGGGACAAAGGCGAGAAACCTGTCATTGTCTTGCCATGGTCGGCGGGTTAACCTGCGACCATGAGCCTTCGCGAAAAAGTCGAAGCCCTACTACCCAACTGGGACCGCTGGTACCCCAGCCTGTTCGATGCGGCCAGCGATCTCGGCATCATCAAAGCCGAGGTCTGCGACCCCGGCTCTCTGCTGCTGACCCGCCGCCACCAGAAAGTACGCCAGCGCGCCGAGGACGCCCATCGCGAGAAGTGGGGCGGGAACGCGCAGGAATAATCCATGCCTTATGACCTCGATGCCGTGCGGGCGCAGTTCCCGGCGCTCGGCATAACCGACAACGGCAAACGACGCATCTACTTCGATAACCCGGCCGGCACCCAGGTGTCGCAGTCGGTGGCCGATGCGATGTCGCACTGCCTGCTGGAGGCCAACGCGAACGCCGGCGGGTATTTCCGCAGTTCCAAGGCGGCCGATGAGATCATCGCAGGCGCGCGCGGCGCGGTGGCTGATTTCCTTGGTGCAGCATCCCCGGACGAGATTGTGTTCGGCCAGAACATGACGACGATAACGCTGCATGTGTCCCGTTCGCTGGGCCGACTGTTCGCGCCCGGCGACGAGATCATCGTGTCGCGCATGGATCACGATGCGAACGTCTGGCCCTGGGTGCTACTCGCCCGGGATCTGGCGCTGAAGATTCGCTGGTTGCCCTTTAATACCGAGACGTACGAGTTCGATCTCGAGGTATTCGACGAACTCCTTACCGAGCGCACGCGCCTGGTGTGTGTCGGCGGCGCAAGCAACCTGACCGGTACGATCAACGATGTCACGACGATCTGTGCGCAGGCGAAAACCGCCGGCGCCCTGACGTACATCGACGCCGTGCAGTCGGCGCCGCACGTTGTGACCGACGTCCAGGCTATCGACTGTGATTTCCTCGTGTGTTCACCATACAAGTTTTTCGGGCCACACCAGGGTGTGTTGTATGGACGCGAGGCGGTGCTCGAACGACTCGAACCATACAAAGTGCGACCGGCGCCCGGGCGTCATCCCGGTTCCTTTGAAACGGGTACGCAAAGCCATGAGGGCTTTGCGGGGATCACGGCAGCGATCGAGTACCTCGCGTGGATCGGTGAGACGATGGCAGGCGCGTCGGGCCGGAGGAACGCGCTGCGTGCGGCGATGGCGATGCTGTTCCAATACGAAAAGACCCTGTCGGTTCACCTGGTCGGCGGGCTGCAGTCGCTCGATGGCGTAACGGTCCGGGGCATCACTGATGAAGCTGCGTTCGAGCGCCGCGTTCCTACCGTGTCGTTCACGCATGATCGGGTCGCACCGCACAGGATCGCCGCGTCACTTGCCGACCAGAATATCTTCGTCTGGAGTGGACACAACTATGCGGTCGAGGTGGCCGATTCGCTCGGGTTGCTGGAATCGGGCGGTGTGGTGCGTGTCGGGCCGGTGCACTACAACAGCGTCGCCGAGATCGACGAATTTCTTGCTGCACTGACCGAGATTCTCTCCACCTGAACAAAGAGGGCCGCTCAAAAGCGGCCCTCCGTGGAATCCAGTATCGAAAAGAGAAAGTCAGCGAAGTGTTGAATGGTGCTCCATCGTTCGCGTCAGACATCCCGGTTTTTCAGATACCATCGTTATCCCACGAGACATGGATCACCTCCTTTCGTTTGTTTGCCCGAAATTAGTATGTCTTGGAAATCAATAAATTCCAAGCGGTTTTTTATGTAGTAAATATGCCTTCAATTCGACACATTTTGTGGGTTATTATTGTTGGCCGTTCCGGGAAATCTCCCTGGCAGAACAATAAGCTTCAGAGCAAAGAGAGTAGATAATGGCAATTGCAGATCTCACCAACGTACTCAAGATCTTCGGCGGTTCCGAGATTAGTGCAGAAGACGAAATAGAACTGTTCGAAGAGACCTTGCTCATGACGCTGGCGAGAGCTGCAAATGCCGACGTCAGCATCCAGCATACTGAAGTCGAGAGGATCCAGGCGATACTCAAGGAACACACGGGCAAGGACTTCAGCGCGGCCGACGTGCGGATTGCGGCCCGTGAGGAGCTCTATGCCGAGGCGACGCTGGTCAAGTATCTACGCAAAGCCAAGAGGGGATTGACTGAGGCGCACTGCTCCGAGGTAGTCCAGGCGCTCGCGGAAGTGTTCCGTGCGGACTCGAAAATCAGTGCTCTTGAAGTTGACTTCTTCAATAACGTGGTCAACGCGCTGGATGTCACTCCTGCTCAGATCGCAGGATTGACCGCGGGCGACGTTTAACGGGCGCCGCGTCTCACGACGAAGATCCCCGACCCGACGATTACGAGCGCTCCGAGCACGACCCATAGGTCGGGCAGCTCGTCCCAGAACACGTAACCGGCTATTGCGCCGCCGACTAGTGCGACGTACTCGAGTGGCGCGAGCGTAGCGGGCGACACGGCACGGTAGCCGTTGACGAATCCTATCCAGGCGATCACGGAACACGTGGCGGCCACGACGATCAAAACCCAGCCGATCGCATCGGGGGCTGTCCAGTCGCCGGCATCGATAATGGCCGCGGCCGCGAGGAATGGTCCGACCACGACATAGAACAGGAGCGACAGCGTCGACTCGCTCTCGCCAAGGTGTCGCGCGGTTATAGCCTGGCACGCATAGCAGAATGCCGCGAACAGCACCGCAACGACGGCGAACGAGAACTCCCCGCTGCCCGGTCGCAATATGATCAGCACGCCGCCGAAACCGACGATGACCGCGGTCCATCGTCGCACCCCCACCCTGTCCCCGAGAAACATGGCGGACAGTGCCGTCACCATGAGCGGGGCCGTGTAGCCGAGCGTGAAAGCGTGGACCAGCGGCATGTTTGCCAGCCCGTAAAAGAAACCGAACATGGCACCGACCGCGAACACCGTGCGCAGCAGGTGCCACGCGGCACGCTTTGTCATCAATGCGACATAACCGCCGAAACGCGGTGCAATGAGCAGCAGGATGCCTATGGCGATGCCGCTGCGCAGAAGGATGAACTGTACAAGAGAGTACGACTCCAGCAATTCCTTCGCGCACAGATCCAGGCCAAGCCCGCCCAGCACACCCAGCAGCAACCACCCGGCGGCACGCGTCACGTTGTCAGCGTTCTGGTTCAGCATCGATTCAGTGTCTGCATGGCTAACTGGGACCGTAAACCAGCGAGAGAGGGCACGACCATGAAACTCATTTCCTGCGTACTAGCACTCACATTACTGTCTTCCGGTGTTGCCTTCGCCACGGCAGTTGCAGAGCCCCGGCAAAGCCTGACGTCCGAGGGGCACGGCATTATCCGCGGCAGTGTCGGCGACGGCAAGGTCACGTACGCCGAGCGCCCACCGCTGCAGCTCAGAGAGACTTCTGATGGCGTCGACAAGAGCATGGACGTGAAGCCGCGTGCGGCTGAGATCGGTGCATCGGTAGACCCGAACTTCTGGTTCTATGACGTCGACGTGGCGTTGTTCTCGGACTTTGACCGCGACGGCTACTACTTCGGGATCGACCTGTGGTTCGACGCCGACACCAACTACGCAATCGCCGACGTTTATGCGGTTGTCTATCTCAGCTACGAGTACGGTCCGTGGAACGAGTATGCCGAGACCGAGAACTTCACGCTGTTCGGCACATCAGGGACCGACGACTACACGATTGTGACGGAACTGATTTCAGGCTACAGCACCGGTGATTACGACGTCCTGATCGAGCTGTACGATGCCGATACCAATTTGCTGCTCGCCGAAGTCGGTCCCGAAGACTCATCCGAGCTTTCCTACCTGCCGCTCGAAGACTCGGGTCGCGATGCGCCCAGCACCACCGGTTCTCAGGTCGTCGTCAGCTCCGGTGGTGGCGGCTCGATAGGCTGGCTTTTTGCTCTTGGACTCCTGGCTGTGCGCATGACTTTGCGCCCCCAGGCAGCGAGGTTGTCGAAGTAGATGTACAGGGCTGGCACGACGAGCAGGGATACGACCGTCGAGAATGCCAGCCCGCCGATGATCGCCCTCGCCATCGGGTAGTACGGTGGACCGTCCCCACCCACCTGTGTAGTACCGATGGCGAGCGGCGTGAGGCCGACGATGGTCGTCGCGACCGTCATCAGAATCGGCCGCAGGCGATCACGGCCCGCGATCACAATCGCCCGGTCGCGCGGTATGCCCTCGATACGAAGATTGTTGATGTGATCGACGAGGACGATGCCGTTGTTCACCACGACGCCGATCAGGATCATGATGCCGATCGTCGCCATGAACGAGAATGTCGTGCCTGTGGCCGCAAAGAACAGGAACACGCCGAATATCGAGAAGACAATGGAGCCGAGGATGATTGAAAACGGCAGCAACAGCGACTCGAACAAGGCCGCCATAACCAGGAAGATACAGGCAATACCGAGCAGGATATTTTGCTGCATCAACTGGGCTGTTTCGTCCTGCCGATCGAAGCCACGGCCCTCCTTCCAGCTGTAGCCGGGCGGTAACTCGATCTGTTCCATCAGGCTGTTGACGCGCGGGCGAACGTCTTCAGAGCTGACATCCTCCTCGAGGTTGGCACTGATAATGACAGCGGTCTGACGATCGGTGCGTTGGATCGTGTCCGGCGACCGGTTGATGTGCAGGGATGCAACGCTGCCCAGCGTGATGCGCTGGGCATTGGGCGTGTACAGTGGCAAGTCGGCCAGTTGCTCGATGCTCTGCCTGTCGTTTTCACGGAATGCCAGCCGCACGGCGATCTCGCCGTCAGGATCGCGGAACTCGCGAAGATATTCCCCGCGCATTGCGACAGCCACCATCTGGCCAATCTGGGCGGTGGACAGCCCTGCATTCGCCGCACGCGTGCGATCGATGATGATGCGAATCTCACGATCGCCGGATTCGGCATCGCTGGTAACGTCCTTGAGGCCTTCTACGTTGTCGAGCGCACGCGCAACGTCATAGCTGAGTTCATTCAGCGTTTCGGTCGAGTCTCCGCTGAGCTGGATCGAAAAGCCTTCACCGCCACCCTGCTGATCGAACTGGAAGCTCGGCTTGCCGATCGCGATTTCAGGCAGGTCTTCTTCGATGCGCCTGATGATTTCCTTGGTCGACAGGGTCGCTTCGTCTTCGTCAGTCAGCAGGATCGTCGACTCAGCGCGCCCCTGGTCGAAGTAGCTGTAGATCGAGCGGATGTTCAGCTCCTCCCGGCGAGAGAACAGGTATTCCTCAATTCTGTCGACAGCCTGTTCGACGCGTTCGACCGGATACTCGCCTTCGACGTGATAAGGCATGAACAGGCGTCGGCCGACATCCTGTGGGAACATGTCGAACTTAACGAGCTGCAGTGCGTTTGGCAGGATGCCGATCACGCAGATCAGGACAATGATCCCGAACGTCTTCTTCGGGTGTTCGATGATCCATTTCAGGCCGCTCGTGTAACGTCTCGTGAGGCGCGAGATCAATGCGCCCTTCTTCGGCGGCGGGGGCACCGCAATCCGGGCTGCCAGCATCGGTACGAGCGTTTGTGCGATCAGCAGTGACGCACCCAGCGCCACGAAAATGGTGATCGCGACATGCGTCAGGAAGATCGTAATGTCTACCTTGGTCCCGAATACGATTGGCGCAAATACGATAATCGTTGTCAGGGTGCCGGCAACGACCGCAATGCCGACTTCCTTGACGCCCTTGAGCGTTGCCGTGAACGGGTGCACCTTGTCATCGGTGCGATGGCGGAAAATGCTTTCCGTTATCACCACCGCGTTGTCGACGAGCATGCCGACGGCAAGCATCAGGCCCATCATCGAGAGGATGTTGAGCGACAAGCCCGAGAAATACAGCGCGCCGAGCGTAATCAACAGGGAAAAAGGAATCGATGCGATGACGATCAGCGTTGTCGTAACCTGGCGCAGGAACAGGTACAGAACGATGATGGCAAGCAGCCCGCCGTACATGCCCGCCTCGAGCAGGTCGCCAAGCGATTTGCGTACGCTGTCGCCCTGGTTGTCGAGCGGGAAGATATTGATGCCGCGCATCTGCGGCAGCTCGCCGATCTTCTCGACTTCGGCGATGACACGGTCTGTTACCTCGACGAGATTGGTGCCCGTCATCTTGTTGACCATGAGGCCTATCGCGTATTCGCCATCGAGGTGACGGCCGTAATTCCGCTCGGGAGAACGAAGCTCGATGTCGGCGACGTCATCCAGACGCAGGCCACCCTCGTTGATCGACAGATTGCGGATTTCTTGGACCGACGAAAATTCACCGGACGGTCGTACACTGAAGCGTTCCCCGCCCGCCGTAATCCGCCCTGCGCTGACGGAGAAGTTGCTGTTCATCAGCAGGTCGCGAATGACCGCGATGTCGATACCGTACGCGGACAGCATGTCGGGTTTGAGCAGGATGCGAATCTCACGCGGTTCGACGCCCTGCAACTCGACGCGCGACACACCCTCCAGCCGCTCGATACGACGTTTGAGGATACGGTCGAGCATGTCGTAGCTGTTCGACAGGTCGCGTTCGCTCGCGATGCGCAGCTGGAGGACCGGCTGATCACCCAGCGACCCCGTAAACACGAACACGCGGCGAATGTCATTTGGCAGCAGGTGTCGAATGCTGTCGACTTTGGCGCGCGCGTCGATTCCCTTGGCCCCCATGTTCTCGTCCCAGCCAAAGCGCAGGAATATCTGCGACTGGGCCTCGCTCGAACTCGAGAACATTTGCTCTACGCCGGACAAGGTGGCGAGCGCCTCTTCCACGGGACGTGTAATGAGGCGCTCGACCTCCTCTGGCGTTGAACCTTCGTAGGGGATTTGCACGAAGATTCCAGGGAACTCGATGTCGGGAAACTGCTCGAGAGGTAACAGGCGTGACGAGATCAGGCCCATCAGGGCCAGCGCCACGAATACGACAATCGTCGTGACAGGCCGGTGCAGTGCTACCTCGGTGTGTCTCACGGTGCCGTCTGCAGGCGTTTGCGGTCCATGAGCGAATACACGACCGGGATGACGAGTAGAGTCAGCAGCGTGGAAACCGTGAGGCCACCGATAACCGTGATCGCCATCGGTGTGCGCACTTCAGAGCCTTCGCCGAAGCCCATGGCCATCGGCAACAGGCCCAGTGCGGTCGTCAGGGACGTCATCAGAATCGGTCGCAGGCGGGCCTTGCCGGCTTCCATGATCGCGTCCATGCGCTCGGTGCCCTGGGCACGCAATTGATTGATCAGGTCGACGAGCACGATGGCATTGTTGACCACGATGCCCGCGAGCATGATGACGCCGATCAGTGCCACGATGTTCACCGTCGTACCCGTTACGTAAAGCGCGAGCACGGCACCAACGAGGGCCAGCGGGATCGTGAACAGGATGACGAACGGGTGAATGAGTGACTCGAACTGCGATGCCATGACGAGGTAGACCAGGAACACGGCGAGGATCAGCGCGAACTGCATCGAGTCGAATGAAGCCTGCATCTCCTCACTCTGGCCTGACACGATGGCAGTGATGCCATCCGGCATAACGGTGCGCGCGAGTATGGCGCCGGCCTCCACCGAGGCGGCACCGAGGTCGCCATAAGCTAGATTGGCGGTGATGACCGATACGCGTTCCTGAGCGATGCGTCGAATCTCGGCGGGTCCCGCCGAGACGCTGACGTTGGCTACCGCTTCGAGCGTTACAGGGCGTTCCGAGTCCGGGTTGACGATCAGGCGACGAATTTCGTCGATACTGGAGTCGCGCGGATCGACGCTGCGGACGAGCACATCGATCTTTCGATCCCGCAACGTGTAGCGCGTTGCGAGTTCACCGCGCACGCTGGCAACGACGCGGTCCGCGATATCACGCACAGCCAGGCCGAGCTTGGCGGCGCGCTCCTGGTCGAAGACGATCTGGATTTCCGGGTTACCGCGTTCCACGGTCGTACGAATGTCAGCGAAGCGGTTCGATTCGGACATGCGCTGCACTACCGTGGCGGTAACACTCGCGAGCGCATCGAGGTCATAGCCCGCGATCTCGATTTGCAGCGGGCTCGAGAACGAGAGCAGGGCGGGCCGGCTGAACTCGAACTGCACCCCTGGCAGTCGTGACAACTCCCCGCGCATCGCTTCCATCGCGGCGTTCTCGGAGGCTCTTCCCGTTCCCGAATGCATCCGCACGCTCAGCGTGCCAGTATGATCGCCGGCGTCGACCGGGTTTGCGTCGAGGCGGTTTCCGGTTCCCGCGACCGAGTAATCGAGCGCGATGGCGTCGATCTCTGCAGCCACGCGCTGTGCCGCCTGGATGGCGCGGTCGGTTTCGGAAAGCGGCGCGCCGGGTGCAAGCCGCAGGTCGACATTGAATTCGCCCTGCGAGAACTGCGGAATGAGTTCGGTGCCGAGCCTGGGCAACAGCGACATCGTGGCGACAAAGATGACTAGCGCGGCGCCGACCACCGCGCCCCGGTGTCGCAGCGACCAGCCGAGCAGACCGGGGTATACGGCGGCGATGGCGCGGTACAGACCCTGGAGTGCCTGGGTCGGCAGCCACAGCACGACGCGGAATATCAGGCCGACAAACGCAAAGACGTAGCCGAACATCCGGATCACGAACGCGACAGCGCGGGTGAACAACCCGACACGCGTGTCTTCGTTACCCGAGTCGTAACGGCTCCTGGCGCCGAGCGCCGCGAGCATCGGGATCAGTGTCAACGCGACGATCAGCGAAAAAACAAGCGCGAAGGTCACCGTCAGCGCCTGGTCCTTGAACAACTGGCCGGCAATACCCTTGATGAATACCATCGGGAAGAACACGGCGATTGTCGTCAACGTCGCGGCGACCACGGCCGAACCGACCTCGGTCGTGCCGTCCTGTGCGGCCTCGACGATGCCCAGGCCCTGTTCCCGCTTGCGCACGATATTCTCAAGCACGACGATTGAGTTGTCGACGAGCATGCCGACTGCAAGCGCGATGCCGCCCAGTGACATGATGTTCAGCGAGAGGTCGTTCGAGTACATCAGCAGGAAGGCGCCGATAACGGATACAGGGATCGCTATGCCGACAATCGTCGTCGAGCGTGCGTCCCTGAGAAAGCCGTACAGCACGACAATGGCGATCAGGCCGCCGAACAGGGCGGCAAGTCGCACGTCGTCCACCGCCGAGGAGATGAATGTCGACTGATCGTAGATCTTGACGAGCTCGATGCCGTTTTCGGCAAGCGTCTCGGTCAGGGCCTCGACGCGTCGCCCGATACGGTTTGCCACCTGCACCGTGTTGGCATCACCTTCCTTGTAGACGGCGAGTTCGACCGACTCACGGCCGCGCACCCGCGTGATGGCCTCGCGTTCCTTGTAACCGCGTTCAACCGAGGCAACGTCGCGCAGGTAGACGGGCCGGTCTGCCACATAGCCGACAATTGCGTCGCGAAACTCGTCGACGCTCTGGAACTCGTTCAGCGTGCGGACGAGAAAGCGCTGACTGCCTTCCTCGAGGCGTCCGCCGGACAGGTTGACGTTTTCCGCACGAATGCGCGCGGCGATCTCGTTGATGCTGATGCCGAGCTGCGCCAGCTTTTGCTGATCGACACGAATCTGGATTTCGTCTTCGAGGCCGCCACTGACCTTGACCGCGGCGGTGCCTTCCTCGGCTTCGAGATCGGTCTTGATGTTTTCTTCCGCGATGATGCGCAGTTCCCTGAGGGAGACCTCGGGATCGATTGACGCAGCCGCTTCCTCGGTGCGCAGCATACCGAGGCGCACGATTGGTTCAGAAGATGGGTCGAAACGCAGCAGCAGCGGTCTTTTTGCTTCGAGCGGCAATTGCAGGATGTCGAGTTTTTCGCGGACATCGACGCCCGCGAGATCCATGTCGGTACCCCACAGGAACTCGATCGTGACGTCCGACTGGCCGGAACGCGACACCGAGCGGACGACGCGGACGTTGCGCACAACGCCAACTGTCTCCTCGACCGGCTTCGTGATCAGGTTTTCGATCTCTGCCGGCGCGGCACCGGTCAGCTCGGTACGTATGGTCAGGGTCGGATACGAGATGTCCGGCAGCAGGTTCAGCTTGAGGCGGGACAGCGATACCATCCCGAACAGCACGATTGCGACCATGAACATGGCAATCGTGACGCGGCGCCTGGTCGCGATTTCGATCAGGCGCCGCATCAGTTGATTACCGATACTTCGGCGTCGGGCTTGAGGCCCGCCTGGCCGACCGTGATGACGGCATCGGTCTCCTCGAGGCCCGCAACGATCTCGATGAACCCGTCCTGGCCATAACCGGTCTCGACGACGCGACGCACGGCCTTTCCGTCCTCGACGACGAATACGGTCTGCGTGCCCATGTCCTCGACGATGGCACCGCGCGGAATCTTCAGGACGTTTTCGTGTTGGTCGTAAACGATGCTCATGCGACCGAACATGCCGGGCTTGATACGCCGTTCCTCGTCCCGAATCTCGATCGTGATCTTGAAGGTACCGGTCTGCGGATCGACCACCGGGCTGACGCGCTTCACGGTGGACATGATGCGCTGTCCCGCAAGCGCATCGATGTCGATGGCAACAGGCTGTCCGGCCTTGATCTGGCGATATTCCCGCTCGGGCACGTGAAGGTAGGCCACGAGCGGATCGAGACTGGTGACCCGGAAGGCGGGCTCACCGATTCGAATCGTGGTGCCGATCCTGATGTAACGCTCGGACACGACGCCGGCAATCGGCGCACGAATCTGCGTGTAGTCCAGTTCGAGGGCCACCATGTTGTTCGATGCTTCGAGTGCTTCGAGGTCGTAGCGCAGTTTCTCGAAGTCTCCCTCCGAGAGGAGGCCTTTCCCGCGCAGTTCCTTGTTACGTTCGAAGTCACGACGCATCTTGTTGAGACGTGCGCGTGACTCGTTCAGCTCGAGGCGCAGGCGGTCGCCGTCGAGGCGTGCGAGGATCTGGCCCTGCGCGACTTCAGCGCCTTCCTCAAACAGGATTTCGCGGACTTCGCCTTCAACCTTCGCAATGACATCGGCTTCGGCAAACGCTTCGATTGGCGCCGTGCCTGAATAGACTGCGTAGACGTCGCCGCGGACTGGTGTGCTGGTCTCTACCGGTACGGGCGGAACGTCCTCTTCTTCGTTCTGGTCCCCGTTTTCCGCTCCTTGCTGACATGCGCTCAACAGCAACACACAGGCGCACGCTATCGAGCTAATGCGATGTAGCTTCATGACTCCTCCCCTAGAAACCGCGCGTTGGTCACGCGCCGTGCGTCAGCCCGTGAAGCTTGCCGGTAAATCGTTGCTTGCCAGGACCTTGCTGCCGTCACGCAGGCTTGTGTGGCCGACGACGACAATAACGTCGTCCTCAGTGAGTCCGGTCAGGATCTCGACCTTGCCATCGCTCTGGACGCCGGTCTCAACATTGCGCCGCACGACCTCACCGTCGCTGACGACGTAGACAGAGCTCTCATCGTCTTCATTGATCAGCGCTTCGGTCGGTACGACGAGCGCAGCGATGTGCTCTTCATAGGCAATGGTGAACCGTCCGAACATGCCCGGTGCCAGCTCGCCCGCATCGTTTTCGATAATCGCCGTGGCACGGAAAGTGCCGGTCCGCGTGTCGATCGTCGGGCTGATACGCGCAATCGTGGCCATGACGGTTTTGCCCGGCATGGACGCGACTTCGATACTGGCCGCATGACCCGCAGAGAACTTCGCAAGCTCGCCCTGCGGAATCTGCAGATGGGCGATGAGCTCGCTCGTATCGGTGATGCGGAACGCCACGTCATTGACGGCCAGGTGCTGGCCGGGCTTGACTTCGCGTGCCGTGACGATGCCGGAAATCGGTGCGCGGATGCTCGAGTAACCGTATTCCAGGCTGCGCAGATCGTACGCGGCCTCGAGTGCCCTGAGGTCGTACTGCAGGCTGTCGAACATCGATTCGCTGATCAGTCCGCGTTCGCTCAGGTCCACGTTGCGCTCGTATTCGGCGCGTGCCTGCTTGAGGCTGGCCCGGGCGGCAAGCATTTCAAGGCGCAGACGCTCGGCGTCAAGACGTGCCAGGACCTGGCCTTCTTTTACGTACTGGCCTTCTTCGACGAGAAGCTCCATGACCTCACCGGAAACCCGGGCTACGACAGGGGCGTCGTTATCCGAGATAATGGTTGCGGTAGCAGAGTAGGTAGCGTAGATGTCCGCGCGGAACGGGTGTGCAACCTCCACGGGTCCCGGGGTAGCCGCGCGGATTTCGTCCATATCGGAGACACTGGCTTCGCCAACGCCACAACCCGTCAGGCTTGCGGCCAGGGCGAGGAGAAAAATGATCGATGTTGCTGCTTTCATGGCTTGAAGGACTCTCGTCCATCCTTTCAGTTGTTTAGTGTTATAGTGAAGTATAACACTAGTTCGGTATAACGCAACCCATCCGTGCAAAATTTTTCGTTTGGCTGCTCTTGATCCTTAGATGCATAAAGGGTCTTATTTGGATTGCGTATCGTCAAAATAGTTTCATTGATCCTTAAAAATCATGTACTTGCGGGCGTCGAAGGCGTTCCCTGTATGGGCCGCCGGTCCCGCACGTACTGCAGCACGTTGGCCTGAATCATGAGCAGGCTCGGCGTCAGCAGCAGGGTCAGCAGCGTTGCGAACGCGAGGCCGCCCGCGACTGACGAGGCCAGCTGGGTCCACCACTGCGAACTCGGCGCCCCGACCGAGACCTCGCGCTCTATCAGGTTGATATTGACCCCCACGACCATGGGCATCAGGCCCACGATCGTCGTGACGGTCGTCAGCATGACCGGGCGCAGACGTATTGCGCAGGTCCGGAGAACGGCTTCGAACGGTTTTTCGCCGCGACTCCGCAATACGTTGTAGGTGTCGATGAACACGATGTTGTTGTTCACGACGATGCCGGCGAGCGCGATCACACCGACACTCGACATGATGACGCCGAAAGGCTTCATCATGATCAGGTGGCCGAGTAATACGCCGCCTGTCGAGAACAGGACTGCCGTGAGAATCAGGCCCGCCTGGTAAATGCTATTGAACTGCGTGACGAGAATGATGGCCATGATGGCAAGCGCCATCATCATGGCGCGCGACAGGAAATCCATGTCTTCCTGCTGGTCCTCGGTGCTGCCACGGAACAACCAGCTGACGCGCGGGTCGATGCCGAGCTCAGGGACTTCGACCTTGAGGCGACGTACGACGTCGTCGACGAGCACTCCGGCGGTAACATCGGCATCGATGACGAGCGTGCGACGCATATCCGTCCGGCTAATCGTCCCGACTTTCCGCGCGGGCACACGCTCTATGAACGTGCTGATAGGCACCGGGCCCTGCTCGGTCGGGATACGCAGCTCGTCGATCTGCGCTAGGCTGCGGCTGTTCTCGGGATAGCGCACCCGGATATCGATCTCGTCGTCGCTGTCGTCGGGTCGATACTCACCAATCTTGATGCCATTGGTCACGAGCTGAACCATCGCGCCGACGAGGGAGACGTCGGCGCCGAACCGGGCAGCCTCGGCGCGATCGACGTTTATCTGCCACTCGATGCCGGGCAACGGGCGACTATCTTCGATGTTGACGACATCGGCCTGTGATTCCAGGTAGGTCCGCACGCGCTCGACGGTGAGATCGAGCTGCTCATAAAAGCGTGATGAGAATTCGATGCGAATCGGCTTGCCGATGGGGGGGCCAGGATCCGGTTTACGTGTCTCGATACGAATCCCCGCGAGGCCGCTAGTACGTTCACGGATTTCGGCAAGGATCTCGTCCGCGGGCCGGCGTTGTTGCCAGTCGATGTAGTTGAGGGTCAACGTGCCGATCTGATCTTCTGCACCCTGGTCGCTGGCACCGGTTTTGGCGTAGAGATACTGGATTTCGGGCATTCCGAGAACACGTTCTTCCACCTGGCGCACCAGCTGGTCGCGCTCAGCGGTCGACAAGTCGCCACGGGCGCGAATATCGACCATGCCAAAAGGCTGCTCGACATCGGGGAAGTACTCGACGCCCTTGCCGAAAATGAAGAATGCGCCGTAGATGAACAGCAACAGGCCGGAGACCGCGGCAACGTTGAGCCACGGACGTTTCAGCGTCCGCTTGAGAAAGCGGATATAGGCGCCCGTCAGTCCCGTTACCTCGTCGAGATCGCCGGTTTCGGCGGCCGCGAGATTGCGACGGGCCTCGTCGGTGGTGGCACCGGTGCGTCCGAAGATTGCGCCGAGCGTCGGCACGAAAACGAGCGCCATCAGCAGTGACGCGGACAGCACGGCAATCAGCGTGATGGGCAGGAACTTCATGAACTCGCCCGACGTTCCCGGCCAGAGCGCGAGCGGGACGAATGCGGCGAGCGTGGTACCCGTCGATGCAATGATAGGCCAGGCCATGCGCTCGGCAGCACGGGCATAAGCGTTGCGGCGGCTGTCACCCTCGGCCATGCGCCGGTCAGCCATTTCGGTGACGACGATGGCGCCGTCGACGAGCATGCCAACCGCCATGATCAACGCGTACAGCACCATCATGTTGATCGTGAAGCCGAATGACCCGATCAGCAGGATGCCGAGCAGGAAGCTACCGGGAATTGCGACGCCGACGAGCATCGCCGAGCGGATGCCGAGAATTCCGATGATGACGATGAACACGAGCAGGACGGCAGACAACACGTTGTTTTGCAGTTCCGACAGCATGTCGTTTACGTCTTTCGACTTATCGCGGGAAGCGACAATCTCGACGTCGGGCGGCCAGTAGGCGCGTTCCTCGGCGATTACGCGATTTACTTCGTCGATGGTGTCGAGGACGTTCGCGCGGGCGCGCTGAACGACCTCTATCGCGAGCGCCGGCGTGCCGTTCAGACGGGCAACGCTCTCGGCATCTTTGTAGGTGCGGCGCACCTGGGCGATGTCCTTGAAGTGGACGATACGTTCGCCGACCGCCTTGATCGGCATGTTCAGAACGTCCTCGGCGCTCTCGAACACGCCGGGTACCTTCACCGGGAAGCGGCCCTCGGTCGTATGCAGGGCGCCGGCGGCGACCAGCCGGTTGTTGCGGTTGACGAACTGGATGATCTGCGCCTGGTCGAGGCCGTAACTTTCCATCGCCAGCGGATCGACGACTACTTCCATCAGTTCTTCACGGGTGCCGACCAGGTTCACTTCGAGCACTCCGCTCAGCGCCTCGAGTTTTTCCTGGAGGTCCTTGGCGATATTCGTCAACGTGCGCTCGGGTATTTCTCCGGCGAGGTTGAGGACAAGCATCGGGTCGAACTGCGACACCTTCACCTCGTGAATTGTCGGCTCCTCTGTTTCTCCCGGCAGCTTCGCCTGCGCGAGGGCGACTTTCTCGCGCACATCCTGCAGAGCCCGCCTCGTATCGATGCCGGCGTCAAACTCGACTTGCACGTTGGCACCGCCCTCGTAGGCGCTGGCCGTCATCTCCTTGACGCTTTCGATCGATCTGAGTTCCTGTTCCATCGGCCGCACGAGCAGTCGCTCGGAGTCTTCAGGCGAGATGCCTTCGTGCTCGATGCTTACGTAGATGATCGGGATCTCGATATCGGGCTCGGCCTCTTTCGGGATCGTCGCGTACGTGACCATGCCGCCGACCAGGACAACCAGCAACGACAGCACGACCGTGCGTGATCGCAACATTGCCCGTTCGATGAACTGCATCAGTCGATTTCCCGATCCTTGATGGCCACGGCCGTAGCGGCGTCATCTTCCGGAATTGCGGAGACAACCGCACCATCCGCAACGTAGCCTTGACCCACCGTGATGATCGTGGCCGTGTCCGGGAGACCGACCAGCCACACACCGTCGTTCGACGACAGCGCAATGTCGGCCACGACGAACTCGGCCTGACCGAGCTCGTTGACGATCTTGACGCCGACGTTGCCGGCATCATCGAGCATCAGCAAGGATGGCGAGATGCGATGGGCCCGAACAACTTCGGCGGGGATGCGCAGTTCGGCCGTGCCACCCGCTCGCAGGGCACCGTCCGCGTTGTCGACTTCGAGTTCGACCGTGAACGTACGCGTCGCTTCGTCGGCGACGGGTGCCACGTAGCGGATGTAGCCACGCACGGTCTCGCCGGTCGCAAGGTGTGCCTCTGCTTCACGACCGACTTCGACGGTTTGCGCGTCGAATTCGGAGACATTGGCACTGACAATGATCTTGCGGTTGTCGACGTAGGTCGCGATCGGGTCGCCGCGCTTGACGAAATCGCCGATCTCAACGGCGCGAGACTGCAGTGCTCCGCCAAAGGGGGCACGAACGACCATATAGCTGAGGTCGAGGCGGGCACGGGTTAGTTCGGCCTTCGCTGTTTCGAGCAGGGCGATCGCCTCCTGCAGCTGTGCTTCGGATACGTAGCTCTCCGTCTTGAGGCGCTCGCGTGCCGCGTATTCCACTTCGCGCTGCCGAACGAGCGCCTCGGCCTGGGCCAGGCGCGCCGAGCGATCACGCTCATCGAGGCGCACGATAACGTCGCCACGCTCGAGATTGGCACCACGGTCCGCGCCAATAAAATCGACGCGACCGTCAGTCTCAGCAGCAAGATGGGCGATACGAGCCGGTGCCGTCTTGCCGTTCACGATTACGGTGCGCTGGACTTCCTCGGCAGACTGCGTCCGCACCCGAACTGCATTCCTGGGCGCTGCCGTTTCAGCCGGACGGTCAACCGCGGCGACTCCGTCGTCCCCAAGCTGGCCGGAGGCGAGCCACAGCAGAACCGCGCCGACAATGCCGCCCGACATCAGCCACGAGCGATGACGTTTGATCTTTTCCAAATCCATGTTGTCGTCCTTCAACCCACGGCCGCTTTCGTGGCTGATTGCTCCGCCAGCTTGTGGCGGTTTTCTTCAATGAAGGCTGCCATTGCATCGGTAACCGCCTTGCCCATGCCAAGGACAAACCTGGCGCCTTCGGGCCAATCCGACATGCCCTCGCATTCGAATTCGCGGGCCATCTGGCGGAATGAGGTGATTTCCTCGAGGCGATGTTCGAGCACGGCCTCGACGTCCTCGGGGCGCATCAGGTGGGCAAAACACATGGTGGCGAGAAACTCGGAACGCACCTTGTGGCAGGGATTGGTCTTCCTTAATGCCCTGAGCAGGAATTCGTATCCCTGGTCAGTGATCGCATAGACCTTGCGATCGGGCTTGCCCTCCTGCGGGATCTCCTCGCAGCTGACCAGCCCGGAGTCGGCCAGTGACGACAGCGCGGGGTAGATCGAGCCGTAACCCGCCGCGAAGAAGTGGCTGAACGAGGATTCGAACTGCTTCTTGAGGTCATACCCGGACGCGGGACCATCGGTCAGCATCCCAAGGCAAACGGTTTTGACATCCATGATGCGCACTCGGCGACCAGTGCCGCTTATATATCGGAGCGATGTATAGTATCAGATCGATATATAATGTCCATAGGAACCAGGTAACAGAATGTAACGATTGCGCTAGGAGAAATATTGCGCCAGAAACGGGTTCAGAAGGCGCCCCTGGGGATCCAGCTGGCGGCGCATCTTGCGGAAGAATTCGAGACGATTGCCGTACAGCTGGCGCGCGTATTCGGAGCGGACCGAGCGCGAGACGCTGAAGAGCGGTACGCCACCCCAGTTCTCGGCGAACTGCGCAAGGTCGATGACGAAATCGTCCCAGCCCCTTGCGATCGTCGACGCGGTCTGCAGCGCAATCAGGGGTTCGTCGAAAGATGGTGATAACAGTGCCGATGTGTCCCGGGCCAGGCGATAGCCTGCGGCGGGCAGGTCGGTCCGGAACCCGTTGGACGCCAACGTCGACCGGCAGAACTCGCGGTATGCCTTGATGACGACAGCGAAGTCCGACGCCGGGAAACACCAGGTCGATTGCTGCAGGTTGCGCGGCGTATGGCGTCGTCGTGAACCCGTGGCGTTGTTACCTGTCGTCACCAGCCGCGAATTCACGAGTCCGTGCGTCGCCGAACTGATGTTGTCCATGAGGCGGTATTTCACCGACGGGATCGGCAGGACGAGATTCAGAGACTTGAAGACATGCGGCAGCACCGTGCTCTCACCCCAGTCCTTTATTTTCCAGGGTGCACCGTAAGTATTGCCCGGCGACTTTTCGTAACGACGCAGATCGAGGTAGACGCGGTCACGATGCGGCAGCATGTAGAACTTCTGGCCGATTTCCGCCCGCGCAAGGCGGTTCGCGACGTCAGCGAAAGTATCAATATCCATGCTGCGGTGACTTGCGGTAAAGGTCACGATCGGTCGTACGCGCAAGGTGACTTCGTAAATCACGCCGAGCAGGCCGTAACTCAGGCGAAATGCGCTGAGCAGGTGCTTCTGCTTGTGGGTGACGTTCATCATCTGCCCGGCCGCGGTCACGATCTTCAGGCTGAGAACCTGCGTCGAAAGATAAGCTGCGGCGCTCCCGATGCCGGCGCCCGTGCAAGGTGCGGCGACAGCGCCGCCGAGCGTGCGACCCGTCTGGTCGTGATTGCCGATGAGTTCGAGGCCTGCTTCGGCAAGTGCGGCGACCAGCTTGCCCAGGCGCACGCCAGCCTCGGCGGTCACCGTCAACCGGTGGGGGTCGATGTGGCGGATGCGATCGAGCCTGGTCATGTCGATCAGCGTGCCCGTCGACAGCGTGTTGCAGTCGGTCGCGGCGCTGCCCGCGCCGCGCACGCGAACGGGCGTAGCGGTTTTCGTTGCCGGATCGAGACGCCGCATCAGTTCGGCGAGGTTGGCGGGCTTGTATACCCGGGCGGGATTCGTGCGCCGAACAAAGCGACCGGTGTCGCGAAATCTCGGGGAGGCCATCCATGTCTCCTGCTGGCAGCTATCGATGCTGACACACTCGAAGGCCCTGATACTGTGAACCAGTTCCACGGCGCGCCTTAAGTAAAATTGCAGATCGCCGGCAGGACAGGGAGACTCGACAGCATGGGCATGTTCTCGACACTGGTTGGCAGCCGATTGCCGCCACGCTACCAGCGCTTTTTCAAGCTGCCGGAACGCGTGGCGTCGTGGAAGCTGCCGGACACGGGCGACACATCGATTGGCAAGTCCGTGCAGGCGTGGTTTGCCGGTCGCAGCACAGCAGCGGCCGTGTTCCGGCTGGACTCGGGCGCCGATGCGCTGGGTGCGCGCATCGGCCTGATCGATCGCGCCGAGCGCAGCATCGACATTCAGAGTTACCTGATCAAGGATGATCTGAGCGGCAACCTGATTGCCCTCCGCCTGGCGGCGGCAGCCGATCGTGGTGTGCGCGTAAGATTGCTCATGGATGACGCACTGACCGAGGAAGTCGATCCCGGACTCCTGTCACTCGACGAGCATGACAACATCGAGGTGCGCGTCTTCAACCCGTTTCCCCGGCGCCGCTCCCGGCTGATCAGTTTTTTCGCCAACTTCAACGTGCTCAATCGTCGCATGCACAACAAGTCATTCACGATCGACAACCAGGTCACGATCGTCGGCGGGCGAAATATCGCCGATGAATATTTCGAGACCGGCGGTACGACCGAATTTCTCGATGAGGACCTGTTGGTGATCGGGGCGCCGGTTGAGGAGGTATCGGACGGTTTCGATGAGTACTGGAACTCGCCCGAAGCGATGCCCATGGGCGCGTTCGATCGTATGGTGGCCCATAGTGGTGTAAGCGCTTCGTTGAACGTGGCGCGAGAGTTGCTCGAGGAACACCTCGACGGACCGTTCCTCGGTAATGTCAACGACGAAATCATGGAGAAATTCGATATTGGATCACTCGACCTCATCGAAGCGCATGTCGAGGTCGTGCAGGATCATCCCGACAAGCTGCGCAACAAACGCTGGCGCCGCAGCAACGAGGCGCTCGAGTACCTGATGCAGATGGTGTCGTCTGCCGAGCGGGAAGTAGTCATCATTTCACCGTACTTCGTGCCGGAGAAGGCGGGCGTGGAGTTCTTCACCCGCCTGGCCAGGACGGGCGTACGTGTCGTGATCGTCACCAACTCGCTGGCCTCGACCAATCACAAGAGTGTGCATGCCGTGTACTCGCGTCGCCGCAAACCGTTGCTGCGCGAGGGCGTCGAACTTTACGAGCTCCGTCCGCGTTTCGATTCGATGACGGCGGACACCTCGGTGACCCTGCACTCCAAGGTCCTGACCGTCGATCGCAAACGCACCTTTGTGGGTTCGTTCAATCTTGACCCGCGCTCGCTCTACCTGAACACGGAGCTCGGGGTGGCCGTCGACTCGGAAGAACTCGCGACTGACATGTCGACGAGTATCCTCGAACTGCTGCCGGATTGGGCTTACAAATTGAAGCTCTCGGAACGGGGCAAACTGCGGTGGCACTTGCAGACCGGCATGGGCGAGGAGGTCATCATGACCGAACCGCGCACCGGCTGGTGGTTGCGCCTGCGCACCTGGTTGACGGGCCTGTTGCCCATAGAAGGGCAGCTCTGAGTGATCAACACACTGGTAAAGCAGGTGAACCACGCGGCCCAGCGGATCGCCGCTTACGTCGTTCGTACGCCATTGCTGCGTTCGTCCACGTTTAGCGAACGGCTTGGCGCCGACGTCCGGTTCAAGCTCGAGAATCGGCAGACGACCGGCTCGTTCAAGCTGCGTGGTGCGATGAATCGGCTACTCACGCTCACCGACGAGCAGCGAGCGAGAGGCTGCGTGGCCGCGTCAAGCGGCAATCACGGCGCGGCCGTCGCGTGCGCGATGCAGCAACTCGGCGTCGCGGGCCTGGTCTTCGTTCCCGAGGGCACCTCTCCTGCAAAGATAGAGAAGATCCGGCACTACGGGGGCACGGTGGAACGCTTTGGCAACGATGGGCTGGATACGGAAGAACACGCGCGCGCTTACGCGGCGCAGCACGGCATGTTCTACCTGTCCCCCTATAACGATGAGGAAGTGGTCGCAGGCCAGGGGACCATTGGCGTGGAGATTCTCGAGCAGATGCCAAAGGTCGAGGTTGTCTTTGTCGCCGTCGGTGGCGGTGGGCTCGTTGGCGGCGTGGGCAGCGTGCTCAAAGACCACGATCGTGGCATCCGCGTTATCGGCTGCCAGCCGCTCGCGTCGCCGGTCATGTCACGGTCTGTCGAGGCCGGCAGAATTCTCGACTTGCCGAGCGAGCCGACGCTGTCCGACGGCACGGCGGGGGGTATCGAACGCGATGCGATCACGTTTCCTCTCAACCGCGCGGTCGTCGACGACTGGGTGGAAGTCGACGAGGAGCAGATCGCCGCTGCCATGAAAATGTACATGGACAACGAAGGCGACGTCATCGAGGGCGCCGCGGGCGTTGCCATTGCCGGATTGCTCGAGCGCGCGGCGGACGTCGCCGGCAAGAAGGTTGTCGTGGTCGTCTGTGGCGGCAACGTCAGCGAAGAAGTGCTTGCGAGCGTTCGCTAGTACTGGACGAGAGATCCATCCTCGTTGAGCGGTAATCCCTCGGGATGACCATTCGCGATGCGCGTTGCCGCCAGTTCTGCCAGGTTCGGCTGCGACCAGAAGTCCCTGTAGCCTGGGAATTTGCGGAACTCGTCGCTGAACTGGAAGCCGCCCGGCGCGAGCGGAAACAACGTGAAACCGTAGCAGAAGGCGCCGTCTTCCTTGTGCACTCGCCTCAGGATCTCGACAGCCCGATCAAACTCACCGAGTTCAATGAGGACTGTCAAAAGGTTGACGCGACTGGAGATAGACGTGCCGATATCCGGCGGGATATCGATGTCCCTATTACCTGTCATGACCTGGTGAAAAAAAACGAGATCTACAAACAAGGAGTCGCCTGTTTCGGCAAGCCCGGCGAACACAGGGTCACCCCGTGTAATGCGATCCAGAACGGCGCCGAGTCGCGCCAGGGCTGCTTCGCGGTCGCCGGTCCACCACTCGTAATCGGCCAGGCGCAATTCGGATTCGGCCTCACTCTCACAGCCGCCGTCCCGGCAGCCGTCCACGTATCGTTTCGCCTCGCTGATATTGCCCATCACCAGCTGGTGCTGTGCCTGCACCCGCTCGATGACGCGGTTTAGCGGATCGAGGCGGCGGGCGCGCTGCATGTCGATACCAGCGGTTTCATAGTCGCCACGGACGATGGCCGCACTGGCGCTCGCGTATTGCGCAGACGCAGCATTGGGTGCGAGCTGCTTTGCGCGCTCGGCGTGGTACAGCGACTTGTCGAGATCGAATACGATCGCCCCGTAGTACAGCGCGAGGCCGGAATGCGCACGGGCGGCATCGGGGTCGATCTCGAGCGCCCGATTCAATGCGTCGAGAATTGCGCCGCTGCGTTCCAGGGGCGGCATTTCCGCCACGCCGACCGGCGAATGGATGAGGCTGAGTGCGTAGGCGGCGAGGGCATCGGCGAAGTCCGGGTCGATCTGCGTGGCCAATCGCAGCGAGCGGATCGCATTGATGCGGTTGTCATCGCTGTGCCGATTGGCCCACAGGTGCAGACCCTGCAGGTAGGATTCGTAGGCTTCCGTATCGATGTTGTGACTGCGCGCGCGTCCGGAACCGGCGCCGACGCCCAGCCGGATCTGCAGGACGCCAATGAGTTCCCGGACGATGTCGTCCTGGACCTCGAAAATGTCGGTCATCGCGCGTTCGTAGGTTTGCGACCACAGGTGGAAACCGTCGGACGCGCGGATCAGCTGGGCCGTGATACGCAGACGCTCACCCGACCGACGGATACTGCCCTCGAGGACATGCGCCACGTCGAGGACTTCACCGACCTCGCGAAGATCAACGTCCTCGCCGCTGAAAGAGAAAGCCGACGTGCGTGCAGCGACCCTGAGGCTTGGGAACTGTGCCAGTGCGTTGAGGAGTTCTTCGGCGATTCCCTTGCCAAAGTACTCGTCCGCCTGGTCCTGCGACAGGTCGACAAAGGGCAGCACGGCAATCGATTGCTCCGAATCCGTGGTCAGCGGTTCCTGCGGCTCACCGTTGGGCATGAGCCTCTCCCCGACCAATACAACGACGGCGACAGCCAGTACCGCGATAATCAGACGGTCCAGCTTGCGCCCGGTTTGCCCGGTGATCGACTGGCTGCGATCGACGTCCTTCTCGCGCTTGATGCCGTCGGGCGTCATCTCGAAGGCCCAGGCTAACAGCAGGGCGATGGGTAAGCCGAGCAGCACCACGACGACAAAGGTTTTGAGCACCCACTCGGGGGCCCCGAAGTTCTCGAAGGCGAACTCGGCAACCTGGGCAAGCAGCCAGCCGATGACGGCGTAGGCAATACCAACGCGTACGACGTTGCGACGCTTCAGTTCCTCAAGGAACGACACTCAGAACTCCACCAGCGAACCGTCCTCGTTGAGAGGCAGGCCGGCCGTCTGTCCGTTCGCGAGGCGAGCCCGCGCGATGTTTCGCCAGCCGTCGCGGTCCCAGAATTCGCGATACCCGGGGAATTTCCTGAAGTCATCGGGCAGTTCGAGAGCGCCTTCGGAAAGCAAAATCCCGCCACGAAAGGAACTCCAGAATTCATCGCTCGAATACCCAGCAAGGTAATCCACCGCGGCGCTGTGGTCGTGGCTGGCAAGCACCATGGCCACAAAAGTATCCATTCGTGTGTCGTCGATACCGATGGTTTCGAAATTCTCGGGCATCATCGTCGGTTCCGACAGGATAATCGCGCGGACATTGTCAAACCATAAGCTCACGCTTGCGAGAAAGTTGCCGTCAACGCCGGCTGCGAGTCGTTCCAACGCCGCGAGCGCGTGTTCTTTCTGTCCCATGTGGGTGCGCGCGACGACCTCGTACAGGCTCAATTCGAGTGGATCCACGCAGTCACGTAACAAGCACTCATCGAAGAAGGCCTGTGCCTCCGGCCAGCGGCCCGCTACCACCTGCGTCTGGGCGTTGACTCTCGCTACCGTGACGTTCAACGGGTCGAGCACCAGCGTACGCTCCATTGCACGCAGCGCCCGGGTGTAGTCGCCAGGAATCGTCGCATTAACCGCCACACTGTAATGCGACAAAGCGGAGTTGGGCGCCAGCGCTACGGCTTTATCCATTGCTGCCAGGCCCTTGTCGAGATCCAGCTGCCACAACAGGTAGTAGGTAGCCAGTGCGGCATGTGTGCGCGCGTTATCGGGATCGAGTTCCAGTGCAATGCCCAAGGCATCGTTCACTGCGCGCTCTCTCTCCGCCAAAGCCAAACCGGTTATCGCCGGGGCGCTTGACGAGTGCAGCAGGCTCAGGGCGTACGCTGCATGCGCATCGGCAAACTGCGGATCGAAGTCGGTAGCGAGCCGCAGATTCCGTATGGCAGCGGCCCTGTTGTCACCGATGTGCCGGGTCGACCATTGGTAGAGTCCCTGCAGGTAGGCCTCGTAGGCACGGGGGGGAATGTCGTGCTGTCGCGCACGACCCGCACCGGCACCAACGCCAAGGCGGATTTCCAGCGCGCGGCTGATATCGGCCACGATGTCGTCCTGGATCGCCAGGACGTCGGATTCTGGCCGGTCGTAGGTTTCGGACCAGAGGTGCATGCCGTCGCTGGAGCGGATGAGCTGCGCCGTCACGCGGATCGTTTCCATGCCGCGACGTACGCTGCCCTCGAGCACGTGGGCAACCCCCAGCGCATCGCCAATCTCGCGGAGGTCGACATCCTGCCCGGCGAATGAAAACGCAGACGTCCGGGCGGCGACCCGCAGCTCCGGGAAGCGCGCGAGTGCGTTGAGCAGTTCCTCGGCAACGCCACGCCCAAAGAACTCGTCTTTCTGGCTTTCCGACAGATCGACGAACGGCAGGACGGCGATGGACTGGTCGACGTCGCTGGCGACCGAGGTTTCAGGCCGATCATCGTTAATGAAGCGTTCCCCGACCAGGACGACGACGGCAAGCGCGAGCACCGCCAGAATCAAGCGGTCGAGTTTACGGCGGGTTTGCGGCGTAATTGACTGGCTGCGATCGACGTCCTTCTCGCGCTTGAGGCCCTCGGGCGTCATCTCGAAGGCCCAGGCAAACAGCAGGGCGATCGGTAAGCCGAGCAGCACCACGACGACAAAGGTTTTGAGCACCCACTCGGGTGCCCCGAAGTTCTCGAAGGCGAACTCGGCAACCTGGGCAAGCAGCCAGGCGATGACGGCGTAGGCAATACCTATGCGCACCACATTGCGGCGTTTCAGTTCCTCGAAGAACGACATGCTTTGTTTGCGACCCCCTTGCTGCAGCAGACCATGATACCTGCAAAAATGTGTAGTTGGTGAACCCTGCCTCTGTTTTGGTTGTCAGTTACCAAGGTGCCCGCTACGCTCAGGAACATGATGCGAAAAATCCTGCTGTTCTTAGTCTGCGTCTTCCCGTCGACAGCGGCTTTGGCCGAATCGACGGCATTCGTCAACGTCAACGTGGTGCCCATGTCATCCGATGGCGTCGTCGCGCAACAGACAGTCGTAGTGACCGATGGTGTGATAGCCGCCATCGGCCCCGTCGATGACGTGCCGATTCCGAAGGGAGCACAGCTGATCGACGGTACTGACCGCTACCTGATGCCGGGTCTTGCCGAGATGCATGCACATGTGCCCAATGCGGATTCACCGCTCGTCGATCGTTACTTCTCCCTGTACATCGCGAACGGCGTAACGACGATTCGCGGCATGCTGGGACAGCCCTCGCACATCGGCTTGCGCGACAACCTCGCTGCCGGTCGCGTGTTCGGGCCGCGACTCGTAACCTCGGGCCCGTCAGTGAACGGGCGGTCCGTGAGCGGGGTCGTGCAGGCGCAGGACATGGTCGCCGCACAGCATGCGGCCGGCTATGACTTCATCAAGGTACATCCGGGTCCGACGGCAGTCGAATTCGAAGCGGTCGCAGCGACGGCGAACAAGCTTCGGATTCCCTTCGCTGGCCACGTCCCGATTGCCGCCGGCGTGCACCGGGCGCTCGAACTCGACATGGCCACGATTGACCATCTCGATGGTTACTTCGCTGCCTTGCTGCCGCCCGACAGTCACGGGCGCGGCGGGTTTGGCGGCTTCTTCGACGTCTTTCTCGCTGACGAGATCGACGCTGACCGGATAGCGGCGATTGCGCGCGCGACGGCGGAGGCCGGAACCTGGAACGTGCCGACAGAGATTCTCGTCGAGCAGCTTATCGATGCAACGCCCGTCGACGAGCTGCGCAATCGTCCGGAGATGCAGTACATGCCGGCCGGCACTGTCGACGACTGGGCCAGTGCGAAGGAACGGCAGCTTGCTGACCGCGACTACGATTCGGACGTTGCGGCGCTGGCTGTTGAGTTGCGCCGGCGACTGATTCTCGAACTGCAGCGCGCGGGCGCCGGCTTGCTGCTGGGTTCCGATTCGCCGCAGATCTTCAACGTGCCGGGTTTCTCCCTGCACCGGGAACTCGACGCGCTTGTCGCTGCCGGGCTCACGCCCTACGAGGCCCTGTACACGGGTACCGCGGCGGTCGCCGAGTTTTTCCATAGCAACACGGGCATCATCGCAGTCGGTCGGGATGCCGACCTCGTACTGCTGGATGCAGATCCACTCGACGAAATTCATAACACCCGCCGCATTCATGGCGTCATGTTGCGTGGCCAGTGGCATTCCGGCAGCTCGCTTCAGCATCGGCTCGACGGGTATCGCGACTCGCCATGATGCGGCTATTCACTCTGCCGGGTCTGCTAGAATCTCCCCAAAACCATACCGTCATCGGCAAAGGGGAGGCAGGATGAAGCTCGTTCAGCATCTGCTTGACAGGAAGGGGAGGGAGACGATCTCGGTTACCCGGGAGACGTCGGTGTTCGACGCCATCAAGCTTATGGCGGATCGTGCCGTGGGTTCGTTGCTCGTCATGGAAGGGGGAAAACTGATTGGCATCGTCACGGAACGCGATTACGCCCGCAAGGTCATACTCAAAGGACGCTCGTCGGAGGAGACCCAGGTCGGCGAAATCATGACGACTGAAGTCCTGACCGCGACGGCTGAGCAGACGGTCAATGAATGCATGACCCTGATGACCGAGAAGCGCATTCGCCACCTGCCCATCGTCTTAGCCGGCGAGGTCGTCGGGCTGATTTCGATCGGAGACCTGGTGCAGGCCATCATCTCGGATCAGCGAGAAGAGATCGAACAGCTGGAGAACTACATCAGCGGTTAGCGAGCCGTCCTCCCGGAGGAGGCTGAAGTGAAGATCAAGGCAACAAGTATCTGGTTCGTCGTCCTGGCAACCATCCTCCTGCTTGTGCCCATAGTCCTGGACGCGAGCCAGTCCGACGACAATCTCGGAACCAACAAGACGGTTCTCGGGCCACGCAATCCATACCTGGCCGATGGTGCTGAGGCGCTGCAGGCGGGCGATGCTGAAACGGGTGTCGAGCTCACGGAGAAAGGCCTCGCCCTGGCGAGTGGCAGAGTCGAGCGCAAGGCCGCACTGTCGAACTTGTGCGCCGGTTACCTGATGTTGGGCAGGGCGGAGGAGGCGCTCGAGGCGTGCAATGAAGTGTTATCGCTGGACCCGAACTACTGGCGCGCCTACAACAACCGTGCGCTGGTTTTGCTGGAACTCGGCCGCCACGAGGAATCGCGGGCGGACATCGAGCGTGGCGAGGCACTGCAGCCCAGGTCGAGGAACCTGAAACGCACGAAGGCGTGGTTCCTCGATGCCACGGAACCGGTCGAGCCCACGGTCGAAATCGATGACCGTCGCAACGCGGGACAAGAGGGGCACGATGACAAGGATCGGCAATAGAGCCAGCCTGGTAACAGGGATAGTGCTGCTCGCGGCGGTGTACGGAGCGCGGAGCGACGAAATTCAACCGGTCGACTCCGACTACGACCGGGTACCCCTGAGCACGGTGATGCCAGGCTATCCTGAAGCCGCGCGGCGCGAGCGCATCGAGGGCGAAGTGCAGGTGTGTTTCGATATTTCCCGCGAGGGCTTTGCCCGTCGCGTCGCGATCCGTCGCAGTACACATCGATTCTTCGAGAAGCCGGCCAGGGACGCGGTTCGGCGCTCCAGCTGGCAGCCGATTCCCCATCCGGAGAAAGTGCCCAGTATCAAAGCGTGCCGGACGTTTCGGTTCACGCTCGAGCCGGTCGAGAGAGACGCGGTCTAATCCTCTAGCAAGTCGAGCATGCGCATCGCCGCTTCCTCGAGCGTCGTGCCGAAACTGATCAGGCCGTCTTCATGCCCGCCCATCACGGCAACGCCGGCTTCCTTAAGCCCGCCCATGCGATAGAGACGATCGAATTCGCGCGCCATGTCGGGCGTTCCGTAGGGAACGTCCGGGTTCGTCGTCGGCAGGTCTCCCCGCCGTCCACGCCACAATGACCGGCTGTGCACGTGTACGACGGCGCCGATCGCATCACCGAGATGGTAGATTGCCGCGTGCGTCAGGGTTTCCGACGAGGCCTGGATCGGCCCGCTGCAGCGGACGATGCCGCTGCGAATGTCGCAATCCGTGACCAGCGAGTAATGACGCTCATTCGTCTCGGCAAGGTGTCCCGTCTGTGTCCCGCTGATCAGGAACAACCCGCTCGAGCCGCGGCGCAGGCTGATATTGCCGTAGCCGATGCCAATGTCTTCGTACTCCCCGATCAGTCCGGCTTCATACAATGGCCGTCGCCAGGTTTCGAGTTCCCGCGCCGCCTCGATGTGTGTTGCCGGGCCGGGCGTCCAGTGACTCTCATACTTGATGTAGCCTTCGTCGATCACGATCGGTCCTGCATTTCCGGAAACAGGCCGAGCAGGCCATCCTCCGACGCAGCGCAGATGCCGCGTTCCGTAATGAGCCCCGTAACGAGCCGGGCGGGAGTGACGTCGAACGCATAGTTGCTGATCGGCGTATCTTCCGCCGTCGTTCTGACCAGGGTCGGCACGTCATCATGCATGCCGTAGATATGACTGACTTCTTCGGGCTCGCGTTCCTCAATCGGGATTTCCCGGACGCCGTCACGGCTCTCCCAGTCGATCGTCGTTGACGGCAACGCGACGTAGAACGGGATGTCATTGTCGTGCGCCGCCAGGGCCTTCAGGTAGGTGCCGATCTTATTGGCGACGTCGCCGCAGCGCGTGGTGCGGTCCGTGCCCGTGATCACGATGTCGACCAGACCGTGTTGCATCAGGTGGCCACCCGCATTGTCGACCACGAGGGTGTGCGGAACACCGCTCTCCGCGAGTTCCCAGGCTGTCAGTTGCGACCCCTGGTTGCGGGGACGCGTCTCGTCAACCCATACGTGCACATCGATGCCACGTTGCTGCGCAAAATACACGGGTGCGGTGGCGGTGCCGTAATTGATCGTTGCCAGCGACCCCGCGTTGCAGTGCGTCAGGATATTCACCGGCTCGCCGGGCTTACGCTCTGCGATTGCCTCGATCAGCGTGACGCCATGTGCGCCGATGCCGCGGCTGATCTCGACATCCTCGTCACAAATCGTCTGGGCCTCCAAGCGGAGCGTGCTGACCAGCTCCGCCGGGTCGCTTTCGTCCAGTACCTGCAGCACGCGCTCGACGGCCCAGCGCAGGTTGACGGCGGTAGGACGGGATTCGAGGAGATTCTTCGCCGCGTCGCGTATGAATCCCTGGTCCGGGTCCTCGAGCGCGGCGAGATACAGCCCCCACGCCGCCGTCGCACCAATGAGCGGCGCACCACGCACGTACATGTCGGCAATCGCCATGCGGGCATCCTGCCAGGTATGCAGGTCGTGCACCCGGTATTCGTGCGGCAGGCGCCGCTGGTCGATGATCTGGACGACCGTGAAATCGTCAGGCTTCAGCCAGATGGTCCTGAAGTCTGCCGCGGTCAACCTTCGAGCCCGGCCGCGAGCCGCGCGGAGCGCAGCGTGTTGAACATCAGCATCGTGATGGTCATCGGGCCGACACCGCCCGGCACCGGCGTGACCGCGCCGGCGACCTCGACGGCCTCGTCGTAGTCGACGTCACCGGTCAGCTTCGACTTCACTTCGCCATCGATCTCTCGCTCTACGCGATTGATGCCTACGTCGATGACCACGGCGCCCGGCTTGAGCCAGTCGCCCTTGATCATGTCGGGACGACCGACGGCTGCAATGACGATGTCGGCGTTGCGGACGACACCCGGAAGATCCCTGGTGCGGCTATGGCACATGGTGACCGTGGCGTTCCGCTGCAGCAGCAAAGCGGCCATCGGCTTGCCGACGATGTTCGAGCGGCCGACCACTGCGGCATTGAGGCCCGAGAAGTCGGGGCCGAGTTCGTCCTCGATCATGAGGATGCAACCGGCCGGCGTGCAGGGGACGAACGCGTCCGCCGTATGCCCGGCAGAAAGTTTGCCGATATTGACGAAGTGGAACCCGTCGACGTCCTTGGCTGGCGAGATCGACTGCGTGATGGTCTGCTCGTCGAGGTGTCCGGGCAATGGCAGCTGTACGAGGATGCCGTGGATCGCGTCGTCGTTGTTGAGTTCGTCGACGAGCCGGAGCACGTCGTCCTGGGAAACGTCCTCGGGCAGCGTATGCTGGACCGAATGGAAGCCGCAGGCTTCGGCACGACGTTTCTTGTTGCGCACGTAGACCTGGCTGGCCGGGTCTTCACCGATGATGACGACCGCGAGGCCCGGCTTGATACCGTGCTCGGCAACCAGGGCGGCGGTCTGTTCGGTAATGGATTCAGCCAGTTGTTCGGCCTTGGCCTTGCCGTCGATACGCTTGGCGGTCATCGGAGTCTGTCCATGCGGGGTGAGTGCGAGGCGCATGGTAGCGCCTGCCGCAGGCCGTTGCTACTCGGGGAAATCCTTAATCAGAACCGAAGCGTCCGGCGTACGCGTAATAGTCTTGCATGACGCCTCACGCTAAAATCCCGGGTTTCCCTCCGGGCATACTATCTTGAGAGCGCTTCCCAGGCATCTTCGCGGCACCCTCGCGCTCGCTGCCATTGTGGTCAGCACACTGTTCTGGTTCGTTCCTTTGCTCGCGCTAGCCATCCTGAAGCTGCTCTTGCCCGTCCCGGTCCTGCGCAAGTGGCTGACACGTGCGCTCATCGTGATCGGCGAGAACTGGGTCGGCGTCAATACGGTGATCTTCAACCGGCTGTGCTCGATCGACTGGCAGGGCCGTGGCGTCGAAGAACTGCGCCGGGACGAGTGGTACCTGGTGATCGCCAATCACCAGAACTCGATCGATATCTTTTTGCTGCAGGCACTGCTGAACCGCCGCATTCCGTTCCTGAAGTTTTTCATCAAGTCGCAGCTGATGTGGTTTCCGGTCATGGGACTGGCCTGGTGGGCGCTGGATATGCCGTTCATGAAGCGTTATTCGGCTGCCTATCTGTCGCGCAACCCGCACATGAAAGGCAAAGATTTCGAGACGACCCGCAGGGCCTGCGAGAAATTTCGTGACACGCCGACGTCGGTCATCAATTTCGTCGAGGGTACGCGCTTCACGGAAGACAAACGCATTCGCCACAAGGACCCCTATCGCTACGTGCTGCGGCCGCGCGCGGGCGGCTTCGCCGTCGCAATGTCCTCGATGGGTGATATGTTCGGCGCCATCCTCGACGTGACGATCATTTACCCGGACGGTCCCGCGACCTTCTGGGATCTATGCTGCGGCCAGCGCGTCGAGGCGATCGTCGACATCCGCCAGCTGGCGGTCGAGGACTGGCTGACGTCGGGCGACTACGAGAATGACCGCGAGTGGCGTCGCAAGGTGCAGGTGTGGCTCGGCGAGATTTGGCAAGAGAAAGACGAACTGATACAACAGACGCTCGACAGCAGGGGAAACTCGTGACAGATAGCCGCAACTACGACAAGGTTGCATTCGACGTTCGTGAGAACGCTACGATGCTGTTTTTCGCCAAGACCACCGATACCGGCGATATTACCGACTACCTGCTCCTGATGCGCACGATCGAAGAAGACTTCGACGAGTCGATCTACATCGAGATCAACGAGCAGCAGTTCGGCGGACACAACCTGATCAGGGAAGCCGCGTTGACGGGCAACGTGCTGACATTGCGCCTGCACGAACCGGCCAAGGAACTCGGCGGCACCTCGGAGATCGTCCTGACCTGGGCGGAAACCATCGAGAACCTGCAGAACCTGGAGGACGGCGCGTTTCGCGTGTTTGGCGACACGCTGGTCGGCGGCACCGCCTGAGGCATGTCCTCCGGGACCTTTAGCCTGTATATCCTGCGCTGCGCTGACGGCAGCCTGTATACGGGTATCACGACCGATGTCGACAAGCGCGTGGCAGAACACGTATCGGGATCCCGGGGCGCAAAGTACCTGCGTGGCAGGGGGCCTCTCGAACTCGTCCTGGCGGAACCGGTCGGCGACCGCGCTGCCGCGTCGCGGCTCGAGCATCGCGTTAAAAAGCTGCCGCGTGCGCGGAAACTCGAGCTGATCGAGGGCGGCAGGCGGCTCGACGAGCTGCTGGCGGATCAGGTGCTGGAGTCCGGCGGTTCGTAGACTGCGATCGGGCGCCCGAGCTCGGGTTTGAGCAGCCTGACGTCCACGTCCCAGGTGTCCCTGAATTCCTCGAACCATTCAGACGTCGCCTCGATGTCGTCGAGCACTCTCGGGAACGGCACGACCTCGCCGAACGGCCGCGTCAAATCGTCGAAATGCATTGGGACAACAACTCTTGCGCCCGTCGTCGTCACCATCTCCTGCCAGTACTGCTGGGCATACTCCTTGCCCAGCGACGACAGGCCGTAAGTGCAGAGCAGCACAATATCGGCATGCACGCCGGTGAGTGCCCCTTCGATAAAGCCCGAGCTGCCCTGGACCAGGATCGTGCCGCCCGGATGCTCGAGAACGACGGACCATGTCTTGCCAACGCGCATCGAGCTGATCGGGGCGGGCAACGCCAGCGGCTCGTCGATCCTGCCGTCGAGCGGCACGCTGCCGCGCCAGCCGATCGGCCCATGCCGCGATTCGATCAGTCGCACGCGGAACTCGCCGAATTCAAAGACCTCGCCGTCAGCCGCAACGATAACCTGGTCCTCCGGAACCCCGGCGCCGCGCGCGATGTTGGCGGTCGACTCGGAACCGACAACCGAGGCGCTCGTGCGCTTCGCAATGGCACCGACGTCCATGGCATGGTCGAAGTGCGAGTGCACGGGAATGATCGCCGCGAGCCGGCGCATGCGGAACTCGTGCAGCACGTAGTTGATGGTCGCCGCGTCGTTGGCCACAGGCCGGCCCAGGATCCCATCGGCCAGGCTCGGCCGCGAGAAGAAGCCGTCGACGAGAATCTGGGTCTCGCCGTCGTCGATTAACACGGTTGTGACGCCGAGCCAGGTAATGCTCAAGCCGCCGTCAGCAGGCTCCGGTGCCGGTTGCCAGGCGATATTGTCGAGGCTCGGCCGGTCGCGCCACAGGTACACGAGCACGAGCACCGCCACGACCAGCAAGGCGCCGACGCTGATAGCCGCCTGGATTGCAAGACGCTTCCACATGCCTATTGGCCGGCGAACGCCTTGGCCAGGTACCCCGTCATCGGCGCCAGGTAGTTGCCGATCGCGTAGCCGAGCAGGGCGAGCAATATGGAGGCCGGTACCAGGTTTTCACGATGGTGTGCGGCCACGATCGGTGCGGACGCCGCTGCGCCGATATTAGCTGCCGACGCGATCGCCACACTGTGCACGTCGACGCGGAACAGCCAGGCGCCGAAGAGCATGAAGGCGCCGTGTATGAAGATCCAGATGAACGCGCCGAGTACGAAAACGGGCGCGTCTCCGAGCCCGGATAGCTCCGCCCGTGCGCCCATGCCGGCGACAAAAATGTAGATCATTGCCGTACCCATGGCCGTCGCATTCGGCAGTTCCGACACCTTCGTCGCCGACAGAACCAGGGCGATTGTCGTCACGAGCAGGATGCGCGTCGTGGTCTCGGAAAAAACGTCGGCCGCAAATTCGGAGGTACTGGCAATCCACACGGCAATAGGTGGCGCCAGCGCCTGCCCGATTGCCGCGACGCCGATGACGACGGCCGCGAGATACAGGTATTGCGAACGGCTCGGCGCCTCGTCCTCTTCCACGTGCATCGCAGCAGCGGCGTCCATCGCGGCGAGCCGGTCCTTGGGGACGCGGGCCCACTTATTGAATCTTTCCGCGTAGTCGCGCGACATGAGGAGCAGGGGCAGCCAGACGATGTAGACGACATTGTCGGCAACGATCGCGAGGCCGAGTTGTGCTTCCGATGCCTCGAGCATTTCCTTGGTGGCGAGCATGTTCGCGGTTCCGCCGATCCAGCTGCCGGCCAGGGAGCCGACGGCTTTCCAGCTGTCCTCGGGCAACCAGCGATGCACGATAAGGTAGGACACCGCGCCGCCGATCATGACGCCAGCCGTGCCCATGAGCATGACGGCGACACCCTTGCCCATAACCGTGATGACGGCGCGTACGTTCACCTTGATCAGCATCAGCACGATAAAGACGGGAAGCACATACTTGCTGAGGCCCGAATAGATGATCGACGAACTCGGGATCACCGTATGCCCCCCGATCTCGAGATTGCTCAGGAACACAGGTGTTGCATAGATGAACAGCAACGGCGGCAGATACTGGAACAGCTTGGCCCCGGTTCCCTCTGCCACGAGAAAGAAGAATGCTGCGACGGCACACAGGACTGCGAGCACACCGATAGGTGATGTGATCAGTACGTTTTCCATGCTTTGCCCCCGCGCCTGAAACAGGCGACCGAGTATAAAGCATGGAGAGTCCGGTGCGGGTTCAGATCAGCCGAAGCTGACTTGCGCGGCAAAATCCTTGCGGGCGGCGGGATCCCGCAGGACGGCCGAGTTGACGGTCAGCCAGACCGCATCCCAGTCCTTGATCTTGCTCGGTCCGAAGACGTGCCTGGCGACGTAGCTCTCGAGCCGACTTACGTGAATGACGTTTTTCGGCGGCGCCGAAGTGAACTCGACCGAGCCCGTAAAGATCACGAGATTGTCGACGGGTACGTCGGGCACGATTTGCTGCAACGCGCGTGTGCGACCTTCGTTCTGGATCAGCGGGTTCAGGAAACGGCGCCGGTGCACGCCGTCGACGTTGGTCCATTGCGCCTCTTCCTCGTCGCCGAATACGATGCCATTGAAGTGTTTCGTCTGGATGCAGAGGATGCCGCCGGCCGTCAGGATCGCATGATCGATCTTGGCGAGGCCGCCGTAGGCGCCCGGAATGATGAAGTCGTGCAGCACGTCGGGGCTGCGTTTTGCCAGCGCCGTGCGGATGCGAAACTGACCGATCTGGCGCGTGATGAACTGGACGAGGTGGTTCGCGACCGAGCGAAATACGAGCGTCAGCAACAGTGCGCCTGCAATCGTGAAAAGGAACAGTGCGGGACCCACGCTCGTGATGCCGGTCTGGGCGCCGCCTTCTGCTGCCAGCGCGGGTACGGTGACAAGGGGCAGGCTGGTAAGCACTCTGCGGACCGGTTTGAACATAAGCCTCAGCATAATAGCTTGACTCGCGACAAACCGGGCAACAGGTCACGTTTTCCGCATCCACCGGTCCGACGACAGCGCTGTTCGAACATCAGCCGGGGTAGGCGAGGTAGAAACCGTCCACTTTGCTGACCCGGACACGCACGCCGTAGACGTCGCTCAGCCGGTCTTCGGTAAGGACTTCGTCCTTGTGACCGTCGGCGGCAATGCGACCGTCCTGCAGCAGGACGATGCGATCGACTTCCGGCGGTATCTCGTTGAGATGATGCGTGACGATCACGATGTTGTGCCCCGATTTCGACCATCGACGAATCCGGTCGAGGTAGTCGAAACTCGCTGCGAAATCGAGACCCGCTGTCGGCTCATCCAGGATCAGCGTCCGTGGTTTGTGGACGAGCGCACGAGCCAGGATGACGCGACGTTGCTGCCCGGTCGACATATTGCGCAGCGCGCTTCCCGTGAGCTCCCCGACGCCGAGGTCCTCGAGCGCCGCCCGGGCTGCCGCAACCTGCTCATCGGTAACGCGATCGGCGAGGATACCGTGCACGCCGATACTCGAATGAAAGCCAGATACGACGACCTCGAGTGCCGTTGTCGTCTGGGTATAGCGCTGTTGCAGGTCCTGAGACACGATGCCGACGTGCTGCCGCAGCTCCCATACGTTCCAGCGATCATGGCCCAGGATCCGGAAGACCGCGTCCGGCTTCACCACAGGATAAATCTCGCGGTTGAGTGCCTTCAGCAGCGTCGTCTTGCCGGAGCCGTTCGGCCCCACGATCGCGACACGCTCGTGCTGCTCGATCACCAGGTCCAGGTTCTCGAACACACGGGTCGACTCGCGCCAGATCGTTGCGTTGCGAACCTCGACGAGTGGGGCCTCAGGCTGCATGCAGTTTCCATCCTCCTCGGCGGACTACGATGATGCTGAGCACGGTCAGCAGGGATTCGCCCACGACGACCGCGATGAATGCACCGTCGGGGCCGAGCGGGGTCCAGGTTGCCAGTATAAACGCGAGCGGAATCTGCACGAGCCAGAAACTCACGAGGTTCAGGGTCACCGGTGTTTCGGTGTCACCGGCGTCGTTCAACAGGAACAGTGCTATCCTCTGCGCCATGCCCAAAGGCCTCGTTTTTCTTCTTATCATGATCGCCGTGATCGTGGTCTACACGATTGCCAAGGTCATCAGCTACAACCGGCTTAGTGAACAGCAATGGAAGGAAGTGGATAAGAGCAAGCTCAGGGAATGGGACGACGAGGACGACTGGGACTGAGTCCTGACGGCATTTTCGATTACACTACGGCGTCTGATTGAGGTTCGGGTGCAGCGCATGCTGAAGACACGAGATTGGTTGGCCCTGTTGCTGGCTGGCAGCCTGCTGCTCTCCGCATGTGGGGAGAGCCCCGCGCCACCGGACGAGGAGGAAGTCGCAGCGGGTCGGGAGACGGTCGAGGGCATGTCCACTGAACATGCGGAGGACGACGCCGAACCCAGTCCGGCGGCACAGATCGCGCCAGCACGACCGGTGGTTACGGAGCGCCTGCCCTACGCAGAGACAGCCGACGATCTCGTCTACGGATATTTTGCGGCGCCGGCCGATGTCTTCGAACCCTTGCCGGCAATTATCGTCATTCACGAATGGTGGGGCCTCAATGACAATATGCGCGCGATGGCCGATCGCCTGGCGGGCGAGGGTTACATGGTGCTGGCCATCGATCTCTATGCCGGACAGACCACGGCGAATCCCGCCGAGGCGCGAGAGCTGATGCTCGAAGTCGTCGAAGATCCGGAGCCGGCCAGGGAGAATATCCGCAAGGCGTACGAATTTCTCGAAACAGCCGGGGCGCCACGCATCGCGTCACTCGGCTGGTCTTTTGGCGGCGGTTGGTCGCTGAACACGGCGCAACTGTTTCCCGAGGCGCTGGATGCGAGCGTTATCTACTACGGACAGGTTACGGATGACGAGGCGAAGCTGAGCCCGATCAACGTGCCGATCCTCGGGCTGTTCGCGGCTGAAGATCGCGGCGTCAAGGTCGCATCGGTCGAGGCATTCCGACAAGTGCTCGAGCGCCTGGGCAAAGAAAACGAGATTCACATATACCCGGGTGTAGGTCACGCCTTCGCCAATCCGTCCGGCCAGAACTACGATGCCGATGCGGCTGAAGATGCGTGGCAGAAGACGCTCGAATTTCTTGCGCGTCACCTCGAACCGGCAGGTTCCGGCACTTCCTGAGCGTTTTCTTCCGGCTGGCGTGCGCACGTTAGGCGCACCCGCAATGGGGCGCTGGCGAAGTGCGCCGAAGTGGAATCGCCCTTGCGACAACGAAGTGAAGCATGCGCCGTTGCGAAGCCGCTGACGAGCAGTTCGTTGGCCGACTCCGGGTCGTCCGCGACGCAGAATCGGCTGCTCGCAGCCAGTGTCATCTGCCGTGCCGGGACCCTGAGAATCGTCTCAGCCGCCCTTGTGTTGTCGAGGTCGTCACCGGTCAGCGTCCTGAATGTGTCCGAGATGCTGAACGTAACTGATACGGGTTCACCCCGGCACTTGATTGCCGCACGCAATGCGAACTCCAGCGCCGGCAGGTTGACTAACCTCAGGCGGGGATTGCGTGGGACGACGATCGCCTGAGTTTCCCTGGCGGCAACGATGATGTCGCCGTTCGCCCGCACAGGAAGGGTCAGGACGATAACAGTTACAGCAAACAGCGCTACAATGACCGAACGCGTTCTCATCGGGCCAAGGCTACGGCAAGGCGCGGCAAAAGCGAAGGACCAGGAATTGATGAAGCGAGCTTTCCATTTAACTTACAAGGCGGCACGACGCGTCGTCGTTGGCATGGTAGGTGCGACCGTGCTGTTGATCGGCGTCGTCATGCTCGTCACACCCGGTCCTGCGCTCGTGGTCATCCCGGTCGGCCTCGCGATCCTCAGTCTCGAGTTCACGTTTGCCAGGTCCTGGCTGAGGCGCCTGCGGGAGAGCATCTCCAGCCGCAGCTCCGACAGCCTGGACGAGCGGGCGGAGCACCATCGCGACCGCGTGTCGCGCGACTGATCGAATTTTGCAGATAAAAGAAAGGCGCCGGAAGACCGGCGCCTTAGTGTTTACGGCAGGGGGAATGCCGCCGGACCATCCTGGTCCGTTTACGTCGGACCTGGTCCGACGCTTACGCCAGTGGACATTGCCGGGAGTCAGGGGGGGAGAGATAGTCCCGGCGCC
Source organism: Woeseiaceae bacterium (assembly GCA_041574455.1). Lineage (GTDB taxonomy): Bacteria > Pseudomonadota > Gammaproteobacteria > Steroidobacterales > Woeseiaceae > UBA1847. The sequence goes on along the minus strand of JBFFOM010000015.1, from coordinate 8,987 downwards.
CACCTTTGGGGGTACTGTGCAGGCTAGCTACCTGCGACCAGTATTGAACTGGTGTCTTCGAGCGTGATTTCAAGGTCTGCCGCGGGGACAAATTCCTCTGCGAGAGCATCTTCCGCAGCGCCGCCGACGCCGATCAGTACGACCAGGGCCGCAATGAGCGGCAGCCGGTCCTCGAGCTTGTTCAGTTTCATCATTGTGTCCTCATACTTTGTAATCGTGGTTGGTCTCGCGACCTGTCTGCGCTCTCTAATGCACAAGGCGTGCCAACTCTTATTTTGCTTTTAAAACAAGTACTTGAGAAATATTATGATCTTACGAAATTTCGTGAATAACGAAAAATCGTAAGACAATCTACGAAATTTCGTTTATCATGCTCCGATGATCCGGCAACAAAACTACGAATGGCTGTTTCGCAAGGCTCCCGTCATGACGGCGTCGATTGGTGAGGACGGCACCTTCCTCGACGTCAATGACGCGATGCTCGAGCGCCTCGGCTATGCGCGCGACGACATGGTCGGTGAAATACCCGAAAGATTCGTGACGCCCGAGTCGGCCGAGCGCTTGCGGGAGGAGTTCCGGCCGGCTCTCCGCCGCCGGGGCAAGCTCGAGAACAAGTACATCAGCCTGGTGTCTGCGGCCGGCGAAAGCGTTGACTGCATCACCAATGCTTTCGTCGAATACGACCCCGAGGGCGAATTCCTGCAAACAGTCGCGATGTACTCCGAGATAGCGGATCAGGCGCGTGCCAATTTCAAATACCGCACGCTGTATCGATCGACGCCCGCCATGCTGCATACGATCGATGGCGATGGCCTGATCATTACGGTGACCGATCATTGGCTGGCCAAGCTCGGATTTCGCCGCGACGAAGTGATCGGCCGCCCCATCACGGACTTCATGAGTGCGGCCGACCAGAAGTGGTTTGCCGAGGGTCGCTTGCAGGAACTGATTTCCCAGGGCGAATTCAACAACCTGGAGCGACAGATGGTGGCCAAGGATGGACACATTCTCGACCTCGTCGTTTCTGCCATCGCGCATCGCGACCAGAGCGGTAATGTGGATCGAATGCTGGTTGCCTCCAAGGACGTCACCGAACGCAACCGAGCCGAGCGCGAACTGCGGCGCACGCTTGCCGAGAACGCGCGCCTGCGTGAAGAACTCGAGCGCGAGCGCGACTACCTGCGCGAAGAGGTCAACGTAGCACTGCACTTCGGGCGCATCGTCGGCACGAGCCAGGCGCTGCGCCATATGCAAAAACGCATCGAAGCGGTCGCCGACACGCCGGTCAGCGTGCTGGTTCAAGGCGAGTCTGGCGTGGGCAAGGAACTCGTGGCCCGCGAAATACACGCGCGCAGCCAGCGCGCGGCAAAACCGCTCGTCAAGGTGAACTGTGCGTCGATCCCCAAGGAGCTGTTCGAAAGCGAGTTCTTCGGCCACGTCAAAGGAGCATTCACGGGCGCCCATCGGGATCGCATCGGCCGCTTCCAGCTCGCTGACGGCGGCACGATCTTTCTCGACGAGATCGGCGAGATCCCGATGGAACTCCAGAGCAAACTGCTGCGTGTATTGCAGGAGAGCGAGTTCGAGCGCGTCGGCGACGACGTCACGCGGTCGGTCGACGTGCGCGTCGTTGCGGCCACGAACCGCGACCTCGAACAGCTGATCGTGGACGGCGAGTTTCGTGAGGATCTTTTCTACCGGCTCAGCGTATTTCCGGTCGACGTTCCGGCGCTGCGTGAGCGCGGCGATGACATCATCCAGCTGGCCCACTATTTTCTCGAACAGACCTGCAAGGACTTTGGGCGTGAGGCCCTGACCCTGACCCGGGCCCAGGCTGCGCACCTGAAGTCCTATGACTGGCCGGGCAACGTGCGCGAGCTCAAGAACGTCATCGAGCGCGCCGTCATCCTGTCTACCGGCAAGGTATTGCGACTGGACCTGTCGATGCCGGGACTCGCGGACAACGAGGTTCTGACCGAAGCGAGCCCGGCGCATGGCGACGAGGTGCTGACAGAAAAGGAAATGCGGGAATTTCAGAAGTCCAATACCAGGCGGGCTCTCGAGCAGGCCAAGTGGAAAGTCTCGGGTGCAGGGGGCGCGGCGGAGCTTCTCGGCGTGCGTCCGACAACCCTGGCGGACCGGATTCGTACTTACAAGATAAAGAGGCCCGGTCGATGAGGCGGCTCGTCGTGCTGCTGGTATTCCTGCTCGCGGGCGTCGCCGTCGCCGCTGACGAACTGCCGCTCGGCGTGCGGAGTGTCCTGCAGCTGCGCCAGGTGCCGGCGGCATCACTGAGTATCCACGTCACCGACGTCGAGACCGGCAAAATCGTGCTCGACTGGCGAGCCGGCGAACCACGCAACCCGGCGTCCACGATGAAGCTGCTGACCACGCTTGTTGCGCTCGATGTGCTGGGCCCGGCCTATCAATGGACGACCGATGTCTACGCGCTGGGGGAGATCGAGGATGGCAGGCTCAACGGCGATCTGCTGCTGAAAGGGCATGGAGACCCGTTCCTCGTAACCGAGCGTGTTTGGCAGCTCGTGCGGCGCATCCGCCTCGAGGGTATCGATGAGATTGCGGGAGACCTGGTGCTTGATGACAGCTGGTTCGATGTCGGCGAGTATGATCCAGGAGAATTCGATAACCAGCCACTGCGCGCCTACAACGTGGCGCCGAACGCGCTGTTGTTCAACTTCAAGGTCGTTCGCTACTGGTTCGAGCCGCACGGCAGCAAGGTCGCAGTCAGGATCGACCCGCCGCTAGACAATCTCAAGGTAGACAACCGCCTGAGGATTCGACAGGGCTATTGCGGCGGCTATCAGCGCGGTATCGCCGTGAACATGAACGAGGCCAACGACACCGTGATCTTCGAGGGACGCTTCCCGAGTGGGTGTGAACGTTACGCCATGGACCGCACGGCGTTGTCTCACGAGGAGTTCACGTGGGGATTGTTCGGCGCGCTGTGGCGCGAGGGCGGCGGAAGTTTTTCCGGTGGGTGGAAGAAGGGTATCGCCCCGGCAGAGGACAGGCCCCTGGTGTCGTTCGAGTCGCCCGCCCTGAGCGAGATAATTGCGCGCATCAACAAGCACAGCAACAACGTCATGACGAGGCAGGTGCTGCACACGCTTGCCGCAGAAGTCAGCGGACCGCCCGGCACCGCGGCAGGGGGCCGAAAAGTGATCGACGCCTGGCTCACGGAACACGGACTGGAGGCCTGCACACTGGCGCTCGAAAATGGCGCAGGCCTGTCACGCGATGCGCAGATCTGCGCGTCGGCAATGGGCGAGATGCTGGCCTTTGCGTGGAAGCAGCCGTACATGCCCGAGTTTCTTGCCTCAATGTCCCTGAGTGGTCTCGACGGGACTCTGCGACGTCGCTTCGAAGGTAGCGAACTCGTCGGCCAGGCCCACCTCAAGACCGGCTCGCTTGATCATGTGGCGGCGATCGCGGGTTACCTGCAGGCGCGTTCGGGCAGGCGCTTTGCCGTCGTCGCGATGCAGAATCACCACGATATCCATCGCGGTCCCGGCGAGGAAGTACAGGAAGCCCTGCTGCGCTGGCTCTACGAGCAATAGTCCACCAGTGCGCTGTTGCGCATGGTGTACACTCGCGGCGGAAACCGGAGTTTTCGTATGCGTCTCTTGATCGGGGTACTACTTCTGCTGCCGTTTGCCGCGCTGGCGGACACAGCCTACGTTACGGATAACCTGAGACTTGGGCTGCACGCGGCCGAGGACACGAGTGACCGGGCGTTCCGTTACCTGGAAAGCGGGCAGGAAATGGAAGTGCTGATACGTGATCGTAATTACGCGAACGTGCGCCTGCCTGACGGTGCCGAGGGCTGGGTTAAGTCCGCCTATCTCGTTGATGAAAAACCCGCCAGGCTCATCGTCGCGGAGACCATTGCCGAGCGCGACCAGCTGGCCGCCGAACTCGATGAGACGAAACAGGCGTTTGCCGAGCCGGCCGCGATGATTGATCGACTCCGGTCAGAGACGTCCGAGCTGACTGGACGGCTGGAGAACGCGCAGGCGCAAATCGACGCGCTGACCGAGGAAAACGCCGCGATCCAGGGGCTCAAGGAGGAGTACCGTGGCAGCGTACCGCTGAAATGGGTCGGGGGCGTGATTGCCGTATGCCTGGTCGTCGGCCTGCTCGCGGGACTCTGGTGGGCTGACCACCGGAGCCGCAAGCGCCACGGCGGAATTCGCATTTACTGAGACGGCGTTTGTACCTGGGTTCAGGATCAGGCGGCGGCCGTGATCTTCTCGCTGCAACCGTCACGCATCGGGAGGTTGGCGTCACTGAATAGTTCATCAATGGCTTCCTGCGTGTCCGCGCGCTGGAGTTCGGCAAGTTGCTTGTTCGAGATGTAAGGCGCAAAGAGCTGGATGAAGTCGACCATATAGCGACGTAATACGGCGTCCTTGCGGTAGCCGATCCAGGTCGTGCTGCGCGGGAACAGGCCCTCGGCATCGATCAGGTGCAGGTCCTTCCGGTCGCTGCAATCGGCCGCCATGCTGGCGACGATTCCGACGCCCAGCCCCATGCGGACGTAGGTCTTGATCACATCGGCGTCACGGGCGGTGAATCCGACGTTTGGTTCCAGTCCCTGTTCGGCAAATGCTCGCTTTAGCGATGATTCGCCGCTGAAACTGAAAACGTAGGTTACGAGCGGGTATTCAACGAGATCGTGCAACGTCACCTTGCGATCGAGTTTCGTCAGCGGATGACCCCTTGGCACGATGATCTGACGGTCCCAGCGGTAGCTCGGCACAAGCAGCAGGTCGGAGAACAGGTGTTGCGAGCCTGTCGCGATGGCGAAGTCGATCTTGTTGGAGGCCACCATGTCGGCAATCTGCTCGGACGTTCCCTGGTGCAGGTTCAGCGTTATGTTGGGAAAGCGTTCGCGAAACTTCGTGATGATCTCCGGCAGCACATAACGCGCCTGCGTGTGTGTCGTTCCGATCGACAGCGAGCCGCTGTCTTCCTCGAAGTAGTCCGCGGCGAGGGTCTTGATGTTGTCGACCTCCCGGATGATCACTCGTGCACGCTCGATCACCTTCTCGCCAGCTGGCGTAATGCCGCCGAGGCTCTTGCCCTTGCGCGTGAACAGCTGCATGCCGAGTTCTTCCTCGAGCAACTTGAGCTGTTTGCTCACACCCGGCTGGGACGTGTACAGGCGCTCGGCCGCGGCCGTGATGTTGAGGCCGTTATCGGCAATCGCCAGCAGGTATTTAAGTTGTTGAAGTTTCATCGGTGTCCGAGCGCCTTGCTCTTTACTGTGACCCTGTTGCAGCAAATCAGTTGCATAGCGCCGCCGTTCGGCCGGGGAGTTGCTGATGATATAACGTTTGGGCATAAAGGCAGAAATCAATGGCAGCTGCGGTGCCGCTTGCTGCAAACGCAAGCGGCATCGATTTGTGCTAAACAGAGTTAAGGATCGGAGCGCAGGGAACAACAAATGATCTACAACAACATTCTCGAGACCATTGGCGATACGCCGATTGTGCGCCTGAATCGCATGGGCCCCGATCACGTCGAGCTGTACGTCAAGGTCGAGTCGTTCAACCCGATGGCATCCGTCAAGGATCGCCTGGCGTTCGCAATCATCAACGACGCCGAACAGAAGGGCACGCTGAAGCCCGGCCAGACCGTCGTCGAAGCGACGTCGGGCAACACCGGTATCGCGCTGGCCATGGTCTGTGCCGCGAAGGGTCATCCGTTCGTGGCCACGATGGCGGATTCCTTTTCGATCGAGCGACGCAAGATCATGCGCGGTCTCGGCGCCAAGGTGATCCTGACGCCGGCGTCCGAACGTGGTACGGGAATGGTCAGAAGAGCCGAGGAACTCGCGGCCGAACACGGCTGGTTCCTGGCACGCCAGTTCGAAAACCCCGCGAACCCGGAGTATCACCGCAATACCACGGGTCCGGAGATCCTGCGCGACTTCGCGGGGCGGCGACTCGACTACTGGGTTACGGGCTACGGTACGGGCGGCACAATGACCGGCGCCGGCGAGGTGCTGAAAGTGGCGCGCCCGGACCTCACCGTGGTGGCCACGGAGCCTGCGGGCGCCTCATTGCTGGCGGGGAAGGAATGGCAGCCACACAAGATCCAGGGCTGGACCCCGGACTTCATTCCCGATGTGCTGAACCGCGAGGTCTTCGACGAGTTGCGCTCGGTCACCGACGAGCGGGCGATCGAGGTCTCGCGGGAGCTGGCCGCGAGGGAGGGCATCTTCACCGGTATCTCATCGGGCGCAACGCTGGCAACGGCGCTCGACGTGGCTGAAGAGGCGCCAAAAGGCACGGTGATCCTGGCAATGCTGCCGGATACCGGCGAGCGTTACCTGAGCACGCCGCTGTTCGAAGGCGTGGAAGCGGGGTCGGACGACGAGTGGTTATCGGGGCTCTAATCGCCTATCAAAGAGTACATGTGGTCAAAAATGACCGTAATTTCCTGATACAGAACGGAAATAAGATCGCAGCTGAGACCTGAGTCACAGCGTCAAGGGGCTGTCGCTGGCATCGTGAGCCAATTGTTGACGCTCGCGGAGCTGCCGTGGCCGCAGATCTGTACAACCTCGAGATGAAAAAGAACGTGGGCAAGGCGGAAGGCCTGCTCCGTTCGCTCGTGCCGCGCGCCCACTGCTTCTGCTACTACGACATGGACAGGCAGTGCGTCTGGAGCTCCGATGGCGCTGAAGATTACGAAATCGATTCATTTGTCGCCGACCTGCCCGACGACCTCATCGAGACGTTCGACGCAAGCGATGAGATCCTGCGACGTACGCTGACGTCCGGTCGCACCGTCATCGCGCTGCCCGTCTTCGGTGGAGAGGACGTGCGGCTCGGACTGTTACTGGCACTGTTCTCCAGGAATGCAGGCAAGTCGGCCTCATTCAACCCCAGCATGCTGAAGACCATTCTCGAGCCGGCGATCGAACTGATCGGCGAGAGCCTGTACATCGGGAGCCAGCTGGCCGAAGCCAATGCCGATGTCGAGTACATGCGCAACGAGCTCGACCTTGTGTACGAGGTGGACGAGAAGATCCATGGTGTCAGGACCCGCCACTCGAGCCTGGCCGAGCTGGTCGGCAAGAGTGGCCGCTATCTGGGTATCAATTACACCGTACTGCTGATTCCCTCGAAACGTATTCGCATCAGCGCGACGCATGCGAGCTGGAAGGACGTCAATCGCAAAGTGCTGGATCGCTATCTCGTGGAGCAGCTGCTGCCCCGCCTTGAGGGCCAGCGCAAGCCCGTCGTATTCCAGATTCCCGCGGTCGAAGGCTCCGAAGACGCCGCGGCACATGGCTACCAGGCCCTGCTGAGCCCATTGCTTGACAGCCAGGGAAATGTCGAAGGTATCCTGGCGCAGCTAGGTCGCGTCGACAAGAAACCGTTCCTGAGCCGCGATCGTCGCTTCATGGCCAACATTGTGCGCAAGGTCGAATACGTCATCGAGCGCTCTTTCGACGCGATGACGGGATTTATGAACCGCAATGGTTTCGAGGACCAGCTGTACGAATCGTTCAAGACGCTCGAGTCCGATGACGACGCTCACCAGCTCATCTACTTCGATGTCGACAGCCTGCAGCTCGTCAATGACACGTTCGGACGGGAGGCAGGCGACGAGGTCATCATGAGGGTTGCAGCACTGCTCGAGGGGCATGTCCCGAAGAGCGGCGTATTGTCGAGGCTGACGGGTGACGACTTCTGCATGCTGCTGACGCATGCAGATACCGATACTGCGCTCGACTATGCCCATAAGATCCGCGAGCAGGGCGACACGCTGCGTTACCTCCAGGGCGACAAGTCGCTGCAGATCACGATGAGTATTGGCGTCGCGGAGTTTAATCGTGCGGCCGGCGACATCGGTGCCACCCTGACGTCAGCACGGATGGCCTGTGAAGCAGCCAAGGATCATGGACGCGATCGTATCGAGGTCTACGACGACCAGAACCAGAGCATGATGCGTCGCTATGACGACATGCATCTGGTCGGCGAGATCCAGCAGGCAATCGACGGCGACCAGTTTGAACTGCGAGTACAGCCGATCGCCTCACTGTCGGGTAAGGTGTCGAACCCGCGCTATGAAATCCTGCTGCGCATGAGTGACTCGGATGGAGACTCTGTGCCGAGAAAGGCCCTGTTCTCAGCCGCCGAACGCTACCGCCTGATGCCACAGATCGATCGCTGGGTCGTGTCGCACACGATTGCCCGGCTCGCTGAACATTGCGATGCCGTGGCAGAACAGGACGCGATGTTCGCCATCAATCTGTCGGGCCAGTCGCTCGGCGACGATGAGATCCTCGAATTCATCGAAGATGAAATCAAACAGAGCGGTGTGCCGGCGTCCTGCCTCGGGTTCGAGATCACGGAGTCAGCGGCCGTGTCGAACCTGGTGAAAGCGCAGTCGTTCATTGACAAACTGAAAGCGCTGGGCTGTTCGATCGCTCTCGACGACTTCGGTGCCGGCCTGAGTTCGTTCGCCTACCTCAAGAATTTCCAGGTCGATCTTCTCAAGATCGACGGCGGGTTCATTCACGACATCACCGAAAACCGGATTTCCGAGTCGATGGTTGCGGCTATTACCCAGGTGGCCAAGGTCATGGAACTCGAGACAGTGGCCGAATACGTCGGCAACGAGAACGCCTGCAAGCTGCTAGAGGAACTTGGTGTGGATTTCGCACAGGGCCACTTTATTGGCAAACCGGTCAGCCTTGACGATGCGTTCGAAGAACTGACCAACGCGAAGCAGTCCGACACGGCCTGATTTCTTTCAGGCGGTTCGCCGTTTTTCGATAGACTGCGGGCCATGGGAAAGGACCTCCAGACAGTCCCCGAAGCGCTGCGTGAGAAGGTCGAACGCTGGCTCGAGCGCTATGGCGAAGTCGCGCACGCTGGCGACCTGTCGGACCTGGTTGCCTGCAGCGAATTTGCCGGTAGCGTCGTTCTCAGGGACAAGGACTGGTTCCT
>JBFFOM010000014.1:0-51866 GCA_041574455.1 Woeseiaceae bacterium | reverse complement strand
GATGCCTGCCGCCCCTTTCTTGTACAAGGATGTACTTGTGCCGCGGAGGCCATGGCTGGCCGGGAGTGGCGTTGTTGCTACGGGGACCGATGATGGGTTCGAAAACTCCGCTGTATGACCAGCACATCCAGGCCGGTGCGCGCATCGTTGATTTTGGCGGCTGGGACATGCCGCTGCACTACGGGTCGCAGAAAGAGGAGCACCACGCGGTGCGCAAGGCCGCCGGGATGTTCGATGTGTCTCACATGACGGTTGTCGATCTGTCCGGCGAGCGCGTACGCGACTTCCTGCGTCGGCTGGTGGCGAACGACGTTGCCAAGCTCGAGGAATACGGCAAGGCGCTCTACACCTGCATGCTCAACGAGGACGGCGGCGTTATCGACGACCTGATCGTCTACTTTGTCGGTGACACGGACTATCGACTCGTCGTCAACGCTGCAACCCGCGAAAAGGACCTGGCGTGGATTCGCAAGCAGGCCGAACCGTTCGAGGTAGCGGTCACCGAGCGTGCGGAACTGGCCATGATTGCGGTTCAGGGTCCCGAGGCGCGCGAACTGGCAGCGCCGCTGGTCGCTTCCGAGCATCGCGATGCGGCGCTCTCGCTCAAGCCGTTCAATGGTATGTTTGCCGGCAACTGGTTCGTGGCGCGCACCGGCTATACGGGTGAAGACGGCTGGGAAATCGTGATGCCGGCCGCTGCCGCCGCCGCTGCCTGGAACCGTCTGCTGGCGGCAGGCGTCGTGCCGTGCGGTCTCGGCGCTCGCGATACGCTGCGCCTCGAGGCTGCGATGAACCTCTACGGCTCCGATATGGACGAGACGATTTCGCCGCTCGAGGCGGGTCTGGCCTGGACGGTTGCATGGGAGCCGGCAGACCGTGACTTCATCGGCCGTGCTGCGCTCGAGAGACAGCGGGAACGCACGGACAGACGGCGCTTTGTCGGTCTGCTACTGGAAGATAAGGGTGTATTGCGCAATCACATGAAAGTCGTCGTCGACGGCATCGGTGAAGGCGAAATCACGAGCGGCGGATTCTCGCCGACGATGGAGCGCTCCATCGCGCTCGCCAGGGTACCAGCCGGGGACTACGACCGTGCCCAGGTCGAAGTCAGGGGCAAGTTGCTGAACGCGCGTGTGGTCAAACCGCCGTTCGTCCGCAACGGGAAGATTTGTATCGAGACCTAAGGAGTAACAGGATGAGCGAATTGCCGGGGGATCTCCTCTATACGAACGATCATGAATGGTTACGTCGCGAAGCTGACGGCAGCGTGACGGTAGGCATTACGGACCACGCTGCCACGGCGCTCGGCGACCTTGTTTACGTCGAGCTGCCTGAAGTGGGCCAGGACGTCGAGGCCGGCGGTGAAATGGCCGTCGTCGAGTCCGTCAAAGCGGCATCCGACGTGTATGCGCCGATCGACGGCAGCATCACGGCGATCAACGAAGAGCTGTCTGACGAACCAGAGAAGATCAACGCGGATCCGTATGGCGACGGCTGGATCGTGCGCATGCAGGCCGCCGCCTTCGACGAAGGCGAGTTGATGACACCGGACGCGTACCAGCAACTGCTCGACGAGCTTGACGACTGACGCTTAACGAAACGAAGGGAGCAGGCTCAAATGCCTTTTATTCCGCACACCGAGAATGACACTCGGGAGATGCTCATGGCCATCGGCGCCGGCTCGATCGAGGAGCTGTTCGACGAGATTCCCGACGAGCTGCGTATCGATCATCTGCACGGCGTTCCCGAGGCGCTCAGCGAGATGGCGGTCTCGCGCCTGATGCGCGAGCGTGCGCAACGGGATGGTTCGCCATCGTGCTTCATCGGCGCAGGCGCCTACGAGCACCATATCCCGACGGCTGTCTGGGACATCGCGACCCGCGGTGAGTACTACAGCGCTTATACGCCGTACCAGGCAGAGGCGAGCCAGGGCACGCTGCAGACGATCTACGAATACCAGACGATGATCACCGAGCTGACCGGCCTCGACGTCAGTAATGCATCGCTGTACGACGGCGCCTCGGCGCTGGCGGAAGCTGCGTTGATGGCAGTGCGTGCGAACCGCAAGGTCAAAACAGGATTGGTGCTGCTCGCACCGGGCGTCAACCCGGTCTACGAGAAAGTGGCGCAGGCAATCACGGGCGGGCAGGGCCTCGGCTTCGAATGGCTGCCACAGGATGCAACGACCGGCAACGTTGCGTTCGAGGAGCTGCCGGATGGGAAGAATCCTGTCGCGGTCGTCATGCAACAGCCGAGCTTCCCCGGCACGCTGGAAGACGTCGACCGCCTGACGGACTGGGCCCATGCCCAGGGTGGCTTCGCCATCGGTATTGCGAACCCGACGTCGCTGGCATTGCTCAAGGCACCCGGGCACTGGGGTGCCGAAGGTGTCGATATCGCCTGCGGTGAAGGACAGCCACTGGGTGTGCCGCTGTCGTCGGGCGGCCCATACTTTGGTTACATGACCTGCAAACAGAAGCATGTCCGGCAGATGCCGGGCCGCATCATCGGCCGCACGGTTGACCTGGATGGCAACCCCGGCTTTGCACTGACCCTGCAGGCGCGCGAGCAGCACATTCGCCGCTCGAAGGCGACCTCGAACATCTGCACGAACCAGGGTCTCATGGTGACCGCGGCGACGATCTACATGTCGTTACTCGGACTCGGCGGGATCGCCAACGTTGCACGTGTGTCACACGCGAATACGACGCGACTGGTTGCGGGCCTGTGTTCGATTGACGGCATCGAGCGTCTCTACGACGGTCCATACTTCCACGAAGTGGCGCTGCGCCTGGATCGGCCTGTTGGTCCCGTGCTCGAGGCTGTTGCCGCGAAGAATATCCTGGGCGGCTACGACCTGACGCAATATGCTGGCACCAACGCCTTGCTGGTGTGTGCAACGGAAACCAAGACCGACGCTGATATTGATGCCTGTATCGAAGCGTTTCGTGAGGCCCTGTCCTGATGTCTGGCACGATCGTCGCAAAGATTCGCTTTGAGAACGCGAGCTACCAGACGCATGGAGAACTGCCGCGTATCGGGAGTTTTGCACCCGACGTTTCACTTGTGAGCACGCGCCTGCGGGACGTGTCCCTGACGAGCTGGATCGGCCGGCGCAAGATCATGTACATCGGACTCAGCATCGATACCGAGGCCTGCGCGCGCGCCGTGATCCGCTTCGACGAATTTGCGGCCGGCCGCGCGGACGTGGCGTTGCTCATCGTGACCTACGATCTGCCGTTTGCGCACCGGCGTTTTGCGAAATCACATGACCTGCAGGCGGCCGAGGGACTTTCCGCCATCCGGCATGCGGGCTTTGGCGAAAACTACGGCGTGCAGATTCTCGACGGACCGCTGGCCGGCATGTTCTCGCCGGCTGTCGTCGTACTCGACGAGAACAACACGGTCGTCCATCGAGAGCACCTGGAAGACGTTACGGCGGAGCCCGACTACGTAGCGGCTTTCCGCGCGCTGGGAATCGAAATCAACCTCTAGGAGCGAGCTTGCTTGCGATCATTACTCTATGTCTGAACTTATTTTCGAAAAATCGCGCGGTGGACGCCGCGCCTTCGCGCAGGCACCGGCTGAGGCCGGTGAAGTAGCAATCCCCGAGCAATTCCTGCGCACCGACCAGCCGCGGCTGCCGGAAGCTTCCGAATTGCAGGTCGTACGCCATTACACGCGTCTGTCGCAGAAGAACTTCTCGATCGACACACAGTTCTACCCGCTCGGCTCCTGCACGATGAAGTACAACCCGCGCGCTTGTAATGCGCTGGCGCTCCTGCCCGAATTCGCGGGGCGCCATCCGCTCGGGCCGGTTAGTCATGGTCAGGGCTTCCTGTCGTGCATGTACGAACTGCAGGAGATGCTGAAGAGCGTCACGGGCATGCAGGGCGTCTCGCTGACGCCGATGGCCGGCGCCCAGGGAGAGCTGGCCGGTGTCGCGATGATCAAGGCGTATCACGATGCGCGTGGCGATACTGAGCGTGATGAAATCATCGTGCCGGACGCCGCGCATGGTACGAATCCCGCAACAGCCACGATGTGCGGCTGTGTCGTCAAGGAAATCCCGACCTTGCCTGACGGTGACGTCGACATGCAGGCGCTCGAGGCCGTGCTCGGCCCGAAGACGGCCGGCATCATGCTGACGAACCCGTCGACGCTCGGTGTCTTCGAACGGCATATCAAGCAGATTGCCAACCACGTGCATGACGCCGGCGGCTTGCTGTACTACGACGGCGCCAACCTGAACGCAATTCTCGGCAAGGTGCGCCCCGGTGACATGGACTTCGACGTCATTCACATGAACCTGCACAAGACCTTCTCGACACCGCACGGCGGCGGCGGGCCGGGTTCGGGTGCCGTCGGCGTAAACAAGCGTCTGCTGCCGCACCTGCCGATTCCGGTGATCAAAAAGACCCAAGTCGACGGCGAAACGGTCTACGACTGGGCCGACGAAAACGACTACCCGGAGACCATCGGCCGCCTGTCAGGCTTCATGGGTAACGCGGGGGTACTGCTGCGGGCGTACATCTATATGCGCATGGTCGGTCGTGATGGCATGGAGCGCATCGCCGAGTATGCAACGCTGAATGCCAACTACCTGATGGCGCGCCTGCGCGAGGCCGGTTTCGAGGTTGCATTCCCGGATCGCCGCGCGAGCCACGAGTTCATCATCACGCTCAAAAACGAGACCAAGGAACTGCAGCTGACGGCCATGGATATGGCCAAGGCACTGCTGGATCGCAACTATCACGCACCCACTACTTACTTCCCGCTGCTGGTGCCCGAATGCCTGTTGATCGAGCCGACGGAAACGGAAAGCAAGGAGACACTCGACAATTTCGTCGCCATGATGATCGACATCGTTCGGGCTGCCCGCGAGGACGGTGTGACCTACAAGGAAGCGCCTTACAAGATGCCGGTGCGACGGCTCGACGACGTCCGAGCTGCCCGCGAACTCGACCTGCGCTACAACCCCGAGTAACCGTGTTTCGGCGGCGACTGTGACGTTCGTAGTCGCGCTATGCACCTGATTCTGCTGAAATAGGGAATTAGGTGTCAGTCACCGTGTCAGACACAGTGAAGGACACCGGACCGCAGGAACACTATGAAATACAGCAGGATATTCGCGGCGTTCGCCGCTGTTACGTTGGCCCTTCCGGCTGTTGCCGCGGAGGAGCGGGCGTGGACGGAGACACTCGAACGAATTTCGTCCGGTGTCGTATCTATTCGTGTCGATTCGACGCGCGCCTTCGATACGGAATGGAACACGTCGAGCCAGGCGACCGGATTTGTCGTCGATGCCGAGCGCGGACTGATCCTGACCAACCGGCACGTCGTAACCCCGGGACCGGTGATCGCCGAGGCTGTGTTCCGCAACAACGAAGAGGTCTCGTTGACACCGGTGTATCGCGATCCGGTGCACGACTTCGGATTTTTCCGCTACGATCCGGCCGACCTGCGCTACATCAAGCCCGTTGAACTGCCGCTGGCACCCGATGCTGCCGGCATCGGCAAGGAGATTCGTGTCATCGGTAATGATGCTGGTGAACAGCTGTCGATTCTCGCGGGCACGATTGCGCGCCTCGACCGCAAGGCGCCCGAATACGGTCGCGGCAAATATAACGACTTCAATACATTCTACCTGCAGGCAGCATCCGGCACCTCGGGCGGCTCTTCAGGCTCACCGGTTGTCAACATCGAAGGCGAGGTTGTCGCTTTGAATGCAGGCGCGAATAACTCGGCCGCAAGCAGCTTTTTCCTGCCGCTTGATCGCATCGAGCGTGCGCTGGAGAGACTGCAGCAGGGCGAGCCCGTTACCCGCGGCACGCTGCAGACGACGTTTCGCAGCGAACCTTACGATGAGCTGCGCCGGCTCGGCCTGACGGAAGAATCGGAGACACTCGCCCGCGAGTTGTTCCCGGACCAGACCGGCATGCTGACGGTCGAACAGGTAATCGCAGGCTCGCCTGCATCCGAAGTTCTCGCGCCCGGCGACATACTGATCAGCGTCAATGGCGAGCTCGTTACGCAGTTCGTCCCGCTCGGCGCTGTCCTCGATAGTCACGTCGGCCAGGATATCGAGGTGCATATAGAGCGAGGAGGACGCCGCATCGACGCGACGATCAGCGTCGATGACCTGCATGCAATTACGCCGGATGAGTATCTCGAATTCGGTGACGCCATTGTCAACAAGCTTTCCTACCAGCAGGCGCGGCATTACAACCGCGCGGCTGACGGCGTGTATGTTGCCAACCCGGGATACCTGCTATCGAAGGCGGCGATCCCACGTGGTGCCGTCATCATCGAGATGGATGGCGAACCGATCGCCACGCTCGACGACTTCGAAGCCGCGCTTGCCGGTCTCGCCGACGGTGAACGCTCCCTCGTACGCTATGTCACGATGGAGAGCCCGCAGAACTCGACCGTGCGCCTTCTCGAGATGGATCGCACCTGGTTCCCGTCGCGCCGCTGCGCTCGGGATGACGCACTTGGCGTATGGCCGTGTCGTGACCTCGCCGGCGGACCACCGCCGCAGCCGGCGGAGTCGGGCAGCACACGGCTGACAAAGTACAAAGACCCGATCGTACGTGAGATTGCGCCGTCACTGGTCGTCGTCACATTCGACCTGCCGTACACACTCTCGGGCGTTGCCGACCGGCATTACTACGGTACCGGGCTCATCGTCGACAAAGAGCGCGGTTATGTACTCGTCGACCGTAATACCGTGCCGATCGCGATCGGCGACGTCACTGTTACATTTGCCGGATCGCTCGAGGTTCGAGGCAAAGTCGAACAGCTGCATCCGTTGCACAACTACGCAATCGTGTCCTACGACCCGGCCAGCATCGGCGATACACCGGTTCGCGAGGCGAAGTTCAATACGAGGCCCCTGCGACCGGGTGATGACGTCTGGGTTGTCGGCATCAAGGGCGACCACCAGCTCGTGCACCAGCAGAGCACGGTCTCGTCCGTCGATCCATTGACGCTGCCGTTGTCACGAACGTTGCGCTTCCGCGACGCCAATATCGAGGGCATCTCGCTGGTCAATGCGCCCGATGAAGTCGATGGTGTGCTCGTCGACAAGGATGGCGAGGTTCTCGCGACGTGGTCGAGCTTTGCCGTGCAGTCAGGTGGTGAGTCCGCGCAATTCAATCGTGGCGTCGGTGCCGAGGTCGCCGAGCAGTTCGTCAACATTGTCCGCGCAGGCAATCCGTTCTACTCGCTCGAGGCCGAGTTCGTGTATGCGCCATTGTTCTCTGCACGCAAGATGGGCGTCGATGAAGAGTGGGTCGAGCGCCTCGAAGAGAACAACCCGTTACGAAGGCGCGCGCTGAGCATTACGCGCCTCGTTGCAGGCACGCCGGCAGCCAAGGTCCTGAAGAACGGCGACATGGTACTGGCGATAGACGGAGAAGTCGTGACGTCGTTCAGGGAGCTCGAACATGCCGTGCAAAAGCCCGAGGTCACTGTCACGGTGTGGCGTAATGGCGAGGTGCTGGAACTCGATATCGAGACGGCTGCGCTCGACGGGCGTGGCATCACACGCGCGATCTCCTGGGCAGGCGCGCTGATACAGGATCCGCACCGTGCGATGGCTGCACAGCGAGGCGTGTCGCGTGACGGTGTCTACGTCGCCTACTTCAGCTACGGGTCGCCCGCCACGCGTTACGGGCTGTGGGCCGGGCGTCGAGTCGTCGAGGTCAATGAAACCGCGACCCCCGATCTCGAGGCATTCGTCGAAGCCGTCAAGGACATCCAGCACCGTGAGTCCGTCCGCCTGAAGACCGTGTCGTGGAATGGCTCGGCCGAGGTGATTACACTGAAAATCGACACCCAGTACTGGCCGGCTTACGAGATTCGGCGTACCGCAGAGGGCTGGAGGCGTGCTGACCTTGGTTCGTAATCGCAATTCCGCAATGCTGTTGCTGTCGTTCCTGGCGGCGCTACTGATATGCGGGAGCGCGGCCGCCCAGACGATGTACAAGTACCGCGGTCCAGACGGGGAGTGGATCTACTCCGACCGCCCCCCCGATGATGGGCGCCAATCGGAGGTTCGCGCCGGCGGGCGTGAGATTCGCCACGGCGGTCTGGATGTGACCGAGGGGTTCAATGGTACGGGTGTGATCTTCACGGCACGTAACCGTTATTACGCGCCGGTCGAGGTGGAACTTGTGTTTCGCAATATTACCGGGGTTGATTACCCGCATCCGGATGACGACCTGCGCTGGGTTGTGCCCCCGCGATCGACGCTCGACCTGCTCGAGTTGCCCGCATTGGGCAATGTCGACGCACCGGCGATCGCATACGAGTGGGTATATCTGCCAGGCGATCCTGAACAGGTACCCGATGAAGGATTGACCTACCGGCTGCCGTATTCGGTGGGGACGTCATTCGTCGTGACGCAGACCTATCCGGACTCCGCTACCCACCTGACACGCGATAGCATGTACGCCGTTGACTTCGCCATGCCAGTCGGTACCAATGTCGTTGCCGCGCGCGACGGTGTCGTATTTGACGTGGCGAGCACGAACTTCCGGGGCGGACCGGACGCTGATCGGTACGCCAGTCTTGCCAATCTCGTGCGCATCCTGCACGACGATGGTACGTACGCCGTGTATGCGCATCTGAACTGGAACACGATCCGGGTTGGGCCCGGGGATCGTGTACTTGCCGGTCAGTACATCGCGGACTCGGGCAATACCGGCTTCACGAGCGGCCCGCATCTGCATTTCGCGGTGCAGCGCAACCTCGGAATGCGCGTTGAATCGGTGCCCGTAGCGTTTCGCGGGCGCGGCGGAGAGCATGTGACCGCGAGTTCCGGCGCGAAGCTCGTCGCCTACAACTGAGCGACGGTTTGTACGACTCGCTGTATTCCTGGACCCTGTTGCTTGCGCTGGTCGCTTCAGGAGTCGGGGCACTGCTGTTCGACTACTTCCTGGTAATGCGACTGATCCGCCGCGGCGCGCCGCGCGTTCTCGTTCGCATCGCCAACATTGCGGGCTCGCTGGGACTCCTGTGCATGATTTTGTCGATCGTCGTGCACTTCTCGTTCGGTCATGCGGCCCGCACGCAGGAACCGCCGGGTATTGCCGAATTCCTGATGGAACACAAGGCATACTGGCTGGTTGCGGCGTTTATACTGTTCTCCTACCTGGGGCCCGCGTTGCTACGCGCGGAGGACAGCAATGAAGTTTGACGCCGCTCGGTACATCGCAGACATGCAGGTCCTCATCGAGTCGAACCGGCTGCTGGAGGGATGAACTGAAGCGCCGTTGCGCGCAAAAAGTGATCGGGGAAGCACGTCAGCGCACCGAGCGCATTACTGAGCAGATCGATCAGATACTGACAGCTGCTCGGCGAGAGCCTCCCACGTCGTAACCGGCAGTTCGCAATGGGTGCCGACGCAGCGGTAGGCGACCGTCTCACCCTCGATCGGGGCCCGGTCGGCAAGCGCGCCGGGTAATTCGTCTTCTCCCGATGGGAGCGCGAATACGAGCCGTCGCGGTGCGTAGATCTTTGCAGCCGAATCCCGCCAGCGCCCGATCTCTTCGTGCTCACCACGAATAATCACAATCTCCGGGTGCTCGAGGAACTCCTCAAGCGCTGCCAGCAGGCTCACGTGACCATGCGGGTATTCCGACATGGCGCGCCAACCGGCGCGCAAGGCTCGCTCGGCGGCGTCGAGGTAACGGGTCTCACCGAGCAGGAAGCCAAGGCGCTGCAGGGCGAGGGCGGCAATGCCGTTGCCGGATGGCACCGCTTCGTCCGCGAGCGGCTTGGAGCGGTGAATCAGCTCCTCGTGGTCATTGGCCGTGAACCAGAAGCCGCCATGCTCGGTGTCTTCGAAGCGCTCGAGGAGGAGTTCGGCGATCTGCAGGGCAAATGCGAGATGTTCGCTGTTCCACTGCGACTGCAACTGCTCGAGCAACGCATCGAGCAGAAAAGCATGATCGTCGAGGTAGGCAGCGAATCGCGCCTGGCCGTCCTTGTAACTGGCGAACAGGCGTCCTTCCCGAACGAGGTTGCCGCGCAGGAAATCGACGGCACCGGAAGCCGCGTCAACCAGTTCGGGCCGTCCGAGCGCGCGGCCCGCAATGGTCAGGCCCCGGATCGCCAGCGCATTCCATGACGTGAGCTGCTTTTCGTCGCGACCCGGCGGCACGCGTTCGGCGCGTCGTTTCAGCAAGCTGTTTTTTGCGCGCTCGACCGCCGCTGCTTCCTCGTCGGTAATCTGCTCACGTATGGTCAGGTGCCAGCGGCCCTCGAAATTGGCTGCCTTGTCGAGACCGAAGCGCTTCGCGAACACCGGGTAGTCGTCGCCCACCAGTTCGCCAACCTCGTCCGGGTCCCACAGGTAGTAGAGGCCTTCGTGACCCTCGGAGTCCGCATCGCGCGTCGCATAGAAGCCACCGTTCGCATCGCGCATGTCCGAGAGCATCCAGTCTGCGGTCGCATTGGCGGCACCGGCGAACAGGTCGTCACCCGTCGCGATGGCAGCCTGCGCGTAAATCGCCAGCAGCGGGCCGTTGTCGTAGAGCATCTTCTCGAAGTGCGGGATCTGCCAGTAACGGTCGACGGAGTACCGGTAGAAGCCGCCGCCGACGTGGTCGAACAGGCCGCCTTCTGCCATGCGCGCGAGCGTGAGGGCAGCCATGTACAGGGCTTCGACATCCGGTTCCGCGTCGCCCGCGGTATTGCGCCAGTGCCGCAACAAGCGGTCGAGCGTGGTCGGGTGGGGAAACTTCGGGGCATCGCCGAAACCGCCGTACTCGCGATCAAAGTTCTGCGCCAGTGATTCGCGAACTGCGAGCAGCGGTTTTTCGATCAGCTCGACGTCAGCGTCGGCCGGGGCCGGCTCGATCTGCGCAAATACATCGAGCATGCGTTCGCCCTGGCGGCGTATTTCATCGCGTTTCTTCTCATAATGCTCGGCGACCTTCTCGAGCAGGGACGTGAACGCAGGCATGCCGTGGCGCGGCTCGTTCGGGAAATAAGTGCCGCCGAAAAACGGGCGTCGGTTGTCGCCGTCGAGAAACATCGTCAGCGGCCACCCGCCTGTGCGTTGGGTCAGCAACTGCTGCGCCACCTGGTAGATCTTGTCGACATCAGGCCGCTCCTCGCGATCGACCTTGACGTTGACAAATAACTCGTTCATCACGGCGGCCGTCCTCTCGTCCTCGAACGACTCGTGAGCCATGACGTGGCACCAGTGGCAGGCCGAGTAGCCGATTGAGAGCAGCACGGGCTTACCGGTCGTGCGCGCCAGCTCGAAGGCCTCGTCGCCCCACGGGTACCAGTCGACCGGATTGTCGGCGTGCTGCAGCAGGTAGGGGCTGGTTTCTTTGGCGAGGCGATTGCTCATGGATTGCTCTATCATACCTGTCTTATGACAAGGCCGAGCTGGAGCTAATGCTGACATACCCCGACATTGACCCGGTAATTTTCTCGATTGGATCTATCAAGATTCGCTGGTATGGGCTGATGTATGTCATCGGCTTCCTGCTGGCATGGTGGCTGGCGCGGCGCCGCTGCAAGCGGCCCGATTCACCGGTCAACGCCGACCAGGTCGATGATCTCGTGTTCTACTCGATGCTCGGCGTCATTATCGGCGGTCGTATCGGGTACGCGCTCGTCTATGGCACGGAGCAGCTGTTTTCCGACCCTCTCTATCTCCTCAGGATCACCGAGGGCGGCATGTCGTTTCACGGCGGTCTTGGAGGCGTATTGATCGCCATGTGGCTGCATGGCCGCAAGCTCGGCCTCACGATGTTCCGCATGACCGATTTCGTGGCGCCCCTCGTGCCGCTCGGGCTGGGCTTCGGCCGCATCGGCAACTTCATCAACGGCGAACTGTGGGGCAAGCCGACCGATGTTCCCTGGGGGTTCCTGTACAAGGGCCAGGTGCTGCATCCCTCGCAGCTTTATGAGGCAGCGCTGGAGGGTTTCGTGCTGTTCGCGATCCTGTGGTGGTACTCGTCGAAACCCCGGCCGTACATGGCCGTCTCGGGCCTCTTCTTCCTGCTGTACGGCGTGTTCCGCACCTTCGTCGAGTTCTATCGCGTGCCCGACGCACATATGGGCGATGGCGGCTACCTCGCCTTCGACTGGTTGACGACCGGGCAACTCCTGTCGGTGCCGATGATCGTCGTGGGCGTTATCATGCTGGTTGTCGGTCATCGGAGATCCGCGGAGGCTTAGATGCTGCAATTCCTCGACATGATGCGGCTGGTGCGTGAAACCGGCGCCCGCAAGGACGACCGCACCGGTACCGGCACGCTGAGCGTCTTCGGGCACCAGATGCGCTTCGACCTGTCGAAGGGATTCCCGCTGGTGACGACCAAGAAGCTGCATCTCAGGTCGATCATCCACGAGTTGCTGTGGTTCCTGTCGGGTGACAGCAATATCCGCTATCTCAAAGAGAATGGCGTCTCGATCTGGGACGAATGGGCCGATGAGAATGGCGATCTCGGGCCGGTCTACGGCGTGCAGTGGCGCAGCTGGCCGACGCCAGACGGCCGCAGCATCGACCAGATCGCGCAGATCATGGACCAGTTAAAGAACACCCCGGATTCGCGCCGCATCATCCTGAGTGCCTGGAACGTCGCAGAAATCGACAACATGGCCTTACCGCCGTGCCACTGCCTGTTCCAGTTCTACGTTGCCGACGGCAAGCTCAGCTGCCAGCTATATCAGCGCAGCTGCGACATCTTCCTGGGTGTCCCGTTCAACATCGCCTCGTACGCGTTGCTGACACACATGCTGGCCCAGCAGGCAGACCTCAACGTCGGCGAGTTCATCTGGACGGGCGGCGACTGCCACCTCTATCTGAATCATCTCGAGCAGGCTGACGAGCAGTTGTCGCGCGAGCCGCTGCCGCTGCCAACGCTCGCGATCAAGCGTCGCCCGCCGAGCATCTTCGACTACGAATACGAAGATTTCGAAATTCTCAACTACGAGGCACACCCGCACATCAAGGCGGCAGTAGCAGTTTGATCTCGATCATTGTCGCCGCGGCGGAAAATGACGTTATCGGCAACCACGGCGAGCTGCCGTGGCACCTGTCCGGTGACCTTCAGCGCTTCAAGGCCGTCACGATGGGCAAACCCATTGTGATGGGCCGCAAGACCTGGGAATCGATCGGTCGACCGCTGCCCGGCCGCCAGAATATCGTGATCACCCGGCAGACTGGCTTCACGGCGGATGGCTGTGACGTGGTCGGGTCCGTCGACGCCGCGATCGCCGCCGCAGGCGATGCGGAAGAGATCATGGTCATCGGCGGTAGTGAGATTTACGCGTTGTTCTTGCCACGCGCCGATCGCCTGTACCTCACACGTGTACACGCTGAGGTCGAAGGCGATGCTTTCTTTTCGAATGACGATGACAGCTCCTGGTCACTCGTGGACTATGAACATCGCGCGGCGGACGACAACAACGACTTCGACTTCTCGTTCCAGCTTTACGAGCGCAACGCTCAGTCCTGACCCGGAACCTGCACGACGCGCGGCTTGCGCTTGTCGACGCGCACGGCGGTCAGTTGTCGGCCCCAGATACAGCCGGTATCCAGCGCGACCAGACCGGGAAGGACAATCAGGCCGAGGGCCGACCAGTGACCGAAGATGATACGCGTGTCGCCCCAGGCGGGGTCGTCCGCCTCGAACCATGGGCGCAGCCCCTTGCGCGAGCGCCACGGCGATCCGCTGAAGCTGAAATTCAGTCGATCGTCGGCGGTGATGACGCGCATGCGTGTCAGGCAGTTGATGATAAATCGCAGCCGTTTGTAGCCGCTTAGTTTTCGTGACCACTTGTTCGGCATGTTGCCGTACATCTTGCCGAGGACGTTGACGTAGTCGTCACTCTGCAATGCATCTTCTACTTCTGCTGCGTATGCCAGTGTCTTCTTGACCGTCCAGCGAGGGTGCGTGCCGGCATGGACGAGTAAGGTGTCCAGCTTCTTGTCGTAGTGGGCGAGGGGACGGCGGCGCAACCAGTCACATAATTCGTCGGCGTCGTCCGCTTTCAGGAGTTTCTGCAGGGAGCGGAAACGATTGCCGTTGCGCACAACGCCCGTGTGCAACGCCAGCAGATGCAGATCGTGGTTGCCGAGCACCGCAACAACGGAGTCGCGAATCTCATGTACGAAACGCAATGTTTTCAGTGACTTGGGGCCCCGGTTGACGAGGTCGCCGGTAAGCCAGAGCGTATCCCGATCCGGGTCGAAATCGATCGCATCGAGCAAACGTCGAAAAGGATCGTAACAGCCCTGCAGGTCGCCGATTGCATAGACGGCCATCGGTGGTTCCTAGTGAAGCAAGCCCGGAACGGCGAGCGTAAACGGTGCGATCGGGGCATCGAAATTCGCCCCTGTGTCGGTTTCCATCCGGTACATGCCCTGCATGGCGCCAACCGGCGTTTCGATCACGGCGCCGCTTGAATAGCGGAAGCGCTCACCTGGGTTCAGATGTGGCTGCTCACCGACAACGCCATCGCCACTGACCTCCTGCACCTTGCCATTGGCATCGGTAATGACCCAGTGACGGCTACGTAGCGTGGCTGGCACATTACCGTTATTGGAAATCGTGATCGTGTACGCGAAGACGTAGCGATCAGCATCGGGTTCGGACTGGTCGTCCACATAGTTGGTCGCTACGTGGATGTGGATGTCACACTCTATGTCGCCCATGCTCGCCATTCTAACGTGATTTATGTTGCAGGTAATTGCCTAGCCGTATGTAGTCGGCGATTGAGACCTGTTCCGGTCGCAGTCCCGGATCGATGCCAACCGCGGCAAAGTCTGCGGCGTCGGCTTCACCCTTGAGTGCATTGCGCAACGTCTTGCGGCGCTTCATGAACGCTTTGGCCACGAGTTCCGACAGCGCCTTCTCGTCTTGGATCTCATAGGTGCCCGGCGGCAAAGGGTCGAGTCGGACGACGGCCGAGTTGACCTCGGGCGGCGGCGCGAATGCGCCGGGCGGCACCTCGAACAGCGACTCGATGCCCAGGTGGCAGCCGAGCATGATACCGAGCCGACCGTAAGTTTTGCTGCCCGGCCCGGCCGCCATGCGATCGACGACCTCCTTCTGCAGCATGAAGTGCATGTCGAGAATGTGCTCACGGTACTCGAGCAGGTGGAAAAGCAATGGCGTCGAGATGTTATACGGGAGGTTGCCGACTACACGGATCGACCCGCCGATCGAGCTGAAATCGAACTGCAGTGCATCGCCTTCGTGAACCGTCACAGTAGACTTGTCTGCGTACCGGGTGCGCAGCGCCGCTGCGAGGTCGCGATCGAGCTCCACGACATGGAGTTCTCCCGCTGCCTGTGCGAGTGCATCGGTAATGGCGCCCTGCCCAGGCCCGATCTCGACGATGACGTCGTCCTCGGTGGCATTGACGGCGCGCACTATTGCATCGATGACACCGGGATCGACCAGGAAGTGCTGCCCGAAGCGTTTGCGCGCGCGGTGAGCGGGCATCAGCTCGCCGCCAGTTGTGCAGCGAGTTCGACCGCGGCGATCAGGCTGCCCGGATCGGCCTTGCCCGTTCCCGCAATGTCGAAGGCCGTGCCGTGATCGACCGATGTGCGAATGATCGGCAGGCCCAATGTCACGTTGACCGAATGTCCGAAGCCTGCGTATTTGAGGACGGGAAGTCCCTGGTCGTGGTACATCGCGAGCACGGCGTCCTTGTGCCCGGCAGCTGGCGTAAAGGCGGTATCGGCCGGCAGCGGGCCACGCAGGTTCAGGCCCTCGTTGCGCAAGCGCTCGAGTAACGGCGCAATGTAGTCGCGCTCTTCGGTACCGAGGAAGCCGCCTTCGCCGGCATGCGGGTTGAGTCCGCAGACGACGATCTCCGGGTCCTCGAGACCGAACCTGTTGCGAAGATCGGCGTGCAGGGTTCTGGCGACGCGCTCGATGGTTGTGGCATCGAGTGCCCCCGCAACGTCGCGAAGGGGCAGATGGGTAGTAGCCAAAGCGACACGGAGGTCGCCGGCCACGAGCATCATCACGGGCAGCGCGCCTCCCGTGACCTGGGCCAGGTACTCGGTGTGCCCGGTAAACGGGACGCCGCTGTCAGCGATGACATTCTTGGCGACCGGCGCCGTGACCATGGCTGCGAAGCGTCCGTCGAGGCAGCCTTCGGCAGCGATGCGCAGACCTTGCAGGAGCGTTGCCGCATTGTCGGGTGACGGGTGACCCGGTGAGACTGCGTGCGGATAGGGCAGGTCGATGACCTCGAGGCGATCGTCAAGCTGGCGGCGATCGCCGACGATGACAACGTCGTTCTCGTACCGGGTACCGACCAGCGCGTTACAGAGCTCCGGACCGACGCCAGCCGGTTCGCCTGCCGTTATCGCGAGTGGTTTAGCCGACGCCACATCTAGATGCGTTTTTGTACGAACGCCTCGTCACGCAGCCGGCGAATCCAGAGCTGGGATTCCTGTTCCATCTTGCCGCTGCGGATCCGCATTACGCAGTTCTGCTGTTTGAGGTCCTCCGTGTTGTCGTACACACGACGGTCCGTGACTTCGAGGATGTGCCAGCCAAACTGTGTGCGGAAGGGTTCGCTCACGACACCGGGTTCGCTCGCGGTAATCGTTGCCTCGAATTCGGGCGCGTAGGAGCCCGGTCCGGCCCAGCCGAGATCACCACCGAGGTTCGCGGAACCCGGGTCGTCCGAGAGGAGTTTCGCGTGTTCGGCAAAATCCTCGCCCGCACGAATCTTCCCAAGCGCGTCCTCGAGTCGCTGCTTGGCTGTTGCGTCGTCAATGATCTCATTAGGCGCAACCAGGATGTGTCGTACCCTGGCCTGGTTGATCTCGCTACGTTGTATTGCACTGCGCAGGTCATCGACCTTGACGATATGGATGCTGTTGGCGGCGCGAATGGGTTCAGACACATCGTCCTTGCCCATATCCTGCAACACGCCCGTAAACAGTGTCGGCACCTGCTGCCCTTCCAGCCAGCCGAGCGAACCGCCTTGTAGTGCGGTTGGTCCCTTGGAGTAGCGTATGGCCATCTCGCGGAAATCTGCGCCGGTGGCCACCTGCCCTATGATCTGGTTGGCAAGTGCCTCGACTTCGGCGACCTCGTCGGCGCTGGCCGACTCGGGAATCGGCAACAGGATGTGTGACAGTTCGTATGCGGAGTTGACGACGACGTTGCCCTCGAGGTCAGCAATACACTGGTTTATCTCGCGTTCGGACACTTCGATGCTGCGGGCGACCTCGTAGCTCCTGAGGTCACTGAGCATGATCTCGTCACGCAGAGAGCGACGGAACTCGGCATAGTCCATGCCGTCCGCGGCCAGCAGCCGCGGCATGTCTTCGAATGCGATACCGTTCTCTGCCGCAATGTTCGAGATCGCCACGTTCAGGCGCTCGTCGGATACTTCCACGCCGATACGTTCGGCGCGCTGGCGCTGGATCTCCTGCACGATCAGCCGCTCGAGCACCTGTTCCTCGAGTTCGGCCGCTGGCGGCAATGGAATGCCCTGACGTTCGGCATTAGCCCGGATTAGCGCGAGCTGCTCCGCCATCTGGGTCTTGAGGACCACGCCATCGTCAACGATCGCGGCCACACCGTCGAGAAACTCGCCGGTGTCGGAGAGTTCCTCGGCAAGGGCCACGGGCGCGGCTGCCAATGCGACGTAAGCGCATAAGGCTTTGAATTTCAACACTTTTTGCTACCGGAGGTCTGCGGAATAGCCAAGAATACCACGTTCGAGCAATTTGTCAGCTGCCGTGCCGACACTCGTCATTCCCTTCAATACGAGTTGCAGACCAAACGAGGAGTCGCGAGTTCCGTCGCGCGTCGAGATATGGCGTCGGGAAACGAGCCGCAGACCCCAGCAGCAGCTCTCATATTCGAGTCCGAAAAACTCCTCGAGGGCCTCCTGGTCGGCGAACGAGAAGTTGTAACGGCCGACGAAGTTCCACTTTCTGGATACGGGCCATGACCACGACAGGTCGCCCTGTTCGAGCGAGTCACGGCGGAAGCGATACGAAAGATTCAAAATCTTGTTGCGGGCCGGCCGGTATTGCAATCGCGCCTCTGATTTGGTTGTGCCGCTGTCGCCCGTGCCCCACTGGTGCCCGAAATCGAAGTTAACGTTTTCGAACAAGAGGAAGCGCAGCTGGGCGATGTAGTCGGATTGCTCGAACGTTGAGACCGGCATCTCCGGCAATGCGACCTGCCGATCGCCAAAGTAACGTGTCTGGCCGATCGTCGCGGTCATGAGTTCGCGGCCCGTCGAGACGTCCAGTATGCGCGACGTCACGCCGATGCTTATCTGCTCGGTATCACCGATCCGATCGACGCCGAGAAAGCGATTCTTGCGATAGAGCTGGACGAGGTTGATATCGGGCTGGATTGTGTCGAACAGCGGCAGACCATCCTGGTCACGATACGGGATATTGACATATAGCAGGCGCGGCTCGATTGTCTGGATGCGGCCCGTGTTGGTCATCGTGCGCTCGAGGATCAGTCCCGTGTCGACGCTCGAGATCGGTACCGTTCGTGACGGGTCGTCGCTCTGCTCGGGTGACGTATCCTTCAGGTCGTAACGCGTGTGGTCGAGGGCGATTGCCGGTGTAAAGAACCAGCCTGCCCTGGTTATCGGAATCTCGAGCGACGGCACCGCATTGAGACGCCAGCCCGTGACCAGGTCATCACCCGTGACGTCCACGTCACGATCGAAGTTGACAAGTTCGGTGTCGAGCGCGAGACGGAAGATCTTCACGGGCAGGTTCGCTTTGACGACTACCTGGGGGACGCGACGGTAGGGTTCGTCCTCCGGCAGGATTGTATCGTCGATCGTCTGGTAGTCCTGCACCTGGGCAAGGACCGCGAGCCGGTCCGAGTAGTAATCGAAGCGCACGTGACGGTCGAGATGCGTGATACTGGAGATGCTGAGACTGCCGCCGAGGTCCTCGAAGTACTGGCTGTCGGACACCTCCCGGAAGTCGATGCGGTTACGCCACCCGTTATCGAACAGGGTGCGGTGCTCAAAGCGCAGCTGGTGGCGAGCGCGGTTCAGGGCATCGTCGTCGGGCAGGTAATCGGCCGAAATAGTGCCTTCGTTCCTGCGCGTCAGGTAACGGAATTGCGTCTCGAACTGCAGGCCACGGCTCGTCAGCAGGCGGGGCGTGATCGTGGCGTCGTAATTCGGGGCGATGTTCCAGTAGTAAGGGACACGGATCTCGGTACCGCTGCGTCCAGCGCTGCCGATCTCGGGAGTCAGCACCCCCGACTTGCGTGCGTCGCCGATCGGGAACGAGATGTACGGCAAGTACAATATGGGCACGCCGCCAAACCGCAACTTCATATTTTTTGCCGTACCCGAGCCCTTGCGTGTGTCGAGCACGATCGAGTCGCCCTCGAGCACCCAATCCTCGTCATCGGGCGGGCACGTCGTGTACTCGACACCACCGAGAGAAAGGGTCCCATTCTGGTTGATCTCGAGTTCATGGGCCGCACCGCGCGCGTTGCCACTGCCCAGCGAAAACTCGGCACCCTCGAAGCGGATGCGTCCCTGGTCGTAACCAAACTCCGCCGACCGACTCAGAATCTGTGTGCCCGGGTCTTCGTAGCGCACGCCACCCTCGAGATGCAGCGCACGTTGCTCCGGGTCGAACCAGGCTGACTCTGCGCCGGCGATCTTGTCGTCCCGCCGCAGCAAGACGCCGCCCGTCATCGACGCCGTCGGTTTCTCGCCGAGTGATGCCTCGAAGGCACCGGCCTCGAGCTGGATCGTTGCCGGGTTATCGAGAACGATTTCGCGCAGCGGCGAATCCACCGCCAGCGGCCGCCCCAGGGACGTCTGGCACGACTGCTCGTCCTGCGCGAACGCGCTGGTCGAGAGCAGTAGTGAGCAGGCAATGAAGACGAGTTTCGGGGACAAAGCGCGAGTCAGTTTATTGATAGCCAAGTCTTATTGTGTGGGATGTTATCAGCCTTTGGTATTTGATACCTTCGCATAGCCTTTATGCGCTCGGGAGAGCCGACATCGAAAGTAACGTGAGCCAGGCCGATGTGCGCCTGTCTGCACTCAAGCAGTGGGCCGACGGAATCGCCGCCGTTGCCGTGGCAGACCCGGTGCCGGCATCCAGCGATGCATCCTTCCGGCGTTATTTTCGATTGACTTCGGGTGACAAAAGTTTCATTGCCATGGACGCACCACCCGAAAACGAGGACTGCAGTCCTTTCCTGCGAGTCGCCGGCTATCTCGAGTCGATGCAGCTCAATGCTCCTCGCGCCATCGAGATCAATCTCGAGGACGGTTTCCTGCTGCTGACCGATCTCGGTTCTCGCCAGTACCTTGCCGAACTGGAACGCGAGCCCTCGATGGCACCCGAACTGTATGCAGACGCGCTGAACGCATTACTCAAGATGCAGCAGCAGGGGGGTGCATTCCAGGACCAGCTGCCGCCCTATGACGAAGAACTGCTGCGTTTCGAACTGTCACTGTTTCATGACTGGTTATGCGGTACGCATCTTGGCATCGCGTTCGATGACGAAGAAGAGCAACACTGGCAAGCAACCAGCGACCTGCTCGTTGCGAACGCGCTCGACCAGCCGCAGGTGTTCGTACACCGAGACTACCATTCGCGCAACCTGATGCTGACCGACACTGCCAATCCCGGCATCCTCGATTTTCAGGACGCCGTCGAAGGACCATTGACGTACGACCTTGTTTCCCTGCTCAAGGACTGTTACGTCAAGTGGCCCGCCGAACAGGTATGGCAATGGGCGCTCGACTTCTACGCTGGACTCGACGGTGCGACGCGCGCAAGCATCGATGAACAGCAGTTCCGGCGCTACTTCGAACTCATGGGTGTGCAGCGACATCTCAAGGCAGCAGGCATCTTCGCGCGCCTCAATCATCGTGACGGCAAGCCCGATTACCTCGATGATGTGCCGCGGACGTTGTCGTACATCACCGACCTCGGTGGGAGTTACGAAGAGTTCGGCTTCCTCATCGAGCTGATCGAGCGACGCGTATTGCCGGGGATGCGCGCATGAGGGCGATGATCCTGGCGGCGGGACGCGGTGAGCGACTGCGCCCGATCACAGACGAGATTCCGAAGCCACTCGTTGAGGTGCGTGGTCAAAGCCTGCTCGAGCGTCATCTCGAGCACATGCAGAGCGCTGGCATCACCGAGGTTGTCATCAATATCGACTGGCTCGGCGACAAAATCAGGGAATGTGTCGGCACGGGCGAGAGGTTCGGGCTCGACGTAACCTACAGCGACGAGACCGGCAACGTGCTCGAAACCGGTGGCGGCATTCACAAGGCCTTGCCGTTTCTTGGCGAAGAACCGTTCCTCGTCGTTAACGCCGACGTCTACACTGACATGCCGGTTCCCGCAGTCGAACTTGCCACCAACGAGATCGGCCACCTGGTCCTCGTGCCGACCCCCGATTACCGTCCACAGGGCGACTTCGACCTCATGGACGGGCTCGTCCGCAACGGCGAGGAACCTCTCTATACCTTCAGTGGCGTCGCCATCTATCGACCGGAGTTTTTCGCCGACCGTGAGCCGGGGCGTTTCCCGCTTGCCCCGATGTTGCGAGAAGCCGCCGACGCCGGGCGTTTGTCAGGTTCTGTTTACGATGGTGACTGGGCTGACGTAGGTACGCCGGAACGCCTCGCCGCACTGAATCTGTAGGAGTGGATTCGGGGCCCTCCAGTGCCCATGCAGGACAATAGCGGGCGCAACCCTCGACCTAATGCGCTTTCTACGACGCGTCGGCCTCGCGCCGCACACAGTTGTATTGGCTAGCCAGAATCGACGGCAGGTTCTCGCGGTCAAAATCCTTACCGGCCTCATAGCCACTCGGACAGACCGCAAATGCGTACTGCCCATCGGCATCCGTAAAGCGACGAGTCTCGCCGGGTTCAATGAAGTCACGTCCCACGTCGCCTTTGTCCTGGTCCAGGAGTATCTGCAAGGCTATCCGTTCCTCGCACATGTTCTCAAAGGCTACGCCCTCTTCTGTTGGGAAGTTACGTGCACAATGCTCCACGTGCGGCACCTTCGACGGCATCATTACTGTGGCTGGTAATCCAGCGTCGCCTGGGAGGTTGCGCGACCATGTCAACAGGTCAAATAGTGAAACTGCTTTGGCCTGGATCGATTTGACCAAGGCGTCCTCATTACCCTCACTGGCAAGGAAGTCGTTCTGCGCAGTCGCAAAAACCAGGAAATCGCCAACCTGTGCCACTGCAGCCGCAACAAGAGCATCGTTCCGAGCGGACATTTCAGGCGATTCCAGATCCGTTATTTGAATTAGCTGACTGCCATTTTCAATCCGAAAAAGCGCCTTAATGGCGGTCCCGTATTCTGTCCCGAACTCTTCGCTATCGATCAGCTCGATCTCTCCAGGCAATTGACCCTGGAAGTGCCTCGTGAGTGGCATGCGAGCCAACGCATCCAAGGTGCTCACGCCAGCGGCGGGTTCCACCTCTCCAGTGAGCTCCTGGTCGAGTCGGACGACTCCTGTTCGATAGAGTTCACCAAAGTCGCCGATAATGAACGAGACATCTTCAGCAAAACTTGTGCCCTCGCGCTCACTTGCTTCGAGGACCGCATACCTGTTTACAAAGAAGTTGTCCGCGGACGGCACAATCACGTTGAACAGTCCGCTGACGCTGGAATAGACGTCGCCAGCGTGCAGCCCGCGGATGGACAATGGAATATCTGCCAGGTCCACTTTCCGGCTATTGATCATGATGACGAGGCAATAGCCGATGTCACTCGGGAAGCCCCATTGTTCTCTCATCAGGTCCGGGCCTGGCGAGTCGGGCGAGCGTGGCGGCGTATTACTCGCGAAAATGGAAATGCCTTCTGCCGTATCATCAATTTCATCAATCGAGTCGGCCTGGGTCTGGCGGAGTTCATCGCCAAGCCAATCGAGAAACGTGACATAGTTGGTGTCTCCAAACCGCTCCTCCACGAAAAACTCGAATCCTTCCCAGTGTTGCTGATAGAAGCTTTCGAGCGAGGAGCAAGAGCGTGGTACTGCAAACAGCAGAATGCGGAGCGCCGGAAAGATGACTTGCGGATCATCCGTCGGGGCTCCGGACACCATCATCATGGCGTAGTCATAGGTCAGGAGGTCGTTGAACCGGGCATCCTCCGGAACAGGCAACGAGCGCAAATCGTCACTGAGTCTTTGCTCGGCAGCTGTCTGACCGGTGTCGGATAGTCCTTGACAGGGCAGCAGCAGGGCCACGAGCAGCACAGGTACAACCAGGGTGAGCAAGCGATTGGTCATTTCGCACCCCCTTCCGGGCCTGCCAATCCAGCTTCATGTAAACAGGGTTTTGCGGTCTTTAGAATAAGGGGAAAGGCGTACGCAAACCTCACCCGGCAGCGACAGCCCGGGTCACGGGCTGCTTCTGGCCGGAAGCGGTCCCCGGCCCTTTGATACACTAAGCGACTGGTAATGACCCAAAGCGGCCACTGAGCATTCGTCGATAAGTTGATTAGAGGACTCAAGTAATGGCTGCTCCAGGCTCCCGATATTGAGCTGGCAACATCCCAACCGAATGACCTGGCCCGCAGCCAGAGATCTCCTGCATCGATGGACGGCAGTGTGTTTCTTTGGGATTGCCTTTTTTCGATTCGCCTTCGAAGTAGCAATGTGGCCAAACCTGCTGTTGATCCTGGCGGGGAGCCTTGTAACGTGGGCTCTTCGACGCCGCTTCATGGGGTCACTTCAATACCGTTTCGTTTCGTTGTGGGTTCTCGGCACCGCGCTCTTAATGGCGGGGGCTTGGGGCTTCTTCGCCACGCTTGGAGAAAGCGATTGGAGCGACTTGATTCGGCCGGAACCATTGGGCCAGATACTCTTGGGTCTATACATCTTGCTGGGCATTTTTTCGCTAGTTGCGGTCAAAAGCTCGCATAGCTGACACCTGACGAGTCGCCAAGGACATTTTCTGCTTTGGCTCGCCGGCTACTGCTGTTTGCCGTACCGAAAAGAAACGACAAATAGCGGTCAAGATCGACCGCTTCTGGCCGATAGCGGACATCCGTTGTTTTCAGGAAGTACGCACAAGACCGACCGGTCTTGATGAAAGCCGCCGCTCACCATACTGCTGCGGCATCAACAACAAGCCACCCCCGCAAGGCGGGCACCTACAAGAGATCGAGGTGTTTCAGAAAATGCGGCAGGTAGCGATCGGCCGTGTCTTCGAGTGATAGCTCGATGCCGAGCCCGCGCATGTCGACCATCTCGAGGTTCTCGAAACCACAGGGATTGATGCGCGCAAACGGCTCGAGGTCGCCGTCGACGTTGAGCGCCATGCCGTGGAAACTGGCGCCACGGCGAATGCGCAGGCCGACGCTGGCGATCTTTTTCTCGTCGACGTACACGCCGGGCGCCTCGGATTTGGCGGCCGAATCTATGTCGAACTCCGCGAGCAGGTCGACGACGCTTTGCTCGAGTGCCGTGACGAGCTTGCGTACGCCGATGCCGGCGCGCTTGATATCGATCAACGGGTAGATCATCAGCATGCCCGGCCCGTGATAGGTGACCTGGCCGCCGCGATCGATCTGCACGACCGGGATGTTGCCCGCCGCGAGAACGTGCTCCTTGGCCGCGTTCAGGCCGAGGGTGAATACTGGCGGGTGCTCGCAAAACCAGATCTCGTCGGGCGTGGATTCGTCGCGTTCGTTGGTGAACGCCTGCATCTCGTGCCAGAGCGGCACGTAATCCTGCCGGCCCAGGAAGCGGGTTTTCATAGCGCCATCAGGACGTCTTCGTGGCTGCTCACGTCCATGTAGATCGCGTCGAGCTGTTCCTGGCTGGTTGCAGTTATGGTGACGGTCACTGACACGAAATTGCCATTGCGACTCTGCGCCGTCTGTATGGCCCCATCGTTCAGGTCGCCAACGTGCCTCTCTACGAGGTTACGCGCAGTCGCCCGAAACTCGGGCGTGTCCCGCCCCATCATCTTGATTGGAAACGAGCATGGGAACTCGATGGCGGATTCGTCGGTCACGCTTACTCGAGCCAGAGGCTCACGCTGTCGCGCGTACGCTGCCAGAACGAGCCCGACGGATTGTCCTGGAGCGCGCGAAGTTTGGTGCGCAGGATCTCCTGGCCAGCGAACGAGATGCTGAGGTCAGCGACGGGCTGTCCTGATGCGAGCGGCGCCAGGATGATGGCGGGCGTGTCGATCGTCGACTCGAGCTGGTCATAAGTGCCGCGGCGCACGGTGATGTAGAGGTCCTCGAGAACGCCGAGTCCCGATGTCTCATTAGCTGACTTCCATACGCGCGCCGTCGATACTTGCTCGCCGGCTTTGAACAGGAGGCGGGTCTCGTAGAAGCGAAAGCCGTAGTTCAGCAGTGCCTGGCTGCCATCGGCACGGGACTTCTCGTTCGCCGTGCCCATCACGACGGAAATGATGCGCATGCCGTTGCGCTCGGCCGACGCGACGAGGCAGTAGCCCGCATCATCGGTATGCCCGGTCTTCAAACCGTCAACGGTCGTGTCGCG
Source organism: Woeseiaceae bacterium (assembly GCA_041574455.1). Taxonomy (GTDB): domain Bacteria; phylum Pseudomonadota; class Gammaproteobacteria; order Steroidobacterales; family Woeseiaceae; genus UBA1847. Next base: position 26,352 of record JBFFOM010000014.1, on the reverse strand, counting down.
CCAAAGCAGCTTGTTGCGATTGCTCTGCGTAATCTCGTTAAACGTGAATTCCCGGATAGCATGCCAGGCGTAGTAGTCGGGGAACTCTTCGATCATTGCCGCCGCCAGCGTAGCGAGATCGCGCGCCGTCGTCAGGTGGCCTTCTGCCGGCAGGCCGGTCGAGTTCAGGAAGTTCGTCGACAACATGCCGAGCTGCTGCGCGTACTGGTTCATCATCTCCGCGAACACACTCTCGGTACCGCCGATGTGTTCGGCCAGGGCAACACTCGCATCATTGCCTGACTGCACGATCATGCCGAGCAGCAGGTCCTCGATCGTCACGCGCTTGCCAACTTCGACGAACATGCGCGAGCCGGGCATACGCCAGGCCTTCTCAGAGATCGTCACCTCGTCAGAGAGCTGGATTTGTCCCTGCCCCAAAGCCTTGAAGACGACGTAGGTCGTCATGATCTTGGTCAGGCTGGCCGGCGCCAGCGGAACGTCAGGATCGAGGGCCGCAAGTTCGTGCCCGGTCTGTGCGTCGATGACGAGGTAGCTCTTGGCGCCGATGATTGGCGGGGCGGGCGCTGGCATGACGGACTGCGCGAATACGCTCGACGAGATGACACAGAGGAACAGGGTACAGAACAGACGTTGCAACATGGGGCCTCGAGGAAAAGACGTTGGCTTCGGCCGCGTATTGTACCGGCTATTCGGCGATCAGGTAGGGGTCGTTGATCCCGATGTTCTCGAGTTCCTCGACGAGCACATCGTACTGCACGACATCGGCGACCGGCCCGATGCGAACCCGGTACAGGACACGTTCGGCGGTCCGCTCTTCGTGTAAGAAGGCGTTGCCGATGCCCGCCTGTGCCAGCATGGCGAGCCGACGCTCGGCGTTGGCGCGTTCGCCAAATGCGCCGACCTGAACGTAGATTGTGGATACGGCAGGCTCGCTGCGGATGGGCGCCGGGCTGGCTGGCGGCTCCGGTGGGGTCGACTTGCGTACGGGTCTGTCCCCGGCAGGCCCCTCGAAGCTGATCGCGGTGACTTCGACGAGGCTCGTGCCGTCGCCGATCATGTCTAGCTTCGTTGCCGCAGCGTAAGAGAGATCGATGATGCGGTTGTGGACGAATGGGCCACGATCATTGACGCGCACAATGACCGACCTGTCATTGCGCAGGTTGCGTACCTGTACATAGGTCGGCAGCGGCAGCGTCTTGTGCGCCGCCGTCATCGCGTACATATCGTAGGTCTCGCGGTTTGACGTCAGGTTGCCGTGGAATTTCTTGCCGTACCACGAGGCGACGCCGCGTTCCTGGTATCCCGTGGCCGAGTTCATGACGCGGTATTGCTTGCCCAGAACTTCGTAGACGGGCCCGTTGCCATAGCGACTGCGGGGCTCGAGACGCGGCACGGCATCTCCGGGAAGGTCGTGAGGCCGCATGCTGCCGGAAGGCGGGCCATCGCCGCGGACCTTGTTACCGCTGCAGGCGGCGAGAGTCAGGGTGCCGAAGGCAAGCAGGGCGAGTCCGGCAATCCTAGCTTGCATGCGTTTCAACCTTGCTCGAGATTTCCTGACCGAGCTGGTAAGCCGCCAGGGCATACATGACGCTGCGGTTGTACTTGGTGATCACGAAGAAATTGTGGAAGCCAACCCAGTGCTCGATGCCGTTTGCACCTTCGTAGGTCAGTAACGCGCCCTTGCTGTCGCCATCAAGTTCGGTGCCGAACATCACGCCCTTGCTGCTGAGGCTCGCCACCGTCTCCCTTGGCGTCAGCGTGTTCTTCGGTTGCGGGATAGCGCCGTTCCAGGCATGGCCGAGGGTTGCCTGTGCCGTGACCTCTTCGCCCGGGCGCCAGCCGTGTGCGAGGAAATAGTTGGCAACGCTGCCGGCCACGTCGGCCCAGTTGTTCCAGATGTCGCGCTTGCCGTCGCCCGTGGCGTCGACGGCATAGGCACGGAAGCTCGACGGCATGAATTGCGGCCGGCCCATCGCGCCGGCGTAGGAGCCGACCGGCTCGGTGGCATCGAGCTCTTCCTCGCGAGCCAGGATCAGGAACTGGACCAGTTCGTTGCGGAAGAACTTCTTCCGTGGCGGATAATCGAACGCGAGCGTGACGAGTGCGTCGATGACACGGTCCTTACCGGTGATGCGTCCGTAATAGGTCTCGACACCGATGATGCCGACGATCATCTCGACAGACACGCCGGTCTCGCGGTGAATCCGCTCGAGCATCTCGCGGTTCTCGAGCCAGAATTCGGTACCGGCCCGGATGCGCTCGCGCGTAATGAAGATCTCGCGATACTCGCCCCAGCTCAGTTTCTTTTCGGCCGGTGTCGAGATCTTCCTGATGATCGACTGCTTGACCCGTGCCTTGCCGAGCGTGGCTGCCAGGGTGTCGCGATCGAAATCGTGCTCCGCGACCATTTCGTCGATGAACTCGGCAACCGCGGGCCGCGTCACGTCGAGATAGACACTGTCGTCGGCCTCGGAACAAGAAACGGAAATGGCGAAGATTGCAGCGACTGCGAGCAGGCGTTTTTTCATCAGTGCGGCAACAACTTCCGGTGGGAGTGGATGGACATGAGAATACCGAAACCGGCCATGAGCGTCACCATCGAGGTACCGCCGAATGACACGAGCGGTAAGGGCACGCCGACGACCGGGACCAGGCCGGTCACCATGGCCGTATTGACGAACACGTAAACCATGAACGTCAGGCTGATCGAGCCGGCGAGCAGCCGCGAGAACGTGTCATGCGCCTGCACGGCGATATACAGTCCGCGGCCAATGACGAACATGTAGAGCACGAGCAGTGTCAGCACGCCGAACAGCCCGAACTCCTCACCGAGGACGGCGAAGATGAAATCGGTGTCGCGCTCAGGCAGGAATTCGAGCTGGGCCTGAGAGCCGTTGGTCCAGCCCTTGCCGAACAGGCCACCCGAGCCGATCGCAATCTTGGACTGAATGATATTGTAGCCCGCGCCGAGCGGATCGCTGTCAGGATCGAGCAGCGTCAGGACGCGCTGCTTCTGGTAATCCTGCATGAATTTCCAGAGCAGCATCGCGCCCGGAATTGCGGCGATACCGAGGCCGATCATAAGCCGGATCGACATGCCGGCAAGAATGATGACGATGATGCCGGACGCCGCGATCAGCAGCGCGGTGCCGAGGTCGGGCTGCCTGGCGATCAGGACGGTCGGAACGGCGATCATGACGGCGATGAGCGCAAGGTGCCCAATTTTGGGCGGAATCGGCCGGTCGTGGAGGTACCAGGCAGCCATCATCGGTACGCCGAGCTTCATTGCCTCGGACGGCTGGAAGCGAATGCCGATGTCGAGCCAGCGGCGCGCGCCCTGGCTGACTTCGCCGCTCGTCAGTACGAGAACCAGGAGCACGAGCCCCGCGAGATAGCCCCAGGGCGTCCAGCGACGCAGGAAGTCGGGCGGTAACTGCGCGACGATGAACATCGCGACGAATGCGACGCCGAGTCGTACCGCCTGGTTCAGGAGCAGGCGATTGCTTTCACCGACGGCACTGTAAAGGATAAACAGGCCGAATCCGCAGATGAGCAGCAGCGCGACGAGCAATGGCCCATCGACATGCAGTCGCCGCATGAGCATGCCGAAGTCCGTCAGGGAAGCGGCCCTCGGCGTCAGCAGTCGTTGCGTTTCGCTAAAACGCATCGTCATCGTGCCCGAGCCAGGCGTCCATGATCTGCTTCGCGATCGGCGCCGCTACCGAGCTGCCGCTCTCGCCGTTCTCGACGATCAGGGCCACGGCGATACGGGGCTCCTCGAGTGGTGCGAACGCAATAAACAAGGCGTGATCGCGTTGGCGCTCCTCGAGTTCGGTGTCGTCGTACTTCTCGTCCTGCGCGATCGACACAACCTGGGCCGTGCCGCTCTTGCCCGCCATCTGGTAAGGCGCGCCGATGCCAATTGCCCTTGCCGTGCCGCGAGCACCCTGCAGGACGTCGTGCATGGCGCCGATGACTTCGTCCCAGTGCGTTTCGTCCCGAATCTCGACGTCGGGCAAGCGCTCGGGGCTGACTTCTACCGTCTCGCCGGTCAGGGCGTCCTCGACGGCGACAACGATATGGGGCCGATAGCGTTGTCCGCGCGTCGCCAGCGTACCTGCGGCGGAGGCCAGCTGCAGCGGAGTCGCCAGCATGTAGCCCTGCCCGATGGAGGCGATGACGGTTTCACCGTGATACCAGCGCTGGTCGTCGCGGTTGCTGAAATTATTGCGCTTCCACTCACGCGAGGGCACGAGTCCGCGGTGTTCACCGCTGATATCGATGCCGGTGCGAGTGCCGAGACCGAAGCGGTCGAGATAGTCGTGCATGGCGTCGATGCCCAGGCGGACGCTGATCTCGTAGAAGTACACGTCGCAAGATTGCGAGATCGCCTCGTGAATGTCGACGGCGCCGTGACCTTCCGGCTTCCAGTCACGGTAGCGGTGTTCGTCACCGGGCAGCTGGAAGTAGCCGTGGCACATGTTCTGGCGCACGAGATTAGTGGCCCCGGTCTCGAGTGCAGCGAGTGCCAGTATCGGCTTGATCGTCGAGCCGGGCGGATAGGCGCCGCGGACCGCGCGATTGAACAGCGGGTTGTCCGGGTTGTCCTGCAGTTCGCGAAACTGTGATGTGGTCATGCCTACTGCGAAGAGATTCGGGTCAAACGACGGCGCGCTGACCAGGGCGAGAATCTCCCCGGTGGTCGGGTCGAGGGCGACGAGTGCGCCACGGCGTCCCTCGAACGCCTGGGCCGCAATCTGCTGCAGGCCCAGGTCGATGCTCAGGTGGACGTTCGCGCCCGGGTTCGACGGCCGGTCGACCGGCAGCGAATCGAGGAGTTCACTGGTTGTGATCTGGACCTGGCGGCCGCGTGCGTTGGTGATCAGGTGCCGGTATCCGGTATCGCCATGCAGGTCGGATTCGAAACTGCTTTCGACGCCCGTCTTGCCCGTGTGCGACGTGCCGGCGTAGCTTGCCGCATCGAGGCGCTGCAGGTCCGCCGCGCTCAGTGCGCCGACGTAACCGACCACATGCGCGACCTCATTGCCGTTCGGATAGTGGCGCACGAGACGCGGACGGAAGTCGACGCCGGGAAAGCGCGGGCGCTGGATCGCGAAGTTGGCGATCTCCTCTTCGGTCATGCGGAATTTCAGCGTAACGGGTTTGAAGCGCGGCCCGCTGCGGCTCAGTTCCTTGAATTGCGGAATGTCCTCCAGCGCGATCAGTTCGAGAGCCGCCAGTCGCTTCAGTGTGTCGTCGATGTCATCGACCTGCTCGGGAATCAGCTCGAGCTGGTAGGCCGGCAGGTTTTCGGCGATGACCCTGCCGTTGCGGTCGAAGATCAGGCCCCGGATCGGTGGCACGGGTTCGATGCGTACCCGGTTGCCCTGCGATTTCTCGGCAAAGATCTCATATTCGACGACCTGCAGTTGTACGAGGCGGGCGACGACGACACTCAGCAGCAGGATCGATATGACCGACGCGAGAATGACGCGTCCGAGGAACAGGCGGCGTTCCGAGTGAACGTCCTTGATCGGCGACAGCAAGGCGCTCATTGGCGCACAGACCGCAAGCGAATTCCCGACAGGAACAGGAACACGAGCGGCCAGAACGCTGTGCCCGCAATGACCGGGCCCCAGTAGGCCACCGAGGGTGCCGACACGCTTGCCACGCCGTTGATCCAGAACAGCATGAACTGGTACAGCGCGAGCAGGGCAAACACGGTAGCCGTCATCTGCGACAGCGGGAAAACGCGCATGAGCAGGTGAAAGCGAACCGTAACGAACACGATGACACACAGGGCCAGCGCGTGTTGTCCGAGCAGCGTACCGTAGGCAACGTCGAGTACGATGCCGACAATCCACGCCGAGCCGACGCTCCAGGTCCGGGGTGCCTGCATGGCCCAGAAGATCAGGATCAGTGCGAGCCAGTCGGGTCGCCACGCCTGGACCGAGTCGGGCAACGGCATGATGGCCAGCATGAGCCCGACCACGAGTGTGATGATCACCGGCAGGCGGCGCGAGGGTCGTTCGCGGCTCATTGCGCGTCCTCCTCGCTGACGATGGGTTGCGACCAGATAAGCATCACTTCGCGCACCTGGTCGAGTGCAGCCGACGGCGTCGCGGAGACCCGAGCGAATGGCTCCTGCGGCATGCGGGTCACCGAGTCGACGATGGCCACCGGGTAGCCCGCCGGGAAGGCCCCGCCTAGGCCCGACGTGACGAGCAGGTCGCCGGCACGAATATCCGCATTGTTGGCGAGGTTGGGCAGGTCGAGGCGATCGATTTCTCCGGTACCGACCGCGATTGTGCGCAGGCCGTTGCGGTTCACCTCAACGGGCAGGGCATGGTCGGGATCGCTGATCAGGATTGCCTGGGCATTCATAACGCCCGTCCGGATGACCTGGCCGACGACGCCGTCCGCGTCAACCAGGGGTTGGCCGTCGTACACGCCGTCGCGACTGCCGATGGCGATGACGAGGCTGTGGTCGTAGCGGTTCGTGTCTACCGCCATGATCTCGGCGACGCGCACCTCGTCGCGCGCACGGGTGCGAGCGTCGAGCAGTGCTCGCAGTCGCGCGTTTTCGGCTTCGAGCGCAGTCAAGCGCTGCAGGCGGGCATTCGTCAGCAGGCGTTCGGCCTTGAGGCGGCCCAGTTCGAGTTCGAGGTCGTTGCGCGCTGTGGTCGACTCGCCGAGCCAGCCCCAGAATCGCACGGGTGCATCGACGACGACCTGCACTGGATAGACCGCGGCACCGACCGCGCTGCGAATACCATCGAGATGATTCTCGCGATTGTCGAAGTACATCACGAGGATACTGGCAATGATCAGCGCGATGACCCGGATGCCGAGCGCCGGGATACGTGCCGGGTTGCTGTTATTTCCCCGAGACGCGACCATGGCTACGCGTCAGCAGGCTCACTCCAGTCCAAATACGGCGGGACCGTGCTCGTCGATCAGCTCGATGACGCGTCCACCGCCACGAGCAACACAGGTCAGCGGATCGTCGGCGATGATGACCGGCAGACCGGTCTCTTCCATGAGCAACTTGTCGATGTCGCGCAGCATAGCGCCGCCGCCGGTCAGCACGATGCCGCGCTCGGCCACGTCGGCGCCGAGTTCTGGCGGCGTCTGCTCGAGGGCTTCCTTGACTGCGCCGACGATACCGTGCAGCGGTTCCTGCAGTGCTTCGAGGATTTCGTTCGAGTTCAGCGTAAAGCTGCGCGGCACGCCTTCCGAGAGATTGCGGCCCTTGACCGAAATCTCGAGGACTTCCTGGCCCGGGAATGCGGAGCCGATTTCCTTCTTGATGCGCTCGGCCGTGGCCTCGCCGATCAGGATGCCGTAGTTGCGGCGCACGTAATTGGTGATTGCTTCGTCGAAGCGGTCGCCGCCGATTCGAACCGATGCGGCGTAGACAATGCCGTTGAGCGAGATGACCGCGACCTCGGACGTGCCGCCGCCGATATCGAGCACCATTGAGCCGCGCGCCTCGTGCACGGGCATGCCGGCGCCGATCGCGGCTGCCATGGGTTCATCGATAAGGAGTACCTTGCGGGCTCCGGCGCCTTCGGCGGATTCGCGGATTGCACGGCGTTCGACCTGGGTCGAACCGTACGGTACGCAAATCAGAACACGGGGGCTCGGCCGGAAATAGCGTGACTGGTGGGCCTTGCGGATGAAATGCTGCAGCATCTTCTCGGTGACCGTGAAGTCGGCGATTACGCCGTCCTTCAAGGGCCGGATGGCCGTGATGTTTCCCGGGGTACGGCCCAGCATGTTCTTGGCCTCGGTGCCGACGGCTTCGACGACGCGGCCGCCCCGGCCGGAATCTTCGCGAATCGCCACGACGGACGGTTCGTCGAGCACAATGCCATGTCCCCGCGAGTAAATCAGGGTATTGGCCGTGCCAAGGTCGATCGACAGGTCATTGGAGAAATAACCCAGGATATTCTTGAACATGCAGGTGGAGCCTAAAGGAGGATTAACGGGGTAATCTAGCAATGCGCACGACTTTCCACAAGGCGGCGTGTATTATTGCGTCCCCGCCGCGGCGGGGCCCGTAAACAACCCAGAAAACAGCGGAAAAAACCTCGTGTCTCTGAGCAAAGACCAGGTCCAGCAGATTGCCATGCTGGCACGCCTCGAACTCCGGCCGGATGAGCATGCCGAACTCGTCGACAAGCTCTCGCGGATCGTCGATTTCGTCGATCAGTTGTCGGCCGCCGATACCGGCGACGTGTTGCCGATGGCGCACCCGCTGAACGTGGCTCAGCGGCTGCGTCCCGACACCGTGACGGAGCCGAATGAGCGGGATCGCTACCAGGAAAACGCACCGTCAGTCACCGGTGGCCTGTACCTCGTGCCCAAGGTGATCGAGTGATGGCCCTGTACGAAAAGACACTGGGCGAACTCACCGCGGGCCTCGAGGCTGGTGACTTCACGTCCGTCGAAGTGACCGAAGCGCTGCTCGAGCGTATCGCGGCCGAGAACGACAAGCTCAATGCGATGATCACGATCACGGGCGACGAGGCGCTTGCCGCCGCCGCCAGGGCCGATGCCGATCGCGCGGCTGGCAACGCCGGCCTGCTGAACGGACTGCCAATCATTCACAAGGACATCTTCTGCACGCGCGGTGTCAAGACGACCTGCGGCTCGAAGATGCTCGACAACTTCATCTCCCCTTACGACGCGACGATCGTCGAACGACTCGCGAGCGCCGGCGCCGTCGTTCTCGGCAAGTCGAACATGGACGAGTTCGCGATGGGTTCGTCGAACGAGACGAGTTACTTCGGTCCCGTTCATAATCCCTGGGACCTCGAGCGTTCGCCGGGCGGCTCGTCGGGCGGCTCGGCTGCGGCGGTAGCCGCACGCTTCGCGCCCGCCGCGACGGCCACCGATACGGGCGGATCCATTCGCCAGCCGGCAGCATTGACGGGCACGGTCGGAATCAAGCCGACCTACGGCCGTGTCTCGCGCTACGGCATGATTGCGTTCGCTTCGAGTCTCGACCAGGCCGGCGTCATTACGCGTTCCGCCGAGGATGCCGCGCGCCTGCTGGGCGTCATGGCGGGTTTTGACGAGCGCGACTCGACCTGCCTCGACGAGCCGGTGCCGAACTACGTGGCTGAACTCGGCCAGTCGATCAAGGGATTGAAGATCGGCGTCGTACGCCAGCACTTCGACGAAGGGCTCGACGCCGACTGTGGCGCGCGGGTCAGGGAGGCGCTCGCCGCGCTCGAATCGCTCGGCGCTACTGCCGTCGAGGTCGACATGCCGAACATCGACCTGTCGGTCCCGACGTACTACGTCGTCGCACCGGCAGAATGCTCGTCCAACTTGTCGCGCTTCGACGGTGTGCGCTTCGGTCACCGAGCGGAAAACGTCACGGACCTCCACGACCTGTACTTCCGCAGCCGCGGTGAAGGCTTCGGTGACGAGGTGAAGCGCCGCATCATGACCGGCACGTACGTGCTGTCGGCGGGTTACTACGAAGCCTATTACCTGAAGGCGCAGCAGGTACGACAGCTGATCGCCGACGACTTCAAGAAAGCGTTCGCGGAGGTCGACGTCATCGCCGGTCCGACGTCGCCGACCCCGGCGTTCAAGCTGGGCGACAAGACCGACGACCCGATTACGATGTACCTGAACGACATCTATACGATCGGCGCCAACCTCGGCGGCTTCCCGGGCATCTCCGTACCCTGCGGCTTCGTGGATGGCTTGCCGGTCGGGCTGCACCTCGTGGGCCATCATTTCGACGAGAGCACACTGTTGCGCTGTGCACACGCGTACCAGCAGGCAACGGACTGGCACCGGGCTGTCCCGGAGGACTTCGCATGAGCTGGGAAGTCGTCATCGGGCTGGAGATTCACGCACAGCTTGCCACGAAGTCGAAGATTTTCTCCGCGGCTTCAACCGCTTATGGAGCGGAGCCGAATACGCAGGCTTGCCTCGTAGATCTTGGCTACCCGGGTGTGCTGCCGGTCCTCAATGAGGAAGTCGTGCGTATGGCCGCGATGTTCGGCCTGGCCGTCAACGCGACCGTCGCACCGCGCTCGGTATTCGCCCGCAAGAACTACTTCTACCCCGACCTGCCCAAGGGCTACCAGATCAGCCAGTACGAGCTGCCGATCGTCGAGCACGGTGAGCTGTTCATCACGGATGCTGACGGTAACGACAAGCGCATCGGCATCACGCGGGCGCACCTCGAGGAGGATGCCGGCAAATCGATCCACGAGGGCCTCGACCAGTCGTCCGGCATTGACCTGAATCGCGCGGGCACCCCGTTGCTCGAGATCGTGTCGGAGCCTGACATTCGCTCGGCGAAGGAGGCCGTCGCGTACATGCGCAAGATCCACACGATCGTGCGCTATCTCGGCATCTCCGACGGCAACATGCAGGAAGGCTCGTTCCGCTGCGATGCGAACGTGTCCGTGCGGCCGGCGGGGCAGCAGGAATTCGGTACGCGCACCGAGATCAAGAACCTGAACTCGTTCCGCTTCGTCGAGCGCGCGATCAGCTTCGAGATCGAACGCCAGATCGACGTCATCGAGGATGGTGGCGAAGTCATCCAGGAAACCCGCCTCTACGACTCGGCCAGGGACGAGACCCGCTCGATGCGTTCGAAGGAAGAAGCGAATGACTACCGTTACTTCCCGGACCCCGACCTGCTGCCGGTCGAGATCAGCGCCGAGTTCGTCGAAGAAGTTCGCCGGGAGTTGCCCGAGCTCCCTGATGAGAAGCAGGCGCGTTTCATCGAGCAGTACGAACTCAGGAAAGACGATGCGGCACAGCTGACGATTTCGCGTCCGGTGGCCGACTATTTCGAGACTGCGGCCGGGGCGACCGATGCCAGTGCGCAGGTCATGGCCAATTGGGTCGTGGGTGATCTGTCGGGAGCCCTGAACAAGGACGGTCTCGATATCGGCGAATCCCGCATCTCCCCGGAAGATCTTGCGGGCCTGGTCACGCGCATCCACGACAACACGATCTCCGGCAAGATCGCCAAGCAGGTGTTCGAGGCCATGTGGATCGGCGAGGGCACGGCTGACGAGATCATCGAGGCCAGGGGTCTCAGGCAGATCACTGATTCCTCGGCGATCGAGTCTGTGGTCGACAGGGTCATCGAGGCCAACCCCGGCCAGGTCGCGGAGTACCGGGCCGGGAAGGACAAGCTGATCGGCTTCTTCGTCGGCCAGGTCATGAAGGAAACGAAAGGCCAGGCGAACCCGGGGCAGGTGAACCAGATCCTCAAAGACAAGCTTTCGGGCTGACATGTCCGCGGACTCTGTTACCCCGTTCGGCTTCGAGTCGCTGCCAGTACGTGGTGCGCTCATCCACCTGTCGCGCTCCTGGCGGCGGATGTTGCGCGATCATGACTACGAACCGCTTGTCACCGAGACGCTGGGCCACGCGGCAGCCGCCACCGGGCTGATCGCACAGAGCCTGAAGTTCGACGGCTCCGTAACCCTGCAGATCCTGGGTGGTGAGGTCCTGCGCATGCTCGTGATGCAGGTCACGAGCGAGCTGGATATCCGCGGCATGGCGACGGTCGCCGATGACAGCAAGGCAGTCGATTTTGCGGAACTGACGCGCGATGCCCAGTGCGCCGTCACCGTTGATTCGGGCACGCGGCCGTACCAGGGCATCGTGGCGATCGAGCCAACATCCCTCGCCGGGAGCCTCGAGCACTATTTTGATCGGTCAGTCCAGGTGCCGAGTCACCTGGCACTTGTGGCGAATGACGACGTCGCGGGCGGTGTACTGCTGCAACAGGTGCCGGGCGAACAGATCGACCCGGACGACTGGAACCGCCTGCGTTTCCTCGTGCAGACGTTGTCCGCCGGAGACTTCGATGATGAATCGGGAATCCACATCATCGGCAAACTGTTCGCGGAAGATGACGTGCGCGTCTACAAACCGCGCCCGGTCGACTTCCGCTGTCGCTGCACGGCAGCGAAGACCGAAGACGTTCTGAAGATGATTGGCGAAGCCGAGGCCCGCGAGGCCCTGGCGGAGCGCGGTGGCATCGAGATTAGGTGCGAGTACTGCGGCCATCGCCGCCACTTCGACGCTGTCGATGTCGAGCGCCTCTTCAACGACAACGTCGTCCCGGCCCCCGACTCCCTCCACTAAATAGGGTACCGGACACCCTAATTCGCCCGCAGAATCGGCGGGTTTTGACGATACGCTGACGAAATAGGGTGTCCGGTACCTAAATACGCGGTATACTGATCGGCCGATAATATAAAAGAATGTTTATAATTTTATATGAAGGCTTCGACGAGCAAATTGCTGGCGCAGTTCAAGGCCCTGGCCGATCCGGTCAGGCTGCGGCTGGTTGCGTTGTGTGGTGCGGCGGAGTGCAGTGTGTCGGAGCTGACCCGGGTGACCGGCCTGAGCCAGCCGCGGGTTTCCCAGCACCTCAAGCAGCTGATTGCGGCGGACCTGCTCGAGCGCTTCCGGGATGGGCACTTCGTGTACTACCGGGCGCCCCAGGACGCGGGTGACGCGCAGCTGCGGCGACGACTTCTCGCACTGCTGCCGCAGGGTGAACCCGAGTTTGCTCGCGATCTCGATAAACTCCGCAACTTGCGCGCGGAGGACGGGACTGTCGGAGAGGTCGGCGGCGACGAGGGCCGCCTCCTGCACAAGGCCCTGGTCGAACTGACCGTCGCTGCGCCACTCGGCGATCTCCTCGATATCGGTTGCGGGCAGGGCAAGTTGCTCAAGCTCCTGGCGTCGCGCGCACACAAGGTAGTCGGCGTCGATATCGACCCCGAAGCACGCCGCCTTGCCCGTGCCGAATTGTTGCTCGCCGGGCTGCCTAACTGCTCGCTCCGCCAGGGCGACATGTATTCCCTGCCGTTCGGCGATAACGAGTTCGACACGATCATCCTCGACGACGTGCTGGCCGAATCGAACCAGCCAGCGGCCGCGCTGGTCGAAGCGCGCCGACTGCTCAAAGACGGTGGGCGCCTGTTGCTGCTCGCCTCAGTCGATGAGCGGGGCACAGGCGACCTCAGGGACGACTTCGCTGCGTGGGCAGCCGATGCAGGTATGCGTCTTGCGCCACCGCGCGCCATTCCAGAAACCGGTCCGGGCTGGCTGCTCGGCGTGGCAACGACATGAACAGAATCATCAAATCCAGCCCCTCGGTGTCTTTCGAGTTCTTCCCGCCGCACTCGGAGGAGGCGGAAGCAACCCTGTGGAAATCGATCGATCGACTCAAAGCCCTGCAGCCGAGCTTCGTCTCGGTGACCTACGGCGCCGACGGGTCGACGCGCGAGCGTACCCACAACGCGGTGCAGCGAATCCTCGAAGAGACCACGTTGACGACGGCACCGCACCTGACCTGTATCGGCGCAAGCCGCGGCGAAATCGATGACATCGCGCGCGAGTACTGGGACATGGGTGTGCGTCACCTGGTGGCGCTGCGTGGCGACGCACCGAAGGACGTGGACACTTACGAGCCCCACCCGGACGGTTATGCGTATGCGTCAGATCTCGTTGCTGGACTGAAGCAAGTCGCCGATTTCGAGATTTCGGTCGCGGCTTATCCCGAAGTGCACCCGGAAGCGCCCGACGCGGACTTCGACCTCGATAACCTCAAGCGCAAGCTTGATGCAGGCGCGAGTCGCGCGATCACGCAGTTCTTCTTCGATGTCGATGTCTTCCTCGATTTCCGCGACCGCTGCGCCGCAGCCGGGATCGAGTCACCGATCGTCCCGGGCATCCTGCCGATAACGCGTTTCCCGCAGCTTCAGAAGTTCGCGGCCGCTTGCGGCGCGTCAGTGCCCGCCTGGTTGCATCAATGGTTCGCAGGCCTGGAAGACGACGCCGAAACGCGCCAGATGATCGCTGCTGCCGTCGCCATCGACCAGGTGCGACGCCTCGAAGCGGAAGGCGTGGACACGTTCCATTTCTACACACTTAACCGATCCGAGCTCGCATTCGCGATCTGCCATGCGCTCGGGGTCCGGCCGCAAACGGGAGTGCAGGCCGTATGAATCGCAGCGAACGCATCAACGCACTCCATGCGGCGCTCGGGCAGCGTATCCTGCTGCTCGACGGTGCCATGGGCACGATGATCCAGGGCTATGGCCTCGGCGAGGACGACTACCGCGGCGAGCGCTTCGCCGAGTGGGACCGCGACCTCAAGGGCAACAACGACCTGCTGTCGCTGACGCGTCCCGACATCATTCGCGAGATTCACAATGCGTTTCTCGACGCCGGCGCCCATATCATCGAGACCAATACTTTCAATGCCAATGCGCCTTCGATGGCGGACTATGGCATGCAGGAGCTGGTCGCCGAGCTGAACCTGGCCGCGGCCCGCCTCGCGCGCGCATGTGCGGACGCGCATGCGGCGACAACCGGCGAACCACGCTGGGTTGCCGGCGCGCTCGGTCCGACGAATCGCACGGCTTCGATCTCGCCGGACGTCAACGATCCAGGTTTCCGCAATACCACGTTCGACGAACTCGCCGGCACCTATGAAGCTGCGACGCTTGCGCTCATCGAGGGCGGGGTCGACATCCTGCTGATCGAAACGATCTTCGATACGCTCAATGCCAAGGCGGCCATCATGGGCGTGCGGCGCGCATTCCGGTCCAGCGGCATCGAGTTGCCGGTGATGATCTCCGGTACGATCACCGATGCATCGGGTCGCACGCTGTCGGGCCAGACCGCGGAGGCGTTCTGGAATTCGGTACGCCACATCAAGCCGTTCATGATCGGGCTCAATTGCGCGCTCGGTGCCGAGGAATTGCGCCCGTACATCGCGGACCTCGCACGGATCGCCGACACGCGCGTCAGCGCCTACCCGAACGCAGGTCTGCCCAACGAGTTCGGTGAGTACGACGAATCGCCCGAACACATGGCGGGGATCGTCGGCGAGTTTGCCGCGAGCGGTCTCGTCAACCTGGTCGGTGGCTGCTGCGGGACGACACCGGAGCACATCCGCGCGATCGGCCGGGCGGTGGCCACCCATGCGCCCCGCCATGTTCCCGAACTGCCCGTGCGCTGCCGGCTGTCCGGCCTCGAGCCCTGCAACATCGGACCCGACAACCTGTTCGTCAATGTCGGTGAGCGCTGCAACGTCACGGGCTCGGCGATATTCCGACGCCTGATCGAAGCCGACGACTATGCGGCCGCCGTCGCGGTTGCGCGTCAGCAGGTCGAAAACGGCGCCCAGATCATCGACATCAACATGGACGAGGGCATGCTCGACTCCGAGAAGGCGATGGTGACATTCCTGAACCTGATTGCGGCCGAGCCCGACGTTGCACGGCTGCCGATCATGATCGACTCGTCCAGGTGGTCGGTCATCGAGGCCGGCCTCAAGTGTGTCCAGGGCAAGGCCGTCGTCAACTCGATCAGCCTCAAGGAAGGCGAGAAAGCATTCATCGAGCAGGCACAACTGTGCCTCGATTACGGCGCGGCCGTCATCATCATGGCCTTCGACGAACAGGGCCAGGCAGACACGATCAAGCGCAAGGTCGAGATTTGCAAGCGTACCTACGACGTGCTCATCAACAAGGTGGGCTTCGATCCGGCCGACATCATTTTCGACCCGAACATCTTCGCCGTTGCCACGGGCATCGAGGAACACGCCAACTACGGCCTCGACTTCATCGAGGCGACTCGGGAGATCAAGGCCTCGCTGCCACACGCGCTCGTCAGCGGTGGCGTCAGCAACGTGTCATTCTCGTTCCGCGGCAACAACGTCGTGCGCGAGGCGATCCACTCGGTGTTCCTGTACCACGCGATCCGCGCCGGTATGGACATGGGTATTGTGAACGCGGGCCAGCTGGCGATCTACGAAGACCTGCCCGCCAAATTACGCAATGCCGTCGAGGACGTCGTACTGAATCGCGTCCCTGATGCCACGGAAAAGCTGCTCGACGTGGCCGAGCAATACAAGGATCAGAAATCCGGTGCTGCAGCGAAACAGAAGGACCTGTCCTGGCGCGAACTCGACGTCGCGAAGCGCCTGCAGTATGCGCTGGTAAACGGCGTCGACGAGTATGTTGTCGACGACACCGAGGAGGCCCGTCTCGCAACCGAGCGCCCGCTCGACGTCATCGAAGGCCCCCTGATGGCTGGCATGAATGTCGTCGGCGACCTGTTTGGTGCCGGCAAGATGTTCCTGCCCCAGGTCGTCAAGTCCGCGCGCGTCATGAAGAAAGCCGTGAGCCACCTGGTGCCATTCATCGAAGCTGAGAAGGATGGAGCTCGGACGTCCAACGGCAAGATCGTGCTCGCAACCGTCAAAGGCGACGTGCATGACATCGGCAAAAACATTGTTGGTGTCGTCCTGCAGTGCAATAACTTCGAGGTCGTCGATCTCGGCGTGATGGTGAGCTGCGACCGCATTCTCGAGGCCGCCGAGCGCGAAGGTGCCAACATCATCGGCCTGTCCGGACTGATCACGCCGTCGCTCGATGAGATGGTGCACGTCGCGAGCGAGATGCAGCGTCGCAACATGAACCTGCCCCTGCTTATTGGTGGCGCGACGACCTCGCCGGCCCACACGGCCGTGAAAATCGAGCCGCGTTACGAAGGTCCCGTCATCTACGTCAAGGACGCATCGCGATCGGTGGGCGTGGCGCAGGCACTGGTCGAGCCCGCTACGCGTGACGAGATTGTCGCGAAGAACCGCAAGGACAACGCGCGCCGCCGCGATCAGCATGCGAACAAGAAACGGCTGGCGCCGCAGCTGTCGCTGTCACAGGCGCGCCAGCGCAAGCACCAGGTCGACTGGTCTGACTACACGCCCCCGGCGCCGACGTTTCTTGGCAACCGCGTGTTCGATGATATCGACCTGGCGGTGCTGCGTGACTACATCGACTGGATGCCGTTCTTCAACGCGTGGGAGTTTCACGGCAAGTTCCCGCAAATCCTGGACGACCCGACTTTCGGAGAAGCGGCGACGTCGCTGTTCAATGACGCCACGGCAATGCTGGACAAAGTCATCGAGGAAAAATGGCTCACCGCCAAGGCCGTTGTCGGCTTTCATCCCGCCAACATGCACGAGCACGATGACCTGCTGGTCTATACGGACGAACAACGCGCACAGGTGGCACATCGGCTCGTACATCTTCGGCAGCAGCGTGCCAAGGCCGATGGCCAGGCGCAGTCGTGCCTGGCGGACTTTGTAGCCCCGGCGGGTAACGGCCATGCCGACTATATAGGCGCCTTTGCGGTGACGGCTGGAATCGGTGTTGACGAACACGCCGAGCGCTTTCAGAAAGCGCATGACGACTACAGCGCGATCGTGCTCAAGGCGCTCGCAGATCGTCTCGCCGAGGCGCTGGCCGAGTACATGCACGAGAAGACACGCAAGGAGTTCTGGGGCTATGCGGCGGACGAACACTACAGCAACCAGGATTTGATCGCAGAGAGTTATCGCGGCATTCGCCCGGCGCCCGGGTACCCCGCGTGCCCGGATCACACCGAGAAGGCGACACTGTGGGAACTGCTCGACGTCGAGGCCGCGATTGGCCTGCAGCTGACCGACTCGTACGCGATGTATCCGACGGCTGCCGTCAGCGGCTTCTATTTCTCGCATCCGGATGCCAGGTACTTCGCGGTCGGCAAGATCGACCGCGACCAGGTGCAATCCTACGCCGAGCGCAAGGGCCTCAGCGTTGCGGAAGCGGAGCGGTGGCTGGCCCCCAACCTCGGCTACGATCCGGACGCAGCCGAGGTCGCCTGACCCGATAGCTCGACCCTCGGCATCGGTGTTGTCGAAGTCCGGCGGAATTGGACCTGCGGTATGATGCCGGGCAATCCGGAACGGAAAGGGGGAGCCCAATGAACTGGGAGGCAGTCGGCGCGATTGGCGAACTGGTCGGCGCGATCGCCGTCATCATTACGTTGCTGTATGTCGGTCGGCAGATCCATGAGGCGAATGCGCAGACCCAGGCCATGTCGCGCTACTCGCTGATCGAAGCGCTGGGCCAGATCAATGTCCTGGTCGCGAACAGCAAGGAGAATGCGTCGGTCTTTCGCCGGGGCCTGCAGAACGAAGAGCTCGACGCTGACGAGAGCATCCAGTTCCTCGCGATGCTCGGACAGTTCACGAACGTTTCGAGTGTGCTGTTCGATCTGCACAACGACGGGCTGTTGCCGGACAACCAGTGGCACCTGATTCGCAATGACACTATCTCGATATTCAGCGAGCCCGGTGGCCGGAAATTCTGGAACAAAGTGGGCCGTTGTACAGTCCACGCAGACTTCAGGGATGCCGTCGACGAGGCGCTTGCCAGTGGGGATCGTTCTTACAAAATCACTTAGCTGTGCCTTGCTGTGGGCAGTCTGCGCCGTCGCTCTCGCCGACGACTACGCGGACGCTCGCGCCGAACTCGTGACCGCCTACCAGGCGCAGGACTACCCGGCGATGGTAGCGGCGGCACAATTGGCCGTGTCGGCGAGGCCGTCGCATCCGGGCGCGCGCTTCAATCTCGCGCTCTCACATGCACTGAACGGCGATGCCGATGCGGCGTTGGCCGCCCTTGATGTGCTGGTCGCCTCCGGCATCGATTTTGGAGTGGGCGAGATGGCCGAGTTCGCGATCCTGAAAGAACTGCCGGGCTGGGACGGCTATATGCAGCGCGTCGCGGCGCTGAATGCGCCGGCTGGAACTGCGGAGGTGGCGCATTCCCTTGCGGACAGCGACTTCGTTCCCGAGGGGATCGCACTGGACCAGGCCGGGACGGTCTATCTCGGCAGCATACGTAAAGGACGGCTGCAGCGCGGCGCGGAGGTTCTCAGCGACCGCCAGGGGCACTGGAGCGTCTTCGGGATGCGTTTTCACGACGATGGCAGCCTGTGGTTCGCGAGCGCGGCCGTGGCGCAGCTTGAAGATGTGGGAGACGACCTCGGCAAGACCGGGCTCTTCAGGTTGGACACGAAGAGTGGAGAGGTGACTCGCAGCGCGATCCTGCCGCAGCTCGCCGACCAGCAGGTCCTCGGCGACCTGGTCATTGCCGGCGACGTGATCTACGCGACCGACAGCCTGACGGGCGCCATTTACCGCTACGACATCGAGCCAGGAACGTTCTCGACCTTGCTCGAACCCGGCGTGATGCGCTCGCCGCAAGGCCTGGTGCTCGACCAGTCTGGCCGCTACCTGTACGTCGCCGACTACACGGACGGCCTCTACCGTGTCTCCATTGCCGATGGCGTCGCAGCACGGCTGGAGCTGCCGGGCGAGATCGCGATCGACTACGGGATCGACGGACTGTATCGCCATGGTGAGCAACTCATCGCGATCCAGAACGGTATCCGGCCCCACCGCGTTACGGCGTTCGAGCTAAATGACGAGGGGAACGGAATCGTCGCGAGCCGTATCCTTGCCGCCAGTCTTAGGGCGTTCGACGAGCCGACCCTAGGCGCAGTTCGCGGGGGTTCCTTCTACTTCGTAGCCAACAGCCACTGGAACCGTTTCGATCGCGAAAATCGCTTGCCGGAAGGTCTTACCGGACCGGTTGTTCTGAAATTGAACCTGGACTATGACTAGGCCTTGACAGGTAAATACAGAATGAGTATTCTGTTTTGCCATGAGCAGAGCAGCCGCATTCGATCCGACCACCGCCCTCGGGCAGGTTGTGGATCTGTTTTCTTCCAAGGGGTATGCCGAGACCTCGATGGAGGACATCGTGCGCACGACCGGGGTCAGCCGGTACGGGCTCTACGGCACGTTCGGCAACAAGCGTGAGCTGTTCGAGCAGGCGCTCGAGCAGTATGCCGAGGGCATGGGCAAACGCTCGTTCCTGCGCCTGCTGGAGCCCGGCGCATCGCTGGACCACATCCGCACGATTTTCGAGGAGCGCATTGAGGACATGTTCTGTGGCGGGGAGAACAAGGGTTGCCTCTTCATCCACACGGCCATGGAACTGGCGCCGCAGGACCAGGAGCTGCGCGGCGTGCTGCAGCGTTTCATGAAGCGCATGTCGAAGGCGTTTGCGATCGGCATCGACTCGGCCAAGGGCCGTGGCGAGGTCGCCGACGACGTCGACGTGGATGCTGCGGGCGACATGCTGACGAGCACGATGTTCGGGCTCGCGGTGCTCGGACGCACCGGATTCCCGAAGAAGACCCTGGACGGGATCGTGGACAACATGCTGGACTCGCTCAGGGCCTGAGATTTTTTTTGGACTAATCAGAACGATTGTTCTGATATGAACAGCATCGGAGGATGCATTTATTTTGACGAAAACAGAATGATCATTCTGATAATCGATGAAAAGGAGAGAACCATGATGAACCGTAAGATCGCGCTAATCCTGGCTGGACTGCTGGCCGCCAACGTTGCCATTGCTGCACCGGGTGAGCCGCAGGCCGCACCGCAGAGCAGCGTCGCCACCTGCGTGGCTGCCGTCGCCGAAAACGCCGATTACGCGGAAGCCACTGTCGTCAAGCACAACGTCGAGACTGAAGAGCGTCGCGTATCCGGGCACAAGATGAGTATCCGCACCACCGTGCTCGATGAGCGTGATACCGTGATCCGCGAATACGCGTCATTTTGCGCGATAGATAACGACGACGAGATCAGGCGTTTCCGCATCCGCCAGGCGGACTGATCATATGCGGGCAAAACTTCCGCTGGTCGTTACAGCGTGAGCGTGACGACCAGCGGGAGATGATCCGAGCCTATGCGTGCGCCGGTACGGACCGCTCTCACTCCGAATTCTTCCGATACGAGCACGTGGTCGATCGGGATCATCGCGACCGGCAGGAAGGTTGGCCACGTCGGTTTCACCCCGAATCCGCGACGAACATTCCTGAGCCACGTACGATTCTCGAACGCCGCATAATTGACGTCCCACATCGTCAAATTGAGATCACCCACGAGCAGGCGCGGCCCATCCGCGTGTTGCAGCAATCTCGCGATGCCGTCCAGCTGCGTGTTACGCGCATCGTAGAACGCCCGACCCAATGGAATCATCGGATGCGTGCCGATGACATGAACGGTTGCGTCGCCAAATTCGATGGCAGCGACGATGGTCGGGTAATCCAGCGGAGCACTGTCGATGGTTGCCGCGGACGCCATCGGCAGCTTCGAGAACATGGCAATACCGAAGTTTCCCTCGCGCGCCTCGACGACACGCTCAGGGTAGTCGGCTTCCAGGCGCACGAGTTGCTGTGCCCAGCGTGGCGATACCTCCAGCAACACGAGCACATCGGGTTCCTCAACTGCAACGAGGTTAAACAGCTTCTCGTAGTCGTCGTTACCGGAGTGAACGTTGGCAAGGACAACGGTGTACTCCGTGCCATCGTGGTCGACCGGGTCGTCGGAGTACCACGGTACGACCGGTAGCGCGTTGAGTATCGCAGCGAACACCAGGGCGACCGCGTAGCGTGGTTCCCGTACGCCGGCGAGTGCGACGAGCAGCACGAGCGAGACTGCGAGGTACTGCAGCCGAAAGTGAGTGAACAGCTGCAGCGCGGCGTGATCCACCGGGATCATGGTCACCGCGGAGACCAGCACGGTCAGGATCGTGGCGGCCTTCAGCAAGCCCCGAAAAGTCACCCGCATACTTTGCAGTGCTCCCGCTTGCTGATACTGAGGTGGCGGAATTCACTGGCAACGCCGTCATACAGCCGCATGATGGGCGCCGGTGAGTCGATGCCTGCCAGGAACTTGAGCGTCTCCGCGGCCATCATCGTGCCGATGACGCCGGGAATCGGCGCCAGCACACCGTTGCCGGCGCAGTCCTGCAGCGACTCGTCCATGTCGGAGTAGACGCAGGCGTAACACGCCGAAGCGGAATAGTCGGGACCGAATACCGCGAGCTGGCCCTCCAGGCGAATTGCCGACCCGGAGATGAGGCGCCGCGAGGCGCCAACACAGGCGCGGTTGACCTCGAAACGGGTCGTGAAATTGTCGCTGCCATCGAGCACGACGTCGGCGGCAGCGACGGCTTCTTGCAGCGCATCACCGCTGAGTCGTTGAGTAACGGAGACGACGTCGATGCCAGGGTTGATCTTGCAGAGGCGCTCGGCGGCGACATCGGCTTTCAGCTCGCCGATATGCCCCTCTGCGTACAGGACCTGGCGCGCGAGATTGGTCTCGTCGACCGTGTCGAAGTCGACCACGGTCAGGTGGCCGACGCCGCTCGATGCAAGGTACGCTGCCGCCGCGCACCCAATTCCGCCCACGCCGATCAGCAGCGCGTGGCTACCGGCAATCCGCTCCTGCCCCTCCGCGCCGACCTGCGGCAATGCCAGGTGTCGGGCGTCGCGGCTCAGCGTCATTCGTCGATCGAAACCTCGATGATCTCGACCACTTCGGTCGGCACGTCCTCGTGACCGCCGCGGTTACCGGTGGGTACCGCCGCAATCGCGTCCACCACGTCCATGCCATCGGTAACCTCGCCAAACACCGCGTAACCGAAATCGCGCGTGCCGTGATCGAGAAAGCCGTTGTCGCTCAGGTTGATGAAAAATTGCGACGTCGCACTGTTCACGACCGTCGTGCGTGCCATAGCCAGCGTCCCGCGCCTGTTGCTCTCGCCGTTGTCGGCCTCGTTCTTGATCGGATCGCGGGTCGGCTTCTGCGTCATGCTCTCGTCCATGCCGCCGCCCTGGATCATGAAGTTCGGGATGACCCGGTGGAAGACGGTGCCGGCAAAATGGCCGTCACGGGCGTACTGGCGAAAGTTCTCGCAGGAAATCGGCGCTTTCTCGTCAAACAGTTCGACGCTGATGTCGCCGTGGTTGGTCTTGATCGTGATCATAGTGACTCGTAGTGGGGAAAGGAGGGCCTATTTACCACCCCTGCGCGCGCCTGTCACGCGCGGCAGGCCGGCGAGGTCATTGTGGCCCTGAATATCGGTCCAGCCGGCGGCCTCGAGCAGGCCCGCGACGCGGTCCCCCTGTCCCGCGCCATGTTCGAGCAGCAGCAGGCCGCCTTCGGCCAGAACGTCGCGGCAGTCAATGACCAGCACACTGATGGCATTGAGGCCCTCGGGGCCCGCCACCAGCGCAGAGACCGGTTCATGTTGCAGGTCCTGCAGCGCACGGTCGCCTGCCGCCACGTAGGGTGGGTTCGACAGGACAATGTCGAAGGTCCTGTCACGCACCGGCGCTATCCAGCTGCCCTGAACGAACTCGACGTTGCCCGGTGCATGGACCCGCGCGTTCTCGCGCGCTACTGCGAGTGCATCCTCACTGATGTCGACGCCCGTGACCTGGCAGAGCGGGCGTTCGCAGGCGATCGTGACGGCGATGGCGCCGCTGCCCGTGCCGAGATCCAGTACCTGCCAGGCTTCTTCTCCTGGTATCTCACGCATTGCGAGATTGACCAGCAGCTCGGTTTCCGGGCGTGGCACCAGCGTTGCCGGGCTGACGACGAAGTCGCGCGACCAGAACTCCTTGATACCCATGATGTAGGCTATGGGCACGCCGGCCTGGCGCCGTCCGACCAGCTCTTCGAAGCGGTCGCGCGTCAGGTCGTCAAGCGTGTCCTCGGGGTGGGCAAAGAGGTAACTGCGCGGCATGTCGATCGTGCGGCACAGCAGGATCTCGGCGTCGCGACGAGGCGACTCGCTGCTTGCCGAGAGCCGTTCCGTCGCGGTAAGGATTGCGGCATCGAGCCTCATGTTCGAGTACACTCGCCAAAAATTTCGGGTGAAACTAATCTACTCATGAACGTCTATTCCAACATCCTCGACATGGTCGGCCAGACACCGATGCTCGAGGTGACGCGCATCGACACCGGCCCCTGCCGGCTGTTTCTCAAGCTCGAACTCATGAACCCGGGCGGTTCCATCAAGGACCGCATCGGCATCTCGATGATCGAAGAGGCCGAGAAACGCGGCGACATCAAGCCCGGCGATACGATTGTCGAGGCCACCGCCGGCAACACCGGTATCGGGCTCGCGCTCGTCGCAGCGCAGAAAGGATATCACCTGGTCATCGTGCTGCCCGACAAGATGAGCCAGGAAAAGATCTTCAACCTGCGCGCCATGGGCGCCCAGGTCATCCTGACGCGCTCCGACGTCGGGCGCGGGCACCCCGAGTATTACCAGGATCTCGGCCGGAGCATAGCCGAGGAACGGGGCGCCTACTTTATCAACCAGTTTGGTAACCCGGACAACCCGCTCGCCCACGAGGTCGGTACGGCGCCAGAGATCCTCGAGCAGATGAATGGCAAGGTCGATGCGATCGTGCTTGGCGTTGGCTCGAGTGGCACCGTCGCCGGCATCAGCAAGTACCTCAAGGAGAACGCCCCGGACGTCGACCTCGTGCTCGCCGACCCGGAGGGCTCGGTCCTGACCGACTTCATCAACAAGGGCGAGCTTGGTGAGGCCGGCAGCTGGCTCGTCGAGGGCATTGGCGAAGACTTCATTCCCGATATCGCGGATTTCGACAAGATCGTAAAGGCCTACGCGATCTCGGATACCGAGTCGTTCAAAACTGCACGCGAACTTCTGCGCAAGGAAGGCCTGCTTGCCGGCTCGTCATCCGGAACGCTGCTGGCGGCGGCACTCAAGTACTGCCGCGAGCAGACCGAAGAGAAGCGCGTCGTAACGTTTGCCTGCGACACCGGCAACAAGTACCTCTCGAAGCTCTACAACGACTTCTGGCTCGAGGACCAGGGGTTCATCAAGCGTGAGCAGCACGGTGACCTGCGCGACCTGGTCGGCCGCCCGCACGACGAACACGCCACGATCATCGTCGGACCGACCGACATACTGACGACGGCCCACAACCGCCTGCGCAACGCCGGCTTCTCGCAGCTGCCGGTCATGGAGAATGACAAACTCATCGGTGTCGTCACCGAGGACGCGATCATCCACCTGGTCTACGGTCATCCGGACCTGATGACCGCGCCCGTCAGGGACGCCATGGAATCGGCGTTCATCAAACTCGACAAGTCCGAGAGCCTCAACAACCTCGTGGCGATGCTGCGCGTGCAGCCCTATGCTGCGATCATGGACGACGACAGATTCCTCGGCCTGATCACCCGCTCGGACGTATTGAACTACCTGCGGCGGCAGATGTAGGAGCAGCGATGGCGGAAAAGAAGAAATTTGCGACGCGCACGATTCATGCGGGCCAGTCGCCCGACCCCAGCACGGGCGCGATCATGCCGCCGATCTACGCGACCTCGACCTACGTGCAGGAAAGCCCGGGCGTGCACCAGGGCTACGAGTACTCGCGCACGCAGAACCCGACGCGCATGGCCTGGGAACGGTGTATTGCGGATCTCGAGGCGGGCAGCCACGGTTTCGCGTTCTCGTCGGGCATGGCGGCGACCGCGACCATTCTCGAGCTCGTCAACTCGGGCGCCCATATCGTGGCCATGGACGATCTCTACGGCGGCACGCGCCGCCTGTTCTCCCAGGTCCGCGAGCGCAGCGCAGGCCTCGAGTTTTCCTACGCCGACCTGAGCGACCTCGATGCAGCAAAGGCGGCTATGCGCGACGACACGGCGATGATCTGGATCGAGTCGCCGACGAACCCGCTGCTCAAACTTGTCGACCTCGGAGCGCTGGCCGCACTCGGCAGGGAGAGCGGGGCGCTGGTCGTCGTCGATAACACCTTTGCCACGCCGTTCCTGCAAAGACCGATCGAACTCGGCTGCGACATCGTCATGCACTCGGCGACCAAGTTCATCAACGGGCACTCCGACATGGTCGGCGGCCTCGTCGTTGTCAACGACGAAACGCTCGCCAAGCGCATGGCGCACCTGCAGAACTCGATCGGTTCGGTTGCGGGTCCGTTCGACAGCTTCCTCGCCCTGCGCGGCATGAAGACGCTCGACGTAAGGATGGAACGCCACTGCAGTAATGCCATGAAGATTGCTGCCTGGCTCGAAGGACACGACAGGGTCGAGCGCGTGCTGTACCCGGGCCTTGAATCTCACCCGCAACATGAACTTGCGAAGCAACAGATGCCCGGCTTCGGCGGCATCGTCACTTTCTTTATCAAGGGCGATCTCGATGACGCCCGGCGCTTCCTCGAGCGCTGCGAAGTCTTCGCACTCGCGGAAAGCCTCGGCGGCGTCGAGAGCCTCCTCGATCATCCCGCGATCATGACCCACGCGAGCGTACCTGCTGATGAGCGCGCCAAGCTCGGCATCAGCGACACGCTGATCCGGCTGTCCGTCGGCATCGAGGACGTCGACGACCTGATCGCCGACCTCGACCAGGCTCTGCTGTAGGAGCCTGCGTTGCGGGGGGCGCGCCCGGTTGACGCAGTCGCCGCAGGATCTGAGAGTCAAAGGGTTTTAAGATAAGAACAAAAAAACGGGCCCTCAAAGAGGGCCCGTTCAATGACTACTACCTCGTCAGATTAATCGAAGTACTTGCGTACCGTCAGGCCATACGTGCG
>JBFFOM010000013.1:0-53514 GCA_041574455.1 Woeseiaceae bacterium | reverse complement strand
TTCAGCTCGAGGAACTCGTCGATGCCGTGATGGCCCCACTCGCGACCATTGCCCGACTGCTTGTAGCCACCAAACGGTGCGGCCGAATCGAGATACGCCCCGTTGATATGGACCATGCCCGTGCGCAGGCGCGACGCAATGCGGCGCGCCGTAGCCTGGTCGGCACACGAGACATAGCCCGACAGCCCGTAGGGCGTGTCGTTGGCGATCTCGATTGCCTCGTCCTCGCTGTCGTACGGGATGATCGCGAGGACCGGACCGAAAATCTCTTCGCGCGCGATCGTCATGTCATTAGTGACATTGGCGAACACGGTTGGTTTCACGAAGTAGCCGGCCTCGAGTCCGTCGGGGCGCCCGGGGCCACCGGTAACCAGGGTCGCACCCTCGTCGACGCCGGCCTGGATCAGTCCCTGGATCTTGTCGAACTGTGCTGCTGATACGACCGGGCCCATCTGCACGCCTTCTTCGCGCGGATTGCCGACCTTGAGGCCCTCGGCGACCTGCGCCGCGATCGCGGCGGCCTCATCCATGCGATGGCGCGGTACGAGCATTCGTGAGGGCGCGTTGCAGGACTGGCCGGTATTGTCGAACATCTCTTCGGCGCCGGCTTTGACGGCCTGTTCGAAGGTCTCATCGTCGCAGAGAATGTTGGGGGACTTGCCGCCGAGTTCCTGGGACACCCGTTTGACGGTCGGCGCCGCGTTCTGTGCAATCAGTACGCCGGCCCGCGTGGATCCCGTGAACGACACCATCGTAATGTCGGGATGCCCCGAGATGGCCGTGCCGACACCCGGGCCGTCACCGTTCACCAGGTTGAAAACACCGGCGGGTACGCCGGCCGCATCGAGAATCTCGGCGAAGACGACGGCGTCAAACGGCGCAATCTCGCTGGGCTTCAAAACCATGGTGCAGCCTGCCGCGAGTGCCGGGGCTACTTTCACGGCAATCTGGTTGATGGGCCAGTTCCACGGCGTGATCAGGCCGCAGACGCCGATGGGCTCGCGGATGACGTTGGTCGTGCCGAGATGCTCCTCGAAGTCGTAGTGCTCGAGCGCCTTGATCGCCGCCTTGATGTGCTGCGTTCCACTGAGCGCCTGGGCACCCCTGGCCAGGTCCCAGGGCGCGCCCATCTCGTCCATGATCGCCTCGGCCACGTCATTGTGGCGATTCTTGAATTCGGCAAGGATGGCCTGCAGGAGATCGATGCGTTCCTGGCGCGTGGTCTGCGAAAAGCTCTCGAAGGCGCGCTTCGCAGCCGCCACAGCCTTGTCGACATCTTCGTGCGACCCCAGGCTGATCCGCCCATAGACTTCCTCGGTCGCGGGGTTAATGACATCGAGTGTGCGCGATTGGACCGGGTCGACCCACTGGCCGTCGATGTAGAATTTGAGCTTCTCGAGCATGAAAGGTCCTCAAACTGGCAGGCCGCGAATAATAGCCTAATTCGTCGGCAGCAGGGCCGTCATTTGGGTATTCTTGGGCGGGCCGGTTAACAAGAATAACGACATTTAGGGGGCGGCGGATGTTACCGCTGGAAGATTTCGTACATCTCGGTATCACAGGTCTTGCCCAGGGCTGTGCGTACGGGCTGATTGCGCTCGGCTTTGTCCTCATCTACAAGGCGACCGAGGTTGTCAATTTTGCGCATGGCGAATTCATGATGCTCGGCGCGTTCGTGGTGCTCGCGTATTCCGAGGCCATGGGCGGCAGTTTCTGGCCGGCGTTCCTGGTCGGCTGCCTGACCGTCGGCGTCGTTGGCTATCTCATTGACGCCCAGATTATGCGGCGCATCATCGGGCAGTCGGCCGCCAGCATCTTCATTCTGACCGTCGCCTTCGGCTTCGTCTTCCGTTCACTCGCCGGCATGACCTGGGGCTGGACGACGCTGTCCCTGGATACACCCTTCGACGGTCAGCTCGAACTCGGCAGCATTGCAGTCTCCTATGAGCGCCTTGCAATCGTCGTCGCCACGGTCCTGCTCTGCGGCGTGCTCTACCTGTTCTTCTCGAGGACTCGGTTCGGCATTGCCATGCAGGCGGCGTCGCAGAATCAGCTCGCTGCCTACTACATGGGCATCCCGGTCAAACGGCTCGTGTCGATGACCTGGGCGATCGGCGCGATTATTGCGGCGATGGCTGGCGCCCTCATGGCCCCGATCACCCAGATCGATACGACCATCGGTTTCCTCGGCATCAAGGCGCTCGCCGGCGCCATTGTCGGCGGCTTCGGCTCGATCCCGGGAGCCTTGCTGGGCTGCCTGCTGATCGGAGTGATCGAACCGTTCGCGGATTACTATATTCCGCAGATCAAGGGCGTGTCCCCCTACATCGTCATGCTGGTCGTGCTGTTCATCAGGCCCGAGGGCCTGGTGCCGCAGACGTTCCAGAAGAAGGTCTGACCCATGCAGGTCCTGTTCAAGACACGCTACGAAGACGACATCCGCTTCCTCGCCAAGACCGGGGAGAAGGTCAGGGTAGGCATCGTCATTGCCTTCCTGCTGGCGGCGCCACTGTTCCTCGGCACCTACTATCTTGGCGAACTCGGCCTGTTGCTGGTGTACGCCATCGCGGGTATCGGTCTGATGATCCTGACCGGCCACACGGGGCAGGTCAGCTTCGGGCATGCGGCGTTTCTCGGCATTGGCGCGTACTGCCACTCGATCCTGATCTCGCATGGTGTGCCGTTCATGGTATCGGTGGCACTGACTATGACACTGTCCGGACTGGTCGGCATGGCGCTGGGTCGTTCGGCGTCGAAGATGCACGGCTTCTATCTTGCGATCGCGACGCTCGCATTCCTGATTCTCGTCGAGACGCTGTTCGGTGAATGGGAGTCGATGACGGGCGGATATGCCGGGTTCGCCGTGCCCGGACTGAAGGTGTTCGGCGTTAGCCTCGGCAAGGTCTGGCAACAGTACTACGTGGATCTGGTGTTCACGCTGCTCGTCGTCTGGGGCTCGGCTAACCTGTTCCGCTCTCGCACGGGCCGCTCGTTCCTGGCCGTACGCGACTCGGAGCTGTCGGCGCGCTGTCTGGGTGTCAACGTTGAGCGTGTCAAGATCCAGGCCTTCGGCATCAGCGCGGCGATCACCGGCCTGGCCGGCGTATTGCTGGCCCATCATCTGACGTACCTGGCACCCGATGTGTTTGGTGTGCTCGAGTCGCTGAAGCTCATGTTGATGATTGTCGTCGGCGGCCTCGGCAGCATCCTCGGTGCGATCTTCGGCGCCATACTCGTTTCGCTGCTGCCCGTGGCCCTGACTTTCCTTAAGGACCTGTTGCCGGCGGCGATCGGCCAGCAGGCAGGGCTCGAACCCTTGTTGTTCGGCCTGATCATCGTCCTGTTCATCGTGTTTGAGCCTGACGGTATCTACGGCCGCTGGATGAAGATCCGCTACTTCTTCGAGACCTTCCCGTACTACCGCAAGGCGTCGTTTGTGCGGCAGAAGAGTTATCTCAAGACGGAGCGCATGCGATGAGCGGCGCGCGACGACTTGTCGTCGAGGATCTCTCGATCATGTTCGGCGGCGTGCACGCCGTCGAGGATGTGTCATTTACAGTGGAGCCCGGTGAGACTTTCGCGATCATCGGGCCGAACGGCGCAGGCAAGAGCACGATCTTCAACCTGATCAGCCGGCTGTACGAACCGTCGGCCGGGTCGATTCACTACGGCGACCAGGACCTGCTCAAAATGTCGCCGCACGAGGTCGTCAAAACGGGCATTACACGGACCTTCCAGAACATCGAGCTGTTTGAGAAAGCGACGGTTCTGCAGAACCTGCTCGTCGGTCGACACAGTCGCATGCGTGCCAATGCTTTTGCCGATTTTGCGTTTCTGCCGTCGGTCAAGAAGTCGGAGCTCGAGCACCGCCGCAAGGTTGAGGATGTCATTGACCTGCTCGAAATCGCGCAGTACCGGGACAAACGCATCTCGGACCTGCCGTACGGCGCACGCAAGAACGTGGAGCTGGCCCGTGCCCTGTGCGCCGAGCCAACAATGTTATTGCTCGATGAACCGGCTTCGGGCCTCAACAACGAAGAAACCAACGATGTCGGGTTCTGGCTCGAGGACATCAAGCACGATCTCGGCGTCACGCTCGTCATGGTCGAGCACGACATGGGTCTCGTCGGCCAGGTTGCCGATCGCGTCATGGCGATTAATGACGGTCGGATGCTCGCCATCGGTACGCCCGATGAAGTTCGTGAAAACAGGGACGTCCAGGAGGCTTACCTGGGTACCGCGGGGGACGCAGCATGAGCGCACCACTGCTCGAACTCCGCAACATCGAGACCTTCTATGGCCCGATCATGGCGATCCGCGGCGTCAGCGTGACCGTCGATGAAGGTGAGATTGTCGCGGTCCTCGGCGCCAATGGCGCGGGCAAGACGACGTTGCTGAAAACGGCGACCGGGGCGCTCGACTGCCGCAAGGGGCAGGTGCTTCTCGACGGCGTCGAGATTCAGAATCGTGATCCGGACTGGGTAGCTCGTCAGGGTATTGCGCATGTGCCGGAAGGTCGCGAAGTATTTCCGCTGCTGACCGTCGCCGAAAATCTGACGATGGGCGCATACAACCGGCGTGATCGCGACGCGGTACGCACTGACATAGAAACCGTGTACGGCTACTTTCCAATCCTGCGGGAGATGCAGCACAAGATTGCAGCTTATCTCTCCGGCGGACAGCAGCAGATGCTGGCGATCGGCCGCGGCTTCGTCGCCCGCCCGCGGCTCCTGCTGCTCGATGAGCCGTCGCTTGGCCTGTCACCGGCACTGTGTGCCGAGATCTTCGACATTATTGCGCGTCTCAACGAGGAGCAGGGCCTGACCATCCTGCTGGTCGAGCAGAATGCCAACGCCGCACTCGGCGTGTCGCAGCGCGGGTACGTCATGGAAGTCGGCGGGATGGTCATGGACGGCCCCAGCGATCACCTGCTCGAAAGCGAGGACATAAAGGAATTCTATCTCGGCAAGAAGGAAGAGGGCGTGCGCGGGCGGCGTCGCTGGAAGAAGAGGAAGACCTGGCGGTGAAGGAAGCGACGCTCAGGATCGACGGCTGCAGTACGCTGCCTCAACTCTTTCTCAAGAAGAGCGCCGAGCGCGGTCCGCGCATCGCGATGCGCGAGAAGGACTTCGGCATCTGGCAGAGCTATTCGTGGGACGACTACCGCGAGTTTGCCATGGCCATAGCCAACGGACTGCTGGCCTCTGGGATGCAGCGCGGTGACGTAGCTTCGATTCTCAGCGAGGACTGCAAGGAATGGCTGTGGGCTGACTTTGGCGCGCAACTGGCTGGCGGCACGACAAACGGGGTTTACCCGACCTACCAGGCACGCCAGGTCGAACACGCGCTGGCGGACTCCGGGACGCGCTTCCTGTTCGTTGAAGACGAGGAGCAGCTCGACAAGTACCTCGAGATTGAAGCGGCCCTGCCACATGTCGAGCGTGTCTGGGTATTCGACTGGAAAGGGCTGCGGGATTTCAAACACGGCAAGGTCGAACGTATCGAGCGACTCTACGAGCTGGGGCGCGAATATGGTGAGCAGCACCCGGGTCGGGTGGAGCGCATCGTTGCGGATAGTCGTCCGGACGATGTGGCCGCACTGGTCTACACGTCGGGTACTACGGGTTTGCCCAAAGGCGCGATGCTGCCGCAGCGCTATGCCATACACCAGTTGTCCCTCGTCGATGATTACTACCTCATGAGCGACACCGATGAGTTGCTGACGTACCTGCCGTTGTGTCACGTTGCCGAACGCATCTTCTCGGGCTGGTTGCCGGTCTACAGCAACGCGACCATCAACTTCGCCGAGAGCCCGGAGACCGTGGCGCAGGATCTGGTCGAGTTGTCGCCGACCTACCTGTTTGCCGTGCCGCGCGTCTGGGAGAAGTTCTATTCACGTATCTCGACGGCGATGTCCGAAGCGACGTGGATCGGACGCAAGGCCTACGATCTTGCGCTTGCATCGGGCTACCGGCGCGCCGACAAGCTGCTGGCCGGCGAGACACTGTCGACAATGGACACGCTCAGGTACCAGGTTGCCGACAGGTTCGTGTTCCGCAACATCAAGAAGGTGCTTGGGCTTGACCGGGCGCGCATGCTGCTTACCGGCGCTGCGCCGATATCCAAAGCACTGTTGCGCTGGTACCTCGCGCTCGGCCTGCCGTGCTACGAGGCCTATGGCCAGACCGAGACCGGCGTTGTCACGGTCACGCGTAAGGACGAATACCGTCATGGCACCGTCGGCCGGGCCATGAGCGGCTGCGAGATTCGTATCGATGAGCCGAGTGGCGAGATCCTGGTGCGCTCCGTCGGACAGTTCGCGGGCTACCTGAACCTGCCGGAAAGAACCGCGGAGACCGTAGTCGATGGCTGGATTCACACCGGCGATGTCGGCGCAATGGATGACGAAGGAAACCTCAGGATCACCGATCGCCTCAAGGACATTATCATCACGGCGGGGGGCAAGAACGTCACGCCGTCAGTCATCGAGAACGAGCTCAAGTTCTCGCCGTACATTTCCGACGCCGTGGTCATCGGCGATCAGCGCAAGTACCTGACCTGCCTGATCATGATCGACCAGGAGAATGTGGAACATCACGCACAGACACACTCGATCCCATTTACCGACTACCGCTCGTTGTGCGCACGCAGGGAAGTCGTCGCGCTGATTGAAGATGTGGTGTCCGAGGTGAACAAAGGCTTTTCGTCGGTCGAGCAAATCAAGAAATTCAGACTGATCGACGTCCTCCTGACTGCAGAAGACGATGAACTGACACCGACGATGAAACTGAAGCGCAGTTTCGTCAGCGAGAAATACAGTACACTGATCGAAAGCATGTACAGCGGGTGATACACATGATGAAGAGGATTGTGGCGCTGCTTGCCTGTGCCGGGATGGCAGGCTGCGGTGGCGGCGATAGTGCGGAAGAGGGCACCGGCTTTCCGCGTGGCGTCACGGCGACGACGATCACGATTGGTTCGCAGAATGACCTGTCCGGGCCACTCGCCATCTGGGGCGTTCCGCTCACCAACGGCATGCGCATGCGCTTCGCTGAGCTCAATGACGCCGGGGGAGTACACGGGCGCAAAATCGAGTTCATCGTGGAGGACGCCCAGTACCAGGTAACGCTTGCCGTGAAGGCAGTCAACAAGCTCATCAACGTCGATGAAATATTTGCGATGCTTGGCGCGATGGGCACACCGATGAATCACGCGACGTTTGACCGACTGTTCGAGGCCAATGTGCCCAGCCTGTTTCCGCTGACAGGGGCGCGCACGATGTACGAGCCGCTGCACCCGCTGAAGTTCGCCTATTTCGTTAGCTACCAGGACCAGGTTCGCGGCGCAATGAAGTATATGGTCGAGCAACACGGGTTCCAGCGGGTCTGTCTGCAGGCGCCGGCCACGGATTATGGCGCGGAGTCCGTCGAAGGCTACGAACATTTCGTCGAGGAGATGAGCCTCGAAAGCGTCTATGCCGGACGCCACAAGGGGTCGGAGACCGACTTCGTCGGTACGGCCACGAATATCAAGAACTCCGGCTGCGAACTGCTGTTCCTCGGTACCTTCATCAAGGACACGATCCTGCTCTACACGGCGGTTCGCGACGCGGGTTGGGAAGGGACCGTGGTCAGCAATATGGTGCCTTATCTGCCCGAAATCCCTGTTGCTGCGGACGGCGGCATGAACGGCATGTTTGCCGTCGCGCCGATCTACGTTCCCGACTTTTTGGCGGTCGCGGCGGATTCCTGGGCGGCCGAGTGGTATGCGCGATACCGGGAACGCTTTGGCGACGAGCCGGCAGCGCAATCCATCCTGGGTTACGTGTTCGCGGACCTCGTCACCATTGCGCTGGAACGGGCCGGCCCGGACCTTACAGTCGAAAGACTGGTCGCAGGACTGGAGAGCATCGACCACTACGAGGATTCGTTTGGCGGACCGGCGCTGTCGCTGAGCCCGACGAAGCACGTTGCCAGTCATTCGCTGAACCTCTACCAGGTCCAGGACCGCAAGTGGGTGACGGTCGTGGAAGGTCTGCCTTTCTAGAGAGCGTTGTGGGAGCGAGCTCGCTCGCGATTCGTCAGGCTGCGAGGAATTTCTGCCGGTACTGGGCCGGTGGCAGGTCGTACCAGGACTTGAATGCCGTCGTGAACGAGCTCAGGTTGGAGTAGCCGAGCAGCATCGCGATCTCGAGAGATTTCAGGCGCGCGTCCCGCAGGTAGCGGACCGCAAGTTCGGCGCGCACCTCGTTGAGAATCCGCTGAAAGCTGGTCCTTTCCGCCTTGAGGCGCCGTTGCAGCGTGCGCCGGCTCAGACGCAGCGCACGGCATGCCGCATCGGCGTTCGCCTCGCCCCGCGCCATCAGGTCGGCAAGCTTGCGCTTCAATTCGGTCGCAATGTCGTCCTGCGGGTACAGCGATCGCACGTATTTTTCTGCTTGTTCCGTGAGCTGGCGGTACATTGTATTCCCACTCCGGACCGGTAGAATCCGGTCGCGCGCTAAAAGATACCGAGTGTGTCGTCAATTATAAAGGAGCCAGCATGTCGTCGCCCGTCAATTACACACTTACAGGCCGAATCGGCGTTATCAGCGTCAACAACCCACCGGTCAATGCGCTGTCTCACGCGGTCCGCCAGGGGATCATGGATGCCCTGGACCAGGCCGCAAGCGACGCTTCCGAGGCGCTGCTGATTATCTGCGAGGGCAGGACGTTCATTGCGGGTGCGGATATCTCGGAGTTCGGCAAGCCCCTGCAGGATCCCTGGTTGCCGACCGTTATCGACCGGATCGAGGCATGCACGAAGCCTGTTGTCGCGGCCATTCATGGCACGGCGCTCGGGGGTGGTTTCGAGGTCGCAATGGGGGCGCACTACCGGTGCGCGGTTACCTCGGCCAGGGTTGGCCTGCCCGAGGTCAAGCTCGGATTGCTGCCGGGGGCCGGCGGTACCCAGCGGTCCCCGCGACTGGCCGGCGTCGAGGCGGCATTGAACCTGATGACATCGGGCGCGCCGATCCCTGCTGCGCAGGCAGCCGAGGTCGGGCTGCTCGACAAGGTCATTGATGGCGATCTGCGTGCAGGTGCACTCGCATGGACACAGGAGTTGCTCGATGCGGGCGCCAGACCGCGCCGCACGACGGAGCAGGCGGTTGCCGACCACGATGCCAGCGTGTTCGACGGATTTCGCGCGGCACTGGCCAACAAGGCCAAAGGGCAGATTGCGCCGCAGTACATCGTCGATTGCGTCGAAGGTGCGACGCAATTGAGTGTCGCAGATGGCATGCAGCTCGAGCGTGCGAAGTTTAAAGAACTCATGCAGGGCGAGCAGTCGGCTGCCCTGCGCCACGTCTTCTTCGCCGAACGCAGCGCGGCCAAGGTCGAAGACCTGCCGCAAGACGTCGCACTGCGCCCCGTTGAGTCGGTCGGCATCATCGGCGGCGGCACGATGGGTGGCGGGATTGCGATGAGCTTCGCCAATGCGGAGATCCCGGTTACGCTCATCGAGATCAACGATGAGGCACTTGCACGCGGCCTCTCGATTATCGAACGCAACTATGCAGGCAGCGTCAAGCGTGGCAAGCTTTCTGAAGAAAAAGCGGCGGCGAATCGGGCGTTGGTGACGGGCTCGACGGACTATGCCGACCTTGCGGATGTCGACATGGTCATCGAGGCCGTGTTCGAGGACCCGGATCTCAAGAAGGAGATCTTCGCGAAGCTGGACGGGATTTGTAAGCAGGGCGCAATTCTCGCCACGAATACCTCCTACCAGGATGTCGACGCGATTGCTGCAGCCACCAGTCGTCCCCAGGACGTGATCGGCACCCATTTCTTCAGTCCGGCGCACATCATGAAATTGCTCGAGGTCGTGCGCGGCGAAAAAACGGCCGCCGACGTGCTTGCGACGTGCATGAAACTCGCGAAGCGGATTGGCAAGGTGCCGGTTGTCTCGGGTGTCTGTTACGGCTTCATCGGTAACCGGATGCTGCAACCGTATGGCAAGCAATCCCAGTTACTGCTGCTCGAGGGTGCGACGCCCACACAGATCGACTCGGCGATGGAATCCTTCGGCATGGCGATGGGCCCGCTACGCGTCTTCGACCTGGCCGGTCTCGATGTGGGCTACAAGGCGCGCCAGGCGTTGACCGACGAGCAAAAAGGCGCCCCCGAGACCTACCGCGTACAGGACCTGCTTGTCGAGGCAGGCCGGCTGGGCCAGAAGTCGGGCGCCGGGTTCTATACGTACGACGAGAACCGCCGGCCGAGCCCGGATCCGGCCGTGCAGGCGATCATCGAGTCGGTCGCAGCGGAATTCGGCATCGAGCGCCGGGATATCGACGACGAGGAGATCGTCTCGCGCCTGGTCGGCGCGCTGGTCAGCGAAGGCCGTAAGATTCTCGACGAGGGCATCGCGCAACGCGCCGGCGACATCGATATCGTCTATCTCTACGGCTATGGCTTCCCGGCCTGGCGCGGTGGCCCCATGCACTACGGCGACGTGGCGGGACTGTAGTAGCGCAATCGGATGACCGGTTGCGTGCAACAGGGTCAGTGCGTCAGGCGCGTTTTGTCGACGACTGTCAGGCAGATGGAACGTCGAGGGGCAGGCGGGCCTCTGCCCAGGCGACGATGCCGCCATCCATGGATTTGACGTTGCGGAATCCCATGTCGGTGAGAGACTTGGCCGCCAGCGCCGAGCGGCCGCCGGTGCCGCAATAGAGAACTAACTCACAGTCTTCCGGGTTGCCGTCGAACCCGGCGCGCTGGATCGCGGGCAGGATCTCGAATTCGAGCAAACCTCGCGGCAGGTGGACGGCGCCCGGCAGATGACCGCGCCCGAACTCTCCAGGTTCGCGGATATCGATGAGCAATGTGCCCGCGTGCCGGTCGTCGTGGACGTCCCGGACGGAGCATTCGGTAATCGTGGCTTTGGCCTTGGCGACGAAATCGGCGGGTGATACCAGCATGTTTGCTCCTACTGTCTGTATGGGTTTAGCGGCATCAGGTCCGGGGTCAGGGCGGCACGCCGCTGCGAGTTGCCCGGTGGATAATACTCCGCCAGGTAGCCAACGATCTTTTCCTCGGTCACCGGGTCGAATTGCCACAGGTTTTGTTTCT
This sequence comes from Woeseiaceae bacterium, assembly GCA_041574455.1. Lineage (GTDB taxonomy): Bacteria > Pseudomonadota > Gammaproteobacteria > Steroidobacterales > Woeseiaceae > UBA1847. The sequence continues at coordinate 42,400 of JBFFOM010000013.1, read as the reverse complement.
TCTGCATCCAGCGAATCATAGTCAGCCACTGCTGCGCGCTGCCGCGCTGCTGGGTAATGAGCCTGGCCGAATGGCAGGCGACGCAGTTGGCTCGCACGATCTGCCAGTCGCCAGCCATCTTGAGGCCCGTGGCAGGATCGAGCTCGGGCTCGGCGGGGGACTCTGCCAAAGCCGCGGCCTCCATTCCCGGCTCGATGGCCGATGGTTCTTCCTGTGTGCATGCCCCGAGCAGCAGGGCAGCAACGATCGCCGCCAGGCGTCTCATCAGACTACCTGCACCGCGATGCGGTGGCACGCGTTGTTGAGGTAGCCCTTCGGGTTCCAGCCCGGCAGGACCATGGGCTGTGCCCGTCCGGCGCTGTCGGTGGCCCTGGCCCAGATCTCGTAGTATCCGATCTCGTCGAAGTCCAGTTCGCCGTTCCAGTGCTGCCATGCGAAGCGGTTGGCGGGCCTCTCGAGGCGGGTTTCCTGCCACGTCGCCCCAAAATCGGTCGAGACATGCACGGCGGCGACATTGCGATCACCGGCCCAGGCGTGGCCGCGGACCGCGAGGGACTGCGAGAGGTCGTGTGTGATCCCTGACCGCGGGAACGTTATCAGCGATTTCACGGGCATTGACTCGATGATGCACATTTCCTCGTCGGGCACGACCGTCCCGGGTGCGACCGGCTTGCACGGCACGCGATAGGAGGTGCCGGTCATCTTCGGACCGTCATGGATCCGGTTGCGAACGACGATCTTGCGAAGCCATTTGCCCGCGACGGAACCCGGCCAGCCGGCAATGACGAGTCGGAGCGGATGTCCGTTCTGCCGCGGGATGTTCTCAGCGTTCATCGACCACGCGATCAGTGACTCGTCCTCGAGTGCTTTCTCGATGGGTACGCCCCGCGAGATCGGGACCTTGGAAACATCGCCGCTCGCATGGATATCGGCGCCGTAGTAGCCGATGTAGACGGCGTCATCCTTGATGCCGACGTACTCGAGGACATCGCGCAGGCGCACGCCGGTCCATTCCGGGCAGCCGATGGCGCCCGTCGACCACTGGTTGCCGGACGCCGGAGGGACGAACTCGCTGCGGCCATTGCCGCCGCATTCGAGTTGGAGCTGGTAGGTATGGTGTGCGAAATCTCGCTTGAGCTGGCCGATCGTCAGTGTAACTTCGCGCTCGACCGATTCGCCGCCGAATGCGAGTTCCCAGGCATCGACGTCGATGCCGTCGGTGACCGGCGGGATGCCGTTGTTGCGCACAAACAGGTGTTTCGCCGGCGTTACGCGATCGTCGAGCAGGTGCGCCGGCGTCTCGGCATTGAGCGGGCGATCGTTCAGGACGACCAGGCCTTCCTTGCCCGGAATCTGGAACGGCTCGTCCGTTTGCGCCAGCGCTGCAGGGATCAGGCCCTCGGGCATCAGGTGTGCAAACGGGATTGACGCGCCGACAGCCGCAGACATGGCGACCAGGCTGCCCCTGGTCAGAAAACCACGTCGCGTGATCGGGTCCGCCCTGCGTCCCCACAGCGCCTGGTCTGCCGCTGCCGGGTTGTCACCATAGAGTTCGTGGATGCCTCGCTTCTTGTCTTTCACCCTGCGTTCCGCCTTGCGATGTTCGACGTATCTGACTTATATGTTGAAATTATAATATACTAATTCTGGTTGTCCTGCGGTGCCATTTGCCACCGTGAAAGAGAATCCAATTGACTGATTTGCGTGACACGGTTCGGGATGCAATGCCCGGCCTGCTTCTGAGCGCGACCATCGCGCTCGCGGTACGATTCATCAGCGATCAGCTGGGTGGACCGGCAATGCTCTACGCCCTGCTGTTCGGCATGGCGTTCAACTTTCTGACCGAGGACGAGCGCTTTGCTGCCGGAATCTATTTCGCCAGCCGTAACATTCTGCGCATCGGCGTCGCGCTGCTCGGGTTGCGCATCACGACCGGCGAAGTCCTGGAACTCGGCTGGCCGGTCGTGGCGCTGATCGTGGCGGGCGTCGTGGCGACGATCCTGATTGGAGGACTGATCGGGCGTGCGTTCGGGTTGAAAGCCGACCAGTCGGTATTGTCGGCGGGCGCAGTTGCCATCTGCGGTGCCTCGGCGGCACTTGCGATCGCCTCGGTGTTGCCGGCGCACCAGAATCATGAGCGCAATACGATCCTGACGGTTGCTGGCGTTACGGCATTGAGTACTGTTGCCATGGTTGTCTACCCTGTCGTCGCCATCTACCTGCAGTACGACAACGTCACGGCGGGCATATTCCTCGGCGCGACGATTCACGACGTTGCCCAGGTGGTGGGTGCCGGCTATATCATCTCGGATCAGACCGGCGAAATCTCCACGCTCGTCAAGCTCATTCGCGTCGCCTGCCTGGTTCCCGTGGTCGTCATTATCTCGCTGATTACCCATCGCAGCCGCGCCGAGTCGCCGGACAGGCGACCGCTGCTGCCATGGTTCCTCATTGCCTTCGTGGTCATGGTGATCGTCAACAGCGCCGGCTGGGTGCCACAGCAGGCTCATGCCATGCTGACGCCAATCTCGAGCTGGTGCCTGCTGACCGCGGTTGCGGCGCTCGGCGTAAAAACGTCGCTGAAGGCGCTGACCGAGGTCGGCCCGGCGCCGGTCGGCGTCATGGTGTTACAGACTCTCTTGCTTGCCGCGCTGGTTATCGGTGGCATTACTCTGATCAGGTGAAACAATGCTAAAACTCGTACCCCCTCATGGTTCTGCTTCCCTGAAACCGCTCCTGGTGCCGAAAACGGAGAGGGCCGACGAGGCACGGCGGGCCGCTCAATTAGCGCGCGTGCCGTTATCCAGCCGCGAGGTTTCCGACCTGCTCATGCTCGGTATGGGTGCCTATACACCGCTGGACGGGTTCATGGGCGAGGCAGACTGGCGCGGTTGTTGCGAAAACATGACACTCGCAAACGGGCTGTTCTGGCCGATACCGATTACGGTGTCCTGTGCACAGGATCTCGGCGATCGCATCGGCATTGGTGAAGATGTCGCGCTCGTTGACGGTGAGAGCGAGGAATTGTTCGCAATTCTTACGGTCGAGGAAAAGTACGGCATCGACCGGGAGTTCGAATGCGAGCATGTGTTTCGCACGACGGACGCGGCCCATCCCGGCGTAGCGAAAGTCATGGGGCAGGGACCGGTCAATCTTGGCGGGCCGGTACGCACTTTGTCGGAAGGACACTTCCCGGAGACCTTCGCCGGGCTCTACCATCGACCCGCGGAGACGAGGGCGCTGTTCCTGGAGAAAGGCTGGTCCACCGTGGCGGCTTTCCAGACCCGCAACCCGATGCACCGCAGCCACGAATACCTGGCCAAGATCGCTATCGAGATCTGCGACGGTGTCCTGATTCACCAGGTGCTGGGGGCGCTCAAACCGGGCGATATCCCGGCGGCGACCAGGGTCAGGGCGATCGATACGCTGGTCGAGCACTATTTCGTGGACGGCACGATCCTGCAGGCAGGCTATCCCATCGAGATGCGTTACGCAGGTCCACGTGAGGCGCTGTTGCACGCGGTGCTGCGCCAGAACTTCGGCTGCTCGCACCTGGTCGTCGGGCGCGATCATGCCGGCGTGGGCGATTACTACGGCCCGTTCGATGCGCATCATATCTTCGACACGCTGCCCTCCGGGAGCCTCCAGACCCAGCCACTGAAAATAGACATCACCTTCTATTGCTACAAATGTGACGGTATGGCGACCGGCAAGACCTGTCCGCACGATGCCGACGACCGCCTGGCCATTTCGGGTACGCGACTGCGCGAGATGTTCGCCAGCGGCGAGACGATTCCCGCCGAGTTCAGCCGGCCCGAAGTGGTGGATGTGCTGCGGGAGTACTACGACGGCGAGCATCGTCGGTAGAACATCGGATTGACAGCGAGGTCCTGTCCACCGTATAAATTAGAAAATTCTAATAAGATAGCCGTCCTTCGTTTCAATCCGGGGAGATGTGATGTTCACAACCAATCCGTTCGTCGAGATCTCGGCGTTCATCTCACCCACTGTCATGCAGACCTACATCATCGTTATGGTGATCCTGGTCGCAGTTGGCACGATCTACGACGTCATCCACAAGCAAAGTGCGAAGTACTTTCGCGCCAACATGGATAAATCGAGGGCGGCCGGGACCAGGGTGGGCGGCGGTGAAAAGCTGTCAATCGCCGTCAAGACCGCCGTTGTCGACGTCGCGCTGTCCGGGGAGTTCTGTAACCAGAAGCGTCGCATCGCGCACCTGCTCGGCATGTACGGTTTCATCCTGTTCGCGCTGGCGACGGCCATGATGGTGTTCCGCTATCCGACGAGCGACGCCGCGACCCCGGCAGTCTGGCCGCAACTCTGGTGGCTGGGCGCCGCGATGGTCTGCGCAGGCGGCTACTGGTTCTGGTTCTTCATGCGTGTCGACGTTGCCGCCGAAGGTGGCGCGCGCTTGCGGCTCATGAAAGCAGACCTGTTCGTTCTCTCACTGCTTGGCAGCGCGACCTTCGCGCTGGTCTGGGGGTACCTGCAGGCGAAGGGGCATGACTGGACGATGATCGCCTTCTGGCTGCACGTCCTCTTCACCACGGTCCTGTTCGCCTCCGTGCCCTGGTCCAAGTTCGCGCACATGTTCTTCAAGCCCGCTGCGGCATTCGAGAAACGTCTGTCCGAAGCCAATGGCACGCGGTCCGGCCTGCCGGCGCCTGCGGACGAGCCCGAGAAATTCAGCAAAGTCAGCCATTCGACGCGTAACTACTAAGAGGGACGGGACACATGCCTACTTTTGTATATATGACTCGTTGCGACGGCTGTGGACACTGCGTCGATATCTGTCCGTCCGACATCATGCACATCGATCCGACCTATCGCCGCGCGGTCAACATCGAGCCGAACATGTGCTGGGAGTGTTATTCCTGCGTCAAGGCCTGCCCGCAGAATGCGATCGACGCACGCGGCTACGCCGACTTCGCACCGCTTGGCCACAGCGTGCGTGTGCTGCGCGAACCGGAGAAAGGCACGATTTCCTGGAAGGTCAGGTTCCGCAATGGCCACGAAAAGAACTTCGTCTCGCCAATACGCACGACCGAATGGGGATCGATTCCGTCGCCGGCAGAGCTACCGCCACCGAGCGCAGAAGCATTCAAGAGCCAGGAGCTCGCTCACGAACCGGATGCACTGAACATTGACGGCGGTCTGCCGGCATTGACTCCGGACCAACTCAAGAAGGGAGTGGTCTAATGGGCCTGTTTTCACGTAGAAAAACAAAGTTTGTCGATTCCGACGTGCTCGTCATTGGCGGCGGCATGGCCGGTTGCGGTGCCACGTACGAAGCGCGGCACTGGGGCCGGGACCTCAAGATCGTCTGTGTCGAGAAAGCCAACATCGAGCGCAGCGGCGCCGTCGCGCAGGGCCTGTATGCCATCAACTGCTACATGGGCATGCAATGGGATGAAAACCAGCCCGAGGATCACGTGCGTTACGCGCGTAACGATCTCATGGGTCTCGTTCGCGAAGACCTCGGCTACGACATCGCGCGCCACGTCGATTCGACCGTGCACAAGTTCGAGGAGTGGGGCCTGCCGATCATGCGCGACCCGGAGACGGGCCGTTACCAGCGTGAAGGCAAGTGGCAGATCATGATCCACGGCGAGAGCTACAAGCCGATCGTCGCCGAGGCTGCGCGCAAAGCAGCGACCGAGGTCTACAACCGCATCATGGTGACCCATCTCCTGATGGACGAGAAGAAAAAGAACCGGGTTGCAGGCGCGGTGGGCTTCAACGTGCGTACGGGCGACTTCTACGTCTTCCGCGCGAAAGCCGTCATCGTGGCTGCCGGCGGTGCGTCGCACATCTACAAACCGCGTGCTGTCGGCGAAGGCATGGGCCGCACGTGGTACGCGCCGTGGAGCAGTGCGTCCGCGTACGCGTTGCCGATCGAGGTCGGTGCCAAGATGACGCAGATGGAGAACCGCATCGTGCTGACCCGCTTCAAGGACGGTTACGGTCCGGTCGGTGCCTACTTCCTGCACCTGAAGACCTACACCGAAAATGCCTACGGCGAGGAATACGAATCCACCTGGTATGAGAACACCAAGGAACTGGTCGGTGACTACGTCGATCGGCATCCGGTGCCGACCTGTCTGCGCAACCATGCGTTTCTCGAAGAGCTGAAAGCCGGTCGGGGACCCATTCGCATGGTGACCAAGGAAGCCTTCCAGGACCCGCACAAGGAAACCGTGGGGTGGGAGAACTTCCTCGGCATGACGATCGGCCAGGCCGTGGTCTGGGCATCGCAGGACATCGATCCCAAGCACACGAATCCCGAACTGACCACGTCCGAGCCGTACGTCATGGGTTCGCACGCCACGTGCTCCGGGGCGTGGGCGAGCGGACCGGAGGACTATGCGCCCGATGAGTACCAGTGGGGCTACAACCGCATGATGACGGTCGACGGCCTGTTCGGTGCCGGCGATACGATTGGCGGCACCGCGCACAAGTTCTCTTCCGGTTCGTACACGGAAGGCCGGATCGCTGCCAAGGCTGCCGTCAACTACATCAGCGACATGGGCAAGGATGCGCCGCAGGTCAGCGAGGCTGAATACGAGGGTCTGAAGAAGACGGTCTTCCAGCCCATGGAAAACTACCAGGTCGGCCGCAACGAAATCGTCGCGGGCACGGTCTCGCCGAGCTACCTGCTACCGATCCAGGGCCTGCAGCGTCTCGAGAAGATCATGGACGAGTATGTCGGCGGTATCAGCACCGGTTACATGACCAATGAGCCGCTGCTGACCCGCGGACTGGAACTGCTGGGGACCCTCAGGGAAGACCTCGAGCACATCGGCGCAGAGGACCTGCACCAGTTGCAGCGAGCCTGGGAGCTGAAACATCGCCTGATCGCGTCGGAGTCGGTAACGCACCACACGTTGTTCCGCAAGGAAACGCGCTGGCCGGGTTACTACTACCGCGGCGACCACATGAAGCTCGATGACACCGACTGGCATTGCTTCACTTTGTCCAAGTACCACCGTGACACGAACGAGTGGGAACTGGAGAAAGCGCCCGTCTATCACATCGTTGACTAGGGTCCGCGTTTGCTCATAGCGCAGATCAGCGATACGCACATACTCTCGCCCGACTCGGATCAGCCCGCAGCAAGGCTGCGGGCTGATTGTCTCCGGCAGTGCGTCGCAGATATCAACCGTCAGAAACCCGAGGCCGTGATCTTCACGGGCGATACCGTGCAACACGGTCAGCCCGAAGAGTATGCGAATCTATGCGAGCTGCTGGCGCCGCTCGCAGTGCCGCTCTACCCGGTCCCCGGCAATCGCGACGACAAGGTCGCAATGCGTGCCGCCTTCAGCGACCGTCCCGATTTGCCGAAGAGTGGTGAGTTCTTCCATTACGTGGTCGACAAGTATGACGTGCGGCTCGTTGGCATCGACTCAACGCTGGCCGGGGAACGCAAGGGGCGATTCTGTGCGGAGCGACAGGCGTGGCTCGACAAAACGCTGAGCGAACAGCCGGGGCGGCCCACCTTGTTGTTCATTCACCACCCGCCGTTCGATGTCGACGATCACTACGTCGGTGGCTATCGACATCCCGACGAGGCGTTGGCGCTTGGCGAAATAGTGAGCCGTCATCCGCAGGTAACGGGATTGCTTTGCGGTCACGTCCATTGGCCGGTCGAAAGGGACTGGGCCGGAACGCAGGCCCGCATCATGCCGAGTGTGGCAGTTGACATTCGCAAAGGTGTTGACGAGGCCGAGGCATCGGGGCGTCCCGTCTATTTGCTGCACAGCCTGTCGGCGGCTGATGGGCTGGTCAGTCAGACCCGCATGACGCGGGACGTATAGAAACGGCGCGCAACCGCCGGCCGCGCGCCACGCGGTGAGGTTCTAGGCGACCTTCTTGATCAGGAAGCGGTAAATACCGTCGTCTTCCGAATGTTCAAGCAGCTCATGGCCGGTCTGGCGGCAGAACGCCTCGAAATCGGCGACCGAGCCGGGGTCGGTCGCGAGAATCTCGAGGGTGCCGCCGTCGGCGACGTCCTTGAGCGCCTTACGAGCTTTGAGAATCGGCAGCGGGCAGTTGAGGCCCTTTGCGTCGAGTGTTGCATCAGCCATGGTGTTCTTGCTCCGCTAGATAAACAGGTTGATATCGGCATTTGAGGCGCATTCGATGTAGGTTGCCGCGCCGCCAATGTCGATGCCCTCGATCATGTCCTCCTGGCCGTACTCGAACAGGTCCATGGTCATCTGGCAGCCGATCATGCGGACCTCGGACTCGACCGCAATCTCACGCAACTCTTCAATCGAGGCCACGCCTTTCTTCTTGATCAGGTTCTTCATCATGACCGAGCACGCCGCGTCGACGCCGGGGATCGCCGTCAGGAGGTTCGGCAGGCCCATGTGCATGCCGGCCATCGGCATCTTCATGGCGGGGTTTCCGGCCGCCGTCACCTGCAGTTTCAGGTCCTTGAGCAGCAGGGGCAGGCCGTAGAACGTGAAAAACATGGTTACGGACAGACCCATCGCCGCAGCCGTCGTTGCCAGGATGAACGGGGGGTAGGCCCAGTCGAGTGACCCTTTGGTCACGATGATAGACATGCTTTTTTCTTCAGCGGACATTTGTTGCACCTCGTAAACTTAATAGCGCATAGGCTCTATTAGCGTATCAGAATTGTCTTTATTAGTGAAATATAATATTGTCGCAAGATGCCTGAAAACGAAGCGCTCTACATAGGCAGCGAAATCTATCGCCGTCCAGCCTTTGGTGATCATCACCCGCTCAATATCGTCAGGCACGCAGCTGTGCTCGACCTCCTGAACATGCTCGGATGGCTGGATGAGCGACAGTTTCGCGAGAGCCAGCCGGCCTCGGTCGACCAGCTAATCGAGTTTCATAGTCGGGCGTATGTCCGCGCCCTGCAATACGCAAACGCGACAGGCAGGGTCGAAACCGAAGTTCGCAAGCGCTACCAGGTCGGCACGTTCGAGAATCCTTTGTTTCCGGGCCTCTTCGAGCGCGCGTCGATGACCGTAGGTGGTTCGATTCTCTCGGCTGAACTGGCCAGCAAGGGCCACGTCGTCTTTCACCCGACCGGTGGCACACATCACGGTCGTGCAGACCGGGCGAGCGGTTTTTGCTACTTCAACGACCCGGTGTTTGCGATCCTGACATTCCTCAAAGAGGGCAGCCGCAGCGTACTGTACCTCGACTTCGATGCCCACCATGGCGACGGCGTCGAAGACGCGTTCCTTGACGAGGCGCGTGTGACCACCCTGTCCATTCACGAAGCCGAGCGCTGGCCGTTCACGGGCGAGGGATCGCAACCCGAACTGGGCGCGTTCAACCTGGCCGTGCCGCAGCGACTGAACGACAGCGAATTCGAGTTGCTGTTCCGGGAAGCCGTATTGCCACTGGTCGATCGCACCGCTGCCGACGCGCTGGTGCTCTGTTGCGGTGCCGACAGTCTCGCGGGAGATCCGCTGTCGAAGATGGAACTCAGCAACGTAGTGCTCTGGGATGCTGTCGACGAGCTGATTGCCAAAGGGCTGCCGACCGTCATCCTTGGCGGTGGCGGCTATAATCCATGGACCGTCACGCGCTATTGGGCGGGCATGTGGGGCCGTATTACGGGACGAGAATTTCCGGATCGCCTTTCCGACGAAGCGACTGAGTATCTCGCTAAAATGGAGTGCGACCTCATCGACGAGGATGACGTGCTGGACGAGTGGCTCACGACGCTGGCGGATGCCCCGAATCCCGGGCCTGTCCGCGACGAGATACGCGTTCTCGCTGCCATTGCAAAAGGATAGAGTCAACGAATGAACTGGCTTGACGCGCTTAACGAAATCGAAGATCTCGAGGACGCTGAATTCGATGCCGCACTGGTTGCGGAGTACGAGCGGCGGGCCAAGGTCGCGGTGTCGCGCCCGATCCGGTTCTCGACACCGACGTTCAAGGAGTACGAGAGTTCGGAACTCGAGGGCTGTGGCAAGAACAGCTTCCCCGCGTTTTCGATCACGGCAGGCGCGTGCGGGCTCAACTGCGATCACTGTCAGAAGAAGATTCTCGAGCCCATGATCCCGGCCACGAACCCTGCCATGCTCGACGACCAGGTCCGGCACCTGATAAAGACCCAGGAACTTAGCGGATTCCTGCTTTCCGGTGGCTCGAACAGGAAGAACGAGATCCCCTACGGACGCTACATGCCCGTGATCGAGGGACTCAAGCGCGACTTTCCGGGTCTTAAGATTGCCGTGCATACGGCGTTGCTCGACGAACCGAGGGCTCGTGAGATGGAAGCGGCCGGCGTCGACACGGTGATGATGGACGTCATCGGTGCGCAGGAGACGATCGAGCAGGTTTACAACCTGAAACGCCCGGTCGAGGATTTCGAAGCGACCCTGGCCGCACTGACCTCTACGTCTATGGAGGTCACGCCACACATCGTGATCGGCCTGCATTACGGCCAAATCCTTGGGGAGGCCAACGCCCTCGACATGGTGTCGCGCTATGACGTCAATGCGCTGGTGCTCGTCGTCATCATGCCGTTCTACGCAAAACCCGGCACGTTCGTAACGCCGGCTACTGCCGACGTCGGCAGGATCTTCCTCGAGGCGCGTGAGCGCCTGGCACACCAGCAGGTTCTGCTCGGCTGCGCCCGTCCACCGGGCATGCACAAACGCATAACCGACGCTTACGCGATCATGGCCGGCCTTGACGGTATCGCGTTTCCCGCGGATGGCGCCGTGTCGGTTGCGCATACGATCGGCCGACCGTTCGAACAGGCGCACTCCTGTTGCTCGATCAAGGTCGGTAGCGATCTGAAAACACGACTCCAGGCGTCATGCGCCGCATAGGACGAATACATGGGCTGCATTGAACAGAAGAAATCGACGGTTGCTGACGGCAGCGGCCGCTCACCTGCCACCGGTGACAACGGTCACGACTACAACGCCTTCGACGCAATGGCGCCGCGGGTGCCGGGCAAGACGCCGGTCGACCGCCGTTTCGGCAAGCCTGTCAAGGCGAACGACATTCCGCCCGAGGGTGTGTACCTGCCGAATAACAACTACATGGCGCCGCACATGAAGTCGCCCGAATACGTGCAGCTTTCCAACGCGGCGGCGATAACACTGGGCATCATGGGCGGGCGCATGTACGGCTGTGAGTGCACGCGTTGCCTGAACCTCCTGCTGACCTATCCCGAAGGCTGTCGAGCCAACTGCGCCTATTGCGGTCTCGCGCAGCATCGCGAAGCCGATCGCGACTATGCGGATCGCAACTTCATCCGCGTCGACTGGCCGGCTGTGCCGATGACCGAGATCATCGATATCGTTGCAGAGGACCCCGAGAACAGCCCGTTCCATCGCATGTGCATCTCGATGATCACGCATCCGCGATCGGAGGAAGATACGTTCGCCATACTGAAGCAATGGACCGATCGCATCGATCCGAACGCAATCCCGGTATCGATTCTCTCGAACCCGACGACGATGACGCGCGACGACGTCTCGAGATGCAAGGACCTCGGTGCCGACATCTTCACCGTGGCGCTCGACGCCGCAACGCCCGAACTCTTCGATCGCACACGTGGCAAGGGCGTGAATTCCCCGCACAAGTGGGACAAGTACTGGGGCACGCTGCTCGAGGCGAAGGATATATTCGGTCCGGAGAAATTCGGTGCCCACATCATCGTCGGCATGGGTGAGACCGAGCACGAGGTACTCAACCTCGTGCAGAATCTCGTCGATCTCGGCGGCCACAGTCACATGTTCTGCTTCTTCCCGGAGGAAGGCTCGCTCATGGATCACCTGCCGGCGACGCCTCGTGACCAGTGGCGTCGCGTGCAGCTCGCGCGCTACCTGATCGATTACCGCGATGTGCGCGTCGAGCAGATGACGTTCGACGACGAGGGCAGGGTCGCGAGCTACGGTATTCCCGACGCTGAACTGAACGATGTCATCGATGCCGGCATTGCGTTCCGGACCTCGGGATGCCCGGGCAAGTTCCAGGAAGACATTTCGGCCTGCGACCGGCCCTATGGCGATTCGCCGCCGAGCAACATCGCGAGCTACCCGTTCCAGCCCAAGAAGAAGGACCTCAGGAAGATTCGCAAGCAGCTCGACATCCCGGTGGCGGTTGAGTGAGCGCCCCGTTTCGCATCATCGATACGGGTGTGCGCGAGGGACGCGCCAACATCGCGTTCGACCCGGCGCTGATCGAATTGCGGCAGCAGGACAAGGTGCCGGATACGATTCGCTTCATGCGGTTCCCGCCTACGGCGCTGATAGGCCGGCACCAGGACCTGAGTCGCGAGGTCAACCTCGATTACTGCAACGAGGATGGCGTCGGTGTCGTGCGGCGGGTCACGGGCGGCGGCGCCATCTATCTCGACGAGGGCCAACTCGGCTGGGAGCTCGTGTTTCACCGGGCCTCCCTCGGCATCGCCAATCTCCCCGACCTGGCTGCCGCGATCTGCAACGCTGCGGCGGCAGGCCTCAGGAAGCTCGGCGTAAAGGCCAAGTTCCGGCCGCGCAACGACATCGAGGTAGACGGTCGCAAGATCAGCGGCACCGGCGGCTTCTTCGATGGCGACATCCTGATCTACCAGGGCACCGTGCTCGTCGACATGAATCCGGCGCAGATGGTCAAGGCGCTGAATATTCCCGCAGCCAAGGTGGCGAAGCACGACCTCGATACCGCCGAGCAACGTGTCGTGACACTGAAGGAGCTCCTCGGTGACGACTTGCCTGACATGGAGACCATCAAGGCAGCCCTCATCGAAGGATTCACGGAAATGCTCGGCATCGAGGCCGAACCGGGTGACATCTCTGATGCAGAGGAAGCACTTGCGCAGCAGTACTACGACGACGAGATTGGCACCGAGGACTTCCTGCGTGAGATCGACAATCCGGGCGGCCAAGACCAGTTGCTCGAGGGCTCCCACACGGGTCTCGGCGGTACGATCAATGCATTCGTGAAGCTGGAGGGACCGACGCTCGGCATTCTGCAGCGCGTCCTGATTACCGGCGACTTTTTTGTCACGCCACCACGCATCATATTCGATCTCGAAGCGGCGCTTGCCGGCACGCGGCTCGAGGACGTCGGGACAACCTTGGAGCAGTTCTTCGAGAACGCCGACATCGGCATGCTGAGTGCGGGCGCCGAGGACTTTAATGCTGCAATCAACGACGCCCTGGCAATGCGCGAGGGTCAATAGGTTTGGCCCAGTGCAAGAATCCTGACGACGCGTTCGTGCTGGCAGCGGCGCAAGCCGACCCGATGAATGTCGTCGCGGTGATTCAACACACGGCCGGCGAGTATCTCGGGCTGATCGAGGATCACTTCGAGGGTCGACGCATACGGTTCCAGTATTACCGACCGTTTGCGGCCGGCAGCCTGCCGGCACCCGAGTTGCCCGCCGATGCCCTGATCCTGCTGGGAGGCGGGCCCTGGGGTAGCGCCGGGAAACGGGATTTGCCAACGCTTCACCAGGAGGTCGAGCTGACGCGGCAGCGCCTCGAGGAGGGTACGCCGGTGGTTGGTTTCGGCCTCGGGGCCCAGATCCTGGCCCTGGCCGCAGGCGGTGGTTCGGAACCGCGTGAGCTGACGCTCGAATTGCTGACGGCGACGCGCCGCCGTGATGACGCGCTCAACGGGTTCCTGCCGGAGCGCTTCAACGTGGCTGTGTACATGCGCGACTGGCCGGTGTTGCCGCCCGGGGCGGAGGTCCTGGCCGAAGATAATCTCGGCCGGCCCGCAGCCTGGCAAATCGGTGCGAATGCTTATGGATTCTCCGGCAATCCGGGGACGAAACTCGGGATGATCGAAGACCTGATCATGGAATTCGAGGAGGTACCTGCCGACAGCGCGACCCAGCTCGAGAAACTGCGTTCACTGCAGCCCGTCCTCGAGGACGAGCTCGTGCCCATCATGACCGGACTGGTGCAATGCACGTCCCTGATGTCGTCCCCGAAGGCGGCCAGGGACTTGGATTTACCACTAATTTAGTATATGCTAATAAACTGTTTGGTGAGCGCCAGACACTCAGGGGACTCTTAAAGATGGCTGAAAAACTGATCATTGTGATGGCGAATACCGATCCTCGAAACGGCGAGGAACTCGGCGCTCCGATTTTCCAGGCAACCGTCGCAGCGGCGATGGACTACGACGTCGACGTCATCTGCACCGCGACCGCCGGGCGCCTGATGAAGAAGGGTGTTGCGGAAGAGCTGTACGTCAAGGAAGGCTCGCCGAAGTCGGTCTACAGTTTCATCCAGGACGCGCACGAAGCCGGCGCCAAGTTCTACTGTTGTTCGCCGAATCTCGATCTGTTCGACATGAGCAAGGACGATCTCATCCCCGAATGCGAAGGCATTGTCGGCGGCGCGCACCTGATCGAGGAAGTCATGGAAGGTGACTGCAGGGTTCTGACTTACTGAATTCCAGGGGTTCGGCGTTATGGCACATTCCGAGGTATCACGAGTACAGGAATACATCGGCGATCCGGTCTCGGATTCGCCGCCAGTCGATCGCGAACAACTGGAAGCGATATTCCAGGACATCCAGTCGGACCTGCGGTTCGACCACGAGCTGAACGGCTGCCTGAACTGTGGCATCTGTACGGCCACCTGCCCGGCGGCGCATTACTATGATTTCAGCCCGCGTGAAATCGTGCAGCTCCTGTGGACCGAGAATCTCGAAGGCATCTACGATGCCATGCAGGAGAAGATCTGGTCCTGTGCCCAGTGCTACACCTGTGCGGCGCGTTGTCCGTTCGACAATTCGCCGGGCGGCCTTGTCATGCTGATGCGTGAGGCGGCCATCAAGCATGGCATGGAGTCGGCGAAGAGCGTATTACGCCCGTTCAGTCGCGTGATGCTCAAGCTGATCTCGACGGGCAACCAGCTGTCGCCCGATATGATCAATCCCGAAGGATTTGCCGACTGGGGCCCGCACATTTCCAAAGTCGACGCGCCGCTGGAAACGCTGCGCAAAGCCATTCCCATGCCCACGCTGCACACGACCAAGACGGCGTGGGAGGTCAACCTCAAGACGTCCGTCGAGCTCTACACAATCTGGGAAGAGACGGGCGTTCTCGACAGCCTCGAGATCATCGACGAGAACCTTTTCGACGTCATCATGGACATCATGGATGAGAAGCGCGACGACTACGAAGACTGGCTGGACGAACAAGAGTAGTCGCCCGCGGGGCGGGCTCCTACAGGAGAGAGAAGATGAGTAACGGCGGAGAGAGATTTACGGGACATGGCTCGGAGTGGGTCGACGCAAAACTGTCCACGGAAGATGCCCATACGGCGACGGTCTGGGTCGACCAGATCATCAATAAACGCTCGATGCTGACGAACAAGGATCGCGTCGAAGACGTGCGCGACGCCATGTGGGAACTCGAGAAAGACGGCGAGATCATCGTCCACCGCGTCACGGACGAGCACGAGCCCGTGATTGCCAAGACGCTGTACGGCTGGGACAAGCGGGTCCCGACAAACCAGCTCTGGCACCACAAGTCCTGCGGCCAGTGCGGCAATATCCCCGGCTACCCGGCATCCCTCTTGTGGCTGATGAACAAGATGGATATCCGGTACCTCGACGAGACCGACCAGACGTCGTGCACGGCTTGGAACTACCACGGCTCCGGCATCGGCAACATCGAGAGTCTTGCCGCCGTGTTCCTGCGCAACTTCCACCAGGCTTACGTTGCGGCGAAGGCGCAGGGCCTGCCCGAGGGCTACTACTATCCGCTCGTGCACTGCGGCACGTCCTTCGGCAACTACAAGGAAGTCCGCGAATACCTGGTTCACTCCGCCAAGCTGCGCGATCGCGTCAGGACTATTCTCGGCAAGCTCGGACGTCTCGTTGACGGCAAATTGCTGATCCCGGAAGAGATCGTGCACTACTCGGAGTGGGTGCATGTGATGCGGGATCGAATCAAGGAGCACCAGGTCATCGAATGCGGCAACATTCGCGCGACCGTGCATCCTGCGTGCCACGTTTACAAGATGGTCCCGCAGGATGCGATTTATGACGACGACATCCTCGACGGCAATCGCGTCGCCGTTACGACCGGTATCCTGGAGACTTTGGGCACACAGGTGATCGACTACTCGACGTGGTACGACTGCTGCGGTTTCGGCTTCCGCCACATTATCTCCGAGCGCGAGTTCACGCGTTCGTTTGCGATCGATCGCAAGCTCCGCGTGGCACAGGAAGAAGCGCGTGCCGACATGATGGTCGGCCACGATACGGGCTGCATTACGACGCTCGACAAGAACCAGTGGATCGGTGCGGCGGCGGGCAAGCCCGTCGAGCTGCCGATCCTGGCCGATGTGCAGTTTGCGGCACTCGTCTGCGGCGCGCATCCCTACAAGATCGTGCAATCGCACTGGCATGCGTCACCGACCGAGACGCTGTACGACAAGCTCGGTATCGACTGGCAGGCGAAAAAGAAGGAGTTCGAGGAGTACCTCAAGGAAGTCGAGGCGGGCAGGGGGGAAAACCTCTACGACCCGCGTTTGATGATCACTTCGGGTCCGGGCTTCAAGGCCGTGGAACACAAGGGCCAGGAGTAACGGCCAGAAAAAGAACAGGCATAGACAATGAGTAAACCAGTTTTGATCGTAGGTGGGGGCCCTGCGGGGTTGGCGGCGGCTCACAGTCTTGCGACGGTGGGCAGGGAATGTGTCATCGTCGAGAAGGAGGATCGTCTCGGCGGCGCACCGATCCTGTCCGGCTATGCGAAGCTGGTGCCGACGGGCGAGTGGGCCAAGGACGCGATCGGGGGCATGGTCGAGCGCGTCGAAGGCGAGGACAAGGTGTCTGTCGTCACCGGCGCAACCGTGGCGAAATTCGACGGCACGCCCGGGAACTTCACGGTGGAACTGTCCAACGGCGACGCGCTCGAGGCAGAAGCCGCGATCCTGTGCAGCGGTTTCACGCACTTCGATTCGGTCAACAAGCCCGAGTGGGGATTCGGATCGTACGAAGACGTTGTAACCACGACACAAGTCGAACAGATGATCTCGTCGGGCAAAGGCGTACGCTGCCCGTCCGACGGCCGCAAGCCCCAGCGTGTCGCGATATTGTTGTGTGTCGGCTCTCGCGATCGCCAGATCGGCCGCGAATGGTGCTCGAAGATCTGCTGCACGGTGTCTTCGAATCTCGCGATGGAGATCCGCGAAGAACTGCCGGACTGCCACGTGTACATCTACTACATGGACATCCGCACGTTCGGCCTGTACGAGACCAAGTACTACTGGAAGAGCCAGGAAGAGTACAAGGTCAAGTACATCAAGGCGCGCATCGCCGAGGTGACGTCCGACGGCGAGAAGCTCATCGTCAAGGGCGAAGACACGCTCGTCAAACGCCCGATCACGATCCCGTTCGACATGGTCGTGCATGCCATCGGCATGGACCCGAATGTCGACAATCCTGAAATCTCGGCAACGTTCGGTGTCGATCTCGAGCAGCATGGCTATATCGACGTTGCCAATTGTTACGGCGCCATGGGCGCGACGTCGCGGCCAGGTGTCTTCGTGGCTGGTTCGGCCACGGGACCCGAGACAATCGATGATTCGATCGCACAGGGCCACGCGGCGGCCATGGCCGTCCTGTCGAGTGGCAAAGAACTGAAGTCGGCCTGATTGTTCCGATGGCATCGACGACCGCACTGCAGCCCCACGAGTTCGAGCGCCCCGTGCTTGACCTCTCGGGTGAGCTGTTGCGCGTGGCAATGCACACGATGGTCGCGGGCAGCGAGGAGCACGGCGGGATCGAGCGCTATATCGACGCCGTCAAGCTCAAGAACCAGATGTTCCGCCAGGCGCTCATCGATAATGACGTCGCCGAGCTCGATCTCGAGACGTTCAAGGGTCTGTGTACGTTCATGGCGACCGTGAGGCGGCGCATCAGCGACTGGCTCAACGAAGGTTCGTTCACCGAGCTGCGCGGCCATATTGTCGAGCTGTTCGATGACACCAAACATATCGATGATCGCATCGGCCGCTTCTGCGACCAGTTCCCGAACGACAAGAAATACCGCTGGGTGCGCGATCTTGCTGCCGAGCTCCTGCACAACGCCGATCCCGAGCGCGTACCGTTGATGAACCGCTGGATCTGGGACGCGAAGGCCAACACGGGTGTCATCCGCGAGATCTGGCATGGCGGAGACGTTGACAGCATGACGATCCGCGTGGCGGACGGTTATGGGACGTACATCATGCTGCGCGAGGAGTTGTCACAGTTTCTCAGCGACAACGGCGTGTTTCGCGACGTGCTGTTCTATGTCGATGTGCTGTGCGCGCAGATCTACGCCCAGTACATCTGCGAACAGGGCGGCTCTTACCTGCGTGCCGACTTTACGGCGCCGGAAGATCCGATGCAGCATACGCGTCGCCTGCTCGGACTCGATGGTGTCCGGCCTGGCAACGGCCGTACCCGCTTGAAGTCGATCGACGGCGAGGCATTTGTTCTCGACGACAGTAAATTGAACTAGTTGGATTACTCGTATGCCGATTCATGAGAAGTCACTGATTCGCCCGGAAGACCTCAAGGAGCACGAAGAACTCATACTTGACGGTGTCGACGTCTCGGGACACTGGAGCACGTTTATCGAGACGCGGGTCGTCAATGATTACAACGAAAACCTGCAGGACGAGATTGCAGCGCTACCCGGTGGTGAGGAGATTCACCGTTGCTGGCAATGTGGTTCGTGCACCAACGCCTGTACGGTCAACGCGATCAACGAAGACTTCAATCCGCGCTACTGGATCTACCTGATCCGCATGGGCTACGAATCGGAGCTGCTGCGCGACAAGGACATCATCTGGCAGTGCGTTTCCTGCAACAAGTGCACCTATGCCTGCCCGCGCGACGTATTTCCCGAAGGCGTCATGAAAGCCACGGCGCACTGGCTCGAACTCAAGGGTCACACGCCGAAGTCGCCGTCGACACATTTCGACGAGGTGTTTACCGAGCAGGTCGTCAGGACCGGCAAGATCGAGGAGAGTCGCACGATGCGCCGGTTTTTCTCACGCACCGGCCAGGCGCTCGCGCAGCCGTGGGTGGTCGAGATGGTCAAGCGCATGCTCAAGGGTCTGCCTGTCGGCTTGCTGACCCGCATGGGTCTCGCCACGTTTGTTGCGCCGAAGACGAACAACTGGTCGAAGGCCTCCGATGCAATCCAGGAATACATTGACGAACAACACGAGAAGCACACGCAGGCACTGAGTCTTGCCGAGCTTGTGGAAACGGCGAAGCATGACGTGGCTGCCTGACGAGGATTCTTGATGAGCACGACGAAAGAGAAATACCAGAAGGTTGCGTACTACCCGGGCTGCGCCCTGGAGGGTTCCGGGCATTCCTACAATCGGTCCACGAAAGCCGTTGGCAAGGCGCTGGGCCTCGATCTCGTCGAGGTCAAGAACTGGAACTGCTGCGGTGCGATGGAAGTGAAGAACATCGACCCGAAGATCCAGACCTACCTGTCGTCACGCGTTATGTCCACGGCGGCCAACGAGATGGACATGGATGTCGTCATGGCGCCCTGCAACGGGTGCTATCACAACCTCAAGAAGGCCGAATACGACCTGGCGAACGACCAGGGCTCGGCCGAGGTGGTCGACCGCCTGTCGAAGAAAGCCGGTCACAAGACCTACGAGGTCGGACAGGTCGAGACGATTCATGCGCTCGACTGGATCAAGGACGCCATCGGCGAAGAGGGTCTCAAGGCACGCGTCAAGAACTCGCTCGAGGGTATCAAGGTCGCGAACTACTATGGCTGCATGTATACGCGCCCGCGCCACATCTTCCCGGAGAAAGACCGGGGGCCGGGCAGCGAATCGACCTCGAAGCCGCACTTCATGGACGACCTGCTCGCTGCCGCCGGGGCGGAAAACGTGGACTTTCCACTCAAGACGGCTTGTTGCGGCGGCGCGCATACGCTGTCTGACAGCGACACGTCGACGAAGCTTGTTCTGAACATCCTCAAGGCAGCAAAGATGTCGGGCGCCGATGTCATCGCAACCGAATGCCCGACCTGCCATTCAGGTCTCGAGATGCACCAGATTCGCGCCGAAAAGACGCTCGGCGAGAAGGTCGACGTCAAGATTCTCTATTTCACGCAGCTGCTGGGCATGGCGCTGGGTCTGAAACCGAGGAAGGTCGGTGTGCACGAGAACATTTCAGACTCCACCCAGTTTCTCAAGGAGAAAGGTCTCGGATGAGGACGCTCGAGGAACTTGAAGACGTATTTGACAGGCCGCTGCCTGAGGCGGATGTCCAGGCGACTGCAGAGAACCTGTTGCAGGCAAGCGAGGAAGTCCTCGAGCACTGGATCGTGGCCCGGGGCGAGGCACCGACGGACGAGGAACGGGAAGGTTTTCGGCTGCTCGCTTTGCACCGGCAGGGGACCAGGGGCGACCCGAGTTTCAATGCGTGCAGGGAGACGTGCCGCGAGGTTGCTTATCACTATAATCTGGTTACGATGGATCCTGAGCATGCGGATATTACGGATCGCTTATATATGATGGCGTTGGTATCCAGGCACCTGTATTTATTCGTCTCGGGCAAGTTGCAGGTTGCGGGGCTCGGCGAATTCTGTTGTTCGTCGAAACCGCTCCGGACTGCAGACAACCATGCAGCAATAGAACAAAAGGAGGCATAGGTATGCCATCTGTACGCGGATGTAACCTTCCTGACGAACTGCTCTACGATGTCGACAATCACATCTGGTTTACGGAAGTGGGCGATGGCACGGTCAAGCTCGGCATGACCGCCGTGGCGACCGCCATGGCCGGCAAGCTCGTCGCCTATACGCCGAAGAGAGTCGGACGGAGCGTCCGTGCCGGGAAGTCCTGCGGCACGCTCGAATCGGGCAAATGGGTAGGGCCCGCAAAGTCGCTGGCGGGCGGTGAAGTCGTCGCAGTCAACGACGAACTGGTCGCGGATCCGAGTATTGCGAACGACGACCCGTACGACCGCGGCTGGCTGGTGGTCATCCAGCCCGAGGACTGGGACTCCGTCAAGGGCTCGCTGGTTGTTGGCGCCGATGTAGCCGGTCCGTACGAAGCCAAGATGGATGCGGAAGGATTCGCGGGTTGCGCATGATGAATCCGGACCAGGCCACACCGGTTGCCGACTTCGAGAAGCTCGGCGAGCTTCACGATATGGCCGAGCATGCGGTCGAGCTGCTCAAGGCCATGGCGAACGAATGGCGCCTGATGATCCTGTGCCAGCTGGCCGAGGGCGAAAAGACCGTCAGCGAACTGCAGGCCATTCTCGGACTCAGCCAGTCTGCACTGTCACAACATCTTGCCGTGCTGCGGCGAGAACGAATCGTTAAAGCGAGAAAAGAAGCGCAGTCGGTCAGCTATTCACTGGCCGGCGATGAAGCGCCCAAAGTCATGCATACGCTCCATGAGGTCTTTTGCGAAGCGCGGGGAGAAAGGAAATGAAAGACACGATGAAAAAGGTAACAACTGCCTTGGTGGCGACAGGACTGGTTGTGGTTAGCAGTCCAGCCATGGCCACGAACGGCTATTTCACGCACGGCGTCGGCACCGACTCCAAGGGCATGGCAGGCGCCGGCGTCGGCAGCCCGGAGAACCTTGGCGGCATCGCTGCTGCAACGAATCCGGCACTCGCCGTATTCGCCGACGAAAAATGGCAGATCGGTCTGGCATTATTCAGCCCGATGCGTTCGTACGAGACGCGCGGTGGAGTCGGCGGACAGATGGGCGCGTTTACTCTTAGCACCGGCGAATACGACAGTGAGAACGAGGCGTTCCCGATTCCGTACGTCGCCAAAAACTGGATTCTCGACAGCGGCAATGCACTGTCGTTCGTCTTCTACGGCCGTGGCGGCATGAATACCGAGTGGAGCGGTGATCAGACGTTTGCGTTCGAATCTCCGGCAGTCAATCCGCAGACAGGCGACCTGTTCCGCGATGAGGGTGGCGCGGCGATACAGTTTCCCGTGCAGGCTCCCGGTGTGTTTGGCGGCGGTCTGTTCGGCTCGGAAATGGCAACGGCCGGCGTCGATCTGATGCAGGCGTTTGCGAGCGTAAACTACACATGGAAAGTCAGTGACAACTTTGCCATCGGCTTCGGTCCCGTTTTTGCGGCACAGCTTTTCGAGGCGACGGGCCTGCCGCTGTTTGGCCGTTTCACGCAGACGGCTGCGGGCAGTTTTCCGAACTATTTCGGAGCTTGCCTGCAACAGGGTGCTCCCATGGATCTTTGCGAGTTTGCCGCTGGTGGGCAGGCAATGATGGATGCCACGAGCCTGACGAACAATGGCCACGACATGTCCACGGGATTCGGCGGTTCAATCGGCCTGTGGGGCGGCACGCAGAACTTCAGCTACGGCCTGGCTTACCAGTCCACAATATCGATGAGCGAGTTCGACGACTATTCCGACCTTTACGCGCAAAGCGGTGGCTTCGATATTCCGTCGACGATCAAGGCTGGCATTTCGTTCATGGCAGGCGATTCGATGCGCATCAATCTCGACATCGAGCATATCGGTTACAGCGACGTGGATTCCGTGCATAACTCGATCATGAACCTGATAACGGGCTGCTACATGGCCGGGTTCGTGCCGCCACCCGAGTCATCGGGCTGCCTTGGCGGCGAGAGCGGCGCGGGCTTCGGCTGGGAAGACATGACGGTGTACAAGGCCGGTTTCTCGTGGAATTCCGACGACAAGAACACGTGGCGTTTCGGCTTCAGTTTTGGCGAGCAACCGATCCCGAGCAGCGAAGTCCTGTTCAATATCATGGCGCCAGGCGTTATGGAGACGCACCTGACGGTTGGCTGGACGAGTGAACGCCCGAGCGGCAACGTCATGTCATGGTCGCTAATGTATGCCCCGCCCAAGGAAATTACCGGTCCGAGCACGTTCGATCCGCTCCAGTCCATCACGCTTGAGATGAGCCAGTTCGAACTCGAGTTCGCGTATCGATTCTAGGAGACCAATGATGAAGGCCAGACGATGGATGGCCGTGATCACGATTGCGGCGCTGTTCTCAGCGCCGTTTTCGTTTGCGGCTGACGACAAGATCGGCATTTTCGAGACGATTCGCGCGGCGAGCGTCTCGTTCGATGAAGCAACGGCTGCCCTGGATGCCGCGTTCGCGGATTCGGGGCTCGAGTTGCATGCGACGCATGACGTCAGGATTCCCGATGACAAGCATCGGGCGCGTGTCTACGTGATGACGTCCCCGGCGTACCTGGAGGCTGCTCAAGGTGAGTCGCCGCGAACGATTTCCGCCCAGGTCCTGCGGGTTGCCGTCTATACGACGGGCGAGAACCAGGCGACGTTCGTCAACATGGCGAACCCGGTTGCCCACGCCATGGTGTACTACGCCAACTCGTCGGATTACGACACCCTCGTGAACGCGGCCAAAGGCGTCGCCGACGACATCAGGCGACTGGCGTCCGCGATCCCGGGCGAAGCTGCATCGCGCCAGCTCGAGCCCGTGCGTTCGGAAAAGCACTACAACAAGTACAAGGGCGACGGTCCTGCGCGGGCGATGGCGAAGTTTCGCACCTTCGAAAAGAGCCAGCTCCTGATCAGCAAGGATACGGAGGAGAATTTCGACAAGGTCGTCGCCGACGTCCAGGCGGCGCTGACCAACAGCGACGTGTCCGGCGCCGACGATACGACGGGCTGGGAGCAGATAGCCGTGATCCGTATTCACGATGCCGTCTACATTGGACTGACCAACCCGTTCATCGAGGACAAGATGGTCAGGATCAACTCGCGTTACCGCAAGGACGGCAAGAGCGAGAGTTCGCCGTATCCGGGTGTCGACCACGTGACGGCCCTGCCGACCGAAGTCCTGATCGTGAAGGATGGTGGCGAGACCAAGGTCCTGCATTACGGCCAGATGTGGCGGATGCAGCTGTACTTCTGGGATTCCGGCTACCGGGCATTCACGGCCAACGTGGGCGTGCCCGGGAAAATAGCAGGTTCGGTCAAAGACACCGTCGAAGGCCGCTGAAACGCGGCATAATGGGGTCATGAGGAAACTGGACCCTGGCTACCTGCGTGAACAGATTGTCGGCGTTGATTCGACCTTCGAGACGCCGTTTGGCGAGCGTCTCATGGTGTATTGCGATTACACGGCCTCCGGCCGCTGCCTGCGCTTTGTGGAGGCGTACCTGCAGAGCCTGCAGCGTATCTACGCCAATACACACACCGAGGACGACATTACCGGGCGCAGCATGACGCAGTTGCTGCACGAGGCCGAGGAGAGCATCAAGCACTCGGTCAATGCCGGACCGCAGGGCCGTATCATCGCCTGCGGAACGGGCGCGACGGGCGCGATCGACAAGCTGCAGCAAATCATCGGCGTCACACTCGCGCCGGCGACGCGCCGCAACCTCGGCGACCTTCTCGACGAGGATGTGCTGGCCGAGATCCGGCCCGTGGTTTTCATCGGACCCTATGAGCACCACTCCAACGAATTGTCCTGGCGCCAGTCGCTGGCCGAGACCGTGCAGGTGCGTCTCGACGCCGGCGGGCATATAGATCTCGATCATCTCGAGGCGCTGCTCCAGGATCCGAAATACCAGAACCGGATGCGCATCGGCTCGTTCTCGGCGGCATCGAACGTAACCGGGATGCGCACGGACGTCCCCAGGATTGCAAGCCTGCTGCATCGCCACGGCGCGCTTGCCTGTTTTGATTACGCGGCGTGCGCACCTTACGTCGACATCGACATGAACCCGGCGCCCGCAAACGATGACGAAGATCCCAGCATCGACGCGATCTTCATTTCACCGCACAAGTTCCTCGGTGGTCCCGGATCGAGTGGCGTGCTGGTGTTCAACGAACGCATTTACGATCGAAGCCTGCCGCCAAGCGTGAGTGCCGGAGGAACGGTCGACTATGTCGGTATGACCGATCAGGACTTTATTGCGCGCATCGAGGAACGTGAGAAAGCAGGCACGCCGGGCGTATTGCAGACACTCAAGGCCGGGCTGGTTTTCCAGATCAAGGATGCGGTCGGTACCGACGTGATCGAACAACGCGAGCATGCCCATACGTGCCGGGCGCTGTCGAGCTGGGCCGGCAATGACGGGATCGAGGTACTTGGCAACCCGGACCCATGCAGCCGCGTTGGCATAATTTCCTTCAATATCAGAGACGCGAGCGGCAAATACCTGCACCACAAGTTGCTGACGGCGTTGCTGAACGATCTCTTCGGCATCCAGTCACGCGCCGGTTGCTCCTGTGCGGGGCCGTACGGTCATCGACTGCTCGAAATCGATGAGCCGACATCGGAAAAATACCGTATGGCTGTGCAGCAGGGCCACTGTGGTCTGAAACCGGGCTGGTGCCGGATCGGGCTGCACTGGGTCATGGACGAGGCCGAAGCGGATTACGTCATCGACGCCGTCCATTTCCTGGCGAGGGAAGGGCACCGGTTCCTCAACCTCTACAACTTTGATCTCGCCACCGGAACCTGGTCGCACAAGCATGCCGTCGGCAACCTGCCAGAGTTTTCGCTCGACGAGGCGCTGGCGAACCAGGAGGGCGAGCCGGCGACGCTGTCGTTACCGTTGCGGCAGCAGCTCTACAGGCACTACCTGTCGGAGGCCCAGAAAATCGCAGACCGGCTGCGCAATGAACCCCAGGTGAAGCTCGCGTCGCTCGACGGCGATCTCGCAGACCTGCAGTTCTTCGCAATGCCCGAGGACGAGCGCTCGCGTCACTAGTGTGTTGCGGCTAGTTGTTCTTTGCGCCCTGGTCGATCCAGAGGCCGATCGTTTCGATCATGTTCGCCGACAGCATTTCGCCGCGCCCTTCGGCGAATGACTCTTCGTTATGCGGCGGCATACGAATCTCGGGTGCGGTTTTGCCCGCAACGACGAGATACAGCGCGCTCGACAAGCGGCTGCCGGGCACGACGACCTGGCCGTGCTGCGTTCCGGTCATGACACCGTTGTAATCGGCCATGTTGAATTTCGAGGCCATGGCGCCCTCGGCGGTCCCGCTGTGGCAGCGCACGCAGTGGGTTTCGAAGATTGGCTGGATGTCATTCGAAAAGCTGATCTCGCCCTGGCCACAAGCGGTCAGCAGCAGCGCCGGTGCCGTATACAGTAAATGCCTGATTGCCTTGATCATCTGGGTACCTCCCATGACACGACTATGGGGCGGCAAATACATGACGGTCAATGCGTGGAAGTACGCACGGCGAAGATGGCATCGATGATCCCCTGCTCGGCGAGTGCGGGCGCGGTGTCGGGAAATCCCGGCGAGTCGGCGACGCGTTCGTACAATGGCTCGAACAGTGGTTCGTCAAGGAATGAGTCCAGGCGGCTGAGCAATGTTTCGCCGGACCAGCGCCTGCTTGTCGGCAGGCAACATTGGCCGAGGCGATCGAGCACGGTGTCGAGCGATTCCCGCCCGCCGGAACGCTTGCGCAGCTCGACATCGGCCAGCAGGAAGAACGCCGCACCGCTCCAGTAGATCTTGTAACGCGCCGTTCGCAAACCGGCACGGGCAGCCTCGTTGGGGGACAGGTCGGGTCGGGACGCACGGCCGCGCCCAAAGCCCGCGGTGAGCATGTGCAGCGCGTATTGCGGCGTGTACCGGCCGGAACGGGCCATCAGCACGTTCTGGTAATAGCTCGCAAATCCCTCGGCAAGCCAGCGATGCCCGGAATGCAGGCGCGGTAGCAACAGGTGACTGAACTCATGGGTCGCGGTCCAGTCACCGTAAAAATCGGGCAGCGGCCGCTCGACGTCGGCATAGAGATCGATCCGTACATTCTCGCCACGGCGAATGCGGCCAAAGGCAACGGGTCCGTCCTGTGTCCAGCTGCGATAGCCTGTGGGCATCAGCCGCACGCTGACGACCGGGGCCGGAAATCGTCCGTACACGCTCGTTACGCTGCCGGCCACATCGCAGAGCCATGTCCGGAACCGTTGGGCCCGTTGCTCGGAGATGGTCTCCGGCAAGACGACGTATTGGACAGGGCAATCCGCTGCATCCACCCGGGTGGAGGTCAGTACGAACAGGGCGACGATGGTGACGAGTCGCAGGGTGCACTCCTATCAGCTCATGTGCTTCGACCGTTCCGGTGCCATCCAAGTTTCATCGGCACGTCGCGAAACTGTCGCCGCTTGAGCCGCCAGGCATCGCCTGTTTGACCGTCGCGGGTTCCGCTGGGCCCGCCAATACAGTAATGTCTGCACCGGACGACGCGGAGATCGCTATGCCGGCCAATCTCAGAGACAGCAGCGACCGGATCATCACACGCTGGGTGCGTGGTGAGCCCGGTGAGCTTGCGCCCGAGAATCGTGAGCTCCTCGCCGACATCGAGCAGCAGATTCGTGACGAGGAAGAAGCCCGGATCGTCTCCGATGTCGGACACTGGCACCCGCTCGATATCGCCGAATTGCTGCTGCACCTGCCAATCAAGCTGGCCCGCCGCCTGTTCGGCTGGCTGCCCGCCGGTGCTGCGGTTGATGTTCTCGTCGAGGTGAGCACGGACCTTCGCTCGCAGCTCATGCAGGACATCGAGGTCTCGCGGATCGCCGAGATTGCCGCAGGCCTGGAGGAAGATGATGCCGTCGAACTGCTCGACGATCTTCCCGATCCGATTGTTGAGGAGCTCCTCGACCGGTTGCCCGAAGGCGAGGAGTTAAGAGAACGCCTCGAATTCGAAGAGGACACGGCCGGCGAGGCCATGACGACCAAGTTCGTCGCGGTGCACGAAGACTGGGATGTGCGCACGGCCACACGCGCGGTTCGTAAAATGGCCGACGAGATCGAGAGCTTTTATGAAGTCTACGTCGTCAACGAAGCTCGCCAGCTTGTTGGGCGCCTGCAGCTCAGAGACCTGCTCCTCAACAAGAAGCGGACCCGCATCGGGGACATCATGCGGGAGGTGGAAGTCTACGTGAGTCCCGACGAGGACCAGGAGGACGTGCTCGAGCTTGCGCGCACCTACAACACGCAGACGATTCCGGTCGTCGACGAGGAGCAGCATGTCATCGGTCGCATCACGCTGGAAGAGCTCCAGGAAATCGCGGTCGACGAGGCCGAGGAAGACATCATGCTCATGAGCGGCCTTGCTCCGGATGCACTTCCCGATGATTCGGTCGGACGGATCATTCGCGGACGTTTCCCGTGGCTGGCTGGCGGCCTTGTCGGTGCGGCGCTCGCGGGCGCCGTCGTCGGTTCGTTCGAGGAACAGCTCAGGCAGGCGGCCATACTCGCGAGCTTCATTCCGGTCGTGATGGCCATGGCCGGCAATGCCGGTATTCAGGCATCGACCGTGACCGTACAGGGCCTGGCGGCCGGCAACCTCTGGATCGGTGACCTCGGCAGCCGTGTTGTCAAGGAAATCCTCGGATCCCTGATCAATGGCGCACTCATCGGCATTGCGCTCGCCGTCCTCGTCGTCGTAGCCGCAAACTTCATCAGCGTTGCTGCCCCGCTGCGACTCGCGTTCGCCGCCGGCCTGTCGGTCTTGCTGGTCACCGTGATCGCGGCGACCCTGGGCTCGACGATCCCGCTGGTGCTCGACCACTTCGACATCGACCCTGCCGTTGCCACCGGTGTGTTCATCACGACAACCAATGACATCCTTGGCGTGCTGGTCTATTTCACGGTCGCTTCCACGATCTATCTCGGCGCCATCATCTAGGTCGGCGCAAGATGGCCGAGGAACTGCTGCGTGCAGCGGCTCCAGGTGCGCGTCTCGGCGTAGCTCCTACAATCCCGACGATTCAATTTGAGCGCGCCTGAGCAGGCGACCACGAGGTCCTCGTCCAGGCAGCCTGTCACGCCCGGTTTCACGACATCGAGGGGGCCGGTGACCGGGTAGGCTGCAACGGGTACGCCACAGGCCATGGCTTCCAGCATCACGACGCCGAACGTGTCGGTCCGACTCGGGAAGACAAAGACATCGGCACCTGCAATATGGCGGGCAAGATCGCGACCGAACCTGTAACCGAGGAACACACACTCGGGGTAGGTGCTTGCCAGGCGCACCCGGTCGGGGCCATCGCCGATCACGATTTTTGTTCCCGGCAGATCCAGGTCGAGAAACGCCTCGATGTTCTTTTCGACAGCAACGCGACCGAAGTAAATCCAGATGGGCCCTTCGAAGTCGTAGATAACCGGGTCTTCCGGATTGAATATGTCGGTAAGCACGCCGCGCGACCAGAGCACGACGTCGTCGAAACCGCGGGCCTGTAATCGTTGCCGCATGCTCTCGGTCGGCACCATCGTGCGGACGGCCGGCTTGTGAAACCAGCGAAACAACGCGTAAGTCCAGGTCATCGGGATTGGGAAGCGGGCCCGCACGTACTCGGGCATCTGCGTGTGATACGCCGTGGTGAACGGAATGTTGCGTTTGAGGCAGTAGCGCCGGACCGCCAGGCCGATCGTGCCTTCGGTTGCAATGTGCACGCAATCCGGCGCAAATTCATCGAGCTCAATTGCGATCCGGCGGCCAGGAAACAGGGCCAGCCTGATTTCCGGATATGTTGGGAGAGGGAAAGACCTGCGTCCCTCGTTGGTCACCATCAGTGCCTCGTGACCCGCCTTGCGCAGATGGTCACGCGTCTGAGTGAGCGTGGTTACTACGCCGCTGACCTGCGGCGACCACGCATCCGTGGCAATGACAATACGCATGGAGCGGCATTCTCCCAGTGTATTGGGAAGTGGTGGTTAACGTCAGTTTACAGTTGTGCGACGCCGCTTCTTTGGCCTGGTTGCCTTCAACAGTTCGGCCAGCGAATCCCTGATGCAGTCAACGAAGAACTCGATGTCCGGCATCGTCTCGCGCGTCGACGTGACATTGAAAGAAATCGTGCCGTTATAGCTCGGCGTGCCAATAAGCAAGCCCATGCCGTCGGCAAGGGGTGTCATGACATACGTGAGGATCTGTTGTGCGCCGTTCATGTACAGCGGCTGTTGTGGTCCGGGCACGTTCGAGATGAACAGGTTGCAGATGTTGGCGGCCATGCCGGCGCGCATGACGAGACGCCCGACCGTAACGAGCGTTGCGGCGGGGACGTGCTGACTGAGGTCGGTCATCAGCCTCGCCGAGACGCCGGCACGCGCCTCTTTGCTCTTTTGTGTCGATGCAACGATCTGCCGCAATCGGGCGCTCGGATCCTCGACGTTGGTAAAGATCTGGGTCGTCATCGAGGCAATGCGATTCCCCGGGCTCTCGGTATCGGTAAGCTGCGACGGCCGGGCGTTGATCGGCACCCACGCGACGAGCGACTCTGTCGGCAGTTCCTCGTGGTGCTGGAGATACGTGCGCAGGGCACCGCCGCAAATGCATAACACGACGTCGTTGATCGTGCACCCCGGCACGGCTTTCCGCACTCGCTTGAGGTCGTCGAGCTCGAACGTGACCGCATCGAACATCTTGTGCGGTGATGCATTGCAGTTAAAGCGTGTGTCGGGGACAGGCGTTTTCTCGGATGGCTCGGTGCGCGTCGACAGCGCCTGTTGTGCCCACTTGTACAGCGCGGGCGCAGAACGCATGACCGCGTCGGTCATGCCGATGGGAGAGCGCAGCGTGTTGAAGCCGGCGCGTGCCGCCATCTGCAGAAATCCCGGCTTCGGGCTGCGCCTGTCTGGCATTGAATCGGGCGGGACGACCGGTGTGCCCATGTTGTCGACGTCCATGAGGGCGCGGTAGAAGTGCATGATCGAGGCGCCGTCGGCCGCCGCGTGGTGCAGTTTGGTGACCACTGCATAGCACCCTTCCGGCAGGCCGTCGATGCGATCGAGTCCTTCGACGACCAGCATCTCCCAGAGCGGCCGCGACATGTCCAGCGGGCGTGCATGAAAACGCGCGAGGTGAATGCAGAACTGGCGCCAGTCGCCGGGCTCGGGCAGGCGGCCGTGCTGGACGTGATACTCGAGGTCGAAGTCCTCGTCGTCGACCCAGTAAGGGAAATCCAGTTCGAGAGGCACCCGCACCAGGCGGCGCCTGAACAGCGGGCTCATATGCAGGCGACCCTCGATGTGGCCGAGTATCTGTTTGAAGCGCACCGTCTTGTCGCCTGGCACCGTGGACGGATCGAACACGGCGACGGCCGTCACATGAATGTGATTGTCGGACGTCTCCATGTACAGGAACTGTGCGTCTTGTGCGCTGAGCTGGTCCATTATTTCTTCACAACCTTGAGTGACCCGGGCGTGCGCATACGGCGCTCGCGTTCCTGCTCGAGCGTGTGCAGGAACAAGTCACGCACACTGTCTATGTGCTCATCCAGGGTGTCGACGCGCCACTTGCTCGTGTCGACCGGCGGCAGTACTTCGACGTCGACGGTTGCCGGATGATAGATGGACGAGCCTTTCGGATTCACATCACCGGAATTCTGGATAACGATCGGTACGACCGGTACGCCGGCCTGCATGGCCAGGTGAAATGCACCTTTCTTGAACGGCGCGAGTTTCGGCGTCAGCGAACGCGTGCCTTCGGGTGAGATACACACGGACTTGCCCTCGATCTGCATCATATCGACCAGCTTGCTCATCGCGGCAATCGCTTTCTCGGTGTCCTTGCGGTCTATCAGGACCACGCCGGAGAACTCCAGGATCTGACCGATAAGCGGTATCTGGCCAAGTTCTTTCTTGCCCACACCCATGATGTCCCGGCGCAATAGCCGCGACAGGATGACGAGGTCGACGTTGCTCTGGTGATTAAAGATGAACACTGCCGGTCGATGCGACCACAGGTGGTGCTCGCCCTTGATGTTGAGGTTCAGGCCGATCAGCGCGCTCGCGGTATCGGCAAACAAGGACATCGAAAAATTCAGGGCATCGCGCTTGGAGCCCGTCAGCGCCCAGATCGGCAGTCCGGCGAGGAACGATCCGGCCAGGCTGGCCGGCACCATCGCCGAGCGCAGGAAGTCGCTCGGCATCGGGCGCCCCCGACTGCCAAAGCGCCGTACAGGCCAACCGCGTTGTTCCGCGATGTTCATCAGCCGGGCACCCGGGTTCAATGGCCGCGGGTTGCCAACCCGCTCGAGCAGTTGAATATCGTCGGTGCTGTCCGAATAGAAGTAGCTCTGGTCGAGGTCAACACCCTGCTGTTCGGCGAGTCGCTCGGCGGCGAGTACCTTGCCGGGACCAAAACAGACCGGGCGTTTGACGGCGCCCGTGAAGATGCCGTCCTCGACGAGCAGCTCGGAGCACAGCACGTGCTCAACATCGAGACTGCGCGCGGCTGATGCGACCTGGTAGGGCGTCGCCGAAGTGATGATTGCGACCGTGTGGCCCTTCTTCAGGTGCGCCTCGATCAAGGAGCGGGTTTCCGGGTAGATCTGCTTGGCAATGTGGGACCGGAAGACTTCGTCGCCGAACTCGGCGTAGGCTTCTTCGCTGACGCCCCTGAGAAACTGCGATGCGGCCAGCATCAGGGCCGGGTAGCCGAGTATTCCCAGCCCGAAACTTACCAGGACGCTGACAAACTCGACAAAGTCGCGCGGCGACATGTGACCGCGTTTCAGCTGTTCCTCGAAGAACGAGAAGATCGAGTAGCCGGAGATAATTGTGCCGTCAAAATCGAAAAATGCACCAATCTCCGGTCCGTCCGGGAGCTGTTCAACCTCTGCAGTGACGTTTCTGTAGGCCAAAACCAATGTCCTCCGGCTCCTATTGTATAGTGTCGCCGTGATTTCCGTAGCCCCGATGATGGACTGGACCGACCGGCATTGCCGGTATTTCATGCGCCTGCTAAGCCCGGGCGCGTTGCTGTATACGGAGATGGTAACGGCTGCGGCAATTGTGCACGGTGACGCGGATCGCTTTTTGCGCTTCAACGAGGAGGAGCACCCGGTCGCCCTGCAACTGGGTGGCTCCGACCCGGACTGGATGGCGCGTGCGACGGCGCTTGCCGCACAATATGCTTACGACGAGATCAATATCAACGTTGGTTGTCCCAGCGACCGGGTGCAGAGCGGGCAGTTTGGGGCCTGCCTGATGGCTCGGCCCGGGACCGTGGCCGAGTGCTTCGCGGCAATGCAGCGGGAGACCGATGTGCCGGTGACGGTCAAGTCGCGTATCGGCATCGACGATCAGGATGGTTACGAGTTTCTCCTTGCCTTTGTCGAGCCGCTGGTGGAGGCGGGCTGCCGCAAGTTCATCGTGCACGCGCGGACTGCGATCCTCGAGGGCCTGAGCCCGAAGGAGAACCGGTCCGTTCCGCCACTGAATTACGAGCGCGTGTACCAGTTGAAACGCGACTTCGCCGAACTCGAAATCGTCGTCAACGGCGGTCTTATGACGACTGGCGACGTGGATCGCGTTCTCGAGCACGTCGACGGCGCAATGATCGGCCGCCAGGCCTACCACCAGCCCTACTTCCTGGCCGAGCTCGAGCAGCATTTCAACCCGGACTGGCAGGCACCGTTACGTGCTGACGTCGTGGAACGCATGTTGCCTTACATCGATCGAGAGCTAGGGCAGGGTGTGGCGCTGAACAGCATCGCCCGCCACATGCTGGGGCTATTCGCGGCGCAGCCCGGCGCACGCGCCTGGCGCCGTTACATCAGCCAGCATGCGCATCGCGATGGCGCCGGGAGTGAGGTTCTCGTCAACGCACTTAATGCTATGCCTGTCGCCGCGTAGCCGGATACAATGCTCGGCCCGGCTTCGACAGGAACAACCCGCAGCATGAGCGCCAAATCCGCGGACAAGAAACTCACGATGGCTGAACAGGCCGACATTCACGAGCTCTACGAGCTGTCTGTACAGAATGTCGAGCACGAGATCGAATTCCTGCAGCAGACATTCCAGTCGCTGCGAGGCCGGACGGCATACCTGTTGCGCGAGGACTTCTGCGGCACGGCCAGCGCATCGTGTCAGTGGGTCCGGCAGGGCAGTGATTTTCAGGCGATCGGCGTCGACATCGACCCGTCCGTGCTCGAGTGGGGGCGCTCCAACCGGATCGGGCGTCTCGATCCGGCCGACCGTACTCGCGTGAGCCTGATCGAGTCCGATGTCATGACTGTCGAGACGCCTGCCGTCGATATCCTCATCGCCTTCAATTTCAGCTATTTCATTTTCGACACGCGCGCACTGATGCGTGCCTATTTCGAACGCGTGCGCGACTCACTGAAAGACGACGGCGTGTTCTTCTGCGACCTGTTCGGCGGTCCGGAGGCGCAGGAGGAGACGAAGGAGAAGACCAAGCACAAGAAGCATGGCTTCACGTATATCTGGGAACAGGCCGAATTCCATCCCGTGACTCACCACATGCGAACGCATATTCACTTCAGGTTCAAGGACGGTTCGAAGATCAAGAAGGCGTTCACGTACGAGTGGCGCCTGTGGACGGCGCCCGAGATTTGCGAGCTGCTGCTGGAGGCCGGGTTCAGCAAAGCGACCGTGTACTGGGAAGGCGAAGACGAAAACGGTGATGGTAACGGCGAATTCACGCCGGACGAGACGGGCGTCGCAGATCTCGCCTGGATCGCATATATCGTCGCCGAGAAATGAGTCAAGAAATAGTAGTATTATTAGGTGCTTGGGCAAAGTACTTGTGAGCCGTGTTATGGCAAAAGACCTTGAAGTCGCTATCGTGTTTGCTGACGTCGTCGGCAGCACGCAGCTGTACGACAAGTTCGGCGATACCAAGGCCAGCGAGACCGTGGCGCACTGCCTCGACATCATGAAAGACGCCACTTACCAGTTCAACGGCACGGTCATCAAGACAATCGGCGACGAGGTGATGTCGACGTTCGAGACTGTCGACGATGCCATGGGTGCCGCCGTTATGATGCAGTCGCGCGTCACGTCGGAATCCAAGGACGATGGCATCCCGGTAAGTATTCGCATCGGATGCCATTTCGGCCCGGTCGTCCAGGAACAGAACGATATCTTTGGTGCAGCCGTGCACACGGCTAACCGCATGACGTCGCAGGCCAAGGCCAAGCAGATCGTGATTTCCGGGTCGACCGTGGAGCGGATGGGGTCCGACCTCAGGAAACAGACGCGTCAGATCGACGTTGCCACGGTTCGCGGACGACTTGACGAGGTCGCGCTGTACGAGCTTGTGTGGCAGCCGGACGAAGCGACGAGCATGCTGCCCACGCTCGAGTGGGAGAATAAAGACAGGCGAGCGTCGAAATTGCTGATCAATTTTCGCGACAAGTCGATCGAAGTATCCGACAAGCGCAAATCGATCAATCTCGGTCGCGCCGACGACAACGACCTCGTCGTCAAGGGCAACCTGATCTCGAGGATTCACGCCAAGATCGAAATGCGGCGCGGCAAGTTCGTTCTGATCGACCAGAGTACGAACGGCACGTTTCTGCAAAGCGTACAGGGGCAGGAGACCTTCGTGCGCCGTGACTCGACCGAACTCGGCGACGAGGGCACGATCGGTCTCGGCCGGTCGGAAGAGCCCGGGTCGAGTCTCGCGATCTATTACAAGATGATCGAATGACGCAGGAGCCCGCCGGGCGGGCTCCTAAGATGCTTTGGCGAGTTGCGCGTCCAGCGCATCGGCGATGATCTTCTGCTGCACCCGAAGCTCTTCGGGCAAGCGCTCCCCGTAACTCTCCAGGTACTCGAGAATCGAGACCATCTCGGCGCGCCACTGCTCGTTGTCGATGGTCAGCAGTTCATCGAGCGTAGCGGGTTCGATGTCCAGTCCGTTGGTGTTCAGGTCGGTGGCATGCGGCAGGAGGCCGATGGGGGTTTCGTGCGCGCCGGCGCGCCCCTCACAGCGTTCGATGATCCACTCGAGCACGCGGATATTCTCGCCGAAGCCCGGCCACAGGAATTCGCCGGCGTCATCCTGGCGAAACCAGTTGACGTGGAAGATTCTCGGCAGGTGCTCACTGCGTTCGGCAAATGCCAGCCAGTGTGCCCAGTAGTCCGCGAAGTTATAGCCGCAGAACGGTTTCATCGCCATCGGGTCGCGGCGCACGACGCCAACATCGCCGACCATCGCGGCGGTGGTTTCCGACGCCGTACCGGCGCCAACCAGTACCCCGTGCTCCCAGCTCTTTGCCTCGTAAACGAGCGGCGCAAGCTGTTTACGACGACCACCGAAGACGATCGCGGAGATCGGCACGCCCTGCGGCGCATCCGCGAGGCTCGAGTAGGCGGGATTGTTGGTGGCCGCCACGGTGAAGCGTGAATTCGGATGCGCAGCGGGTCCCGCCGTACCGTCGTAGGCACGACCCTGCCAGTCGCGTGCCGGTTTACCGTCTTTCTTGCCTTCCCACCAGGGCTGGTTGTCGGCCGTGGTGGCGACGTTCGTAAAGATTGCGTCATGCGTGATCATGTCGCAGGCGTTCTTGTTGGTCTTCTCGTTCGTTCCGGGAACGACACCGAAGTACCCTGACTCCGGGTTGATGGCACGCAGCTTGCCGGCTTCGTCCAGGTGCAGCCACGCGATATCGTCGCCGAGCGTCCATGCCTTCCAGCCTTTCATGCTTGCGGGCGGGATCAGCATGGCCAGGTTGGTCTTGCCACAGGCCGACGGGAATGCGCAGGCCACGTAGTGGACCGCGCCGTCGGGATTCTCGAGTCCGACGATAAGCATATGCTCGGCAAGCCAGCCCTCCCTTCGTGCCTGGTGGCTGGCAATTCGCAGTGCGTGACATTTCTTGCCGAGCAGGGCGTTGCCGCCGTATCCCGAGCCGTAGCTCTTGATCGACAGTTCCTCCGGGAAATGCATGATGAAACGTCTTTCGGGATCGAGTTCGCCTGTGGAGTGCAGTCCCCTGACGAACTTGCCGTCGCACTCGATGCGGGCCAGCGCATCCTTACCCATGCGCGTCATGAGTTTCATGTTGACGACAACGTAGGGGCTGTCGGTGATCTCAACGCCGCACCGGGAGTAGGGTGAGGCGAGCGGTCCCATGCAGTACGGTATGACGTACATGATGCGCCCCTTCATGCAGCCTTCGAACAGGGCATCCATTTGTTTGTGTGCATCGGCCGGCGGCATCCACAGGTTGTTTGGTCCTGCGTCTTCCTCGCGCTCCGTGCAGACGAACGTCAGGTGCTCGACGCGTGCAACGTCATTCGGGTCGGACAGATGCAGGTAGCAGTTCGGATGGGTGTCCTGGTTCAGCTTCGTCAGGGTACCCTGGGCCAGCATGAGTTCGACCAGGTCGCGGCGCTCTTCGGCGGAGCCCGTGCACCAGTGCACGGCTTCGGGCCGGGTGTGGGCGGCGACCCGGTCAACCCAGGACTGCAGTTCGTCAAGCGTTGTCGTCATTGTTGGGAATCTCGGTTTATTTCGGCTGAAACTATCGGGGCCGCAATTATTACCGATCGCCAACGGGGGGTCAGTACCCGATCAGGCATAGATTTGGGCTGACAACGCTGCCATGCGGACTTAATCCACCCGTCCGTCGCGTTTGCCGACAAATACAGAAAGTAGGCGTTCACGGGCCTGAGCGGCGCGCGTAATCGGGGCGAACCGTGTACCCTTGCGCCGTGACCGAACTGACCGAGTATTTCGGGGCGAACAGCCCCCTGAAAAAGCACCTGCCGGGTTTTCAGCCACGTGCAGGGCAGTCCTGGATGGCCGAGGCTGTCGCCGCAGCCATCGCCGGTTCGGAGCGGCTCGTCGTCGAGGCCGGAACCGGCACCGGCAAGACCTTCGCGTACCTGGTCCCGGCGCTGCTGAGCGGTCGCAAGACGATCATCAGCACGGGTACCAAAGCCCTGCAGGACCAGCTGTACCATCGTGATCTGCCGCTCGTCTGCAAGTCGGTCGGTCGCCCCGTGACGACCGCGCTTCTCAAGGGCAGGGCGAATTACCTCTGCGTGCACAGGCTTGAACAGGTCATCGAGCCGGCAGCGACGATCGTCGACGATCTCCATGAAGTCAGAGCATGGCGGCATCGCACGACGAGCGGCGACAAGGCCGAACTTATCGACGTGCCGGAAGATTCGCCCGTCTGGCCTCTCGTTACGTCGACCGCCGACAACTGTCTCGGGCAGCAATGCCCGGAGTATTCGAAATGCCACGTCGTCAAGGCGCGCAAGGCGGCGCAGGAAGCCGACCTCGTGGTCGTCAATCACCATCTGTTGCTGGCCGACCTGGCGATGAAGGAGGAGGGGTTTGTCGAATTCCTGCCGGGCGCCGAGGCCATCATCATCGACGAGGCGCACCAGGTGCCCGATCTCGCCGTGCAGTTCTTCGGCGTGGCGCTGGGAAGTCGCGAGATCGAGCGTGTTCTCGAGGAGCTGCGCACCGCAACGTTGCCGTTCTCGGACGCCGAGCTCAATCGGCGCGTCGACCAGCTGCAGACCGCGTTACGCGTGCTGCGTGCGGATGCGCCACGCAAGGAAGGTCGCTACGAACTAGGCGAGGTTATCAACGACATTCGTGATGCGCTCGATACGCTGTCGCATGCCCTGCACGATGTGCGTGCCGCCGTCGAGACACTGGGCGACACCTCGATCGAACTCGAGAAACTGCACACTCAACTACTGTCCCTTGGCGAGCGGCTCGGCATTCTTGCCAGTGAAGATGCCTGGGACGGGTTGCGCTGGCTCGAAGTGAATCCGCGCAGCCTGCGCCTGCACCTGACGCCGCTCGACGTGTCGGCGAAACTTAATGGTCTCATCGACAACGGGTTCCAGGCGTGGATTTTCACGTCGGCTACGCTCGCGGTTGGCGAGGATTTCTCGCACTACTTTTCACGCATGGGCCTCACCGGGACGACCGGGCTGACGTTTCCGAGCCCGTTCAGAGTGGACCGCCATGGCCTCATCTGGTTACCGGCGGGGCTGCCACAGCCGTCTGAACCAGGCCACACCGACGCGATGCTCGAGCAGGTTATGCCCCTGCTGGAGTTGACGTCCGGCGGCATGTTCTGCCTGTTTACGAGTTATCGCGCGCTTAATAATGCGAAAAAGTGGTGCCAGGCGAACAAGTCCGCGCTCGGTGGCCGGCGTCTCCTCGTGCAGGGCGATGCGCCACGCGACGACCTGTTGCGTCGTTTTCGCCAGTACGGCGATGCCGTCCTGTTGGGTACCGGGAGTTTCTGGGAAGGAGTCGATGTTCGCGGACCCGCGCTCAGTATTGTTGCCATCGACAAGCTGCCGTTCGCATCGCCAGCCGATCCGCTCATGATGGCACGCCTCGAGTTTATCCGTCGCGAGGGCGGCAACGGTTTCATGGATCATCAGCTGCCCCTTGCGGCGCTGGCACTCAAGCAGGGCGCAGGTCGCCTGCTGCGAGACGAAACCGATTACGGTGTCGTGGTGCTGTGCGATCCCCGCATCGTCGGCAAGCGTTATGGCAGTACGTTCCTGCAGGCGCTCGCACCGATGCCCTCGACCGATTCACGTGCCGAGGTCGAGGCATTCCTTGCCGCTCACGAAACCCGGGGAGCCGTGGCATGAAGCTGCTTGCAATTGATACATCCTCGCTGGCCTGCTCGGTTGCGGTTAGCGCCGGTGACCTGCTGGTCGAACGACACGAGGAGCAGGCGAAAGAGCATACGCGCCTGCTGCTTCCGATGATTCGGGAGGCACTCGCGGAAGCAGGCGTCGAGACGACCGATCTCGACGCCATCGCCCTGGGTAACGGACCAGGCTCGTTCATCGGTATGCGCATTGCGGCATCGGTGGCACAGGGGCTGGCCCATGGCGCCGGCCTGCAAATTGTGCCGGTATCGTCGCTGGCGACGGTTGCGGCCGAGGTGCTCGCGTCGTCCGATGCGCGCGAAGTCGTGGTCACCCAGGATGCGCACATGAACGAGGTCTACCTCGGAGCGTATCGTCGCGGCCCCGGCGACTTGCCCCAGCCGTTATTCGCGGAACGCCTGCACGCGCAGGTCGCCATCGAGGAACTCGATGAAGCGACGGCTGACAGCCGGGTAGCCGCCGGGTTCGGCTGGCAACGTTATCCCGCTTTGCTTGCCGCAAACGAAGACCTGGTCGGACAGACTTCGAATGTTCTTTATCCTGCCGCTCGCTACCTGCTGCCGATGGCGATGGGAATGCTCGAGAACGGCCAGGCGATTGATCCGAAGGATCTTGTCCCGGCCTATTTGCGCGCCAAGGTCGCCGAGAAACCCGGTGCGGGCAAGTCGTAACAGTCCTGTAATATATTGCTGTTGAAATGCGCGGTTTCCTAAACTCTGAACCAGCATGTCTGCCAAGAAGATACTGATTGTCGAAGACGAGCAGCCGATTCGCGAGATGATCGCATTTCACTTGTCCCGTGCCGGGTACGAGACCATCGAGGCCTGTGACTGCCGTGAGGCACGGGAGCAGATTGCCGACAACCGTCCGGATCTGGCGCTGGTCGACTGGATGCTGCCGGATAGCAGCGGGCTCGAGCTTACCCGCATGCTCAAGCGCGATGAAAACTATGAGGATCTCGCCGTGATCATGCTGACGGCGCGCGCAGAAGAGCGCGACAAAGTATCCGGCCTCGACGGAGGCGCCGACGATTACATCACCAAGCCGTTCTCACCGCGCGAACTTGTCGCCCGTATCCAGGCTGTACTGCGAAGGTCCGGACCATCACCCAGCGAGGTTGTTGCGTCCGGTGTGCTGGAACTTGACACCGCGGGTCACCGCGTTGTCGCATCCGGGCAGGAAATCAAGCTGGGCCCGACCGAGTACCGCTTGCTCCTGTTCCTGGTAACGCATCCGGATCGCGTGTACAGCCGAACGCAGTTGCTCGACCGGGTCTGGGGCGCCAACGTGTACGTTGAAGAGCGCACCGTGGACGTCCATATCCGGCGTCTCCGCAAAGCCCTGGCAGAGGTCGGCGCCGACCATTACGTTCAGACCGTGCGGGGCACGGGCTATCGGTTTTCTGTGCGAAATGTCTGACGCTGCTCGAAAACTTCTCTTTGGCATGCTGCTGTTTCTAGCTGCGGGCGCCGCGATCGGGTGGATCTACGGCCATCCGGAGATTGGCCTGCTGGTTGGCGCGTTGCTCGCCCTGGCCTGGCAGATCCGACAGCTTCTCAGCTTTGACCGCGCGTTGCGCACCGGTAATTTCGAGAGGTTTCGTTACGGCGAAGGGATCTGGGATCAGATCTTCTCAAGATTTCACTACGAGACGGAAAAAG
The DNA here is from genome assembly GCA_041574455.1 of Woeseiaceae bacterium. Lineage (GTDB taxonomy): Bacteria > Pseudomonadota > Gammaproteobacteria > Steroidobacterales > Woeseiaceae > UBA1847. The sequence continues at coordinate 1,345 of JBFFOM010000013.1, read as the reverse complement.
CCCACCGCAGAAAGACGGGCTACCGCCAGTTGCTGCGCGAGGTTCGCAAGTCAACGAATGCGATGCCTGACGGTGCCGTCATCCTGAATACCGGGAACGAGATCGTCGCATGCAATCGCGCGGCAAAAGAACTTGCCGGACTCAAACGCAAGAAGGACCGTGGCCAGCGAGTCGATAACATTCTGCGGGATCCCGAGTTGACGCGACTGCTGGCAGCCGACGACCGTAACCTCACGGTCGAGATCGCCTCGCCGCTGGTGGATGGCGACTGGCTCAGCTGTCGCGTCGTGCCCTATGGCGCGGACCAGAAACTTCTGCTGTTACGTGACGTTACCGATCGTATGCGCCTTAGCAAGATGCGGCGCGACTTCGTGGCCAACGCGTCGCACGAACTGCGTTCACCGCTCACTGTCATCAGCGGATACCTGGACAGCCTGGCGGGCGATGACACGATGCCCGAACACTGGTCGAAGCCCGTCCAGCAGATGCAAACACAGGCAGGACGCATGCGTCACATTCTCGGCGAATTGCTCGAACTTTCGAGGCTCGAGGGCTCGGACCATGCCGACACCGAGGAGTCAGTCGACGTCGCGGCGCTCATGAATGATGCCAGGCTGGCATTTGAGGGACATGCAGATATCGCGAATATCGTGGTGAGCGCCATGTCGAGCGCGCGCCTTGTGGCTAATGCCGCCGAGGTCGAGACCGTGATCGTCAATCTGCTGTCCAACGCCGTACGGTTCACACCGCGCGATGGACAGATCACGTTGACCTGGAGTGTCGACGAAGACGGCGCTGACCTCGCAGTGAAAGACACGGGAGAAGGCATCGATCCCGAATTCATCCCGCGGCTTACGGAGCGGTTCTTCCGCGTCGACAAAGGCCGCAGCAGGGACGATGGTGGTACCGGCCTGGGCCTTGCAATCGTCAAGCACGTGCTTGCCAGGCACGACGCCGAGCTGGTCATCAGCAGCGAGCCGGGGGAGGGCAGTGAGTTTTGTTGTCATTTCCCTTCCGACCGCGTTGTCACAGAGCCTCCGGGTTCCCTGTCATAAAACTGCAATATTCCTGTCATATAAGCGCAACGCAGCGTCATTAACGTGCCGCTAGACTTTTCGCAACATTTCCTGGGGAACCCAATAATGAAATCACCCGTATTGCTGGCGTCGCTGTTGCTGGCGCTCGTCACCACGCCTGTTTACTCGCAGGACAGCTGGTCCGATCGCATCAGCATGAAAGGCGATGTTCGCTTGCGTCACGAATCCATCGACGAGGAAGGCGAGGAGGACAGGCGTCGTATGCGTTTTCGCGTACGTTTCGGTCTTTCGGCCGAGGTTTCGAACGA
>JBFFOM010000012.1:0-56330 GCA_041574455.1 Woeseiaceae bacterium | reverse complement strand
TCATGAATGGCCCGATCGGCTTCGTGGGCTGGCCGAAGCTCGGATCGAATTCATCGACGACGCACTGCGTGACGATTGCGGTGACCGATCGACTGATCCCCTGCAGCCGGCACTCGTTGCGCAGGCTTTGTGCCATTTGCATGCCGATCGAGCCCTGCGTGTCGGCCACGCAATTGGCCAGAGGCACCTGGTGAATCCTGTCCCGCGCCAGCTCGGATCGCAGCAGGATAAAACCGACCTGCGGACCGTTGCCGTGCGTCACGAGCACGCGATATCCGGCTTTGATGATCGGCACGATGTAGTGTGCGGTTTCGCCGGCCGTCCGGTACTGCGTAAGGACACTCATGTCCTCGGCGTCCCTGATCAACGAGTTACCGCCTATGGCGATAACGACCAGGGGGGCATTGTTGTTTTGCTTCATGGTGTCGTTACATCGTCAGGGCCATCAGTGCCTTCGCGGTATGCAGTCGGTTTTCCGCCTCGGGGTATACGCGCGATTGCGGACCATCGATTACCGCGTCCGTTACTTCGTAATTGCGGTCGGCGGGCAGGCAGTGCATGTAGATGGCATGATCCTTCGCGCGCGCCATCGTCTTCTCGTCACAAATCCAGTGCCGATACTGCTGTGCAACGCGCATCGCTTCCTCCGGGTTGTCGAACAGGGATTCGACGCCCCAGCTTTTCGGGTACACGATATCGGCGTCGTCGAATGCTGCTTCCATGCTGTCGGCGATCTCGAACGTGCCGCCGGAGCGACTCGCATTGTCACGAGCGATCTGCACGGTATCCTCCATGAGTGCGTACTCGGGCGGGTGTGCAAGCGTCACGTTCATGCCGAAACGCGTCATGAGCATGATCAGTCCCTGCGGCACGGACATCGGCTTCACGTAGCTCGGCGCATAGGCCCAGGACACAGCAATCTTCAGATCTTTCAGGTCTTTACCGAACTCTTCGCGAATCGTCATGAGGTCGGCGAGTGTCTGGCACGGGTGATCGACGTCGCATTGCATGTTGATGACCGGGACCGATGCGTGGCCGGCGACCTCACGCATGTAGGCCTGGCCTTCGCCCGGCACGAGGTCGTGTCGAATCATGATGCCGTGCCCGTATGTCGACAGGATCGTACCCATGTCCTTGGGGCTTTCGCCGTGCGCGATCTGCGAAGTCTCCGAGTCGATGAAATGGGCGTGGCCGCCGAGTTGCGTCATGCCGGCCTCGAAGGAATTGCGCGTACGCGTCGACTTGTCGAAAAAAATCAGGAACGCAGTCTTGTGCGCGAGGTGCAGCGTCGGGATGCCGCTCCTGAATTCCTCTTTCAATTGCGCAGCCGTGTCGAGCGCAAGTTCGATTTCCTCATCGGACCAGTCCTGGGTCATGAGCCAGTCACGGCCCTTCATGTGGCCGGGAACCGGCTTTGCTGCGGTGGTCATTGTCTGTATCTCCAGTGGCTAAGCCTTGGCGAATTCCTCGACAAGGGCGGAGTAAAAGGCCGCACAGCGCACGAGATGCTCGATCTCGGTCTGTTCATTCGGTGCGTGCGCAAAGTGTTCGTGTCCCGGGCCGAAGCCGATCGTGGGTATCCCGTGCATGCCGGCAATGGCCACGCCGTTGGTGCTGAAGGTCCAGTGCCCGGTTTCGGGTGCTGCGCCGAATGCCGCCTGGTGCGCCGCGATCGCGGTCTGCATCTCGACGCCGTCGGCCGGCATCTCCCAGGTCGGGTAGTACTTGCGGGTCGGGTAGCTGAGGCCCGTGTAGCTGGGTGTGTCGTAGTTCAGCACAGTGACGGTGGCATCTGCGGCCATGACCGAGGGCAAGGCGAGAATCTCGGCCACCGACGTCTCCTCGGTTTCGCCCACCGTCAGGCGGCGATCCAGGTGGATGGTGCAGCTGTCCGCGACCGCACACAGGCTTGGCGAGGTTGAGCGGATCTCGCTGATCGTGACGGTGCCCTTGCCCAGCGGGTCGCGGGGTTCGAGTACCTCATTGAGTCTCTCGATGTCCGAGATGATCCCGGCCATTTTGTAGACGGCGTTGTCGCCACGTTCCGGCGCCGATCCATGGCAGCTCACGCCGGAAGTCCGGACTTCGATTTCCATGCGGCCGCGATGGCCGTAATACAAACGCAGGCTGGTGGGCTCCGTGACCACGACGAGATCGGGTCGCAGGCCGTCCTCATTGACTATGTATTGCCAGCACAGGCCATCGCAGTCCTCCTCCTGGACGGTCGCCGTAACGTAAAACGTGACGTCGTCCGGAACGCCGCGCCGCTTGAGGATCGCGCCGGCGTATACGCTGGAGGCTACGCCGCCTTTCATGTCGCTGGTGCCGCGGCCATAGAGAATGTCGCCTTCTATGTCGCCCGAATGCGGATCGCGCTCCCACAAACCCGGGTCACCCACGTCGACCGTGTCGACATGGCCGTCGAAGGCGATGACGCGCGGACCCGAGCCGATGCGGCCGATCAGGTTGCCCATGGGGTCGACCGTGACCTCGTCGTAGCCGATGCGCTGCATTTCGTCGCGAATTCGTGCGATGACCGCGCCTTCCTCGGAACTCAGCGACGGGATACGAATGATCTCCTGCATGAAGGTGACGAGGTCGGGTTTGATCGCCACTGCGTCTTCGTAATAGCTGCTGCTCATTCGATATCTCCGTTGTTGAATGCCTCGATCAGGCGATCCCATTCGTCGACGACATCCTGGGAGAAGACGCCGGCCCAGAAGTCTTCGTCCCACAACTGGCGCAATTCATCTGCGCTGCGCCCCTGTTGCTCGACCCAGGTGAAGTACTTGAAGTTGTGCAGGGCCTTGCGGTCCGCGTAACTGAGCTCCCGTACATGGTCGGTCGTCGCTCCCTGCAGGTAACGACCGAAATGCTGATCCGCCAGGTGCGTGGTGTACGGACCGTACTGGTCCCGCATCTCCTCGATGCGCGACGAATACAGATCCATGGCATCTGTCAGTGGTGTGAAGATGACGTCGCGGCTATCCATGTCGTAGTAGCGCGCTGTCTTGATGCTGGCGACGAGGTTGCCGATGCCGGAAATGCCGACCTGGTCGAGCATCGCGATCATGTCGTCGTCGACCCCTTCGCGGCGCAGGGTCTCCCTGCCTTCGTCTTCATTGAACAGGCGCAGGAGCTGCATGGCCTGCTCATCATCGACGGCCGCTACAAAATCCGTATTGCGTACGTTGTGGATCCACGGCACGTGCTTGTCGCCGATGCCCTCGATGCGATGGTCGCCGAAGCCGAACTGCAGGAGTGTCGGACACTGCAGGGCCTCCGAGGCAACGACCCGGATGGCAGGATGACGAGTGCGCAGGAAATCGCCGGCTGCGATCGTACCGGCTGACCCGGTCGCACTCACATAGCCGGACAGGCGTTGCCCGTCGGAAAATCGATTCCGGAAGATCTCGTCGATAACCCCCCCGGTCACGTGGTAATGCCAGATCGCGTTACCGAATTCCTCGAACTGGTTAAAGATGACCACACTATCACCGCGCTCCTCACGTAACTGCCAGCACTTGTCGTAGATTTCCTTGACGTTGGCTTCGGTGCCGGGTGTCGCGATGATCTCGTCCGTGCCGATTTCCTCGAGCCAGTCGAAACGCTCGCGGCTCATGCCCTCCGGCAGGATCGCGACAGCGGCGCAGGAAAGCAGGGCGCAATCGTAGGCGCCGCCCCGACAGTAGTTGCCGGTCGACGGCCAGACTGCCTTCTGGGTCGTGGGATCGAACGTGCCTGTGACGAGTCGCGGCACCAGGCAGCCATAGGCGGCGCCCACCTTGTGCGCGCCGGTCGGGAACCACTTGCCAACGATGCCGACGATCGTCGCGTCGACGCCGGTGAGCGCGGAAGGGAATTCGATCCAGTTGCCTGCGCCGAAGCCGCCACCACGCTCGACCGGCTCGTTCTTCCACGTGATCCGGAACAGGTTGACAGGGTCGAGATCCCAGAGGCCGACATCGCGCAGACGACCCCGAATTGCATCCGGGATGAGTGTCGGGTCTTTCTGTTGCGCAAACGTGGGCAGGAGGATGTTCTGCGCGCGCGCATGCGCGACGCTTCTTCGCAGAACGTCATGATCGATTGCGGGTATCAGTTTCAATGGTCCCCTCCGAATTCGATTGTGGGGATGGGCGTGCGATCGCCCCAGCCGAGCTCGACGTCATTGGCGCCGGTGCCCATTGCCCGCAGGAGTTCGTCCTGGTCGACAGGCAGGCTGCGGACGCGAACACCCGTCGCGTTGCAGATCGCATTCGTAATCGCGGCGCTCGTCGGGATGCTGGGGAGCTCGCCCATTCCCTTGGCGCCGAACGGGCCCGTCGACAGTTCGTGCTCTACGATATGTGACGTAATCGGCGGGGCGTGCGTGATGCTCGGCGTCTTGTAACGCGCCATCACGTTGGTCCAGGGTACGCCATCTTCCTGGATGTAGTGTTCGGTCAGTGCATAGCCCATACACATGACGATCCCGCCCTCGATCTGGCCTTCGAGGGTGAGCGGGTTTATCGCGCGGCCGACATCGTGCGCCGCGACGATTCTCTGCACCTCGACCTCCCCGGTGCGCATGTCGACTGCGCAAAGAGCGGCCTGGGCGGCGAAACTGAACGCGACATGCATATCCCCGCCCGTACCCAGCGGCTGGGTTTTCGGCGCCCAGTACTCGTGCCGCGCCACGGCCGTCTCGCCGGTTGTGTCGGCAAGTTCCCTGGCGACGTCCCGGGCAGCGTGGCGTGCGGCGTTGCCGCTGACGAACGTCTGGCGGCTGGCGGTCGTCGGGCCGCCATCTGGGCACACGTCGGTGTCGCCGAGCAGCACGCTGACGTTCTCCGTCGCGATGCCGAGTTCCTCCGCCACACAGGCCGCAAGGACGCCCGGCAGTCCCTGGCCCATTTCGGCGGACGAGATGCGGACTTCGGCGACCAGCCCCTGGTCGGGATCCTGCCAGGCCTCGACTTCCGCCGTCGCCTTGTCCGGCGCACCGCCGCCGAGTCCGGTGTTCTTGTAGCCGACTGCAAGACCCCAGGCGAAACGGCGATGACCGTCGTCCCATGTCCATCGGAAGTCCCCGGCGCGCATGTCCGTGTCGACCCTCTCAATGCACTCCTGCAGGCCGACGCTTTCGCGCATGACCTGACCGGTCACGGTCGTCGACCCGACGGTGAGCGCGTTCCTGCGGCGCAGTTCTACCGGATCGATCCCGAGTTCGGCCGCGAGGATGTCCATGTTGCTTTCGACCGCGAAACAGCTCTGAGACACACCGAAGCCGCGGAACGCGCCCGCAGGCACGTTATTCGTGTAAGCGGCGAAGCAGTCCACCTTGACGTTCGGAACGTCGTAGGGCCCGGACGCATGTGTGGTCGCCCGTGTCAGCACCTTTTCGCTGAGGCTGGCGTAAGCGCCGCCATCGCCGTAGAGCATGGCCTGGACGGCCGTCAGCTGGCCGTCTTTCGTTGCCCCCGTGCGCATGCGAATCAACGTGGCGTGGCGTTTCGGGTGGACCAGCAGGCTCTCCTGGCGCGAGTACAGCATCTTCACGGGTCGATGCGTCGCTTCGGCCAGCAACGCGGCATGAATCTGCCCGGTGATGTCTTCCTTGCCGCCAAAGCCGCCGCCCATGAGTGTCGCGACGATGCGGACGTCCTCCGGCGCCTTGCCCAGCGCGGCCGCCGTCTGATCGCGATCCGCGTAGGGGATCTGGCTGCCGACGTAAACGGTCGTTTTGTCGTGTCTTGCCGTTTCGCCTCGTTTTGCCTCGGTATCGCAAGCTCCGCCGAAGCGTCCGGGGTCGTAGCCCGCGGGTATGCCGATCGAACACTCGGGCTCGAGGAACAAATGCTCCGTCGTCGGCGTGCGGTAGGTGCGGTCGACAACGACGTCCGCCGCCGCAAGCCCGCTATCGATGTCGCCTTTACGGACCTTGATGTGTTTGAGGAGATTGCCGTCGGGCCGCTCCGGGTGAACCAGGGGCGCATCGTCGTTGAGCGCGGCTATCGGGTCGGTGACCGCAGGCAGTTCTTCGTACTGGACCTCGATCAGGTCGAGCGCCGCCGCGGCGATCTCTTCGCTCTCGGCTGCCACGATCGCAACAGCATCGCCCGCATAACGGACTTTGTGGCCGCAAAGTACGGGCCAGTCGATGCTGACCACGCCATGTGCATTGCGGCCCGGGATGTCCGCGTGGGTCAGGACTGCGTGCACGCCGTCGAGCGCACGGGCGGCCGTCACATCGATAGAGAGAATCCGGGCATGCGGGACGCCGGCGCGCCGGGTGCGCGCAAATAGCATGCCCGGGAATTCATAGTCGTCGGTGAAGCGTGCCACGCCGCGGATCTTGGCCAGCGCGTTGGGATTGGGGCGCGGCTTCCCGACCTGCGTCTCCGGCGCCCGAGTCTCGGGCAGATACGGCGCCACCTCCTGCCCCGATGCCTGCAGGATCGCATTGATCACGCTCTGGTAGCCGGTGCAGCGACAGTAGGAGTCCTTGAGGGCCTCGCGGATATCCGATTCGGTCACTGCATCCCCGCTTGCTGCCTTGCGGTCGAGCAGGCCCTTGGCGGTCATGATCAGGCCCGGTGTACAGATCCCGCATTGCACCGCGCCGTGATCGAGAAACGCCTGTTGCAGCGCGTGCAGGCTGCCGCCTTTCGACAATCCTTCGATCGTCTCGATGTTCCTGCCCTGCGCTTTGAATGCAGGGTAGACACAGCTGACGACGGGTGTGCCGTCCACGAGCACGGTGCAGATGCCGCATTCTGCTTCGGCGCAGCCGATCTTGGTGCCGGTCAGTCGCAGGTCCCGGCGCAGGACGTCGGACAGGTAGCACGACTCGGCCACCTCGATGTCGACGGGACTGCCGTTGACGGTCATCTGCAGGCGGCTCACGGCGCTGCTCCTGCACGCTTCGCGGCCGTTTGCAGGATGACCGGCAGCCAGGTGCGGATCATCGATTCGCGGTATTCCTCGGTAGCGCGGTACTTGCTGGTGCGCAACGTGATGTGGCCGAGAGCGACCTCGGCGGCCTGCTCGAACTGTGATCGTGTCGCCGGGCCGCCAACGAGGACCTCGGCCGCTGGTTCCGCGAACCACGGCACGGGCCCGACCGGACCCATGCTGATCCCGGCAGCAGCAATCACGTCGTCGTCTACCTGGAGGCGTGCCGCCATCGAGACGATGGGCAGGCACAGACCCTGCGGACGCATCACACGATGGAACGCGGAACCTTCGTTGTCGGCCGTCTTCAGGAACCGCAGGCGGGTGAGTATCTCCCGGTGCCGGTCGATCCTGCTCCGACCTGGCCCATCGAACGAATCCCTGGCGGGTATCCAGCGCCTGCCGTCGGCAGCGGCGATCTCGATCTCGCCGCCGAGCGCCAGCAGGCCGATCGTGCCGTCGCCAGCCGGCAGGGCGTGCGCCACGTTCCCGGCCAGCGTGCCGGTATTGCGAACCTGCGGCCCGCCGATAACGCCACAGCTTTCTGCCAGGCAGGTTCCGTATTGCCGGATCCGCTCGTCGGTCACGATCGCGGTGTGGGTCACGCCACAGCCGATGACGATATGTTCCCCGTCGTTGTCGATGCGGTCGAGGCCGTCGATGCGCGTGGCGTCGACAATGGCTTCGAATGGCCGCCGCAAACCCCGTCGACTCTCGACGAGCAGGTCGGTGCCGCCGCCCACAACGCGTGCCCGGCCGTCGTAGCGCTGCAGAATCTGCAGCGCCTCGTCGAGATTGTCGGGCGCGTAGTAATTGTTCCAGGCGGCAGTCATAAAAATATGTAATTCAGTAAGTTACTAATGAATCCTCTTCCAGATTCGAGTTGATCTCTCGACACATCGCGCGCGAATCTCCTCCTCATCGAGGTGGGGGAGGCGGCCCTCGTCGACGACGACCTGGCCTCGTGAGATCGTCGTGCGGACCCGCGCGAAACTGAGCCCGAACAGCAGGTGTCCGTAGAACGTTTCCGCATCGAGCGGCGTGAACGGCACGTAATCGGGAATGATGATGTCGGCCAGCTGGCCCTTTGCGAGCATGCCTCGCGGCACACGGAACAGTCGGTTACAGATTTCGCGGTTGTTCTGCAGCAGGATCTCGCACGCCTCGCCGAACGCGACGGTCGGGTCCCGATGGTAGGTGCGCTGGTGCAGGTACATGGCGCGTGCCTGCGAGATCATGTGTGACGAGATGCCGTCGGTGCCGACGCCCACGAGGACACCATGCTTGAGCATGTCGAGAATCGGTGCGACGCCCAGACCGTTGTTCATGTTCGACTCGGGGTTGTTCACAAGCATCGAATCGGTCGAGCGCAGCAGATCCAGTTCGCGGGATTCGAACTGCACGCCGTGCACAAAAATCGTTTTCGGGCCCGCGATACCGAAATCGAGGAAGCGATCCATCACGCCACGACCGTAGCGGTCCATCGTGGTCGTGACGTCGATCTCGTCTTCGGCGGCGTGCACATGGAAACCGGCGTTTAGATCGTGGCCAACCTCGGCACAGCGCTCCAGGGTGCGGGTGCCGAGGGTCAGCAGTGCATGCATGCCGAACAGGGCGGCCATCTGGTCGTCATCAGAATCGCGGCACTTGCGAATGTAGCGCTCGTTCTCTTCTATCCCTTCGCCAGGCTGATTGCGATCCGACACTTCGTAACACAGGCAGCCGCTGAGGCCGACGTCACGGAAGGCACGCTCGACCTGGTCGAGGCTGCCGTCGTGGCAGGAGGGCGACGCGTGATGGTCGATGATCGTCGTGCAGCCGGCGCGGGCAGCATGCATGATCGCCAGCAGCGCGGAATAGTAGACGTCATCGGCGTCCAGCGCCTGGTCCAGCTTCCACCACAGGCTCTCGAGCGTTTGTTCGAAGTTGCGTGCAGGCGGTCCCGGCGGCGTGAAGCCGCGTGCAAACGTGGAGTAGAGGTGGTGATGGGCATTGATCAGCCCGGGCATAACGAGACTGCCCCGGGCGTCGACGGTTCGATCAGCCGCGTACTTGTCCGCGGGAAAGTCGCCGACATCGACGATCTGGCCGTTCTCGACGTAGACGCTTCCGTGCTCCACGAAGCGGTTTTGTTCGTCGAGCGTGACGAGATGTCCGTTTGTGATCAGCAGTGAACTCATGTCATGTCTCACACGCGGGCAGGTACGGCATTGACTGCCGCACGCCATTCAGCAGCGTAATCATGGCGGTGTACCGCTCTTCGAGTTCGTCCTGCGCATCGTCGATTTCGAGGTGTTCCGTCTTGCCCTGTACGCGCGCATCGATCGACCAGTTGTCGCCGTCCCGGAAGATCATGAACGCGTTATCCGGCTGCTCTGCGAAGTCCCCGCGATCGAGATAGAGGCGCGGTTTGTCGCGGTAGGGAGCGCCTGACGTCGGGCAGAATGTGGTGCAATTACCGCACTCGTTGCAGAGATCGGCGAGAACGGCAACCTGCCACGATTGCGCACGATCATCCGCGCGGTATGTGAACAGTGCGAGATTCGGGCACACGCTGACACAGATGCTGCAGTAGCTCTGGCAGTCGAGGCAGCGTGACGCCTCTGCGTGCGCCATGTCATCGGCGTAGGTAAGCATGACCTCGCGGAAGTTCTGCCGATCGTCGCTGCTCGTCCGTGGTGCGTGGACGCGGCGGAGGCGCTGGCTGCGTCGGCGCAGCATGGCGGGAACGTCGTGCTCAGCCAATGCAGGGACAGGGCGCTGATCTCCGGCAGGCGAGGTGACTCCCCACTGTTCCAGTATCGTGTTCGCGATCGCTTTGCCGGCCGCTGCGGCTTTCACGATCGACTCGGGGCCTGTATTCGCGACGTCTCCGCCCGCGTAAATCCCCGGGGCGGATGATGCGAAGGTGACGGGGTCGACGTCGATGTAGCCGCTGTCGTTGAGAGCGACGGGTTCGCCTTCGAGAAAGTCGAGCATGGACTGCTGACCGGTCGCGAAAATAAGCGTGTCGACCGGGACGGTGAAGTCGGAGCCTGGCACGGCAACAGGGATGCGGCGACCGGAAGCGTCGCGGTCATCGCTCAGTTGCATACGGCTGCACCGGACGGCCTCGAGCCTGCCATCCGCGACGACGAGGCTGTCGGGCCGGGCGAGCTCCAAAACCTCGATTCCCTCCTCGAGAAGCTGGGTAATCTCTTCTCGATCCGCGGGCATCTGGTCGATGGTGCGACGGTAGATCAGCGTGACCTCGCGGTTTCCCAGTCGCCAGGCGACGCGGGCGCAGTCCATTGCCGTATCGCCGGCGCCGATTACGCCAACGCGACGGCCGACCTCAATCGTGCGGCTCTCCTTGGACTGCCGCAGGAACTGCAGCGCGTCGAGCAGGCCATGACAGGCTTTGCCGCCGAGTGCCAGGGTCTTGCCGAGCTGCGCCCCTGCCATGATGACGATGTTGTCGAAGCCGTCGTCGCGCAATTGGCAAAGAGTGATGTCGCGACCGGCGCGCGTGTTGTAATGAATGGTGACGCCGAGTTCGTCGAGCGCCGCGAGGTCCTGCGCGAACACGGTTCTGGGGAGCCGGTACTCGGGCACGACACCGCCGACCATCCCGCCCGCATACGCCTGTTCCTCGAAAATCTCCACGGCGACGCCGGCGCGCGCGAGTTCCAGTGCGGCGCACAGCCCGCCGGGCCCTGCGCCGATGATCGCGACTTTACTGCCAGTCCGAGGCGCGTTGCCCGCGCTCTCCACAGCATGTTCACGATCGACGATGAAGCGCTTGATGTCGCGAATAGCGACCGGCTCATCGAGGTGCGTACGGACACAGGCCTGTTCGCACAGGTGATCGCAGATGCGACCCAGCGTGCAGGGCAGGGGGTTGTCTTCATGCACCGTGCGCAGTGCCGCTGCCATGTCGTCGTTGCGCACTTCCGCCATGTACCTTGGCACCTTCTGGTGCAGCGGACAGACATCGACACACGGGGCACTGATGCAGTCGAACTGGCCGAGCTTGCGTTCGGTCTTGGTGTGCGCCGTCACGAATTCGGATCTCATGTTGTCCGGATCCCGCAGCACGTCGTCGGCATACCTGCGAAGGTAGTCGAGGGTCTCGGCCCGGTTCACCGATATATCCTCGACGGCCCTGATGTAGTCGAGCAGGCGGAGATAGCCGCCGGACTTCAAGAGGTCCGAGCAGACCGTGACTGTCTGCATGCCCGCGTTGAGCAGGTTCGCTGCGTTGTAGCAACTCGCGCCGGCCGAGAACGACATCGGCAGGTCGCCATCGAATGCGTCGCCGAGCACGGCCGCGAGGTTTACCGTAATTGCGTGCAGAGGCCGACCCGACAGGTACATCATCTTCTCGTCGGGGGTGAAGACATCACGCCGGTTTTCTACCTCGAGCGTGTTCGAAAGCTTGACGCCGAACTCGAGGCCGAGATTTCGGGCTGTCGACTGGAGCCGGCCCAACATCGGCACAGCGTCCTCGTACTTCAGGTCGTGTTCGAAGGCAATGTCCGGAACGACGACATCTGTGAATCGAAGGTTCTCATTGAGGATTGTCCTGACGCGCTCCGGCCCCAGCAGCGTCGGATTGCATTTGACGAGGGTGTGCAGCCGCCGGTCGCGCATCAGGTATTCACAGATGCCCTCGATTTCGTCTGGCGGGCAGCCGTGCATCGTCGACAAGGTGACGTTGTCGGACAGCCGGTCCGGAACTTCGATGTCGCGAACGGCCGGGTAGTAACGGGCGACCGTCTCGATAATCTCGTGCTTGCGTGCCGCACAATCGGCGACCTGATCCAGGAACCATTGCATGTTCGGCTGCTGAATGCCGGCGAGGTCGTAGCCGACGCTGAGGTTGAATACGACGCCGGGCGACTCACCCGGGAATCCCAGCCTGTGATGCAGCGCGTGAATAAGGACCCAGGCGCGCACGTATTCCTCGAAGGACTGGTGGACTTTGAGTTCCTGTGACCACTCGACGTTGTAACCCTCGTCTTCCATATCGATGCAGGGTTTGCTGACGTCGAGTTCGTCGAGGGTCTGGACAGTCTTGAGCTCGATGTAGCGCGCACCGCAAAGCCATGCCGCAACAATGTTCTGCGCCATCTGAGAATGAGGGCCGGCAGCGGGGCCAAAAGGAGTGTCGAGCGGCTGTCCGAATACCTGCGTGCGGTAAGACGCTTCCAGGTTCGGCACATGAAAATACCGCGCGGGAATACCAAGCACCGAGTCGCGGGCGTCCAGTTCCGTGAACAGCCACCTGGTGAGTTGCTCGATACCGATCGGGTGGAATAGGTCAGACACGCTTAATATTCTCCCGATGGACTGTCGTTATTTGGTTAAACTCACCCTTATCCATTGAACCGCTAATGCTCGAAGCGCCGGAATACGCAGTTCCCGCAGATGAGCGCAGGGTTGCCGAAATCGAATCGAGGACAACGAAATCATGAAGAAATACTTCCAGGCCTGCCTGTGCGCCGTCACGTTAATGACGGTCCCGGTTGCCGTTGCAGGGGATGTCGACGACCTGACAGCCATGCTGCATGAGTTCCTGGCCAACGCCGACAAGGCCTCGGCGCATGAAAAGTTCTGGGCCGAGGACCTCGTTTACACTTCGTCGAGCGGGTCGCGCTTCGGCAAGGCCGAGATCATGCAAGGCTTCAACGGCGCCGAGGAGAGCAATGAGCCACCCGCCGTGATCTACTCCGGCGAGGAAATCGACGTCAGGCTGTACGGCGACATGGCAGTTGTCGCCTTCAAGCTCGTTGGGACCGCATCCGACCGCTCGGCGACGCTGTACTATTACAACACGGGCACCTTCCTGAAGCGCGACGGAATCTGGAAGGTTGTTGCGTGGCAGGCGACCAAGATCCCGCCTGCAGGCGACTGAAAGTGTGCGCTATGCGCGTGAATGCGGGAGCGGATCCTGTTCGCGATCAGTCTCTCGCATTGACGAGTCAATCCCCAAGCTCTCGCAGGCGCTCCTGCAGCAATTCGAGGATGTCGTCGGCCTCATCTCGGGCACTCTCGTGGTCATGAGCCGTGCCCAACATCCAGGCACGACGCATGATGAGCATAGATCTGAATTCTGGTTCTTTGGATAACTGCAGATATGCCGAAGGAACAGGTTCCGACTCTGCACAGATGAAGAACCACTCTGGTGTCGAACAAACCTTTCCCGGGAAACCGTGTTTCGCCAGATAAGGTACGATTTCGCTCATCACGTAACTGCGAGAAGACACGTCATTCGTATGAATATCCTCGAGCCAGTCCGGCCATTTGACCAGTCGAAGCCGGATGTTCCTGTCACTGATTCGTTCCAGGCGGCCAGACGCCAGAAGAGCGTCCAGAGCACCACCTTGATCCAGTACGTTTACTAATGATGCATATGTAAATGCCGATTCGATGGAGCGCAGATTCATTTCGGTCACAGAGTCCGAAAGGAATTGCTCAACGAACTGAGCTCCGGTCCTGTTGAATTGTGCCCATTGGTCGAGTCGATCTCTTAAGTCGACAAACTCGACTTCCAGCCCTATCAGTATCTCCTGCTCCTCAAGCTTGTCTTTTCGTTCGTCCCACCACGCGTCTATCCAAAATGCCAGCAGAATGCTGATGACAATCGCCGCGGCCTCCGCCGTCAGTCGTTTCCACGGAATTGACTTAGAGTTGCTCAAGAATCATTCATCCAGTCTTGGGGGGTTCGCTTCAGTCCAGTTTAGCCCAAGTATGGCGAGCAGCCGCGATTGGCCAGAAGCGGACGATAAATCAATCGCGCATATCTGACCGGATTCTCTGATAGTACTCTCGATCATGGGTGACAGAAATTTTCGCGATCTCCGGAGCCATCAATGTGACCAATTCGCTAGTGGACTGACGCTCATATTCGGCCCACCACGATTGCGCAAATGCATTCCCAAAGAAGACATGCACGTTTTTGGCAATGACTTGTTCCACGGATGGCAGAGGCTCTTCAAATACGCCCAACTCCCACATGCGCCTGGTGGAATTCAAATGATCGATGAAAGCCCAGAGTTGCCCGCTGAGCTGTATCATCTCTGCCGTCGACAGTGCATCCGGATTTTCAATTGCCTTGGCCCAAGCCGCAGCAAACTCGGCATCCTGCCAGGACATGTCCATTGCCACCCAGCGGTCCTGAAAGTCGCTGACCATTTCAGCGCGTGTAGTTACGGTCGACTGGTGTAGCTCAAACGTGACCAATATGAGTCCCACAAGTACGCCAAAGTTTGCTCCCAGAGTTAGCCATCTGTTGACTTTATCTTCGTTCAACCTCTTCCTCCCTGCTCATACGAAGTATCTTTGTTCTTGTGCCATTACGCATATCTGCTTTGGATTATCAGCAGCCACTGAGCTTAGCATCAGGCGAATGGCTGGAGTTGACCCGGAGCGGACATTCAATTCCTATTCCGGGAAAGCATTCTCGCGAAGATGGGACACCCGATCTATCACATCGGCCTCGATTGCGTCGGCGGAGGACTCGGATATGCCCAGCGAGTCCCGCAGTCGCACCAGCAGCGCTCGCTCCTTGTCCGAGACGCCGCCTTCACTGTGCGCTTCAGCAATGGCTTCCTCGTAGACCTGCATCTTTCGGTACATGGCGTACTCGGGCGTGTCTTCCGTATTCGGCATTGCCGCTACGGCTACTCGCTCGGCAAAGCGCTGCAGTGGTTCCAGGAAGAAGATCAGCAAAGCAGATGCAAGCAAGCCGATCCAGGCGCCGAGTTCATTCTCGAAATACCTGTCCGCCCCTTCGGTGACGATATAAAAGACAGCAACAAAGGCGGCGGCAACCGTCGACTGTCGAATAGTCCACTGGATCCTGAGGTCAATGTCGAACAGCTGCGTCTTGAGAATGCCGTATGCAATTAACGGGACGGCCAGCAGCGTGCCGAGCGCATATAGCAGGAACGGAACAGTGGGCGCGCTCGGATCGACAATTGCATACGTTCCCTGCCACAAGACAAGCGTCGCCCAGGCGTAGACGAAACTCCAACAGACGTCACGAATCCCGAACGCAATAGCAAACGTGCCGGCACGGGACCTGGCGATACCAGCCGCACCTCGCCAGGCATCGAGCGAGGCAACCAGCGCATACAGGAACAGGATTACCAACGACACATACAGGAAGGTGCCACCAAGCTTCAAGGGACCCCACAGGACGACGGCAAACAGGACAGCTGCCAGTGAGAGCAGCACGATGCGGGCACGGGGTGTTCCAAATGGCTTTGTAAGCCTGGTGCGTAGCGCCGCAGCTAACAGCGGCGGATACAGGGCAAGCATAAGGCAATCACCGGCGGTGTGAACGATTTCCTCAATGCGGAAGAACGCCGGGTACCATGAGGCAGAGCGCGCAGCCTCGGTCAGAAACAGATCGATGTACCCGGTAGAGATCAGCGTTGCGCCTTCGACGACAAGAAGTAGTGACAGTTGACGGGCAGCGCTTCCTGCCAGGCTGACGCGGAAAACCACACCTGCCAGGGTCCAGCACATGGCGCACGCGATGACGGCAAGTAGTCCGATGGAGCTGAACTGCAGCATTGTCGAATCCTACATCATTCGGGCAAACGAATAGCCTGCCCGGATGGGACCGGCTCAATTCTCTTTAGAATTCCCCGTCGAGTACTGCATGGCCGCTCTGGGTCGGTAGCAACCATTGGATCCGCCGTATCAGCGTTAGTCAGCCGGTGCCGGAGTCTCGTTCCATATTTCGACGACGTTCTTCCAGCGGCCTTGTGAGTTCTTACGCCAGATCGTAACGACCTTATTGTGCGTCACGGCTTTGTTGCCGTCAGAGTCAATCAGTTCCTCAATATTTCGCTCGATCAAATAAGCCATATCGCCGTTATCTGAAATATGTGCGGACAGTGGTTCCCAAGTGTAGCTGGGGCCGGAACCGTCGGCGCCGGCTGCGATGTGTGCTCTTATCGCCCGCTTGCCCTCGATCACAGGGTGTTTCGGTATAAGCACGACTGCGTCATCTGACCAGAAGTCCAGTAGTGCCTCGAAGTCACCAGACGAGGCTACCCTCGACCACTCTCGGCTCAGCTCCATCAGGGCCTGGGCTTCTGCCTCGTGATCAACCGCCTCTTTTTCGATGTCACTGACATCCTCAGCAACCCTGTTCGAAAGGTCGAGCAGATACCTCCATCCGATATGCGGCTGCCTCTTCAATATATAGATAGCATTGCCGCGTTCAGTCGCGGGATTTCCTTCCGGATCGCTCATCGTGAAATTGTATGCGTAGTGAATATAGGCAAGATCTCCGCTGTGGGAGACGTCAATATCGATAATGTCGTGTGCGACTGCGAAGTTCGGGTCCTCGATTATTTGCGCCACAATCTCCGCGATAGCGCCCTTGCCTTTGATCGGAGGAAACTCATTCGGGAGCATCTGGCCGTCTTCAGCAAAACACTCGACATCCCCAGTAATCTGCGCCGACAGGCACTCGTCATGAAATGTCCGAATGGCCGCGCGTTCCGCCTCCGTATCTACCTGCGGTGCACAAGCGCTAAGTGTTAGCACCAACACGGTGGGAAAAGTCAGCATTAGATTCTTCATGGGCCGGCACTCCTCAATTGCTGTGATAGCTGGTAGTAGCAGCCCGGCGATCTTGAGGTCCTTCGTCGCGTCGCAAAAGGCGTGGCGGAGGAAGTGAGGACCCGTGGCTTTGCGTCCCTGACTTTGGTCAGGTTTGCCCTTGTCAGGGCAATTGTGAGCGGCAAGAAAAAGCGGTCAATTCTGGGATGTACCTAACGTCTGCAATGGGTCAGTAGCGGTCGTTCCAGTCCAGGACGCCTGGCTGGCAGCTTGCGGCTATCTGCAGCCTCACGGGGACTTCTGGAAGTAGTCATTCAAGCGACAGGTGTTATAAGTACCTGGCGCTCGCCGTTGCCGCGGGAACTGATCCCACAGCCGCGCGCAAGGCGTGATCCTCTCAGTCCAACCACTCGAAGTGCGCAGTGAAATGTCGCAAGAACTCGGGAGCGCGCGTGATCTTCATTCCGCGCACTTTGTCCCGGCGCTCCCAGACTTGGCCGATCGCCTCCAGGACGTAATCCATGTGGCTCTGCGTGTAGACGCGGCGCGGAATCGCGAGACGCAGCAGATCGAGCCTGGCTGGATGTTCCTCTTGCGTGTGCGGGTCCAGGCCGAACATGACGGTACCGATCTCGACTGCCCTGACACCGGCTTCGATGTAGAGCTCGACCGACAGTGCCTGCCCCGGGTACTGCAATGGCTCGATATGCGGCAGGAAGCGGCGCGCGTCGACGTAGACGGCATGGCCGCCTGCTGGTGACACGACCGGTATCCCGGCGTCGCGCAGGTGCTGCACCACGTAGCGCGTGGACAGCAGTCGGTAGTCGAGATAGTGCTCGTCCAGGGTTTCTCGGAGTCCGACAGCGATGGCTTCGAGATCACGACCTGCCAGGCCGCCGTAAGTCGGGAAGCCTTCCGTCATGATCAGGATATTGCGCTCCCGGTGTGCCAGCTCTTCGTCATTCGTGCACAGGAAGCCGCCAATGTTGCTGAACGAATCTTTTTTTGCCGACATCGTGCAGCCGTCGGCATAGCTGAACGTCTCGCGCGCGATGTCGATTGGTGCTGCGTCCGCGTAGCCGTCCTCGCGGTGCTTGATGAAATGAGAATTCTCGGCGAAACGACAGGCGTCAATGTAAAAGGGAATGCCGGCCGCCCTCGCAATGCGACTGACTTCCCGAATGTTGGCCATCGACACTGGTTGCCCGCCGCCCGAATTGTTGGTGATGGTAAGCATGATCACCGGAATATTCTCGGGACCGTGTTCTGCGACGAGTTTCTCGAGCGCCACCGTGTCCATGTTGCCCTTGAACGGGAAATTGGAGTCGAGATCGTCGGCCTCGTGGCAGGGCAGGTCGACTGCTTCGCCGCCGACGAATTCGATGTTGCCGCGCGTAGTGTCGAAGTGCGTGTTGTTCGGCACGATCATTCCGGGTTTCACCATGACGCCGAACAAGATGTGTTCTGCCGCGCGTCCCTGGTGGGTCGGGATGACCTGCTGGAATCCGAAGATGTCCGTTACCGTATCTCGAAAGCGATACCAGCTGCGCGCGCCTGCGTAGGACTCGTCGCCGCGCATCAGGGCGCCCCAGGCGTCCGCGGACATTGCGCTGGTGCCGGAGTCGGTCAGCAGATCGATGATGACGTCTTCGGCGCGCAACAGGAACGGGTTGTAGTAGGCTGCCCGGATCAGCTTCTCACGCTCCTCAAGTGTCGTGAGCTTGATTGGTTCCACCATCTTGATACGGAATGGTTCGATGATCGTTTTCATGAGACAACCATAGTTGCATCGGAAATTGCCTGATATACGGGGATTTACTGCGCCCGGCTCTACAGTCTTCACAGGTGCTACTATCCGGAAACGCTTCTCTCGATCCAAAGGGAGGTCCATGATCGACCGACGAGAATTCCTGGCTGCAGCCGGAGCATCCGCGTTGTTTGGCTACCCGGCCGCGGCATCCACGTTGAGCATGCGCGAAATCCCGGGGCGCTCTGAATCGCTTTCTGCTGTGGGTCTCGGCAATTCCGTGGCGTTCAAGGAAGGCGACGCGGAGATCACCCGCGAATTGTTGCAGACCTATTTTGATCGCGGCGGGCGCTACGTCGACTGTGCAGGCAGCGGCGCGCAACTGGTCGCAGCGACCGCGCGTGGTCTCGGTTACACGGAGCAATCGTTCCTGGGTGTCTACCTGAGCGGCGGCGAGGCGGAGCAGTCCGAAACTGCCGCCCGCGCACTCCTGGATATCGCTGGCAAGGAGGCAATTGACCTGGCACACACATATCCCGAAGACGGCGTGCCGAACTGGGACCAGTTCCGCCGCTGGAAGGACGAGGGCCTCTCGCGCTACATCGGCCTGGCGCGCCATCGTCCCGAATACTACGAGATGATGATGGGCGTCATACAGACGGGAACCATGGATTTCCTGCAGGTCAACCTGTCGCCGCTGGAGACCGATGCCGAGGAACGCATCCTGCCGATGGCGCGCGACCAAGGCGTGGCCGTGACGATCAACAGGCCATTCATCAACGGGGAGTACTTTTCGATTGTGCGCGGCAAGGAGCTGCCGGGATGGGCCGCGGAATTCGACTGCCACAGCTGGGCACAATTCTCACTCAAGTACGTGTTGTCACACCCCGCCGTTACCTGCGTGCTGACGGAGACGGCCAATCCTCGCCACGTCGAAGACAACCTGGGCGGCGGCGTCGGTCGCCTGCCGGACGGGAAGACGCGCGTGAAAATGCGTGAACTGATTCAGAGTTTCAGATAAGGAGCATTCATGGACCTGACCACGGGCACGTCCGTTGCCATCAGCAACACGGAAAACATTCCGGGGAAAGAGATCGTTGAGTTCTATGGCGTCGTCACCGGCAATACGGTGCGCGCCAAGCATATCGGTCGCGATATCATGGCCGGGCTCAAGAATATCGTTGGCGGCGAACTCGTCGGCTACACGGAACTGCTGCAGGATTCGCGCCAGGAAGCAACCGAGCGCATGATCGAGCAGGCGCGTTCGATGGGCGCCAACGCGGTGGTGAACGTACGCTTTGCCACGAGTTCGATATCGCAGGGTGCCGCCGAACTGTTCGCCTACGGGACGGCAGTGCGAGTTGCCTGATGGATCCGGCTACCTGGGAAAAACTCAGCCTCTTTTTCAACTTCGGCTGGCCGCTGCTGCTGTTGATGACGGCCTACTTCATCGGCACCATGGTAGAGGCGCGGCATTTCCGAAGCATCCGCCGTCGCGAAGCCGAGTACCGCGACTACCCGGTGGTCACGTTCGACACGATGCCGGAGGACTGGAGCGCTGGCGCTTCGACGCTGGTGGCCGGCAGCGTCGTAATCTCGCTCGATTACTTCAAACGCGTCATTGCGGGCTTGCGAGGCATCGTGGGTGGCAGGGTCAAGACCTATGAACCGTTACTCGACAGGGCGCGGCGCGAGGCCGTGTTGCGGATGATCGAGAGTTCCCGTGAGCAGGGATACGATGCGGTTTTCAATGTCAGGATCGAGACCTCGCGTCTCGCCAATGCGACGGGTGACGGTAACGGCACGGCGGGCGTCGAGATGCTTGCTTTCGGCACCGCCGTCAAACTGCATTCCCGCTTTGCGCCACGTACGGATCGGTTTTGAAGCACGTCCCGAAACAACCGCGTGACGGGATCAACGTCAGCGACACGCATCCACTGGTTGAGGCCGGTACGCTGGTCGTCGCCCTCTCGGCGATCTTCGCGACGATCGCGGTCATCCTGATCTTCCTGGTTGATATTGCGCTCTACTTCATCCCTCCCGAGAAGGAGGCGGCGCTGTTCCGGGACTGGCTGCCCGAGGACCTGACGACGGTATCGCCGGCTGACGAGCAGTTGAACAGGACGCAGCTGCTGGTGGACCGGCTGGCGTTTCACTGGCCGGATTCCCCGTACGAGTTCCGCGTGGAGATCAACGATTCCGGCGAATCCAACGCACTGGCGTTGCCGGGTGGACTGATCATTGTCACCCGGGGCCTGCTCGAACAGGTCCAGTCCGAGAACGAACTGTCGTTCGTGCTCGGCCACGAACTCGGGCACTACAGGAACCGCGACCACATCCGGGGCCTCGGTCGCGGCCTGACCCTGGCATTATTCTTCGCTGCCATCACTGACGGTGACATCTCGAGACTCAGCCTGAAGGTCACGGATCTCGCCTTGCTCGGGTTCAGTCGCAGGCAGGAACTCGCTGCCGACGAATTCGGGCTCGAGGCGGTCTACACGCACTATGGGCATGTCAACGAAGCCTGGCGGCTGTTTGACCGGTGGGCCGAGGTGGACGATACGGGTATCGGGCTTGCCGCTTATACCTCGACCCACCCCCAGCCGGAAGACCGTGTCGAGCGTCTCGAGGCGCATGCGCGGGAGCAGGGGTGGCCGACCGTCGGGGAAGTGACGGAACTGAACTGGTAGTGCGACAGAAAAAGCCCCGCCACCTGTTGGCGGCGGGGCGAGCAAGTAAGTCCTGCGGGGGAGATACGGACTTACTCAGGGGGATGGTTCAAGCAGGTAGATACCGATCTTCACGGCAGTGAATACGTTGGTGTCGGTGTCGTATTGACCTACCGCGTGCAGCGAACGAGCGGCGGTTGCGCCGTCCAGGCTCGCATTCAGGTCTTCAATGAAATCAGCGAAGTCCGTGTACATGCGCAGGCTGTCGGCGGTCTTGATGTAGAACGCCTTGCGGTCCCTGTCAGTCGGCACGATCGTCGTGTCCGCATCGAGCGACGTGAGATCGATCAGCACCGGGCCCTGCTTGACGTGGTGGCGTCCACCGAGATCTTCGTTGTCGATGTCGACCACGAGGCCTGCGACACTGATGCCTGAGAACGGTGCCGTGGTTCCTTCGCTTCCCCAGCCGAAACCGAGCTTGCTGCGAACGTCCGTGAAGTCGATGACGGTGCGGCCATGGAAATCAGGGGGAGCCATGCCGAAAGCGGCCGGGAAGCCTTTGGCGACGATCGGCTTGCCTTCGGCGAATGCCGCGAGCAGCATCCCGCCCGTGTTGATTTCGTAGTTGGCGGGGTCTGCATCGACCTCAGGTGACGAACCCGTACCCGTGAAGTCGAAGATCGCTGCGCGCCGGCGATCGATCGCGTGCAGTGTGATGTCGGCCTGTCCTGCCATCACCGCATTCACGATGCCGCTCACGCGCGTGACGTGCATACGTACCGCCCCCTGCGTGGCGTCAAACAGGATCTGCGGCGCATTGGTATCGGTTGCCGCATCGCCTACATCGCCACGGATCGTGACACGCTGGCCAATCGAGATGGCCTCGATGCCGAGATCCCGACGACGGTGACCGTCGCGGAAGACGACCGTATCTGGTCCAATTTCGACAACTACGTCATCGTGGAAGTGTGCGACACGATCAGACGGGATGATCGTAGCGCCACGAACGGTCAACAGGTTGCCGTCACGTGCGATGACATTACCGACGACAGCATCCCTGTCGTAGCCTGGTACGCTGGAACCAGCAAGTACGCGGGCTGCTGTGAACTGGCGCTCTGTGACACTGAGCGTGCCGCCGGCGATCGTCGGTGTGCCGATGCCCGCAGCCTCGAGCGCGCGCAGGCCATCGGCACCGGTGTAGAGCGCTTCGTTGATCTCGAATTCCGTCTCATCCGTTACATGCACGCGCAGGCGTCCATGGTCCCCGTCGCGGTCATGGAACGGTCGAATGCGAACCGCATAGGTCATCTCGTCGACGTTGACGGCCCCGAGGAGTCCGCGCACGCGGATGTCTTTCTCGTCGACGGGTGATACCTCGGCGACGATGAACATCTCGCTCGTGGCCTCGGCCGGAGTCGGTACGATGTCAACGGTGTGCGAAGCATCCAGGTCGAAGTCCAGCTGCAACAGGGCAGCGCGACCTTTCGTGATGCGCAACTGGTCGCGATTCGACAGCCGCACCCTCAGTTCGGTTTGCCCAAGCGGATTGCCCTCCATGTCCGTGACGACGGCTTCCTTGGAATCGCCGTCCGCCTCGACAAAGACCTCGGCGTTTGCGTAGTCGAGACGAATCGTTCCCGCGACATAGGTTGCCGGTGGGATCATCCGGGCGCTGACGATCTCCGTCAGGTCGACGTAATCCGTGAAGTTGATGCGCGTGCGGCGGGGCAGTGTCTCTACAGTCCGCCCATTGGCCGTTTCGAGCTCGATGGAAAGAACGTCTACCGTGTAGTTGAGGAAGTCGCCGTCGGCATCGGTCAGTCCAATAACAACCGTACCGCATTCATCGTGCGTTGCAGGGTCGTCGGGATTACACTCGACGATTGCGACGGAGGTGTTGGTGGCCGTCATGCCGGCGCCGCCGCCACAGGCTGCGAGCGTCATCGCAAATGCCAGCAGCAGGCCCTTGGTGGTTGTTCTCATGGCATTCTCCTTGTGCCCAAGCGTGTGTTGTAATGGGGAATAACGGCCGGCGGGAAGAGCGGTTGACAAAGCGACGAAGACAATTGCCTGGGGCACAGAAAAACAGTCACTTAGCTTGTATTCCTGAGCTAACGTGTCAAAATGGACACCCGTAATGACAAATCCTTCCGACACCGTTACGGGAGCTCACTACCGCAACCCGCGCGCCGGGGAACGAACCCGCGGCGCGGTCGACGCTATGCAGACGAAGTTTGCGGTTGGCGTCCAGAATCTCGATCGCTCGAACTACCTGCAACAGCTGCAGGCCAATGTCGACGAACTGCCCGATGCCGCTGGAGCGGACGCGGCGTTTATCGCGTTGATCAGCGACGATGGCACCGAGATCGAGTCTGTTTTGGCGTCGGGCAGCGGATTCGCCCAGTGCAAGCCCGACCAGCTTGCTGGCGAAAGACTCGAAGACTGGCCATGGCTGCGTAGTCGCCTTGGGCACCTGCGGGTGGTCGAGGTTGCCGACACCATGAGCGGTCCGAAGGCGGCGCGCGACGACCTCGAACGACTCAATGAACTGCACATTGGTGCGACACTGATCATCGGCGTATCGGTACATGGCGAGATCGCCGGATTCCTTGCAATTGCGAACGAACGGCCCGTCGAGAGCTGGGATGCGGATCTCCACCTGTTGATGAAACTGTTCGGCTCATCGCTGGCGTCAGGACTCGAACGCGTGCGCGATCGCCAGATCCTCGAGGAACTCGACGAGCGCAACCAGCTGATCGCGATGACAGCGAACGACGGCATCTGGGATTTCGACGGCGAAACCAAGCGTATAAACCTGTCGCGCCGCTGGAAGGCGATGCTGGGCTACGACGTTGACGCCGATGACGTCAAGCTCGACTGGTACAAACTCGTTCATCCCGATGATATCGCCAGGGTGCAGACCCGCATGCGTGAGCATCTCGAAGGCAAGTCTCTGCTCTTCGAGTCGACCCACCGGATGAAGCACCAGAGTGGTGAGTGGCGCTGGATGAAGAGCCGCGCCAAGGGTATCGTCGACGAGAACGGCAGGTTGATCCGCCTGCTCGGCGTCGAAGTCGATATCACCGAGCGCAAGCTGTACGAAGATGCGCTGTTCCGCGAAAAGGAGAGCGCCCAGATCACGCTGCAGTCAATCGGCGATGGCGTCATCACGACCGACTCGAAATGCAACGTCGAGTATGTCAATCCGGTAGCGGAGGAACTCACGGGCTGGAAGGTCGACGATGCGAGCGGCCGCCCGATCGACGAGATCTTCCGTGGTTTCCATGAAGAAACCTGTGAGCCGCTGGAGAACCCGCTGGCCGTGTCGATGCGACGCGACCGGGCGATCAAGTCGGTGCGGCCGACACTGCTGATCCGGCGTGACGGCAATGAGCTTTATATAGAGAGTACTGCATCACCAATTCGTGACGGTAAAGGCACCGTGACCGGTGGTGTGCTCGTCTTCCATGACGTGTCGGAGTCTCGTGATCTTAATCGACGGCTGAGCTACCACGCGAGCCACGATATCCTGACCGGGCTGGTGAACCGTGCCGAGTTCGAGAATCGGGTCGAGCGCGCACTGAAGAGTGCCAGGGCGCGCGAGACCTCTTATGCGCTGCTGTACCTGGATCTCGACCAGTTCAAGATCGTCAATGATTCCTGCGGCCACAGTGCCGGCGACGCCCTGTTGGGCCAGCTAGGCACGCTCCTGAAGTCCAAGATTCGCTGGCGCGACACACTCGCACGCCTTGGCGGTGACGAATTCGGCGTGCTGCTGGAGAGCTGTACGCTCGACGAGGCCATGAATACCGCGGAGACGCTGCGTATGGCAATCGGCGACTACAAGTTTGTCTGGGAGGAGCGTACTTTCCGACTCGGTGTGAGCATTGGCGTCGTCCCCATCACGGCGGACAATGAAGACGTTGCCGCCCTGCTGACTGCCGCTGACAGTGCCTGCGCAGCTGCCAAGGAGGCGGGGCGCAACCGCATCCACAGCTTCCAGGAAAATGATATAGACCTGATGCGCCGGCGCCGCGAGATGCAATGGGCGGCTCGCATCAACAACGCACTCGAGGAAAACCGCTTCGAACTCTTTCGTCAGACGATCCAGCCTCTGCAGACGGAAGAAGAGGGCGCGCATTACGAAATCCTGCTGCGGATGCGTGACGAGAGCGGGGGAATCATCTCGCCCGGGCTGTTCATCGAAGCCGCCGAACGCTATGGCATTACGCCTAAGATCGATCGCTGGGTGATACGCAGCGCATTTCGCTGGCTCGTCTCGGAAGCCGACGAGCGCGAACGCCTGTCTCTGTGTTCCATCAATCTCTCAGGGCAGAGCCTCGGTGACGAGAAGTTTCTGCCTTTTGTCGTCGACCAGTTCCAGATGAGCGGGCTCGATGCGACGAAGATCTGTTTCGAAATTACGGAAACCGCGGCCATCGCAAGTTACTCGCAGGCCAACCGCTTCATCAACGCGCTCAAGGAGCTCGGGTGCAAATTCGCCCTCGATGACTTTGGCACCGGCCTGTCGTCGTTTGGCTATCTCAAGCACTTCCCGGTGGACTTCCTCAAAATCGATGGCAGCTTTGTCAAGGAGATACTGCATGATCCGATCGACCGCGAGATGGTACGTTCGATTAATGAAATCGGTCACCTTACCGGCAAACAGACGATTGCCGAGTTTGCGGAAAACGAGGAGATCATTACGATGCTGCGGGGGATGGGCATCGACTACGCACAAGGCTACGGTGTTTCCGAGCCCAAGCGGGTAACGCGTGCCGTAGCCTGACACCACCTACGCAGCGGGCGACAGTCAATCGATGCGAAACAGCATCGACAGGTCAGCCGCGCTGACGTTCTTCGTCAGCGCCCCGGTCGAAATATAGTCAACGCCGGTCTCCGCTATAGTGCGGATCGTCTCGAGGGTGACATTGCCGGAGGCTTCGAGCTCAGCGGCCACATAGCCATACTCCTGGTTCCTGGCAACTGCCTCGCGCAGTTCGTCGATCGTGAAGTTATCCAGCAGTATTCGGGCCGCTCCTGCGTCAAGTGCCTGCACGAGTTCTTCGTGGTTCTCCACTTCGACTTCAATGAGCACGTCGTCGTGCTTTTTCATTGCTGCCTCCAGCGCGGCGGCGATGCCGCCCGCGGACTTGATATGGTTTTCCTTGATCAGGATGGCGTCAAACAGGCCCGCCCGGTGGTTGTGTCCGCCGCCGCAGGTCACCGCATACTTCTGGGCGAGCCGCAGCCCCGGAATCGTCTTGCGCGTATCGAGGACCTGCGCACCCGTGCCGGCAATCGCTGCCACGTAAGCGGCCGTCGTGGTCGCGGTGGCGGACAGGGTCTGCAGGAAGTTAAGTGCCGTGCGTTCGCCGGTCAGCAGTGCCCGCGCGGGTCCGACCAGTTTGCAGATGATGTCGTCGGCTGCTGCGCGGCCCCCGTCGCCGACGTACCAGTCGATGACGATGCTCTCGTCGAGCTGGCGAAAGACTTCATTGACCCAGGCTTCGCCGCATACGACCAGGGGTGCTCGCGCGATGATCTGCGCACCGACGACGGCGTCGGCGGCGATCAGGGACGCCGTAAGGTCACCGGCCCCGACGTCTTCGGCAAGTGCTGCCGCGACGCCGGGGCCGATGGAAGCAAGCGTTGCTTCGTTCAATATAGCCTTACATGAACCAGCCGTGGCCGGCGCCCACCATGCTCATGACCATGGGGATGGACATCAGCGTGTTCGAGCGCGACGCAAGGAATGCAGTATTCTTGGCCTTGGCGACTTCTTCTGGGCTGGCCTCGACCATGCCGAGTACTTTCTTCTGGTTTGGCCAGATCAGGACCCAGACATTAAACAACATAATCGTACCGAGCCAGGCGCCGACGCCGATCGTCATGGCGTACTGGTTGACGGGGTCCGTGTTCAGTCCGAGCATAAAAGCGTTGTGCAGCTGTCCCTTGTGGAACAGGAACGCGGCGCCGGAGAGCCATGTTACGAGCGCGCCCCAGCGGAACCAGGCCAGTGCGCGCGGCGCAACGTACTTCGAGATGGCTGCCGGTCCCGGACCGTCCTCGTCACTGGCGGCCTCACCCAGCGCCGGAACCTGGACGAAGTTGAAGTAATAGAGCAGGCCGATCCACGTAATACCGGCGAGCACATGGAGCCAGATGATGAGCGATTGAGCGGTAATACCGGCAACCATGTGGTCACCCCTGGTCACCAGCACGATGATGACAGCCAGTACGAGGCCGGCGACGATGGTGCCGCCAATGGACTTCAGTGGGTTCATTATTGATTTCTCCGATGCGGGCTGCCGGTATTATAGAGATTGAATAACCGAAAGGCGAAAAATGTCGTTACAATCGCGGCTTCGCTGGAGGCAGACATGCGTAGAATAGTTTTGTTGATTTCAATACTTGCGCTCGCGGGTTGCACGGCTGTCATAGCAGGTAACGGCGCTAACACCGGCAGTGAGCGATCGGCCTCCGTCGTGGCGTCGGACGCGACGATTACGAGCAAGATTACAGGCAAGTTCGCGGCTGACGATATCGTCAGCGTATTCGAGATCGGTGTTCGGACCTACAAGGGTACCGTTACTCTGTCAGGCAGAGTTGGCAGTATCGTAGCCCGCGACCGAGCCGAGTCGATCGCCCGTGCGACCAGGGGCGTGACGGCGGTCAACAACCAGATTGTTTTAGAGGACAGAAGCAGATGAACGTTACCGAACGGATCGAAGAGCAGCTCGGCTCGCACGATGTACTCCTGTATATGAAGGGCACACCCGATTTTCCGCAGTGCGGGTTTTCGGGGCAGGCTGTTGCGGCACTCAATGCGATCGGCAAGCCGTACGCATTTGTCAATATTTTCGAGGATCCGGAGATCCGCGAGGGCCTCAAGGAGTACTCGAACTGGCCCACGTTCCCCCAGCTCTACGTCAAGGGCGAGCTTGTCGGTGGTTCCGACATCATGATCGAGATGTACAACTCGGGGGAGCTGAAGGAATTGATCGAGGGGGCTACGGCTGAGGCGGCGCAGTCCTGAGCGCTTCTGTGAAGATATCGCGGTAACGATTCACCGCATCGCAGAACAGGTCGGCAGTGACCTCGGCGTCGTAGGATGCCGAGTGTGCCTGTGTTTCATCCCATCCCAATCCGGCAGCGATAGCCGCGCGCGCGAGCACGGTCTGGCCGTACGCAACGCCGCACAGTGTCGCCGTGTCGAAGCAGCTGAACGGGTGAAACGGGTTGCGTTTGATCCTGGAACGTTCGATGGCCTCGTTCAGGAACCCCAGGTCGAAGTGGGCATTGTGACCGACCAGCACGGCACGTGAGCATCGGTTCTCGCGAATAGCCCGGCGCACTTCGCGAAACACGCGCTGCAGTGCGTCGCGTTCATCGATCGCCGGTCGCAACGGGTGATGCGGGTCGATACCGTTGACTGCCAGCGAGGCCTCCTCGAGGTTGGCACCTTCGAACGGTTTGACGTGATAGCGGATCGTCTCTCCGCGTGACATCTCGCCGTCTTCGTCGATCTCGAGCAGCACCGCCGCGATCTCGAGTAATGCATCAGTCTTGCAGTTGAAGCCGCCGGTCTCGACGTCGACAACCACGGGCAAAAAACCGCGGAAGCGGTCCGCCATTCTTACTGTGTCGTTCACTTACACTTTCGCCTTGAACAGATTTGCGTCGAGAATGGCACTCATCGTATACCGCACGCCGAAACCCGTGAACTTCGACGGGATGTGGCCGAGGCCGCCTTCGTTATCGCCGGCCGACAGATCGAGGTGCACCCACGGTATGTCGTTCTCGATGAATTCGGCGAGGAAACTCGCAGCGAGGATGTGGTCGCCACCACCCTTGGCCGAGCACTGCAGGAAATCGGCCGTGTCGCTCTTCAGTTCTTCCATGAATTCCTTGCCGATCGGGAATGGCCAGACTCGCTCGCCGCACAGCTCGCCGGTGCGTTTGAGCACCGGGTGCAGTGCCCTGCGATTGGTGAATACACCCGAGTAGCGTGTCGTGATTGCCCTCATGCAGCTGCCGGTCAGGGTCGCAAAGTCCATGATCAGCCCGGGCTCTTCGCGGCTCGCCAGCACCAGCGTATCCGCCAGCGCCATGCGACCCTCGGCGTCGGTGTGCACCGTCTGGATGGTCTTGCCATTGGCCGCCGTCACCACGTCCTGCGATTTGTAGGCGTTGGGACCGGTGCGGTTTTCGGTGATCGCCAGCCAGCAGTCGACGGCCATCGGCAGCTTCATTTCGCTGATGGCAAGGAAGGCACCGAGTGCTACGGCGCTTCCCTGCATATCGCCATGCATGTCGAGCATGAATTCGAACGGCTTCAGGTTGGTGCCGCCCGTGTCGAAGATGATCCCTTTGCCGACGAGACTCAGATCGGCTCTCGCGTTCTTCGTACCGGGCCGGTAACGCAGCCGTACGATGCTGGCGCTGTCGTTATCATTGCCCTGTGCAACGGCGAGGAATGCACCACAACCGAGCAGCTCGAGCTCCTTGGGACGAAACCGCTTGTATTGCCAGCCATGCTCTTGTGCGAGCGACCGTGCGAGTGCCGCGTAATTGTCTGCATCCAGGAAGTTCGGGGGCAGTGTCGTGAGCCAGCGCGCCAGGTTATTGCCCTTGGCCTCCGCCTCGACGCGGGACGTATCGAATTTCTCATCGAGACCGAGCAGGCGGATATTGCGAATCTTTGCGGGTTCAGCCTTGCTCTTGTAGGCGGGCATATTGAACGCAGCGGCCAGGGCCGCTGCCAGCATGTTGCCGACGATGCGCGTCCGGGCGTCATCATCGAAGCCGACCGCACAGATGCCCAGACTGCCTGCTTTCTGCGAGGTTGCCGCCTGTACCAGCTTGCGCCCGAGTGTCAGTTGTTCGAATGTGCTGGCGTCTGCGGCAAGCGTCCCGGCAACGACCAGCGTCTGGCGTTTGTTGCCGAGCCGGGTAACGAACGCGGGTATCGACTCCGCCGGATGCTTGCGGAACACGGCCTGCAGTTTCGCGCCCTGGGGCAGCTGGTTGAAGAGAGTCTTCGCCGGCTTTGCCGGCAGTATCAGGAGTAACTGATCAACGACCTCCAGT
This sequence comes from Woeseiaceae bacterium, assembly GCA_041574455.1. Classification (GTDB taxonomy): domain Bacteria; phylum Pseudomonadota; class Gammaproteobacteria; order Steroidobacterales; family Woeseiaceae; genus UBA1847. The sequence goes on along the minus strand of JBFFOM010000012.1, from coordinate 26,324 downwards.
GCCCCGGTGCGAACACGCCCAAGTTTTTGATAAATACGGATATCATTGGTTTCCGGCGTGACTTTTTGCATGCGTTTTTTTCTCTCCGCTAAGCTTGACCCATGCGATTGAAAGCATGAATATGTCGCACCCAATGGCGACCCGCAGGGCCGGGCGCATGGATGCGGGCATCCTAGCAGGACGCATCGGTTTATTCACGCAAGAGTCAGAGCAATTCCGGGTCCCTGCCCGGTGGGCAAAATATGAGCAGTTTCAATCCCTTCGACGATCCTGATCCGATCGAAACCGGCGAGTGGATCGAGTCCATCGACTCTGTGCTGACGCAGCATGGGCCCGAGCGGGCGCACTTTCTCCTGAACCGGATGATCGACTTTGCACGGCGTTCGGGTGCCTACCTGCCGTACAGTCCGAACACGGCCTACCTGAACACGATCCACAAGCGTCGCGAGCCCGAGTACCCGGGGGATCGCTCACTGGAGCGACGCATCAAGGCGTACATCCGCTGGAACGCAATGGCCATGGTCGTCAATGCCAACAAGATCAGCACCGAATACGGCGGGCACATCTCGAGCTACGCGTCCTCGGCAACGTTGTACGAGGTTGGTTTCAACCACTTCTGGCGCGGCGCGACAGACAAACAGGAAGGCGACCTCGTCTTCATACAGGGGCATTCGGCGCCCGGCATCTATGCGCGTGCGTTCCTCGAGGGGCGTCTCGACGAAGGTCAGTTGAATCGTTTTCGCCAGGAAGTCGGCGGTGGTGGCTTGTCGTCCTACCCGCATCCCTGGCTGATGCCCGATTTCTGGCAATTCCCGACTGTCTCGATGGGACTCGGCCCGATGATGGCAATCTACCAGGCGCGCTTCATGCGGTACATGGAGCACCGGGGTTTGATCGAGCCGTCCGATCGCAAGGTCTGGGCTTTCCTGGGCGATGGGGAGATGGACGAGCCCGAATCGATGGGCGCGATCACGATGCCGGTACGCGAGAAGCTCGACAACCTCGTGTTCGTCGTCAACTGTAACCTGCAGCGCCTCGACGGCCCGGTACGCGGCAACGGCAAGATTATCCAGGAGCTCGAGGCGGCGTTTGGCGGCGCCGGCTGGAACGTCATCAAGGTCGTCTGGGGCTCGCGCTGGGATCCGCTGTTGGCGAAGGACCACTCGGGCCGCCTGCGCCAGGTCATGGAAGAAACGGTTGACGGCGAATACCAGAAGATCAAGTCGATGGACGGCAAATACGTGCGTGACACGTTCTTTGCCAAGTACCCGGAAACGGCCGAGATGGTTGCCAACATGTCGGATGAGGAGATCTGGCGCCTGAACCGGGGTGGCCACGATCCTCTCAAGGTGTATGCCGCTTACGATGCAGCAACGAGACACGCGGGTGGCCCGACCGTCATTCTCGCGAAAACGATCAAAGGTTACGGCATGGGCAAGGCAGGCGAAGGCCAGAACATCGCCCACCAGCAGAAGAAGATGGACCTCGATCAGATCAAGGCGTTCCGGGACCGCTTCAACATCCCGATCTCGGACGAGCAACTCGGCGAGCGGGTGCCGTATTACAAGCCCGCACCCGATAGCGAGGAATACGAGTACCTGATGGAGCGCCGGTCGTCCCTGGGTGGCTTCCTGCCGCGGCGGCGTCCGCGGTCAGAGTCGCTGCCGGTACCGCCCCTCGAGACCTTCCGCACGCAGCTCGAGGGCACCGGCGAGCGCGAAGCCTCTACCACGATGGCCTTTGTGCGTATGCTGACGGCGCTGACCCGCGACAAGCAGGTCGGCACGCACATCGTACCGATCGTGCCCGATGAGGCGCGAACCTTTGGCATGGAGGGTATGTTCCGCCAGATAGGCATTTACGCGTCGCAGGGGCAGCTGTACGAACCGCAGGACGCCGGTGAGCTGATGTACTACCGCGAGGACAGGAAGGGCCAGATCCTCGAGGAAGGCATCAACGAGGGCGGCGCCCTGTGTTCGTGGATGGCCGCGGGAACGTCGTACTCGAACCATAACGTACCCATGGTGCCGTTCTACATCTATTACTCGATGTTCGGTTTCCAGCGGATTGGCGACTTCGCCTGGGCGGCCGGCGACATGCAGACGCGCGGCTTCCTGATCGGTGGCACGGCCGGTCGTACGACGCTCGCGGGCGAAGGCCTCCAGCACCAGGACGGTCACAGCCTGATTGCCGCGTCCACCATCCCCAATTGCCATTCGTACGATCCGACCTACGCCTACGAACTCGCAGTCATCATCCAGGATGGGTTGCGACGCATGCTCGGCGAGCAGGAGAACGTCTTCTATTACATCACCTGCATGAACGAGAACTACGCGCATCCGCCGATGCCGGCAGGTGTCGAGGAAGGAATTCTGCGCGGCATGTACCCGCTCGACATCAACAAGAGCGCCGGCAAAGTGCGCGTGCAGCTGATGGGTTCGGGCACGATCCTGCGGGAGGTCATCGGTGCAGCAGAACTGCTGATGGCAGACTTTGGTGTCGTCGCGGACGTCTGGTCGGTGACGAGCTTCAACGAGCTGCGGCGCGACGCCCTCGAGGTCGAGCGCTGGAACCAGTTGCATCCCGAAGAGCCGCGACGCAAGTCCTGGGTCGAGAGTTGTTTTGGCGATCGCCCCGGACCGTACATCGCGGCGACGGACTACATGAAGATCGTCCCGGACCAGATTCACCGCTGGGTGCCGGGCAGGTTTTACTCGCTCGGCACCGACGGCTACGGGCGCAGTGACGCGCGCAAGGCACTGCGCGAGCACTTCGAAGTGGACCGTCGCCATATCGCGATTACCGCGCTCAATGCGTTGGCCGTCGACGGCAAGCTCGATCGCAAGACGGTCGCTGTGGCCATTGAGAAATACGGCATCGATCCGGACCGCCCGGATCCGGTGGACCTGTAGGTCGGGGCGGCATCGTGTCTGGCACCATCGATATCATCGTTCCCGATCTCGGCGATTTCGCTAACGTCGAAGTGATCGAAGTGCTTGTCAGCCCGGGCGATACCGTGGAGCGTGAGGACGGGCTGATAACGATCGAGACCGACAAGGCCTCGATGGACATTCCCGCCCCGGAGAACGGCGTTATCGACAGCCTGACGATCGGGGTGGGCGACACGGTCTCGACGGGCGACGTCATCGGCACGCTGACGCAGGCCGTCACCGACACGGTGGTCATCGCACCGGCAATTGCATCCGTGCCGACCGGCGAAACGACGATGCTCGCAGCGGTAACGCCAAAATCGGGTGGCAAACAGACGCTGGTCGTCCCGGACCTGGGCGACTTCTCCGATGTCGACGTCATCGAGGTCCACATTGCCCCGGGCGATGAAGTAGCGGTCGACGAGCCACTCGTAACGCTGGAGACGGACAAGGCGGCCATGGATGTGCCTGCCGTGGTGGCAGGAACGATTGCGGAGGTACTGATCCGTGTCGGAGACAGGGTCTCCGAGGGATCGACTGTGGCGATTATCGATGCGGTTGCAGCGGAACCCGATGTGGAAGCTCGCCATGCGAGCGACTCCTCTGACTCCTCGGCCAGCGCAGCGAAAACTGCGGCTCCTGTGGCGCCCCCGTCTGCGCCTGCGGCGCAATCGCCGGCACGGCCGGCTCCCACAGAGGCCACCTCTGCGACGCTCCCCGAAATCAACGAGGCCGGTTTCGCCCGGGCTCACGCGAGCCCGTCCGTGCGCAAGCTGGCGCGCGAACTCGGCGTCAATCTCGTGCAGGTGAAGGGATCGGGTGTGAAGAGCCGTATCCTGCACGACGACGTCAAGGCATTCGTCAAAGCGATACTTACGGGCCAGGTTGCCGGCCCTGCGGCGGGACCGTTCTTGCCGAAAACTCCGGTGGTCGATTTCGCGAAATTCGGCGAAATTGACGTCCAGCCGCTGACCCGCATTCAGAAGATCTCCGGTCCCCGTCTGCAGGCGAGCTGGATCAACCTGCCGCACGTCACGCAGCATGATCTGGCGGATATCACGGAGCTCGAGAGCCGGCGGCAGGAGCTCAAAGGCCCGGCCAAAAAACGCGGAATCTCGTTGACGCCGCTTGCCTTCATCATGAAGGCCTGCGTGGCTGCGTTGCAGGAGTTTCCGAAGGTCAATGCGTCACTTGCGGAAGACGGGGAAAACCTCGTATACAAGAAATATATCCATCTCGGCTTCGCTGCAGATACGGACCAGGGGCTGATGGTCCCGGTCATTCGCGACGCCGACAAGAAAGACGTGTACGAGATCGCCACTGAGCTGGGTGAACTGTCGGCGCTGGCCCGTGAGGGCAAGTTGAAGGCCGACCAGCTCCAGGGTGCGACGTTTACGATTTCCAGCCTGGGTGGGATCGGCGGTACGGCGTTCACGCCGATCGTCAACGCGCCTGAAGTCGCGATACTCGGTGTTTCGCGCTCGACGATGCAGCCCGTGTGGAACGGCACCGAATTCGAGCCGCGGCTGCTGCTGCCGCTGTCGTTCTCGTACGACCACCGCGTCATCGACGGCGCGCAGGCCGTGCGCTTCACGACGTTCCTGGGTCAGCAGCTGGCCAGTGTCGACACACTGTTGCGGGCGATCCCGTAGTGGCTGTCAAACTCACGATTCCGGACCTCGGCGACTTCGCAGACGTCGAAGTCATCGAGGTCGTTGCCTCCCCAGGGGACGTCGTCGCCGTCGAAGACCCCCTGATTACGCTCGAGACCGACAAGGCCACAATGGACGTGCCCGCCGAACAGGCCGGTACGGTTGTCTCGGTTGACGTCAGCGTGGGTGATCGTGTCTCGAAGGGAGATCCGCTCATCACGATCGAACCTGCCGAAGCGGCGGTGCCGGCAGCTGATGCGGGCGACACGCCGGCAGATACGACCGAAGATACTCGCCGTATGTCGGCCCGGGAAATCAAGGCCGCGACAAAACCCGCGGGTGACGCCACCCACAATGCGCAGCTCGTCGTCATCGGCGCCGGACCCGGTGGCTATACGGCTGCGTTTCGTGCTGCCGATCTGGGCATGGATGTCATCCTGGTCGAGCGCTGGCCCGATCTCGGGGGCGTTTGCCTCAACGTAGGGTGCATTCCGTCCAAGGCACTGCTGCACGCGGCGAAAGTAATCGACGAAGCGGCGGCCATGGCAGAGCATGGCGTTGTCTTCGGCCAGCCCAAGATCAATGCCGAGAAACTCCGCAGCTGGAAAGACGAGGTTATCGGCAAGCTGACCGGCGGCCTCGCGACCATGGCGAAGCAGCGCAAGGTGCGCGTCATCCAGGCAACAGCAAAGTTCGAGTCCGCGAATCGTCTCAGTCTCGACAATGACGAAACCATCGATTTCGAGCACTGCATCATTGCTGCCGGCTCCGAGCCGATCATGCTGCCCGACCTGCCCGACGATCCGCGCATCGTTGATTCGACGGGGGCGCTTGAACTGGCGCCATTGCCCAAACGCCTGCTGGTCGTCGGTGGCGGCATTATCGGTCTCGAGATGGCCTGTGTGTACAGCGCACTGGGTACCGAGGTCAGCGTGGTCGAACTCCTGGACCAGCTGATGCCGGGCACGGACAAGGACCTGTTGCGTCCGTTCACGAAGATCGTCAAGGACCGCTACGAGGCGATCATGCTCAAGACCGGGGTGACGGGGATGCGGGCCACGGTACCCGGGATCGAGGTCAGCTTCGACGGCGAGGGTGCTCCTTCGGTTGGGGTTTATGATCGCGTCCTCGTTGCCATCGGTCGTCGCGCCAATGGCGACAAGCTCGATGCCGGGAAAGCCGGCGTCAACGTGGACGAGCGCGGGCTGATTGCGGTCGACAAGCAGATGCGCACCAACGTGCCGCATATCTTTGCGATCGGAGACCTGGCGGGCGGGCCCATGCTTGCTCACAAGGCGACGCACGAAGCCAAGGTGGCTGCCGAAGTCGCTTGCGGCGAGAAGAGCTATTTCGACGCGCGCACGATTCCGTCGGTGGCGTATACGGATCCCGAGGTCGCGTGGGTCGGCCTGACCGAGACTGAGGCGAAAGCGCAGGGCATTGCCTACGAGAAAGCCCAGTTTCCGTGGGCGGCCAGTGGCAGGGCGCTGTCACTCGGACGCTCCGAAGGATTCACGAAGCTCCTGTTCGATCCCGCTACGGAGCGCGTACTTGGCGGTGCGATTGTCGGACCGAATGCCGGTGACCTGATTGCAGAGATCGGTCTCGCCGTCGAGATGGGGGCGGATGCGACGGACATCAGCCTGACCATTCACCCGCATCCGACGTTATCGGAAACCGTGGCGTTCTCGGCCGAAGCGTTTGCAGGAACGCTGACCGATCTCTACCTGCCCAAGAAGAAGAAAAGCTAGCGTCGGGTTTGCGCCTCTTCGATGACTTCACGAGCGGCGCTCGTGATCAAACCTGGTTCGTGTTCGAAACGTATGACCGATTCGGCGACCCGTACCGCATCATCGAGTCGTCCCACGTACAGGTAGGCGTTGGCCAGCAGCAAGCGGCTGGCCTGGTCGTGCGGGGCATCGGTGGCTGCCGCTTCGAGGTACTCGATGGCTTCGTGGGGGTCCCGGCCCTTGGCAAGGTAGGCGAAGCCCATCAGCGAATTGAGCTCGGGCGTGGCGTCGGAGATCGTCAGGGCACTTTCCAGCGAGTCGATCAGCCTGCCTGCATAGCGCATTCTCTCGTCGGCGTTGTAACTGGCCGAGACACGCTGCGCCCAGAACTGGGCGTAGTCCATCCAGATCGTAAAGTCCCATGCCATCAGGAAAATGGCCGCCTCGAAACGGACATTGGCCGCTTCGATGTCGCCACGGTGACCCGCGACACGCCCCAGCCCGGCTTCGGCCAGTGCTCGCAAGTCGTTATCTGACAGGACTTCCTCGAACCAGCGCTCGGCACCGTCGATATTCTCGAAGCGCAGCGCCATCTGCGCCAGCGCAAGCTGTGCTTCGGTGGCCGACATCATACGAATGCGGGTCGAAAAATCAGGTAATGCCGTATTCGCTGGCACCGAGCGCCGCTCGAACTTGCGTTCGAGGAAGTACTTGAGCAGCTCCTGCCCGAGTGCTTCAGGCTCGACACCAAATGCGCGCACGAAAGCATCGCCTGGTGGCAGGCCCACTGCGGTGTGGCTCGCGTAGTCAATCAATTGCTGCGTAACCTCTGCATCGCTCCGGGTGCGAGTCTTCAGGTAGTGCACGAGCAACCAGGACTGCGCGTAAAACATCGAAGCATCGATCTCGGCCAGCGATGCTGCATCGGATACCTGCAGCAGGTCAGCAATCGGCATCCAGGTGCCAAACCCGAGCGTCGTGACGTACTCCTGCGGGGCGATCGCGTATTCGAACGCATTGTCGCGCAGCCGGGAGTGGGAGAGATACTCCGCGTTGCCTTCCTCGTACCAGCGCGGATAACGAATTCGTCCCGAGCGTCGACTCAGGTAGTGGGCGTACTCGTGCAGGATGACCTGAATGCCCTGCGTATCGCTGCTGTCTTCGATGAGTATCGCGTTTTCGCGAAGGTCGGAAAAAAAATAGCCGCCCGAGTAGGCGGGGGCGCCGATGAGTACGTAATCGTCGCGGTTGTCGACAGCGACAATGATCGTTGGCACACCGGCTTCGTAGGTCGACTCCTCGGCAGCGTTACCCAGTGTCGCGCGCATGATCTCGAGGTGGCGCAGCAGTTCCGTCGTCCGTTCCTCTCCCAGCACGCTGAAGATCCGGAAGTTCTTCGACCTCGCTTCGATCCAGTCCCGCTCGCCGACAGGGGTTTCATCCGCGCCGACGGGCGCCAGCGTGGCCGCCGCGCCCAGCAGCGCCACCATCCAAAGCCGCCAGGTCATCTGCGTTCTCGTTCGCGCATGCAGGCGATACTATCAGACACATGGCGGGGCAAGCTTTTCTGCAAACCCAATGCGGGTTGGTCCACGACCGAACCACGCATACGGCTGCCTGGCGGCTCTACCAACACCGCGAAGCAATTGCCTTAGCGGTGACCGAGTTTCCTGACGAGCAGGTGGTCGAGGCTGAGCTTCCCACCGCCAATAAACACGAGCGGCGTCAGCATCGCGATAAACAACAGCGGAATTCTGAAGTTGCCGTGTGCGTCGCTCTTGCGACTGACCGAGTAGCTTTCCCAGAGCTCCGCGAAACTGCCGTAGCTTTCGGGCCAGTGCACGCCGGATATCGCGACCATCGAGAGGATGATCAGGCTGAAAGCCCAGAAACGTGTAAACAGGCCAAAGACGAGTCCGATCGCGCCGAGAATCTCGAACCAGGTCGCCAGAAACCAGCTGATCTCTACCGGCACGACATTAAACGGGAACAGGAAGTTGTCCTGAAATCGCGCAAACCAATTGGTGCCGTTGAATTTCTGCATGCCCGCAAACCAGAATTCCCATGCCATCAGCAGGCGAATCGGGAGCAGGGCGACCCAGTCCCCGGTAGGGTTCAACAGGTCGATGACGGTTTTTCTGAGATTCAGCAAAGGGCCCATGGGACTCTCCTTCAGGTCGGATTGCGCGTGCCTGCCAGGATCTCCAGCTGGCGCATTTCTTTGAGTGCCGCTGCGCCATGCTCGACGAGCGCGTCAGCATCGGGATAGTTGATGTCGACGGCAAGGCGCCGCAGCAGTGCCTCACCCGACAGCGTCTCATTGGCCTCAATGGCATCTAGCAAGGCAGCCGTGACTGCGTTGAGCTCGAGGAAACCTACGCTGTCGTCACTGCCTCGATACAGGGCCAGGTAAACTGGCTCGCTTGCAGGTTCCGTCGGCAGGAAAGCGGGCGAGATGCGGTGCACCGGGAAACGGTAGGCGAACGCCCACGCCAGTGGTGACTTGACCGGAATACCGCTGCGCAGGTCACCGTCCGGGTTGGTGTCCGCGGGCACTTCCTCATCCTCGGCCACGGACAGGGCGAGCTCCGCATACTCGTAATGGGCCAGCTCTGCAATAAACGGGAAATCTCCGTCCGCGGGCTCGAACTCGTTCTGCAGGTAGTCGAGAAACTCCTCGGGCAGTTGCAGGAAATACGGCGTTTGTGCCTGGTGACGTTGCATGAAGCCGCGGATGAATCGACGCCACTGTGCTTCTTCGTGGATCTCGCGCAAGACCGGGAAGAACTTGGCAAGCAGGCTAAGCAGGTTGTTGAAGAACAGGCCACGATAAATGCCCATGCGACGGGGCTCTATGCCGTCCGGTGCAGCGACGTTTTCGGGATCGCGAATATGAGCCGCAAACGCGTATTGCTTGTCCTTGAACGAAAGCGGGTCAGCCATTGGCCACGCTCCTCGCGATGACGTCATTCTGCAACGACTTGATACGCCGCACCTCGTCCAGCAGTTCTTCGATCGGCGGGAAGTTGAAGTCGCGCTCGAGCAATGTCGGTACCGGACCAAACAGCGAATAGGCTTCTTCGAGCAGTTGCCACGCCTGTGCGTCGACCGGTGTGCCATGGGTGTCTATGCGGAGGTCTTCGTCCTCCACGTAGTGACCGGCGAGATGGAAATACCGGATGCGCTCCGCCGGCATGGTGCGCAGAAACTCACTGGCGTCGTAACGGTGATTGATGCTGTTGACGATAATATTATTGATGTCGAGCATCAGGTCGCAGTCGGCTTCCTCGAGCACGGCGAGCAGAAACTCCTGTTCGCTCATCGACGTATCGAGCGGTGCGTAGTAGCTGACGTTCTCGAGCGCCATGCGTTGGCCGAGAATGTCCTGCACGCGCTGGACCCGGTGCGCAACCCATGAGACAGCTTCCTGAGTGAACGGAATCGGCATGAGGTCATAGAGCTGCCCGTCATCACCGCAGTAACTCAGGTGTTCCGAGTACATGCGAATGCCGTGCTCTTTCATGAAGTCGCGTATATCGTGCACGAGTTGTTCATTGAGCGGGGACGGTGCCCCGATCGACAGCGACAGGCCGTGAATCAAGAACGGGTAGCGCTCCGTGAAAAAGCGCAGCTTTTTGCCGAGTTTGCCACCCACGTGAATCCAGTTCTCGGGCGCCACTTCCATGAAGTCGACATCTTCGGGCGGATTCGCCATGAGGATGTCGAGCAGCGGTCGGCGTAATCCCAGTCCCGCACCTTCGACCGGGTATTGCTTGTTTGTCTGGCGGTCCGTCATGAAGTCCCCGTTGTGATTACCTGATAAGACCCTGGCAGGTCCGCGTTTATTACGTGCTTTGACCCGCAATCCGGCGCAATCGCTCAAGATATTCTCGCTCATCGGGTGGTTCATTGTTGACCTGCGCTTCCCACAGGGTTTCTGCCAGGCATTCGATCATCGCATGTTCGGCCGCATGGACGTCGCCGGTGCGTGCGGCAAGCGCCTGGTGGATGGCGGCGACACCGGAAGGCCGGTCGGTCGCAACCTGTTCACGAACGCCGAGGTGCAGGCCCATGTGCAGAAACGGGTTCTCGCGGCCCCCGTCGGGCGTGAAATCCTTGCTGAGGTCGCCTTGGGAGATTTCCTCGTGGTATTCGGGGTGCATCTCGATGGCGTCGGCAATCTGTGTCTCGAGTGGCGACATTGGCAGGTTCTCACGGCGCTTCTTCCACGCGTCGACGTACATCTGGCGCAGCTCGTCGCGGTCCTGGCCGAAGATCATGGCAGCTCCTTCCTGCGAAACTCACACCACTCGACGATCGGACATGCGCCGCACAGTGGTTTTCGCGCCTTGCACACATAGCGTCCGTGCAGTATCAGCCAGTGGTGTGCGTCTTTCTTGAACTCGTCCGGTGTCAGCCGGACCAGTCGTTTCTCGACTTCGAGCGGCGTCTTGCCCGGCGCGATGCCGGTCCGGTTCGATACCCTGAAAATGTGCGTGTCAACAGCGATGGTCGGTTCGCCGAACGCCGTGTTCAATATGACGTTGGCTGTTTTACGTCCGACACCGGGCAGCGCCTCGAGCTCGGGTCGCGTGCGCGGTACCTCGCTGTTGTGCTTTTCGATGAGAATGCGGCAGGTCTTGATGATGTTCTCGGCCTTGCTGTTGAACAGGCCAATCGTCTTGATGTAAGGCTTCAGACCCTCGACCCCTAGTTCGAGCAAGGCCTCTGGCGTATTGGCAACCGGGTAGAGTCTTGTAGTCGCCTTGTTGACGCTGACATCGGTAGCCTGCGCCGAGAGGATGACGGCGACCAGGAGTTCAAACGGATCCCGGTACTCGAGTTCCGTCGTCGGTGTGGGCATCTTCTCGCGTAGCGTGGTGTAGATTGCCGTTCGTTTCGCGCGGTTCATGGTCCTACCTGTTGAGCACGCGCGAACGTCGGGGCAGCGCATCGTTGCGCTTCTCGCGTCGCCGCCGGTCGAGCGCGTTTTTGGCTGCTATAGCGAGCGCCAGGCTGAAGAACGCACCCGGCGGCAGGACGGCCAGGAGCCAGCCCATCGCAACGAGTTCACGGAATGCACCGATGGCCATGAGCAACAAGGCAAATCCTGAGCCCATGACAAGGCCATCCAGGATGCTGGCGCCGACCGGGTTGCGAGACGCAAAGAGTTCCGCGCGAGCCACGATGGCGCAATTGGTGACGATCAGCGGAATAAAGATGCCAAGCGACCGATCGAGCGCCGGGAACCACGCCTTGAATATCAGCTCGGTGCAGGTCACGAGACTGGCAATGATCAGGACGTAGATAGGAATCCGGATTTCGTTCCTGATCCAGCGCCGCGTCCCCGAGACGAGCGCGTTCGAGACGACCATGACCGAAAGTGTGGCGAGGCCCAGTCCAAGGCCGTTGATGAACGTGGATGTGACGGCGAGCAGCGGGCACAGGCCGAGGAGCTGCACCAGGCCCGGGTTGTCGTACCACAGGCCTGACCTGAAGCGTTCGAGGAGGTTGTTCATGGGCTATCCTCCGCCTCGCCGTCGGCCGTCCGCGTAAACAGCGCTGTCCCGTTTGCTTCGAAGTACTGGAGCGTCTGCAGAATCGCCTTGACGACGGCTCGCGGCGTCACCGATGCCCCGGTCAACTGGTCGAACTGGCCGCCATCGCGCTTGATCTTCCAGCCGTTCACGACCGGGTCACCGAGCGAGCGGCCGTCGAACTGTCTGACCCAGTCGGACTTGGAGGTTTCAATGCGGTCGCCGAGCCCCGGCGTTTCGCGATGCCCGAGAACATGCACGCCCGTTACTGCGCCGTCGACGTCGATGCCAATCAGCAATCGAATTGCACCGGCATAACCGTCTCTCGCGCTCACGACGAACAACGCGGCGACTGGAGAGTCGCCCGCATAGACGCGATAGACAATAGTGTCGGCGGAACCCGGCAGGTCATGGGGCGCGGGAATCGTCAGTTTCGATTCGCTAACCCCGCTGTCGAAGAACAGACCAGACAGGGCAGGCTGCAGGCTCTGCTCGAGCCAGGCCTGTTCGTTGGCCGCGATGCGCTCGTCCGTGAGCTGCCAGGTGAAGGCAACGAGAGTTGTGCAAATCGCTGCGATCGCGGCGAGCGTCAGACCACTTCGAGCTACGGAAACTTCAGCCATGCTCGACGCTCCCGTCGTGGTGACCGACGATGCGAGGTCGGGTCATGTAGTCGATCGCAGGCACGGCCATATTCATGATGAGTACTGCAAACGCCACGCCGTCTGCATAGCTGCCCCACGTGCGGATGCAGAAGGTCAGGATGCCGATGCCTATGCCGTAGATGAGGCGCCCCCTGGGGCTCGTGGCGGCAGACACCGGGTCCGTCGCGATAAAGAATGCGCAGAGAAGCGTCGCACCTGCGAACAGGTGGAAGCCAGGCCCCGGATTTGCACCCGGATCCAGCAGGTATACGACCATCGCCGGGCCGAGCAGTCCAATGCCGACGCCCACGGGGATCTGCCACCGGATAATCTTCCTGATCAGCAGCCAGAATCCGCCAATAGCGAGGAAATTGCCGATCCACTCCCAGCCGCGTCCGCCGAAATCTCCCATGATCGGGTTGGCACGAATGTCGATGGCGGTCTGCATGTTGTTGAGGCCGGTTTTCATTACGTCGAGTGGCGTCGCGCGGCTGACTGCATCGAAACCGAGCGCTTCGGGCAGGTTGCCGGTCAGCGTGAAGGTCAGTGTCTGGATGATCGTCAGGTGCTGGTAGTCGATGTCGCCCATCCGGGGCGCGACCCACAGGTTCAGATGCATCGGGAATGCCACCAGGATCACGACATAGCCCGCCATCGCCGGATTGAAAATATTGAAGCCGAGGCCGCCATAGAGATGCTTGGCGACGACGACGCCGAATAGCGCGCCCGTCGCGGTGACCCACCAGGGGGTCAGTGACGGGAGTGCGAACGCGAGCAATGCAGCCGTGACAAGCGCGCTGTAGTCGGTTAGACCGGACTCGGGCGGGCGTCCGCGCACCCACATCACGAAAGCTTCGCCGACAATCGCAAAGATTCCGGCAACGAGCAGGTTGAAGATGAAGCCCGGACCGAAGTACCAGACGTGGGCCAGCGCCGCCGGCACGAGTGCGGCAAGCACCTGTAGCATCATGGATGCCACGCTGGTCTGTGGCGTCCAGTAGGGCCCGTCGCGTCGCTCGAACTTCACTCCGCGTCGTCCTCTTGTTGCTTGCGCTTGCGGGCCAGTATTTCGGCGATGGCATCCGGCCCGGCAGCCTTTGCCGATTCCTTCTGCCGCTTGAGTTCGGCGTCCCGTTCTTCCTGTGCCAAGCGCATCCGTTGATTGCGCGCCTCGAATCGTCGCCTGGCACGTTCGGCGCGGGCCTTCTCGTCGGCGAGCTCGCGAATCCTTCCCTTGGCTTTGCGGAAATCGGACGTCAGCGGAATGTGGCTGGGGCAGACGAGGTCGCAGCAACCGCACTCGATACAGTCAGTGAGCCCGAACTCACGCAACTTCTGCTCGTTGTCCGCACAGGCGTACCAGAAGAGCTGCTGTGGCAGCAGCTGTACCGGGCAGACAGCCGCACAGTCGCCGCAACGGATACACGCAAGCTCCGGACCGGCTGTTGGCGCGTCAGCAAGAACCAGGACGCAGTTGCTGGACTTGACCACGGGGACCTCATCGGTCGTCACCGACTTGCCGGTCATCGGGCCGCCGATCACGAGATAACGTGGGTTGTCCCTGTAACCGCCCGCGCAGTCGACAATATCCTTGATCGTTGTGCCAAGACGCACCCGCACGTTGACCGGCCGCTCGACACCATCGCCGGTGAGCGTCGTTACGCGTGAGATCAACGGCTCACCCCTGACGATCCAGTCGTGCACGGCCGCGGCTGTGCCGACGTTCTGCACGACACAACCGACGTCGGTGGGCAAGCCGCCGCTTGGCACTTCCCGGTTCGTGACGAGCTGCACGAGCTGGTCCTCACCACCCGATGGGTAGATCGTCGGGACCTGCTTGATGACAATGCGGTCGTCGCCGGCCTCGGCAAGCACCTCGCCGAGGCGATGTATGGCCTCGGGTTTGTCGCTCTCGACGACGATGAAACATATGTCGACCTGCAGTGCGTGCATCAGAACCTGTGCGCCACTTACGATATCCGCCGCGTGCTCGCGCATCAGCACGTCATCACAACTGATGTACGGCTCGCATTCGACGCCGTTCAGGATCAGGTGTTCGACCTGCAGTGTCCGCGCCTGCATGAGTTTCTGCGCGGTCGGAAATACGGCGCCACCCAGTCCCACGATGCCGCCGTCGAAGATCCGCAACAGCAGGTCGGCTGGTGGCAGCTCCCGATAGTCGCCGTGGTCCCACCCGGGAAACGCTTCGTCTTCACCGTCGCACTCGATCACGATGCACGGCCCCTTGTCGCCGTAGCGGCGGACGACCGGCCACCGCTCGATTGCAATGACCGTGCCGGAAGAGGATGCATGTACCGGTGCGCCCATCTCGCCATCCGGTTCCGCGATCACCTGCCCCCTGAGCACTCGATCGCCCACATCGACGACGGGCTGTGCGGGTTCGCCGACGTGCTGTTCGATCGGCACGACCAGCTGCGATGGCAATGGGGCCTCGACGATCGCTTCGGCCGTCGAGACTTTCTTGTGCGCCTGCAGACGCAGTCCGCCGTGCAGTTTGCCGAGATCGTAGGTTGGCGCAGTCACCTCAGCGGCCTCATCGTGATGCAGTCGACGGGGCAGGGCGCCACGCACAGCTCACAGCCGGTGCACTCGTCTGCAATGACCGTGTGCATGTACTGATGAGCGCCGACGATAGCGTCGACGGGGCAGGCATTACGGCAGTGGTAGCAGCCGATGCATGCGGCTTCGTCGATGACAGCCACGGCCTTGACCGCCGGAGCCGCCAGCGGCTCGGGATCGCGTCCGAGGAGGCGTGCCATCCGGTGAACCGCATCTTCGCCGCCTGGCGGGCAGAGGTTGATTGCGGCCGAGCCGTCGACCACGGCTGCGGCATACGGGCGACACCCGGGGTAACCGCACTGCGCGCACTGGGTTTGCGGCAGAAGCTCATTCACCTGCTCCACGAGGTCGCTGTCCGCCGGCGGCAGGCGACGATGCGCGTAAGCCAGGCCGATGCCGGCGACCAGTGCGAGGATCGTGATCGTGACGACGGCCTCCCACACGCGTCACGGCCTCGCCATTCCGGAGAAACCCATGAATGCGAGTGACATGATGCCGGCCGTCATGAGCGCGATGGCGGTGCCGCGAAACGGCGCCGGAATATCGGCAGCCTCGAGGCGTTCGCGGATTGCCGCGAACATGACCAGCACCAGCGCGAACCCACCCGCAGCCCCGACACCGTAAAACACTGACTGCACGAATCCCTTGGACTCCTGGATATTGAGTAGTGCCACGCCGAGAACCGCGCAGTTGGTTGCGATGAGCGGGATGTAGATGCCCAGCACCTGGTCGAGCGCAGGGCTCATACGCCGCACCATGATCTCTGTAAATTGCACGCTGGCTGCGATGACCAGGATGAACGCAATGGTTCTCAGGTACTCGAGGTCCAGCGGCACGAGTACGTACTGGTGCAGCAGGTACGCGGTCGCCGAGGACAGGGTGAGGACGAACGCCGTCGCCAGAGACATGCCCGCGGCAGCCTCGAGGTTGCGCGACACGCCAAGGAACGGACACAGGCCCAGGAATCGCACCAGGACGAAGTTATTGACGAGGACGGTCCCGACAATAATGACGAACAGCTCCGACATCCGGCTATTGTACGGGTAGCCGCGGGCGGAGGACTACTTGACGCGCATTCCGGGTTCGGCGCCGTCGTCTGGTGACAACAGGAAGATGTTCTCGCCGCCGGGCCCGGCAGCCAGCACCATGCCTTCGGAAACGCCGAAGCGCATCTTCCGTGGGGCGAGGTTGGCGACGACGATGACATGGCGCCCGACGAGACTGTCAGGTTCATACGCGGTCTTGATACCCGCAAACACCTGGCGCTGGCTGGCGCCAAGATCCAGTGTCAGCGCAAGTAGCTTGTCCGCACCGTCGACCGGCTCCGCCTTCTCTATCCTGGCGATACGAAGGTCGACTTTCATGAAATCGTCGATCGAGATGTAGTCGTCTTGTTCTTCGGGTTCGGTCACGGGGGTACTCTCTCTGGACTGCTCGACCATCAGTTCGACCTGCTTCGGATCGACGCGCAGCAGCAGCGGTTTGAATTTGTTGATCGTTTCGCCGAGCAGTGGCTTCCCGGCATCGTCCCAGTGCCACTGTTCTTCACCCAGGAACTCGCGCGCGCCTGCCGCTACCACGGGAAGCACGGGTGACAGGTAGATCATCAGGCTGCGGAACATGTTGAGGCCCTGCGTGCACACGAGCTGCACTGCGGGGAGTTGTTCCTGCTCCTTCGCCATGACCCAGGGCTTGTGATCGTCGATGTAGCGATTAGCCTCGTCGGCCAGTGCCATGACGGTGCGCATGGCCTTGGAAAACTCGCGCTTCTCATAGTGAGACGCGATCTTGTCTGCAGCCTCGCCGATCCTGGCAAACAGTGCGTCGTCCGCGAGTTCGCCAGCCAGCTGGCCGTTGAATCGTTTGCTGACAAACCCGGCGCAGCGGCTTGCAATGTTGACCAGCTTGCCGACGAGGTCGGCATTGACACGAGCGATGAAGTCATCGAGGTTGAGGTCGATGTCCTCGATCGTCGGGCCGAGCTTCGCTGCGTAGTAATAGCGCAGAAATTCGGGGTTCAGGTTGTCGAGGTAGGTCCTGGCCTTGATGAAAGTGCCGCGTGACTTCGACATTTTCTGTCCATTGACCGTCAGGAATCCGTGCGCAAAGACGCTGCTTGGCGTGCGCAATCCGGAGCCTTCGAGTACCGCAGGCCAGAACAGCGTGTGGAAGTACATGATGTCTTTACCGATGAAGTGGTACAGCTCGCAATCGCTGCCTGCCTTCCAGTACTCGTCGAAATCCAGGCCGTCGGTGCGATCGCACAGATGCTTGAAGCTCGCGGGATAGCCGACCGGCGCATCGAGCCAGACATAGAAATACTTGTCCTCGGTTCCCGGGATGCGGAAACCGAAGTAGGGTGCGTCGCGCGAGATGTCCCAGTCCTGCAAGCCGGCCTCGAACCACTCTTCGAGCTTGGAACGCACCGCCCGGTCGAGCGCCGCGCCATCCATCCAGGCTTTCAGGCGGTCGCCGTAGTCCGACAGTTTGAAGAAATAGTGTTCGGACTCACGCGTCACCGGCGTCGTGCCGGAGACAACCGACACCGGATCGATCAGGTCGGCGGGCGTATACGTCTTGCTGCAGTTTTCGCACGCGTCGCCGTACTGGTCTTCTGCCTTGCAGAACGGACACGTGCCACGCACGAATCGATCGGGCAGGAACATGCCTTCTTTCTCGTCGTACGCCTGCTCAATTGTCTTCGTATAGATGTCGCCCCTCGCGCGCAACGTCTCGAATATTTCGACGGTCAGCGCCTCGTTCTCGGGTGAGTGCGTCGTGTGGTAATTGTCGAATTCGATATTGAAGTCGTCGAAGTCGTTGATGAATTCCTGCGCGTATCCCTCGGTCAGTTCCTCCGGTGAGATGCCGAGTTCACGTGCCTTGAGCATGATGGGCGTGCCATGTGCGTCCGACGCACAGACATAATGGCAGGTATGACCACGGAGCTTCTGGAAGCGCACCCAGATATCCGTCTGGATGTACTCGACCAGGTGTCCCATGTGCGGCGAGCCGTTGACATACGGCAGCGCGCTCGTGACGAGGATTTTTCTGTGGCTGTCTGACATGGGGCGCGATTATGCCAGTAAACCCGGCGCAGGAGGGCCCCGAGGCCCCAAAATGTTCGCGGCTGAAGCCGCTCCTACTCCGGGTCGCGCACTTCTTCGAACTTGTGCTTGTTGTTGGCTTGCAGGTAGGCCTCGCTGCCCGAGACCCAGCCTTTCTCGACGAGGTCCATGAGCGCCGCGTCCATCGACTTCATGCCGATGCCGCCGCCTGCCTGGATCGCAGTTTCCAACTGGTCGAGTTTGCCCTGCCGGATCAGGTTGGCGACTGCCGGCGTGTTGATCATTATTTCCAGGGCGGCCGCCCGTCCCGGCTGGTGGATCGTGGGCAACAGTTGTTGCGAAATGACACCGCGCAGGGACGTTGAGATCATCGTGCGAATATGGGACTGCTTGTCGGCCGGGAACGAATTGACGATACGGTCGACTGTCGGCGCGGCACCGTTGGTGTGCAGGGTACCCATCACGAGAATACCCATCTCGGCAGCAGTGACTGCGATGCTGATCGTCTCGAGGTCGCGCATTTCGCCAACCAGGATCACGTCGGGATCCTCACGCAGGGCCGAATGCAGGGCTTCTGCAAAATTCGGGCTGTGGACGCCGATTTCACGCTGGCTGATCAGGCAGCTCTTGGCCTGGTGGACGAACTCGATCGGATCTTCGATTGTGAGAATGTGGCCTTTCATGCGACGGTTTATCTCGTCGATCATGGCGGCCAGGGTAGTCGACTTGCCTGACCCGGTCTTGCCGGTGACAAGGATCATGCCCTGCGTGTGCTTGCACAGCTCGTGCACGACCTTGGGCATGTTGAGCTCCTCCAGCGTCAGCGCCGTCGACGGGATGGCCCGAAAGATGGCGCCGATGCCGTTCAGGTGACGGAACGCATTTACGCGAAAGCGCGACACATCGGGAATCTCGTAGGCAAAGTCTGCCGCGTCGACCTCATCGAACATCCTCCGCGCCGCGACGTCCATGATCTCGAACACGGCTTCCTGGACGAACTCGACGTCGAGGGCTTGGTCGCGAATCGCCTGCAGACCGCCGTGGACGCGCGCGCGGGGGGGGTCGCCGGAGATGAAATGCAGGTCGGATGCGCTTTGCTCCAGCGCCTGTGTCAGGAATTCGTCGATATGTGCCATGACCTAGAGCTTTGACTCGTCGCCGATATCGAGGATAGGAAACATGTCTGTATCCGTGACGAAACGCTGGAATTTCTTCTTCTCATGCGCATAGCGAATGGCATCGTCAGGATCGACTTCCTTGTTGTTGATTGCCTCGAGCAACGCCGAATCCATGAGCTGCATGCCAGAGTCGCGGCCCATTTGCAGCTGCGAGGCGATCTGATGCGTCTGGTCGGTCGTGATCTGCTTGGCGATCGCGCGGTTGTTGACCAGGATTTCCATGATGGCACGACGTCCGCGGCCATCGGGGGTCTTGACGAGAACCTGCGTGACCACGGCTTTCAGGCTCATGGCGAGGAAACCCTTGGTCTGCTCCCGCAGCTCACCGGGGAGGGCATCGATAATACGGTCGATCGTCTTCACCGCGCTGGTCGTGTGCAGTGTGCCGAGGACGAGATGGCCTGTCTCTGCCGCTGTCATAGCCATAGAAATGGTCTCGGCATCGCGCAATTCACCGACCAGGATCACGTCCGGATCCTCGCGCATCGCTGACCGCACGCCGTCCGCAAAACTCGTGACATGCGTGCCGACCTCGCGCTGGATCACCTGGCTCTTCTTCGAGGGATGCACGAACTCGATCGGATCCTCGAGGCTGATGATATTGAGGTTCCGGTTCCGATTGAGGTGGTCGATCATCGCCGCGAGCGTCGTCGATTTGCCGGTACCCGTGCTGCCTGTCACCAGTACCATCCCCTGGTGGTAATCGCAGAACTTCCTGAGGATCGGCGGTACGTGCAACTGGTCGAGCGTCGGTACTTCGCCCGGGATGAAGCGGAACACGGCGCCCATGCCGGTGGCCTTGCGGAATACATTGACGCGGAAGCGACCGCTCTCGTCTCCCACGTAGGAGAAGTCGAGATCGTGGCCTTCGTTCAGCCGCTCCTGCTGCTTGTTCGTCAGGATTTCGAGCAGATAGGCCTCAAGCTCGGAATCGCTGAGCTCTCGGAACTTGATCGGGCGCAGGTCGCCGTTCATGCGCAGCATCGGGGGAACGCCGACCGCCAGGTGGACGTCGGAGCAGCCCTGTGCGAGCCCGAGTTTGAGGAATGCGTCAATGCGAGCCATAGTTGGTCTTACAGTGTAACGGCATCGAGTGCGTCTGTAAGCTCTTCCATCGACTGGTAGCGCTTGGACTTATCGACCGACATCGCCCTGGCAATGATCGCTGCAAGTTCGTCAGGAATGTCCGGATTGATTTCCTGGCATGATGCCGCCTTGCCCTGGACATGCTGGTACATCACCGACATGTGGTCACCGCGACTATACGGCGGTATGCCAGTCGCCATCTCGTACATGATGACGCCGACGCTGTAAACGTCGGCCGTTTCATCCACCTTCTTGCCGAGGATCTGTTCCGGCGCCATGTATTTCGGCGAACCGATGACATAGCCGGTCTTGGTCAGCTGGGTGTCGCCGCTCGATGCGGCGGCCGCAACGCCGAAGTCCACGATTTTCAGCAGCCCCTCGTCGTTGACGAGCACATTGGCGGGTTTCAGGTCGCGGTGAATGACGCCGGCCTGGTGGGCAACGGTCATACCGGTAGCCATATCTCGCGAGAAACGCAGGACTTTTTCGACGTCCATCGGTTTGTTATCCGGGATTTCACCGGACAGCGTGTGCGAGGGGAAATACTCCATCGAAATCGCGTACGCGCCCTGCAGATGCAGGAAGTCATAGATGCGGATGATGTTGCGGTGTGTGATCTTGCGTGAGTAACGCAGCTCGTGCACGAAACGCTTCATCATCTCTTCGTCCGAAGACACGTTCGGATTCAGGAACTTGAGGATAAGCCGTTCGTCGACGACGGTGTCTTCCATGAGCAATACGGTACCGAACGCGCCTTTGCCGATCTTCTCGATGTACTTGTAGCGACCGTCGACGATATCGCCGGGCTCCAGCTTGGAGATATCGAGCTGCGCCGGCGCCAAAGCCGGCACTTGAGCAGCTGGCACTATGTCGCCGTCGCCGTCGGCCATCGCCACAGCGCTCTGTTCCTTGGCCTGCGTAAGCAGTTTTTCCAGCTCGTCGTTGTCCACGAGCATGGTCTTTGTGTTTTCGGCAATTTTTTCCGCGCGCAGGTTCTGTTCGATGACAGTCTCAGAGAACCTGTCGTCCAGTTCCCTGAGTGCCTTGTCGGCCGCATTGATGATAGTTGCGTCATCGGCCTGCTTGACCTTGTTGAGTAGCTCACGAATCGAGCCGACGTGAGCTTCAGAGGCCAGCGCCCCTATTGCCTTGATTGCTTCGAGCTGGAGATGTTTCTCGGGGCTCTTCAGCATCGGCAGGATTTTGGCAATGTGCGTGTGGTTGCCCAGTTTGCCGAATGCCCTGACGATTACGGTATCGGTCTTGGGATTCTGGCCAAGCATAGCCTCGAGCTTGGGCAAAGCTTTCGTACTGCCCATCTGTGAGAGCGCGTCGATGGCGCGTTCGCGCACCCACCAGTCATCGTCATCGGTGGCCCCGATCAGGTGATCCTCGGCGCGGTCGCTCTTGGTGGCGTTCAGGATTTCAATCGCCGTGCGGCGGATTTCCTCGTCCTTATCGTTAATGAGCCGCACGACCGAGTCGACCACCCGATCACCGCCAATCTCGGCGAGGGCGTCACCCGCGCGCGAGCGTACCCACCAGTCATCGTCCTTGATCGCGCCCAGCAGGTCCTTGACCGAGTTCTGGTCACCGATTTCGTTAAGTACCTCCACGGCAGCGCGACGCGCATACTCGGACTCGTCTTTCAGGGCATCGACAAGAAACCGGAT
Source organism: Woeseiaceae bacterium (assembly GCA_041574455.1). GTDB lineage: Bacteria > Pseudomonadota > Gammaproteobacteria > Steroidobacterales > Woeseiaceae > UBA1847. The sequence goes on along the minus strand of JBFFOM010000012.1, from coordinate 4,246 downwards.
CGTGTCGGGATGTTTGGCGCTGATAAGGACTTCGACAGCCTTGTTCTGCACGTCGAGGTCGGGGTCAGTCAGCAGGGCAGCAACTTTGTCGACGTTGATATTCGCGCCGCGCGTCGCCAGGGCGTTGAGGGCGGCGCTGCGGACCATCTTGTTCGTATCCTTGAGCTGGGTTTCCATCGTGTGAGTGATTTCTGGCTTGTCGAACTTCGCCAGCAGGTTCATCAGGTGGATTCTTACGATGGGGTCTCTGCCGCCCATGCGCGCGACGAGGTCCGGGACCATGTCGGGATTGATCGTGTCTTCGATGATTTTGAAGATCGCGGCCTTTTCCTTGGGCTCGCAGGTGTACGCGCGCTGCAGCAATTCGTGTACCGACAGATCCTGCTTGTGGACGCGCAATACCTCGATCAGCGCCGCCTTCGAGACTTCTTCATCGTCGAAGAACTCGAGGAGGCCATTGGCGTCGTATTTGGTGCTGCTCGACAGTGCCCAGGCCGTGCCCGAAACGACGCGCTCGTTACCGTCGGCGAGGCCTTCACGGTACATGTCCAGGTTCTTGTCATTTACCAGGGTGCCAAGGATATCGACGAGCACCATGGTGTGGGATTTGTCGGAAAGGGCGAGGGCGTCGATGATCTTCGGCACCGCCTTGTTGCCGGCCTTTTTCAGCCTGTTGACCAGGCCGCGCGCATTCGCCGACGCCGGGTCCGGTTCAGCGATGAGCCGAGATAGCACCTGCTCGGAGCGAAACGATGCGAGAAAACTCATCGTTGCATCCCTGCAGCGGCGACCTGAGCCGTGGTTTTGATCAAATGCGCCAAACCTGTTCGCTTTTGCCCTGAGCTAGACGCGGCATTATGCCACATCGAATATCACAGATTGCCTGACACCGCTGGCTTTCGGCCGAGCGTGACCAGTACAATGTGCCCCCATTTGATCCGCATTCCTGCGGATTCCCAGAAGAAATTTTACCTAATACGAGCACCGGAAGTGTGACGCCGTCAACAGATTCAGATCAAGCCAAGTTATTAAAAACCATCGAAATATCCTTAGTGGGTCGCCCGCTCGGTGACGTTGCCCGCGTGAACGTCGCGGAGGCTGTGCCAGGGACGCTGCAGGTAGAAATCGAACTCGGATTCCCCTGCAGCAGCGCGCACGGGGCGATTGCGGAGGAGATTAGCGCCGCGCTGCGCGATGAATTCGGGGTCGACACGGTCGAGGTCGAGTTTTCGACGAAGGTCAGGCGCCACGGCGTCCAGCGCAACCTGCAGCCGATCCCGGGCGTGAAGAACCTCATTGCCATTGCCTCGGGCAAGGGTGGTGTAGGCAAGTCCACGGTCGCGGCCAATATCGCGCTGGCGCTATCGGCCGAGGGCGCATCCGTTGGCGTTCTCGATGCGGATATCTACGGTCCGAGCCAGATCCAGATGCTGGGTCTCGAAGGCAAGGTGCCCGACACCAGGGACGGGAAAACCATGCTGCCGCTGCGGGCGCACGGACTGCAGGTCATGTCGATGGGCGCCCTGGTCGAGGCGGATCAGCCTATGGTATGGCGCGGGCCGATGGTGACCTCGGCGCTCAACCAACTGGCGACGCAGACGAACTGGGAGGGCCTCGACTATCTCATCGTCGATATGCCGCCCGGCACCGGGGACATCCAGCTCACCCTGGCCCAGCAGATTCCCGTCTCCGGGTCGGTCATCGTGACCACGCCACAGACCATTGCCACACTCGATGCGCGCAAGGGATTGCAGATGTTCCGCAAAGTGAAGATCCCGGTGCTCGGGGTCATCGAGAACATGGCCACCCATATTTGCTCGAACTGCGGCCAGGAGGACGCCATTTTCGGCACCGGCGGGGCTGAAAAAATCGCCTGGGACTTCGACACGCAACTGCTCGGGCGCCTGCCGCTCGACACGCGCATCCGCGAACAGACGGATGCGGGCAAGCCGACAGTGGTTGCCGAGCCCGGCTCGTCTATTGCGCACGCCTATCGCGAAGCCGCCTGGAAGATCGGTGCCGCGCAGGCGGCCGAACGTGTGGACCACAGCGCCAAGTTCGGGCCCATCGTCGTGGAGCCGTCGCAATGAGCATCAAGCCCGACCGCTGGATACGTCGCATGGCCGAAGAGCACGGGATGATCGACCCCTTCGAGCCGGCCCAGGTCAGGGAGAACGACGGCGGGCGCATCGTCAGCTACGGCACCTCGAGCTACGGCTACGACGTGCGCTGCTCGGACGAGTTCAAGATCTTCACGAACATCAACTCGGCCATCGTCGACCCGAAGGGCTTCGACGACTCGAGTTTTGTCGACGTCAAAAGCCACGTCTGCGTGATTCCGCCGAACTCGTTTGCGCTGGCAAGAACGGTCGAGTACTTCCGGATTCCGCGCACGGTGCTCACCATCTGCCTCGGGAAATCCACCTACGCCCGCTGCGGCATCATCGTCAACGTGACGCCGCTCGAGCCCGAGTGGGAAGGGCATGTGACGCTCGAGTTTTCGAACACGACTCCGCTGCCGGCGAAGATCTACGCCAACGAAGGCGTCGCCCAGATGCTGTTCCTCGAGTCCGATGAGGCCTGTGAGACCTCGTACAAGGACCGCGGCGGCAAGTACCAGGGCCAGACCGGGGTCACGCTGCCGAAAGCGTAGGAGCGGATTCTATCCGCGACCCAGCAGGAGACTGCCTTGCAGGCGCCATATATTTATCAGAAGGTTAAAGATATAACTTAAAGTAGCTTCGAGGTAATCCGCCACGTGGCGGGTCTTATACCGTCTCGGAAAGAAAAACGTTACCGCGGTAACGCGGACGGCTGCTTTCTCCGAGACCGGCCGTTCGTACTGCTTGTTTGAGCGAGAGCTGAAGGGCTGCTTTCGGCCATAAGCGGACGCTCAGAAAATCAAGCTCTGCCCGGCATTGGCCGTCATCGGACACAGGGGAGCTGCGTCTATAATAGCGATGTGTGCGGTCCATACGTTCATAACATAGACCCCGTTATCGGTCAGATCGGTTCGCTCTACTTATGGTGGTATGGAGCGAGCTACACGGTAGGGTTCCTGGGCGCCTTTATCTGGATCAGGCGTGTCCGCGCTTCGCTTGACTACGATATGCGGAGTGTCTACGCGTTGACGATTGTCCTGTCTTTAGGTGTTTTGCTCGGCGGTCGCCTGGTCGAGGTCATTTTCTACGAATGGTCGTATTACCGTAATCACCTTTGGCATATAGGTGCCGTTTGGATTGGAGGTATGTCCACACACGGCATTCTCCTTGGCGGGGTCCTAAGTGTCTGGTTGTTTTGCAGGAGTTTCGGCAAAGAATTCTGGCCCATAGCCGACGTGCTGGCTATTGCAGGCGCCTACATAATGGGCATGGGCAGAATTGGCAATTTCATCGATGGTCAGATCGCCGGTAGCATTACGGACGTATGCTGGGCTGTGAAATTCCCTGATCTCGAGGGTCTCAGGCATCCAGTTGTGCTATACGACGGAGTCAAGAATCTATTACTGGTTCCTGCTCTGATATTGGTTCGCAGCCGCCGCCCGCCTCCTGGGGCCGTATTCGCGCACTTCGTCCTGTGGTACGGCTTCCTGCGCATATTCGTCGATTTCTTCCGGGAATATCGAACGGATTTTCTCGGCCTCCCGCCCGGTCAGGGATTCAATCTAATAATGACAATCCTGGGTCTGGGGTTACTTTTATGGCAGTACAAAGCCCACGGGAAAGAGAGAACCGCACTCGCCCGTGAACGCCAGGTCGTGACCAGTAATAAGCCATCGTGGCTGCAACGTGCAGCCTTCGCGGTCGTAGCAGCGATTGCGCTCGTCATCCCAAGTGACTGGACGCAAGATGTGCCTGAACGATACGGAGGCCGGCATGAGGGAATGAAACACTCGGCGTTGTACCCGAGGATTCCGGCGGCTACGCTGACGGAATGAACTCAGATTCAGCTCACCGAACTGAAAGAGTATTTTCTGACCGAAGTGCGAACGTCCGTTAAGGGTCAATACCAGTCACTGAGTGTATCAAACGGCCAGGGGCTGCTAACGGCCAAAAGCGGATATTCGGATCCGCTGAAAAGCTTGGATTTCAAATGCGGCTATCGTTGAGAAACGAACTGTCAATGATAGCCGACATTGGGATCATTCTGTCGGGATTACTAGCTTGGGAAAAATCGAAATACGGTGAGCGCGCAAAGTATAGCGAGTGTCGTTAGAGCTACTGCTGTCTGGACATGCCGCTTGTCG
>JBFFOM010000011.1:0-56343 GCA_041574455.1 Woeseiaceae bacterium | reverse complement strand
GTCGGCAGTTTCCGGATCCAGCGATGCGCCGGGTTCGCCGTCAACGATCAGGGCGAAGATCCGATGCGAACGGCCGAGACGCTTGTACGAGAGAATTTCTTCGTTAGTCCACTTGGACTTCGCGGCCCTTGGCGAGCAGATCACGATCTGGCAGGCTGAGTCCTCGAGGGCCTGCGTCAGGGTGTCGCCGAGGCTGGTCGCGGTGGCGAGTTCTTCGCGGTCACGGAAGACCGGTGCAAAGCGATCGGGCACCGGGCCATAGGGCGTCTCCAGACCCACGAGTCCCTTGGGCGGACGGTACGCCTCCAGCGCCTTGTGAAGCCACGAAGCCCATTTCTCGTCACTATGGCTGTAGCTGATAAAGGCCTTGTACTTATAATTCTTGGCCAATGTATCTCGCTCGCTGTCGGTCTTCTTTACCGACCGCCCCATTATAGAATAAATGTCGCACGCTCTTAGAACTATAAGTGAAACGCCTTATCGTTTGCGCTTCACATAATGCGCCGGCGCCAGTTTTGTATACTCCAACTCTGCCGGAGTAGCGGAGAGGACCATTGACGGCGCCCTGGCCGGAAAACCACGACGACAAGATCGTGTTCTTGCTCGATGCGCGTGACGCTTTTGAGGCGGAGCTGCTGCGCCACTGGGTCCAGTCCAGGAAGCCGGAATCGTCCGTACTCCCCGGGCACTCATTTGTCCCGCTCTACCGCGGCGCAGTCAAAGATTTGCCGGCGGCCGCCACGCGGGAGGACGCGGCCTGGATGCAGCCGTTACGCATCGCCTGGCTGCCATCGCCGCGCGCCGGTCGCACCCGCTCCCTGCAGGACCTGTTTCACGGGCGCATCACGGAGCCCGGTAGATTGCGACGCTGGTGGCTGGCGAAGCACCATCCGGAACGCATCGCCTACGTCGTCGGCGATGGTGCGCATCTTCACGAGCTGCGGGAACGGCAGTCCGAAACTGACGAGCTGTCGGAGTTCGTCACGAGCCAGGCATTGATCGCGCTGGAGCGCGCGGAGCGTGCGATTCGCGGGGCGCGTTACAAGATTCCGCGAATCCTCGACACCGAGGTCTTCGCCAACACGGAGTTCCGCAACCTGATCGCCAATTCGGCCCAGCAGCTCGACCGGTCGGTGCCAGAGGTAACCGCGCAGGCGTCGCGGTACCTGCGCGAAATGGCAGCCACCCAGACGCCGTTTAAGCTCGATGTGATGATCGCGCTCTACCGGGCCGCATGCCGCAGCCATCACGATGAGAAGATCGACGTCGATGACGCCCAGCTCGAGCGGGTAAAAGAGACGCTGGCGGATCGTCCCGTGGTGTTCCTGATCAGCCACAAGTCGATGCTCGACACGATGGCACTGTCCCTGGTGCTGTTCGATGCCGACCTGCCTCTGCCGCTCACCTTTGGCGGCATCAACCTGGACAAGCCCGGCCTCGGCGCACTGGCCCGCCGCGCGGGCATCATTTTCCTGCGGCGCTCGTTCCAGGACAACGAGATCTACAAGGCGACGTTCCGTCGCTACATCGACTACCTGATTGAGAAACGCTTTTCGCTGTTGTGGGCACTGGAAGGTACGCGCTCGCGCACCGGCAAGCTGCTTGCACCTCGTTTCGGCCTGTTCAGTTACGTCGTGGATTCGATCCTGAGAACCGGGCTCCACGACCTGACGTTCATCCCAGTCAGCGTCGCCTACGACCAGATCACGGAGGTCGAGGATTACTCGATCGAGCAACGCGGGCAGCGGAAGCGGCCGGAGAGCTTTACCTGGCCGGTACGGTTCCTGCGGCGTGGGCGGTCGCGCGGTCGGATTCACGTGCGTTTTGGCGCAGGGCTGACGATCCGGGATCTCGTTACCCCGGACCAGCTCGAAGCCGGCATCGACGATCAGCAAAAACGGATACTTGTGCCAACTCTCGCGTTCGAGGTTGCGGTGCGCATGAACGCGGCAACGCCGATCACGGCGACGGCTATCGTCACCGTGATCCTGCTTGCCGGCGGCAATCGCGCCCAGAGCCTTTCGGAGATCCAGTCGCTGGCCCGCGCCGGTGCAAGCCTGATCAGGCATCGGCACCTGGAGATCGTCGGGCGCTCGAACTTCAGGGATGCAGATACGCTGCAGGCGACGCTCGAAGAACTGCACCAGACCGGGATCGTCGACTACCTGGACGAGGGTACGGAGCGCCTGTACGCGATTAGCCCGGACCAGCACCTGAACGCCGCGTACTACCGCAACACCGCCATCCACTACTTCATTCTCGACGCGTTCGTCGAGATCGCCCTTCTGGAGGCCGTCAATGCCGAGGAACCGCTTGCCGCCTTTCAGACAACGGTTCGGGAGCTTCGGGAGCTCTTCAAGTTCGAGTTCTATATGCCACGGACGGCTGACTTCCAGGCGGAAGTCGAGCAACGGGCGCGTGACCGATTTGGCGACTGGGAAGAGGCCTTGCAGCACGACAAGACTGGACTGTTGAGCGACGTCCGGTTACTTGTTTCACACGGCGTGCTGCGGTCCTTCGTCGAGGCCTACCGGGTCGTTGCCAGCGTGCTTGCGGAGGCGGGCGACGATGCCGTGGAGGACCGGGCCGCTCTTCTGTCGCGGTGCCTCAAGACCGGCAAGCAGCAGCTGTTGCAGGGGCGCGTCGTATCGGCCGAGTCGATCTCGAAGACGCTCTACGAAACCGGGTTGCGGCTGGCAGAGTACCGGGGGCTGCTGGCGGCCAATCGTGCCGAGGCGCGCCGCGACTTCCACGAGGAGTTGCGCCGCATCAACAGGAGGCTCGGAGAAATACTTGCCATCACGCTCGCCAAGGCGGAAGGTTGATGGCTTCCAATTGCGAATGACAATGACTTCAACCAAATACGTCCTCGTCGACTTCGAAAACGTCCAGCCAAGAAACCTGGAGTTACTCGCCAGGCATCCCTTTCGCGTCTTCGTCTTTGTCGGGGCACAACAGACGAAGGTGCCCTTCGACCTTGCAGATGCCATGCAGGCGCTCGGTGAAAATGCCTCGTACGTGAAAATCGCCGGGACCGGCAAGAATGCGCTGGATTTCCACATCGCGTATTACCTTGGTGAGCTGGTGGCCAAGACGCCAAAAGCAACGATTTACGTGATCAGCAAGGACAAGGGTTTCGATCCACTGGTCAGGCACCTGACATCCAGGAACGTGGTTGTGTCGCGCAGGGTCGATGTCGCCGAGATTCCGGAGTTGCGTATCCCGGCGTCGCGCGGCACCGATGAGCAGCTGGATGCGGTAATCGAAAACCTGCGGGCACGCGGCAAGAGCCGGCCGCGCAAATTATCGACGCTGAAGAATACGATCAATCACCTGGTCGACAAGAAGCTCGCAGCCGACGAAATGGACACATTCGTCAACAAGCTGAAGAAACGCAAGGTCGTTGCCGTTGATGGTACGAAGGTGACCTACAACTTCAGTCGCCGATAGTCGCAGCATCATGTGGGGCTTCGTACAAGCCCCTATCGACAGGCCGCGCTAAGCCATTGGAACCCTGTAGAGTTGTTGCTGGCGCGGTTCATCTGGCATCCGGCCCGGATGACAGCTGATCCTGCGCACATGCAGGTGCTATCGCCAGACGCCAGAAAAACCGCATGCAGCACCTAAGGCCCGTTCTTGCGGGACCAGGTCTCGAGCACGCCTTTACTGCATCCGAACTTCGCGTGTCCTTTGCCGAGCCCGAGCCCGGCAATGACCTGCTCGCAGGAGCAGCCATGCGTATCGCTGGTCGAGAACGACGCCCCGTTACCATTGCCGTTCGGTGCACTGGTATCGAAGTCGAAGTCGTCATCGGTCAGTGCCCAGCGATTGGTGCCGAGATCGTCAGCAGGCACCGCTTCCGGGATCGACGTGGCCGGACAAACGTCGAGGCTGTCGAACACACCGTCGTCATCTCGGTCACGCGTCAGGTACAGGACCAGGCCGTCGTGATCGGATGACCGCGCCGGCGTGCCGTCCGTGTTGATCAGGTCGAAGGCCGCGTCGGCATTGCCGCGACCGTACTCGAGGCCGCGGAACGACATGTCGAGTGCCATGCTCGTCAGCGCATGATCGAGTAACTGTGCACTGCCACGGAAGATGAACGAATAGCGCTCCATCGGATCGATGGCGGCCGAGTGGTTCACCAGGTCGGGTTCGACCAGGTCGGGTCCGGGCAGCAGGGCCAGTGCCGGGTCGATGTTGCCCGTGATAACGCCGAGCACGTCAACGTAGCCGTCACTGAACTCGAACGCGTTGAAGTCGCCGGTCACGACGAGCTGCACGTCCGGGTCGGCATCCTGCATGGCCTGAATCTTCTCGGCGAGCGACACCGCCTGGGCAAGGCGCTTCGCCCGCACGCGTTCACCGCTTGACGGAGAGTCGATGCTGCCAAGCGACCGGTTGTGCACGACGATGACTGCTGCCGGGAAGTTCGAGCCACCCTCGGTGACACGACCTTCGAGCAATAACGGTGGACGGTCATTTAGCAGCGAACCGTCAAAGTCGAGAATCTCGTCCTTGCCGAGCTGCGTAACCGCATCAACTTCGACGGAATCCCTGACGAGGAAGCCAACGTCGATCGTGCCGACGTCATTACCTTCTTCGAGATATGCCGAGTACACGAGCGCGCCATCAAGCGTGGCGATCTCGGCCGCGAGATCCTCGAGTACTTCGAGCTTCTCGACTTCCTGGATCGCGAGAATGTCGGGCGCATCCAGCACGTTGACAACATAGTCGGCGAGCTTGGCGCGGCGAAGATCGTACTCGGCTGCTGAAACCACCGCGTCGTCACGGTCGCTGCCCTGGGAGGTCGTGTCGGAGGGATCGTCAACATCGTCGAACAGCCGGAACACGTTCAGGCTGCCGACCGTGAACTCGGCACGGTTCCTGGCACGCACCGGTACCACGAGCGGCGCCGCATCGACCGATAGGCTCGACGGCCAGAGTTCATAGCCGCCGAACTCGAAGCCGAGCACGCCGGTTGCGCTGAAGTGCGAGCCCGCCGGGATCTGCTGGTTCGGCAGGCCGAGCTTGTTCGGGTCGAGCTCGAAGACTTCGGGGTTACCGTCCCAGGTCGGGATCGGCGGCATGCCGAGGCCGGGGAACTCCACGCCGGGTTCACGGAACGTCCGCGTGCTGGCAGCCGTGATGTGCACCTCGGCCGTGATGTCGGAGCTGAAGCGCTGGTTCGGCCCCGTCACCGTGCCGTTCTCGACCTGGATCAGCATGTTCTCATAACACTCGAACTCGATCGCGCAGCTCGGGCTGGCCGGGTCGGGCGACGGTGTCGTCGCGTCGAAGACAACCGCAGGCGGCAGCGGGTGGCCGTTGCTGTCGATGGTTACGACCGTGTCGTCGTCGAACTCGGTCAGACCGAAGAACTCGTCGACGGTGCCGACGACATCGACCACGTCACCGACGGCGACTGTCGGTGCGCCGCCTGTGAACACGAAGATACCGTCGGACGTATCGACATCGAGGTCGCTGCGGTAATCCGGCGTCTGCATGAAGAAGCCGTTCGGCGCGAGCGCCGTGACGACGTTGTCAAGCGACTCCACGATCTCGCCGTCGTAAGGGCTGGCCGAGCCGTTGCCCTGGATCTCGAAGATCTCGAGGACGGGCGGCGGCTCCGGCTCGTCGAAGACATCGTTGGCGATGATGATGTTCTGGAACGCGAACGCTTCGCCGCCGCCATTCGTTGTCGCAGTCAGCGTGAGCACGAGCTCATTGCCGGTGCCTGTGATCGGCGCCATGAATCGTGTCAGGACGTTGGTCAGCACCGTGCCCTGCATCAGCATCGGGTCATTCAGGTTTACCGCTGTGCCACTCGCCAGTACGTAGGTATTGGCGCCGGCTTCGTCAACGCTGCTTGCGAAGGCCGTCATGACCGGGCCACCGTCGACGCTGTATTCCCAGGTGAACCAGTCGCTGGATTCAAAATCGCCCATCGCGCCCATGTCGATCGCGAGGCCGAGGCCCGTGCCGCCCGAGATATCGAACGACCAGGTTGCCGTGACCGGGTCCGAGTTCTGGGAGTTCACGGTATCCGCCGCGCCAAAGAACTCATCGAGGTTGTTGTCGTCGATAATGCCCTGCGTGTCCGGCGGGAAGGAGAGCAGGGTGTCATCGAGTATGGCAAACGGGATCGTCGACGACACGCCGCGCCGGTACTTCTGGAAACCGTCAGCAGACGACGAAAACGCACCGTTAAACGGGTTCACGAAGCTGTTGAGACGCTGGTCGTTGCTTTCAACCATGTCGTACGCGAGTGCCCGGTCCAGCAGGTCGCCTTGCTCGATAACGATGTTCTGGAAGGCAAATGCCTCAGTGCCGCCATTGGTCTCTGCGGTCAGCGTGAGGGTCAGTTGTGCGCCGGATCCCACGAGCGGGGCGCTGAAGGTCTGGAGGACGTTGGTAAGGATCTGACCCTGTACCGTCATCGGGTCGTTCAGTGTTGTCGCATATCCACCCGCAAGCGTGTAGTTACTCGAGGCCGCTTCGTCGGTGACCCCGGCAAACGCCGTCCTCGTCGGTCCGCCGTCGATACTGTACGTCCAGGTGAACGTGTCGCTCGACTCAAAGTCGCCCATGGCGCCCATGTCGATCGACAAGACAAGAGCGGTCGCACCCGTGATGTCGAAGACCCAGGTGGCAGTGACCGGGCCCGAATTCTGCGGGTTCTCGGTATCCGTGACACCGAAGAACTCGTCGAGGTTCGTATCGTCAATGATGCCGAGCGTATCGCCCGGGAACGTCACCAGGCTGTCGTCGAGCACCGAAAACGGGATCGTCGCTGACACACCTCGCTGATACTTCTGGAAGCCGTCGCCGGCGGATGAAAAAGCGCCGTTGTAGGGATTGGTGAAACTCAGGAGATTCTGGTTCGAACTGTTCACCATGTCTGACGCCACGACCTGCGCGTACACGGGCAAAGCGACGAGTGTGAGGACGAAGAAAAAGAACCGGGAAATGGAGAAGCCGAAACGGCCGCGGACGGGCTCCGTCATGATCGTATCCTTATTATGTTAACCATCTGTTTTGCTGTTCTTTTTTGCGCCGATATCGAAGAAGTACCGGGCGATGATGGTGCAGGACTATTATAGCCGCTGGAGCGCGCTTCGACTGTCTAGTTTTCCGGCACCGACGCGTATGACATCACGACGCTTCAGTTCCTCGAAGAGCGGTTTTCAGTGACTTTGCGGTTCGTCGCAAGTAGCTGCCAAATCAGCCGACCTCCCGCATCACGTGGCCGAACGGCAGTAGCGCCACCTTCACCAGTTTCATGTGCTGCACCGCGAGCGGGAACCCGACGATCGTGATCGTAAAGAACAGGGCCAGCAGCAGGTGCATGATGGCGAGTTCGAGGCCGGGCAGGATGATCCAGATGATATTGAGAATCAGTGACAGTGGTCCCCCGGGCGGCTCCGTCTCAAACACGTCCCGCCCGAACGGCGCGAGCACGCCGCCCGCCAGCTTGAAGCACTGAAAGCCGAACGGGATGCCGACAATCGTGATGCAGAGGATGATCCCGCCGAGCACGTAGCCGAAAAAGATGATGAACCCGCCGAACACGAAGAAGATGAGGTTGCCCAATAAAGACATCTCTAAGCTCCCAGCCTCACCGGCACTCGCCGGGCGCCGAAGTGCCCCGGCGTGGCATCAAAAAACCCCGGGATCGCCGTCCCACAATTCCTGCACGCACCATTCTCGTCCAGCCCCCACTTGCCAAGTTCATACCAGTCTCGTTCGATGACGAGTGCCTGGCAACCCGGGCACCAGCTGCTGCCGCCGTCACTGTCATGCACGTTGCCCGTGTAGGCGAAGTTCACGCCGTTCTGCATGGCAATCTTGCGTGCACGGCTCAGTGTTGCGGGTGGGGTCCTCGGGATGTCGAGCATCTTCCAGTCGGGGTGAAAGGCCGAGAAGTGCATCGGCACGTCGTTTCCCAGGTGCTCGACGACCCACCGTGTCATCTTGTCGAGCTCCTCGTCGGAGTCGTTCTGGCCCGGGATCAGCAGGGTGGTGGTTTCCAGCCAGGCGTCGGTCTCGTGGTGGATGTACTCGAGCGTCTCCAGCACGGGCTCGAGGTGCCCGCCGCAGATCTTGTGATAGAAGCGGTCGGTGAAAGCCTTGAGGTCAACGTTGGTGGCATCCATCGCCTGGAAGAACTCGATTCTCGGTTCGGGGTCGATGTAGCCGGCCGTGACGGCCACGGATTTGATGCCTTTCGCCCTGCAGGCCTCGGCGACGTCGATCGCGTACTCGTGGAAGATGATCGGGTCGTTGTAGGTGTAGGCGATGCTCCTGCAGCCGAGTTCCTGTGCAACTTCGGCGAGACGCTCCGGGCTCGCGCTGTCGGCGAGCGTGTCCATCTCCCGCGATTTGCTCATATCCCAGTTCTGGCAGAACTTGCAGGCGAGGTTGCAGCCGGCCGTGCCGAACGACAGCACGCTGCTGCCCGGGAAGAAGTGATTGAGCGGTTTTTTCTCGATCGGGTCGACACAGAACCCCGACGAGCGGCCGTAGGTGACGAGCTTGATCTCATCGTCGAGGCGCTGGCGCACATAGCAGAGGCCGCGCTGGCCTTCGCGCAGGCGGCAGTGCCGCGGGCAGAGGTCGCATTGCAGGCGTCCGTCCGTCTCGCGGTGCCAGTACTTGGTGCTGACGACGGTTTCTTGCATCCTTGAGATATGGAGTTTATACCCCAATTACCAAGACTATGAACACTCGGCCAGCAGCAGTTGCCGGGTTTTTCTACCCGGCTGAGACGGCGGTACTCAGGAAGACGGTCGCCGACCTCCTCGCCGCGGCGCCGCCCGGGAACGGCGACGCCAAGGCCATCATCGCGCCACACGCCGGCTACCAGTATTCAGGCCCCACGGCCGCTTTTGCCTATCGTCAGCTCGAAAGCCGCCGCTCGCGCATCGACCGGGTCGTATTGCTCGGCCCGGCGCACCGGGTTCCCCTGAAGGGTATGGCGGTGCCGTCCGTCGAGGCGTTTACCACCCCGCTTGGCGACGTACCGATCGACAAGGCTGCAATCGAGCAGATACTCGAACTGCCCGGCATGCAAGTCTCCGATGAGGCCCATGCCGAGGAACACAGCCTCGAGGTGCATCTGCCGTTCCTGCAGGTCATGCTCGACGACTTCCTGCTCGTACCCATCGTCGTGGGCACCTGCACGGCGCGCCACGTCGATGCCGTGCTCGATGCACTCTGGGGCGAGGACGAAACGCTGATCCTCGTGAGTTCCGACCTGTCGCACTTTCATGCTTACAGCGAGGCGCGCAGCATCGATGCAAGCACCACTGCCCGCATCGAGGGTCGCGAGACGAGCCTGCATGGTGAGGAAGCCTGCGGGGCCTATGCGCTGAACGGCCTCATGCTCACTGCGAAAGCGAAGGGGCTCAACGTGCGCACGCTCGATGTCCGCAACTCGGGCGATACCTCGGGCGACAAATTCCGGGTGGTCGGGTACGGCGCCTATGCGCTCAGCTGAGCAACAGGTACTTGCCGGCGAGGAGCTCTTGCAGCTTGCGCGGCGCTCGATCGAGTACGGACTCGTTCACCGGGAACCCTTGCCTGTCAATCGTCAGGAGCTGCACCCGTCACTTATGGAACCGGCCGCAACGTTCACGACCCTGCGCATCGAGAAGGAGCTGCGCGGCTGCTGCGGCATGCTTGTGGCCATCCACCCGCTGGCAGAAGATGTCGTGCGCTCGGCATTCAAGGCGGCATTCAAGGACCCGCGTTTCAACCCGGTGCGCGAGCCCGAGCTTGAAGTCATCACCCTCGAAGTTTCCGTGCTGTCATCGCTCGAGCCGATGACGGTCGCCGACGAACCGGACCTGCTCGATCAGCTGGTGCCGGGAACGGACGGACTCGTCATCGTCGCAAAAGGGCAACGCGCGACATTCCTGCCCAAGGTCTGGGAGCAGCTGCCGGAGCCGCACGCGTTTCTGAACGCGCTCAGGAAGAAGTGCGGCCTGGCCGAGGATTACTGGTCCGAGCACATGGAGTTTCAGCGCTACCGGACGACGACGTATGCAGAATCGGCCTAGCAGCAGGGTCTCGCTACAAGCCGGCCTGATCGACTCCCGCGGCAGCGTGGCAGGCCTGGCAGTGCGTCGAGATTTCCTCTGCCGCGGCCCGTGCTGTTTCCAGATCATTCGTCGACTCGACCTTGAGCGCAGCCTCGCGCATTCCCGTGACGTGCTGCTGCCATTCTTCCGGAATGCCTTCGACATCATCGTGGCGTGACAGCCAGTAAGCAGGCGTCATAGCGCCCACAAGGTCACCGTCTGCGAGTGCAAACATCAGTTCATCGAGCTGGTCGGCATGCATATGCATGTGTGCCGTTAACTCCTCGCCAAATATCGGTGCCGGGGCTGGCTCGTCCGCCACGCTGGCCGCAGGGGCTGCCGTGGCGTCCGGTTGCTGGGGATCGGCGGGTTCCTGCTTGCCGCACGCCGCCAGGACCAGGGCGAAAGAGGCAAGCCAAAGTATGTTCGATTTCATGGTGCACCCTCATGATTATCGACTGGTCGCCACCCACAATAGCGCAGGATTTTGCGGCGGGATAGTAAGAACTTTCCGTTATCTTTGGGAGCCCGGACCGACCCCGGGTGAAACCTGTACTGTTATAGTGACGCCACATGAAGAAGCTGCTCATCGGTGTCGTGATTCTTGGCCTTCTCGGGGGCCTGTTCGTTCCGCCGGGAGCTCCGTCTGTTCTGCCACCGGCCGATGCAAAGCCCTTTGTCTGGGACCAGGACGACGTCTGGAGTGCGCTCGAAGCCGAATTCAATGCGACACGCGAGGCCGGCTGCGACAGCGTTCGCGAGCGCATCGATTCCAGGCTGGGCGCACTGGCCCTGGACGTCGAGTGGCTCGAAGCGGGTGCTCGCCAGGCTTCTGCTCAACGTTTCGACGCGCTTGAAAACAATCTCTTCGCGGTTGCACCCATGCTGGCGGCATGCCCGAAACGTATCGGCTCCATGCTCGAACTCGTTAATCGCTTGCGTACCGCCCTGAAGCGCAACAGCCGAAACTGGAATATCGGTGACGCCACCACCCGCGAGCGGGTCTACCGCCTGCTGTACGGTGCGCGCATGGCCGTTGAGGAAATCCTGCTTCAACAGCGTCTCGACGATGTGCCTGATCTGATTCGTGTCACCGACGTTCCGTCCAAGACGCCGTCCGTCGTCGTCAACGGTCTGCGCATTCACAGTGGCGACATCCTCGTATCGCGCGGCGGTGCCCCGGTCAGTGCGTTGATCGCCCGCGGCAACGACTATCCCGGCAACTTCTCGCACATTGCGCTGGTACATGTTTCGGAGCAGCAGGAAGTCAGCGTGATCGAGGCGCACATTGAAATCGGGGTGGCAGTTGCGAACATCGAGCAGTACCTCGCAGATAAAAAGCTGCGCATCATGGTGCTGAGGCTCGACGATTCCGCACAGGAGGTGCGGGTCGACCCGTTACTACCGCATCGTGCCGCGACCGCGGCCCTCGCCGAGGCGCGTGAGCGTCACATTCCATATGACTTCGCAATGCACTACACGGAACCCAGCAAGAAGTTCTGTTCGGAAGTTGCCTCCGCACCCTATGCAGATCTCGGCGTCAATCTGTGGGAGGGGCAGACGACCATGTCGTCGAAAGGGACGACCGCGTGGCTGTCGGCGCTTGGCGTCGAGCAGTTCGAGACGCATGGGCCGTCGGATCTCGAATACGATCCCAAGGTGTCGGTCGTGGCCGAGTGGCGCGACAGGGAAGCGCTGTTCGACGATCGCGTCGACAATGCCGTTATCGACGCGATGCTCGAAGGCGCGGAGCTCGGCAATGCAATCGAATACGACTACTGGTACCTGCCAGTCGCGCGGGTCCTGAAAGCCTGGAGCCTGTTACTCAACGTGTCTGGTCGCCACGGTCCCGTTCCCGAGGGCATGAGCGCGACGACGGCGCTGCGTTCCCAGTGGCTCGACGACCAGCACCGCGCCATCAAGGCCGCGGTCCTGGAGGATATTGCCGCGTTCAGGGCCGAGCACGATTACGAGCCGCCGTACTGGCAGCTGTTTGCGATGGCCAGGGCGCAGGTGGTTCGGAACTAGGGTTTCTCTACGAGGGTCTCGTGCCGGACCCAGTCGACTTCCATGACCCATTCGCCTTCCATGGGTGCATCGTTGATCTTCGCGAAGTTCAGGATGGCGAACAACGGCTCCTGGAAATCCGCCGCGCGGCCTTCGAGGCGGAAGACCGCTGCGCCGTCGCGCCCGAAGACGAGATCCTCGCCCTGCCATTCGACGGAGTACTCATGGAACTCGGCCAGGTCAGCCTTCAGTCCTGCCTGGCTGGTCTGCCAGTCGCCGCCATCGCAGTTGCCCAGGTTGTCGATCACGCGCGCAACGTAATGTTCCGGTCCCCCGGCACTGTGATGCTCGAAGATATCGATCTCGCCCGAACCGGGCATTGGCCAGCAGACGTTTTCGTCTTCTTCCTGGACGGGCGGCTCATTGTTGCGCGCACCGAGCAGCCACCAGGCCGGGAACATGCCGTCCTGGCCGGTGCCGGGTACGCGTAACCGGGCCGTCCAGCGTCCCTGCACGAACTCCTTGCGGTTCTTTGACGCGATACGGCCTGCCATATAGGGCGTGTCGGGGTGCTGGTCGCCGTGCTTGCTCAGGTTGTCGCACGAGCGCGGGTCGCCGACGTTGATGACGCGCAGTTTCAGCGTCCCGTCGCTGACTTCGCGCGTATTGAAAGCGCCGTCCGGCACGTAGCACTGGTCCTCGTTATTGACCCACAGCAGCTGGTCCTGCCAGTTGTCCTCATTGAAGGAATCGAAGTCGTCGAAGAAGTCCACCTGCCAGGTGGGGGCGGGTGATTCTCCCTCGTATCCTGCGCCGCACGCGCCAAGCAGCAGGCAAAGCGATGCAAGGAAAAGTCGGTGTGCTGAGTTCATGCGATGGGCCTTCAAGGTGTCTGGCGAGTGCGCCGAATGGTAACAAAGGAGGCGGGCAACAGCCCAAACTGTGCGCTGTGTCCCGGATTATGTCTGCTGGGGCACTTATCCTGCTGCAAGGCATTGTAGCTACAGGTGTTTCCATGAGAAACGCACTCTATATATTGGTGCTGGTGCTTCTTTGTGGCGCCAGCGTTCACGCACAGGAGGCGGCTGACGCCGAGCGCAGCCTGCAGGTCGATATCCAGTCGCCATCGCACGGTTACACCGTCGAAGACGGCTCGACGATGGTCGATGTCGAAGGCATCGCGTCCGCAATCGGCGGCGTGCAATACCTCGACATCATGTTTGTCATGGACACGTCGCAAAGCCTGCGCAGCAGCGATCCGCAGGACTTCCGCGCGGCGGGCGCCGTGGGCCTCGTCGACAACCTCTCGCCGAAAAGCGACATCAAGATCGGTGTCGTCAGTTTCGACAACAAGAGCGATCTCGCCCAGCCCATGACCTCCGATCGCGAGAGCGTCATCAATGCGCTCAGGACGCTGCCGCGCTCGGGCAGCACCAACCTCGCCGCAGGCATCAATGCGGCACTCGCCGAACTCAAGCGCAACGGCCGCCCCGGCTCGTCGCGCGTCATCATGCTGTTCACCGACGGCATGTCGAATAGAAACAAAGCGTACGATGCCGCTGTGCAGGCGACCATGCAGGGGGTGACCATCCAGACCCTGATGCTCGGTAAGAGCAGCTCGGGCACCAAGATTCTCGACACGATCGCCTGGGCGACCGGCGGCAGTTTCCTGCGCGTGGCTGACCCGGCCAAGCTCCCCGAGGCATTCCTGAACCTGCGTACGACGGGCGTCGACAGCGTCACGCTCAGCGTGAATGGCGCGGTACCGGTTGCAACGCGGCTCGCCGGCGGCACGTTTGCCGGCAGCGTTCCGGTGACGACGGGCGAGAACCGTATTGTCGCTTTTGCCACGAGCCTCGACGGTGATACGAAGGCAACAGAGATCGTCGTCAATGTGCGCGACACGAGCTGCGCGGCACTCGAAGTCGTGGCCAGGAACAATGGCCAGCTGGTCCCATCGCTCAACGATCGTGCCGTCCAAATCGTCGTCGATGCTTCCGGGAGTATGTGGGGACAGATCAACGGCGTGTCGAAGATGGAAATCGCCAAGACGACGCTCGAGGAACTGTCGTACTGGCTCCCTGGCGATGTCGACCTGGCGCTCCGTGCGTACGGCAGCACGAGCGACAGGAAACAGAACAACTGCGCCGACTCGAGCCTGCTTGTGCCGTTCGGCGAACGCAACCGCGAGTACGTGCGGTACGCGATCGCAGGTTTACGCCCCACCGGCCAGACGCCGATCGCTTATGCACTTAACCAGGCGGCGCGCGATTTTGAATCGATTCGCAGCGACCGCGTCATCGTCATGGTCACCGACGGTCTTGAGAGCTGTGGCGGTGATCCTGTGACTGCCGCGTACGCGCTGCGCCAGCAGGGTGTCACTGTGCACCTGATTGGTTTCGGCTTCGGCACCGATCAAGACGCAGCGAGCCTGCGGGCGATCGCAAACGCATCGGGCGGACGCTACGTCACCGCCAGCACGGCCGAGGAGCTGAAGGCTGCACTGGCGCAAACGGTTGCTACTTCATTCAGTGTGTATCGCGGCAACATCGAAGTCGCAGGCGGCTCGCTCGGTTCCTCCGACGTAATGCTGCTGCCCGAGGGCGACTACCGCGTGCAGCTGCACAGTTCGCCGCCCGTCGAGGCCCAGGTCCGTCTGACCCCGCGTGACAGCGTAACGCTTACCCTGGAGAAGAGTGGCGGAGTCATTTCTCCGCTCCAGCAGCGCAGTGAATTGCCATATACGTCCTGTGAAGACCCCTCGTCTCACGAACGCATGCTGGGCGCATCGCCCCGGTAGGAAGTTCCCCCGGCAACGAGTACGATAGACTGCATCTTCGCGGTCCGCGCGCCCGTGCGCATAACAGACACGCAGTAAGGTGCCGGCGGAGAGCTGGAGAGGAACGCATGGCAGTACAGAACAAACGGCTCGGCAAACATGGCGTGCTGGTCAGCAACATTTGTCTCGGCACGATGAATTTCGGCTGGCACACGCCGGAAAAGGACAGCTTCAAGATCATGGACCGGGCGCTGGAGCTCGGGATCAATTTCTTCGACACTGCCGATGTTTACGGCTGGACTGTGGAGCGCGGACACACCGAGGAGATTATCGGGCGGTGGCTGGCGCAGGGTGGCGGGCGGCGCGACGCCATCGTGCTTGCTACCAAGGTCTACAACCCGGTCGATCGCAAGGCCAACCTGCCCGAAGTGAACAGTGACGGCACCAGCCTCAGTGCGTACAAAATCCGCAAGCACTGCGAGGGCAGCCTGAAGCGACTGCAGACCGACTGGATCGACCTCTACCAGATGCACCATATCGATCGGGCATGCCCGTGGGACGAAACCTGGCAGAGCTTCGATACGCTGATCAAGCAGGGCAAGGTCGTCTACGTTGGCTCCAGCAACTTCGCGGGCTGGGACATCGCGACGGCGTGCCAGGAAGCCTCGAGGCGCGGCTTCATGGGCCTGGTCAGCGAGCAAAGCCACTATCACCTCAATAACCGCACGATCGAACTGGAGGTCGTCCCGGCATGCCGTCACTATGGACTGGGCCTGATCCCGTGGAGCCCGCTCGGCGGCGGCCTGCTCGGTGGAGCACTTGAAAAGTTCGGATCAGGCCGTCGCACCAGTGACGAATTCGTACGGCGGGTTGAGGAAAAGCGCGAGCAGCTCGAGAAGTACGAGAGTCTGTGCCGCGATCTCGGCCATCCGCCAGGTGAAGTTGCGATCGCGTGGCTGCTGCACAACCCGGTCGTTACGGCACCGATCATTGGGCCAAGGACGGTCGAGCAACTCGAAAGTGCGGTCCGCGCTGCCTCAATCGAACTCGACCAGGAAACGCTCGACAAGCTGGACGAGATCTTTCCCGGTCCCGGCGGCGAAGCCCCTTTACCTTACGCCTGGTAGATCGCGATGAAACAGGACTACCTGCAAATGAGGGTGCTCGAACTGGCCCCGCAGGTCTGGGGATCCGGGCCGTTATTCGAGACTGATCTGACTCTGCTGGCCAAGCAGAACGTTTGCAGCATCATGTACATCCGTCCGGATGGTGAGTCCCCGGGACAGCCGTCGTCCGCAACCCTCGCGAAGGCGGCCGACGAGCATGGCATCGCTTTCGCCTACTTTCCTGTCGAGACGAGAAAGGTCGACAGTAAGACTGCTACGGAATTTATGAAAGTCGCTGACGCGTTGAAGCGACCGCTGCTGGTGTGCGGCCGCTCCGGTGGTCATGCAACGAGCGCCTGGGAGTCGGCCGAACTTGCGACAGATCCCAACGTCTCCAATTGATCAACGCCGGGCAGATTGAGCGATCGGCGCGACGACAACGAGTAGAACTCTTGTATTACTTGTGCTTCGCTGGCTTGATGCCCGCAAGCTGGCTACAGCCAATCCAGGCCGTCATCTTGCGGTTGAGTTCGGAATTGCCGCGGACTTCCAGTGCGCCTTCCCGCTTTGCGCGCGTCACGGTCAGGTCGCCCACCCAGATGCGGGTCATCGTCTCGAGGGGACACCTTATAAAGAGGTCGACCTCGTGCCCCGGGTCCTTGAGGCAGATGTCGACTTCACCACCGGTGACCACGAGCCACCACAGGCGCATCTTGGGCGCGTAATCGTAGTACTCGAAACGCAGTACCTTGCGCTCCTCGCCAAAATACGAGGTGTCGATGTTGCGATGCATGTCCCACATCAGGAGCGACGGGTCGAGGTCCTTCTTGCTCATGTCACTGCGCGCCCAGCGCTGGCCCCACACACCGAGCTCCTCGATGATGGGCCTGAGTTCTTCGCCGGCACTCGTGAGCGAGTAAATGACGCCGCGGCCGGTCTTCTCACGAGAGATGACGCCGGCGGCCTCAAGTGTCTTCAGGCGGCTCGACAGCAACGACGGCGACATCAGTGGCACGCCTTTGCGAAGGTTATTGAAACTCTGTGAATCGACCAGCAACTCACGAATGATCAGCGGCGTCCAGCGCTCGCCGAGAACCTCGGTGGCCTTGGCTACCGGACAAAACTGACCGTATCCCTGCATGCCCGCAGTATAGACGACAGGTACAAATCTTGTACTAGAGGGAAATCGGTCGACGTGCGATTCTGGCCACCATTGGACAACAAGCGACTAATTATCAAGGAGTTAGCGATGGTTGCCAGCGTCGAAACACTATTCGCACCCGGTTGCAGGCCGGAGGATTTCATCGACTCGATGAGTCGCGCGGTCAATGGTGTCAGCATCGTCACGACCGACGGTCCACACGGCCGCTTCGGTCTGACGGTGAGCTCCATGACATCCGTGTCGGCCAGCCCGCCGATGCTCCTCGTGTGCGTCAACCGCGACGTGCTGCCGCACGACGCCATCCGCGGCAACGGCCGCTTCTCGATCAATGTGCTGGCAGCGAGTCAGAAGGTAATGGCCAATCACTTTGCCGGGCGTACCGAGGGCGCCTATACCTTCGATCCGGCCTCGTGGGATACGAGCGGCTCGTCGCCCCGGCTCCGGCGGGCGACGGCCTGGTTCGAATGCCGCCTGTCGTCAGCGATGAGCTTTGGCAGTCACACGGTCTTCGTCGGCGAGGTCATCGCCGCATGCCCGGGCGAGGAGACACCCCTTTTGTACACCGGTCGCGATTACGGCCGGCCGGTAACCCTGAATTGAGGAGAGAACAATGAGTGCAGCAGCGGAGACAGTAACAATGAAGCAGCGGGATTGGGTGGAAGTGGCGCGAGACCTCGGGCCGCAGTTCGCCAAACGCGCGGCGAAGCACGATGCCGAGGGAACGTTTGTCGCGGAGAACTACGCCGAGATGAAGAAGGCGGGCCTGTTCTCGGCGGCGATCCCCACAGAACTTGGTGGCGGCGGTGCGACCCATGCAGACGTGTGCGCCATCGTGCGCGCACTGGGCAGGCACTGTTCGTCGACGGCGCTTTCCTACGCCATGCACAGCCATCCGGTCCTCGCGAACGTATTCAGGCACGAGCGCGGCGATGCGCAGGCGACGGGCGCACTGACCCGGATCGCGGCCGGCGAACTCGTGATAGCAGGCACGGGCGCAAACGACTGGCTGGCCTCTAGCGGCGAGGCCATCGAGGTGGAAGACGGCTATATCGTCAACGCGCACAAGCGCTTTGTGAGCGGCAGCCCTGGCGCCGACCTGTTTGTTACCAGTGCCGTGTTCGACGGTGACGACGGACCGGAAGTATTGCACTTCGGGGTGCCAATGGCTTCGGACGGAATCGAGATCCAGGCGAACTGGGACACGATCGGCATGCGCGGTACGGGCTCGAACGACATCGTCATGCAGGATGTCTTTGTGCCGGCAGCGGCCGTTGTAGCACGGCGACCCGTCGGCGTGTGGCACCCCATGTGGGATGTCATTGTGCCGATTGCGTTACCCGTAATCGTCTCCGCCTACGTGGGACTGGCCGAGAAAGCCGCGGAGCTCGCGGTCAACGCGTCAATCGGCAAAGCGCACGCCGCGCCCGCGATTGGCGACATGCACAACGAACTGACGACGGCGCGCCTGGCGCATGAGGACATGATCCGGGTCGTGGACAACCTGGCATTCACACCGGACATCTCGATCACCGACGCGGTGCTCACGCGCAAGTCGGTAGCGGCGAAGTCGGCCAAGGCGGTTGTCGAGCTGGCCTCGGACATCGTCGGCGGTGGCGGCTTCTTCCGGGATCACCCGATGGAGCGAATCATTCGCGACATTCGGGCCATCCACTTCCATCCGCTGCCGGAGCGAATTCAGCAGAACTTCAGTGGACGGCTGGCGATTGGCCTGACGGCGATCGAGGAATAGACAGGCAGTAACGACGGGCCAGGGGGGTTGCCGGCGGACCCCGCTCGCGGGAAGGGCCGGGCAAAAAAAGGGGCGCCCGAGGGCGCCCCCTTGCTCCAATTACCCCTGCGGGTTCTAACGGTCTGTCCTTACGTCTGAGTAACTGTCGAATTCGTCCTCGTCGTAGTCCTCGTAATCTTCATAGTCCTCGTAGTCGTCGTCATCATCGTCGAAATCGTCCCAATGCTCCTTGTCACGGGGGCCATGCTTGCGTCGGCTGGCCATCCTGGCCTTCTCCCGCTGCATTTCGACCAACATGCGTCGCATCGCCACACTCTCGTCGAAATCGAACTCATCGAGATCGTCGTATTTCTGGCGCATTTCTCTCTCCTCTTACTGAAGGGTAGTACGGGAAAATCTCGGCAGTTGATTAGCCCGTGGAGCAGTACGCACGGGCGGCTTGGCGGCCGAGGCGTCAAGCAGGCGACTGTACATGCGCTGGATTGCATCCCAGCACGCGTCCAGTTCGCCAGGATCTCGTGGCATGTCGAGTAGAGCGCTGTCGTGGCCGTTGAGGCCGTGAATCCGGATCGTGTCGCGGGTCAGGGTGCACAGCAAGATGGCGGGGCGCTGCTTGCGAAGTGATATGACCAGCGGCTGGAGATAGACGTCGACGTA
This sequence comes from Woeseiaceae bacterium, assembly GCA_041574455.1. Classification (GTDB taxonomy): domain Bacteria; phylum Pseudomonadota; class Gammaproteobacteria; order Steroidobacterales; family Woeseiaceae; genus UBA1847. The sequence continues at coordinate 36,800 of JBFFOM010000011.1, read as the reverse complement.
CCATGGTAGGGTATGGGTCGTGTCTTCTTCGGTGTGGATGCCCGGCAGTCCGGCGATGCGTTCGGCCAGCTGGAGTCGCAGGGCGAGGGCGTCTCTTTTCTCTGCCATAGTCGAAGTATCGGCGAAACTACTTTGATGTCAAGTAGTTTTATATCAAAATATATCATATGGATATTATGACCAAGGACGCGATCGACGAGATCCTCGACCAGTGGTCCGAGGAATGGCCGGAACTGGACACAGCGGCGCTCGGTGTCGTCATTCGTGTGATGACCCTGTATCGCCGATTCTCCCGCCAGGCAACACATGCGCTCGAGCCGCTGGGGCTCGAGTTGTGGGAGTACGATGTGCTGTCAGCGCTGCGGCGCCAGGGCAAGCCCTATGCGCTGCCAGCGATGGGGCTGGCGCGGGAAACGGACCTCAGTTCCGGGGCCATGACGAATCGCATCGATCGCCTCGAGGAACGCGGTTTCGTGCGGCGCGAAGCGGACGAGCACGACCGCCGCAGTGTGATCGTCGAGCTGACGTCCGGCGGCCGGAAAGCCATTGACGACGCGATCGCCTACCGGCTCGAAGCCGCGCGCGACAGTCTTGGGGTTCTGTCCGCCACACAGCGCAAGGAACTGGCAGACCTGCTACGAACAATTGTCCTGGACGGGAATGCCGGACCGAACCCGGACCAGTGCTCCAGTTGATCAGTACAACAGGCTCGTCATGCGACGGCGATACCGGCTTACGCGCGGGTCGTCGCCGAGCAACTCGAACACCTTGATAAGCGCGCGACGACCGGCATCGTCCTCGAAACCGCGATCCTTCTGCATGAGCTGAAGCAGCAGCTCCAGTGCGGTGTCGACATCGCCTGCGGTCACCTTGCGCATCGCGAGCAGGTAACGCGCTTGATGGTCGGAGTCATCGGCAGCGAGTCGTGCTTCGAGTTCATCGGTGTCGGGTGCGTTTTCGATTTCGTCTGCGAAGACCTGCAGCTTGAGGGCCAGAGCCTCGGCGAGCTGTTCCTCGTCGACGATGTGCCTGTCGAGGAACTGCCGTACGCCCTGCTCCGGCAGGGCGCCCATGAACTCGTCCACGATCTGGCCGTCCTTGAACAGCTTGACGGTCGGAATGCTCCTGATACCGAACTGCGCGGCAATCTCCCGGTTCTCTTCGGTATTCAGCTTGGCGAGGATGAACTTGCCGCGGTAGTCTTCAGCCAGTTTCGCGAGTATGGGCATCAGCACATGGCACGGTTGGCACCAGTCGGCCCAGAAGTCCATGAGCACGGGAACCTGGAACGAAGCCTGCAGGACCTCGGCAAAACTGTCAGTCGTTACTTCGACGATGTAAGGAGAGTCGGTCACTCGAGGTCCTTCTTCATTGCAACTGTTGGAGAATCATGACGGCTGCACCTTCTCATCCTGTCCTGCGTTTTGCCGTAAAGATTCATTATGCTAATACAACGACACCTGCAAAGACGCTATTTATGACCGATCCAGCCAACAAGACAGTCCTCATAACCGGTGCCTGCGGTGGCTTCGGGCAACACATGGTGCGCCAGTTCTGCACCGCAGGCGCGCGGGTAATATTGACTGACCTCAACGACGAGGCGCTGCAGGGCATAGCCGCTGAAGCCGGCGCCAACCTGATCGGTTCCGCAGTAGCCGATCTTGCAACGAAAGAGGGATGCCAGGCGGTCCGCGAGGCATGTGCTTCCCTGGATGTCGTACCGGACATCCTTGTAAACAACGCGGGCATCGCCGTGGCCGGGCGACCGGACCATGTGCCGCAGGAGCGCTGGGAGTCGCTCATGCAGGTCAACCTGCTGGCCCCGATACGACTTTGCGGCCTGTTCTCGCCGGGAATGATCGAGCGCGGCAGCGGCCACATCGTTAATATTTCCTCGATCGCCGGATGGGTCGGCGCGAAGGGAATGTCATTCTATAGCGCGTCGAAATTCGGGTTGCGCGGATTTGGCGAGTCGCTCGCTTCCGATCTGAAAGATACGGGCGTGCACGTGACCAACGTCTACCCGTGCTTCAGCCAGACGCCCATCCTGGAGTCGCCCCAGTACGGCTACGAGCGCAAACGGGGCGTACCACCGTACCTGATCTCGGATCCGGCGGATGTCGTCGCGAGGATTATCGACGGTGTTCGCCGCAAGCGCCTGCACGTATTTCCCGACAAGCACGCGCGCCGCATCTACTACCTCAGCCGCTTCGCCCCCTGGCTCAGACCCCTGGTGGAGCGACGATTCGAGCTGGAATCGATCAATGTCGGTTCGCCCTGACGCCCGGCCCGCCGGTTTCTCGCAGTGACGTTAGATCAGACCAACTGGGTTCCGGTCCAGCAGCGACGCCCGTTGCCGACGTTCTACTACCACGAGCATTTCCTCGAGATGCTCGACTTCGTTGCGCGGCACTATGCGCACACGTTTGCAGACACACATGCGCAGTTCGTCGAAGACTTTCGTGCCCTGCCGCGGGTGGCGCAGTGCCTCTACGTTCGCCTGGTCAATCGCAAGGGGCGCGTATTTGCCAGGAATCGCCTTCGCTATCCCGAACTGGGCGATCACGAGCCGCTGCTTTCGGCCCTGGCCGACTCGCACTGGATTGGGTTACCGGGGCCGCAGCATTTCGACGAGGTGCTCGGCTTCCTGACCCGGGCCGAGCTGTACGCGGTCGTCTTGCCGCGCTTCGCCGGGATCGGCAGGTCTTTGAAAAAGCCGGAATTGCTCGACTTCGTGCGCGAGCACTTCCCGGCAGAGCATTTCATGGCCGCGCTCGATACGCGGCGAATCCTGGTACAGCGTCGCTATGACGATGTTCGCTACCTGATGTTCCTGTACTTCGGCCGTATCCGTGAAGGGCTGTCGCAATTTACGATGCGCGACCTTGGCCTCGTTCGCACACAGACCTTTCGCGAGTCCTACGAACCGCGTTTCCAGGATCGCGTTGAAGCGCTCGAGCATTACTACTTTGCAACCCGCCTGCGCGTCGCGGAGAAAGCCGATGCCTGGCAGACGGAGCAGTTGAGCACCGAGGCCGACGAGTGGCCGGAGCCGAACTTCCCGGGCAGTGCGGCCCTGCGCGACGACCTCGCGTACAGACTGGGGCGCGCTGCCGAGAAGAAGCAGCTGACCGACACGGCGCTGCATCTCTACGGCAAAGGTGAATCGGCGCAGTGCAGTGAGCGCACCATGCGGCTGATGCTTGCGCAGGAAGACCGGGACGCGGCGCGGCGCTACCTGGAACGTTGTCTCGACGATCCACGCAGCGACGAAGAATGGCTCGTCGCACAGGATCTCTATGAGCGCAAGTTCGAAAAGAAGCGCACCTCGAGTCTCACCGACATGCTGCGTGAGGGGGAGATCATTGACATTGACGAATCGAAGAGCGGCTCGCCGGAACGCGCTGTTGTCGAGCATTTCGAGTCTGCTGGATACCGGGCGTTCCGCACGGAAAACCTGCTTTGGCGGACGCTGTTCGGTCTGCTCTTTTGGGATGAATTGTTCGTCGGCGAAGACGCGACGCTGCATTCGCCATTCGAACTGCTGCCGGCGGCGCTCACCCATGGCACTTTCTATGAAGACAACCAGGACTGCGTGGAGGCGCGGCTTGCGTTCCTCGGTGACCTTGCCGCGACGAAGAAGCGGATCCTGAAGACGAGCACGCAGTTCTATGGCACACCCAATGGTGTATTCCGCTGGCGTCGATCAGTAGTCGACGCGCTGTTCGCATTCCTCGATCGAGCCGATGCGAAAGCGATTGCGCAGATTCTGCGGCGGTTTTGCCAGGACTATGCAAATGCACGCTATGGCTACCCCGATCTCGTCGTCCTGGACGAGGACGGTGTGCGCTTCGTCGAGGTAAAGACGGATGGTGATCAGCTACGCCGCAACCAGCTGGTAAGGCTGAAACAGCTGCGCGATGCCGGCTTCCGTGCAGATATCGCACGCGTTCGCTGGATCCTGGATCCGCGACAAATCTATGTCGTCGTCGACGTGGAAACGACCGGGGGGCGCAGCGATAACCATCGGGTCACGGAGATCGGGGCGGTCAAGGTGCGCGACGGCAAGGTTGTTGATCGTTTCCAGACGCTGCTCAATCCGCAACGCAGGATTCCACCGAATATAAGCCGCCTCACCGGCATCACGCCGGCCATGGTGGAGCAGGCGCCATACTTCGTCGACATCGCCGACGACTTCGAGGCGTTCATGCAGGACGCCATCTTTGTCGCCCACAACGTCGAATTCGACTACGGCTTCATTGCCGGCGAGTTCAGTCGCATCGGGCGACCGTTTCGCTTTCCCAGGCTCTGTACCTGCGCGGGCATGCGCCGGACGCACCCCGGGCACCGCTCCTACAGCCTTGCGGCTTTGTGTCGGGCGTACGACATTCCACTGCTGCAGCACCACCGTGCCATGTGCGACGCGGAGGCCGCAGCCGAACTCCTGCTACTGATCAACGAGAAGCGCCTGGAACTGCAGGCCTGAACTGCGACTGCCGCGCAAACGTCTGTGTAACAAGTCGTAACATGCAATTGAGCGCCGCGGTCTGCTCGCTTACTCTAGTCAGGTATGGAAGACCGCCGCATCTACACCGGGTTGACGCTTGCCGGAACGCTGCCATTCGTGGCCTGCGCACTCGTGCCGCTGGCCGGGTATCCCGCGGTTGCACCGTTCGGCGATCTCGATCGGCTTGCCGCGACCTACGGCCTGGCCATCCTGAGTTTCCTGACAGGCATCCACTGGGCGACGCAGCTCTACCGGCCCGGCGTTGCGCCTGTCAATCTCTTCGTCGCCAGCAATGTGGTGTTTCTTGTCGTTCTCATCGCTTACGTCGCGGCCGGCCTGGGCTATGCAATTGCAGCGCAGATACTGGCATTCCTCCTCCTTTTTCTCATCGATGATCGTTTGCACTATGCGGGCCTGATTGCCGGCGAATACCTGCGAGTGAGGCTCGTGGCTACCGCCATCGCCTGTGCCTCTTTATTCGTGGTCCTGATCGCCTGAGGCCGATGACGTGCTCCTGATTCTCGGGAACCAGTTGTTTCCGAAGCAGTACCTGCCGGGTCCCGGGGCCTGCGACATCTTCATGGCAGAAGACGTCGGGCTCTGCACCTATGAACGACACCACCAGCAAAAGCTCGTCCTGTTCCTCGCTGCGATGCGTAGCTATCGCGACGAACTGCGCGGTGCCGGCTACGTCGTTCACTACGTGGAGCTCGATACGAGCGACCAGCGGAGTTACGAAGAGAAACTGGAAGCGGCGCAGGCAGACTCGATCCAGCACTTCGAGATCGAGGACAAACCGTTCGAGCAACGCATAGCAGCGTATGCGGCACAGGCCGGCCTGGAACGCGAGGAGCTGCCGTCGCCGATGTTTCTGTGCTCGCGCGCGCAGTTCGAGCACTATGCGGCCGACAAATCGCGCCTGCTGATGGGCGACTTCTACAAGCAGCAGCGTCGCCGCCTTGGCGTACTCGTTGGAGATGATGCCGAACCTGCCGGAGGTCGCTGGAGTTTCGATACGGATAACCGGAAGAAGCTGCCGCGCTCCGTCGTGCCCCCCGACATCCCGGCAGCGACTCGCACAAGACACGTGGAGGACCTGATCGGCATCGTGAAGCGTGAGTTCGCCGGGCATCCCGGCAGTGCCGACGAGTTTTGCTGGGCGACAACGCGATCCGAGGCACTTGCCATGCTGGATGACTTCATCGCCAACCGGCTCGCAGATTTCGGCCCTTATGAGGATGCGATGACGACACGCTCAGCAACGGTCTTTCACAGCCTCCTCAGTCCTTACCTGAATATGGGCCTCCTGACGCCGCAGGACGTACTCGACAGGGTCCTGGCGCGCGCAGAGGAAATGCCCTTGCAAAGTGTCGAGGGTTTCGTTCGCCAGGTGATCGGCTGGCGTGAGTTCGTGCGCGGCGTGTACCGGCAATACAGCGAGCAACAGGAGAGCACGAACTTCTGGGCCCACGAGCGCGAGCTTACCGCTGCATGGTACGAGGGCAACACCGGCATCCCGCCGCTCGACGACACCATTCAGACCGCGCTGCGTCTCGGGTGGGCACACCACATCCCGCGCCTCATGGTGCTTGGCAACCTGATGACACTCTGCGAGATCAATCCGCGCGCGGCGCACCGCTGGTTCATGGAGATGTTCGTCGACTCCTCGGAGTGGGTCATGGGGCCGAACGTCTACGGCATGGGGCTGTTCAGCGATGGCGGCGTGTTTGCGACGAAGCCCTATATCTGCGGCTCCAACTACCTCCTCAAGATGAGCGACTACGGAAAGGGGCCGTGGTGTGATGTCGTTGACGGGCTCTACTGGCGCTTCATCGACAAGCACCGGGACTTCTTTGCCGGCAATCCCCGTCTTGCGCTGATGCCGAGGGCGCTGGACCGGCTTGCTGCCGACCGCAAGCAGCGGATCTTTGCGGCGGCGCAACAGTTCCTCGGTTCACATACGCGCGCGGCGGCCACGAGTGCCGGTTCCTGCTACTGACCCGATTCCGTGGCTGCCCGACGCACGTTCTCCCGCGCTTCTTCCATCGTCGGATGATGCTCTTTGTAATGCCTGCCCAGCCAGTCCTCACCGTAGTCGTTGGCGGGGTCGCGAACGATCATGTGATCGTGATTGGCATCCTGGCGGTTGTACTCGATCAGGATACGAGGGCCATGCACCCGGTAGTAGAACTCGCCGTCGGGGTCGACCGGGCCACGCCAGGAGAACCACAGCTTGTCCCAGCCCGCTTGCCGAATAGCCTGCATCTGTGCATGGGCTGCATCGTGGTCGGCATTGTGCAGGAACTCGGCGATGAGCCGGTGAAGCAGGTGTTTCTGATTGTCGGAAAGCCCCTTGACCGACAGGCCCTCGTAGGTCTTCAGGCTGGCGCGGCGCCCCGGACCTTCGAAGACGTCGCTGGCAGCCTCAGCGGCAATCGTCGCCTGTTTTTGCTGTTCGCCATCGAGCGAGCGCATGAAGCTGATGCCGCGCTGCCCCTCGTGCGCCAGCGCCATCAGGCCGGCATAGCGGCCCGCCCTGATTTCCATCGGCGAGCTGCCCAGAAACGTGGGAGTGAAGCCAAGCCGACCGTCCGAGATCGTGAAATTCGCAGCCGCGTGATGCCCGGCGATTTTCCAGCCCCAGTTCTCGTCACCCGGATCACCAAAGATGGCGACGGCGTAGTTCCCGTAGTCTCTCGTGGCGAGGAAGACTTTCGCCCTTGGGTCGTTACGTCGCTCATCGTCCTGTTGCAGCGCTTCCGCTTCCAGTTGGTGCAGTAAGTCGTCCAGCAACATGATGCCGGCAAACTTCGCATAGCCCTGGCTGGACATGGTTGCCCGCATGAGCGCGTGCGCGGCTCTGCGCTGCTCCACGGTCATGTCCTTGACCAGGATGCCCGCCGGCTGAACCATGACGATCGGCAGGTTCGACCAGGTCGCCCGTTCATCGGTAGCGAGGGGCATCGTGGCCGTCGTGAGTTGCTCCTCATTGAGCGTGTCGAGGAACGCCGTTGCAGCAGCAGAAATCGCGTCAGTGCTGGAGGCAGCAACACCGGGCGCCGACAGGGCCAGCATCGATAGGCCAAGCACGTACGCAATTCGATTGATGTTGTTCATGGTCGTTCTCTCTCTTCTCTGCCGTGAAACTCGTCCATCGCATGGCTGACACCGAAGAAATCCGACAGTGCATCGGCCCAACTGACTGGCAGCAGGCGCATCGGCCACCCGGTGTAGAGAAACCACGGCATGAGCAGCCGACGTCGGTCCCTGCGAATGGCCTTGATGACACGCCGCACGACTTTCTCGGGCCGCAGTATCGGCAGCAGGAACGAGAAGCGGGTCTTGGCGCCATCGAACATACCGGTGTCGATGAAGTACGGGCATACGACCGTCGTTACGATGCTGCTGTCTTGGTTGCGGAGCTCATGTCGCAGGGATTCGTCGAAGCCGACGGCCGCGTGTTTGCTCGCGCTGTAGTCGGTCAGCTTGGCTGCCCCAGCGAGGCCCGCTGCGGAGGCAATGGTCACGATGTGGCCACTGTCGCGTTCAAACATCGAGGGCAGGAACGCGCGCACGGTCCAGAACAGCGCCAGCGCATTGATGTCGAAGGTCCGTTCGATGTCCTTGTCGCTGAGGTCGAGCAGGTTCTCTCCCGAGACAACGCCCGCGTTATTGATCAGGACATCGACGGGGCCGCTGTGCGAGAGTGTGTCCGCAGCCGCTGACTTGATGGAGTTTTTGTCGGCAAGGTCACAGGTGTACGCGTCGGCATGATATCCGGCCTCTACCAGCTCGTTACGCACGCGGTGCAGTCCCACCTCATCGATATCCCAAAGCACGAGATTCGCGCCAGCCCTGGCGAGCTCCGTGGCGAGCATTTCGCCAAGGCCACTGGCTGCCCCGGTGATGAGCGTGCGTTTGCCCCGTATGTCGGTCATAGCGATTGGAGTCTACCAGTTGCCATGCGTACTGCCATGAGGATGGTGACGACCGGACCTGGCTCAAGCCCTGGGCCGGGCGATCGAGTTGAGTATCGTCTCCAGACAGTGACATTATTGCGCGGTCACCAACCAGGATCCTGCCTCATGTCACTCCTTGAAGAACTGGACGAAAAAGAAGCGCGCGTAATCGGTTGCCTGATCGAAAAGTCGATCGTCACACCCGATCAGTACCCGCTCACGCTGAATGCGCTCACCAATGCCTGCAACCAGAAGTCGTCGCGCGATCCGGTGATGAACCTGACCCAGGGAGAAGTCCAGCACACGATTCGCATGCTTGAAGACAAGCACCTCGTACGTACCGAGGAGAACTTCAAGAGCCGAACTGAAAAGTACTCGCAGAGATTCTGTAACTCGCGCTACAGCGAGTTGCAGTTCGATAAGGCTGAAACGGCGATCGTTTGCCTGCTGTTGCTGCGCGGATCCCAGACGCCCGGCGAGCTGCGTTCGCGCAGCGGGCGTCTGCATACGTTTGCCGACAATGGTGAAGTGGTCGTTGCCCTCGAGGGCCTGATCGAGCGCGAGCTCGGTCCGCTGGTCGTCAGGTTGCCGCGCACCCCGGGGCGCAAGGACTCCGAGTACATGCACCTCTTTTCCGGCCCCGTCAGTGTCGATGCGCATGTTACCGAAGATGCCACGGCGAGACCTGCCGCATCCTCACCGCGAGGAAGCGTCGCGGAGCTTACGGAGCGCATCGCAAGACTCGAAGCCGAGGTCGCTGCGCTAAAAGAACAACTCGGATCTGGCTCGGACGGATAACCGGCCGGCTCAGAGACCCGCCGCTTCGGCCAGGATCGTTTCCATGACGGCGTCGCGGCCGTTGCTGTAGTCGGCAAAGTTGAGACCAATGCTGATGTGCGGGTCGAGATCGCCAACGCCGTCTTCGCGGAAGAACGGCGAAAACCAGAAACAGTCCGCCCAGTCCCAGCAGCCGTCCTGGTAATCTTCGAAGGTGCTCCAGACGCGTGCCGAGATGCCGGAATTCGGCAGCTGGAGCGGTACGCCGCCGTTGGCAATGAAGCGCAGCCGGTCGCCAACCCGGCCGCCGACGATCCGGGCCCGGACGCCGGCAAATTTCTTGATCATCGCCGCTGCGCCGATCCCGGCGGAGAAGGTCTCCCGCGAGGTCACGATATAGATTGGGCCGTCCCCGACGACGAGATGCGGCAACTGCTCGGCGAAACGATTGGTTGCGTCAGTGCCGCCGCCGTTGAAGCGCAGATCGACGACCGCGAATTCCGGCTGCCTGCCTCGCATATCGTCTGCGACCTCCCTGAGCCAGCCCTTGAGGGACCGGCCGTCGATGTCCCAGTTGAAGTTGATCTTGACGTACGCGCCATTGGCCTCGTCGAGATACTCATACAGGTAAGGCTCGTCGGGTTGCGCAAGATACAGGGGCGGCTCCTTGCCGGCCATCAGGTGCTGCCAGTCTTGCGCGTCCTGTTCCGGAACCCGGTAGTCCAGCACCTCACGGCCGAACGGAAGTCGCCGGTCGTTCGGCAGCATACTGCCCTCGAGATGCACGTCGACAATCGCGCCAGTCAAGAGCCTGAGCGTCAGGCCGGCGCCATCCGGTGATGCCGTGAATCCCTTGGCATGCAGCAGGGCAGGGGAATTGATGTAGATGTGAGCGAAGAAGCGTGACCGGTTCTCGGGCCCGCCAAACATCGGCACGAACGCGTCGACCACGGCGGTAATGGGATGGGCCTCGACAGCAAGGATCTCGGCCCCCAGCAAATGCTCGAAGCCGTTCATCGCCTGGATAACGAATTCGCCATCCTCGAACGGTCCCGTGCGCACCGGAAAATGATTCACGCGGCGGGAGATGGCGAGTGGCGATACGTTGGAGTGCGCGTTGTCGGCAAGCGCCACTGCTTCGGCCACGGCAACCTCGAAACGTTCGGGCGTCATGGTCTCGAGTTGCGCACGAAGAGACGCGATGCGGCCGCGAAATGCCTCGTGCCTGGCAGCATCCCTGAACGCGAACTCGAGCTGCGCATACGTTTCCAGGTAGTCGAGATCCTGCATGTAAGCTTCAAGCTGGCTGGCAGGTTCAGGGAAGTCGGGTTCGGGAACCGATGGGATGTAACGCCACTTGAACGCCCCGTAAGCCGCGCCGAACAACAGCGCCAGGCAGCCCACGGATATAAGGGTCACCCTGACCCACTTCTTGCGCAGGAATTGTCGCATTCTGTTTGCCCCCAATTTTCTGGTTTAGAGATTCGCGGCGCGCAAATCGCCATATCCTGCGTGATGATTGCAGCTAAAGGAAGATCTCGAAGGCCTTGTCGATGAACAAGGCACGCAAGCTGTTGCGAAGATCGAGCGCTGCGCGTTTACCCATGACGCGGACGGTGCGCAGTCGCATTTTGCCCAGCGTTACCTGGCTGTTCACCAGCAGCCTGAATTCACTCTCGGTGATTTCCTTGTTGGCCAGCAGCCTCGTCCATCGTTGCAATCGGTCACGCGAGTTCGTGACATGCGTTTCGAGTATCGCCTCTGCTTCCTTTTTCCCCCGGCTTAGATTGCTGTCCAGGAGTGTGCGCGCCTCCGCTACCACGGAGTCCAGGTACTTATCGAACTTCGACATAGCTGTTCCCCGACGACGGATCGGTCTTCTGCAGAGAGGTGCAGGAGGTCATTCGTCTTTTGTTTGCCTCGAGGCAGATAATCGTGTCGAACGCCTCGCCGATAAGAATGCTGTTCTCCGTTACACCGGCCTGCGTGATGTTCTTCTGTTGCCGCCAGGTCGCGAGCCACCCGTTGACCAGTGAACCTTCATCGCCGATCAGGTTGCGCCAGTTCTTCGCGGACTCATTGTTGTGCTCGACGCCGTTGGCGTACTCGAAAGCAGCATTCAGGCTCACCTGCAGGTCGTCGATCGCATCCTCGTTCTTCGCGTAGCTGTTGTCTTCGCCGGATTTCTCGACCAGTGCGAGCGTGCGGGCCTTGAGTGACGTTGCGTTCTCATACGCTGTCTGGTCGTAGCCCGGCAGGGACACGCACGCGCAAGCCAGCGCGCTGAGCAGAATGATCGCGAATCTTAGATGCATGGCCTGCCCAGTCTACGATATAAGGGCAAAAAATCCCAATGGTGGTAAAGATGGCGTCGGGTAGGCAGGCTCACGCATTGATCGGGCAGTCGCCGGCGATATAGTGATGCAGCTATGAATAACATCAATATGCAAACCTGGGGACTTACGATTCTGCGCGTCCTCATTGGCTGGCACCTGCTGTTCGAGGGCGTCGTAAAGCTCTGGAACGACGACTGGACCGCGGGACCCTACCTGCTGAGCTCAGAAGGCTGGTTCGCCGGGCTGTTCCAGGCAATGGCTGTGAACGAGTCGCTGCTCGCAGTTGTCGACGTCGTGAACATCTGGGCGCTGATCCTGATCGGGGCTGCCCTGATGCTCGGCGTTGCCAGCCGCATTGCGCTGATGGCCGGCATCGTACTTCTGAGCTTTTACTTCCTGTCTCACCCGCCGCTCATCGGCAGCCAGTACCTCGCACCCGGTATGGGCAGCTACGTATTCGTCAACCAGACGCTGATCGAGATCGTCGCCATGTTCGTGTTGCTCGCAGTTCCGGGCAGCGATGCCATCGGTCTCGACCGGCTCATCTCGAAGAAAGCGGAGTCGTGACCCCATGAGTATCAATCGACGCGAAGCACTACTGGGCCTGGCGACCGTTCCGGTCGCCGGCGCATTCGTCATTACGGCCAACGCAAAGCATGGTCGTGACGCCGCGCTGCAACAGGAGGCACTGCGCAAGAAGACGGCAATCCTCGCAGAGATCGACGTCGTTGCCAGCCCGCCGCCGTCCGTCGGTCCGATGACGGGTGATCCGCTCCGCGTCGGCGTGATCGGTTTCGGTGGTCGTGGTGAATGGCTTACGGCCGGGTTGGGATTCGGGTCCAAACCGTGGCTCGAGATGATGAAGACACGGGCAGAGGAGAACCCGAACAACACGCAGCTGCAGGATCACCTGAACCAGGACGACCAGAACGTCGAGCTGACGGCCGTGTGCGATGTCTTCTCGGTGCGGAGGGAAATCGGCAAGAGCGCGGGCACGATCAAAGGCCTGAACACCAGGGTGTACTCCGACTACCGCGATTTGCTCGATGACCCCAACGTAGATGCCGTCGTTATCGCGACGCCGGACCATCTTCATGCACCGCAGGCGATGGATGCGATCAATGCCGGCAAACACGTGTACGTCGAAAAATGCATGACGCACAAACTCGGCGAGACCTATGCGTTGTACGACACCGTAAGGGCAAGTGACCGCGTCTTCCAGGTCGGTCACCAGCATCGCCAGACGCAGAGCTTCTTCACAGCGCGCGAGATTATTCACAAGAACGTGCTGGGACATATTGCGCTGATTACGACCAACACCAATCGCAATGACGATAACGGTGCGTGGCAGTACCACATTCATCCGGACGGCAATCCCGAGACGATCGACTGGGACGCATTCCTCGGGCCCGCACCGAAGATCCCGTTCAACGCCGAGCACTTCTTCCGCTGGCGCAAGTGGTGGGAGTACGGCACCGGTCTGACGGGCGACCTGCTGACTCACGATTACGATCGCATCAACTGCCTGCTCGACATGGGGATTCCGAAGTACTGCACGGCCTCGGGCGGCATTTACACGCATCGCGACGGTCGCACCGTGCCCGACGTGCTGCAGGTCAACATGGAGTACCCGGACTTCACGATGGGCTCCAGCCAGGATCCGGGCAAGGAAAAGGGCATGACGTTCGTCTACAGCGCCACGCTCGGCAACCAGTACCACCGCGGCAGCCTGCTCATGGGTCACGACGCGACGATGGAACTCGGCAACCAGCTCGCGATTCAGCCAGAGCACAATTCGACACGCTATCGGGACATGATCGACGATGGCACGATCGACCTCGACGTGCCGATGTACGCCTACGACCCGTCAGGTGGTGGTATTGATGCCGTCACCGGCGCAACCGCCAAGTACTTCGCGCAGAAAGGCCTGATGTACACATATCGCGAAGGCAAACGCGTCGACTCGACCTACCTGCACCTCAGGGAATGGCTGAGTGCCATCCGTAACGGCACACCCGTGAGCTGCGGCATCGAACAGGGCTTCCAGGAAGCGATCGCCGCGCACATGTCCTGCATCGCCGTCCGCCTTGGCAAGCGCGTCGAGTGGCACGAAGCCGAGCGGCGGCTCGTCAATGTGAGCGACGATGAGCTCGCGCAGCTCGGGATGGCCTGAAGATATCTACTCGAGTCGCAGGCTCCTGACGCAGGCCTCGAATGCCGTGAACCTGTCCCGCAATCTGTTACTGTTCAGAGGCTGTGAATCAAAAACAACAAGGGGGGCGCATATGAAAAACCTGGTTGTCTGCCTGACTATCCTCCTGCTTCCGCTGGGGGCGTACGCGGGTGACGAGAGTTCAGCCGAAGCCGAGGTTCGCGCCGCGGCTGCGGATTTCAATGACGCGTATGCAACCAACGACCTCGATCGTTACTTCAGCTATTACGCCAAAGATGCCGTGGTGTACTGGTACGGGGAACGGCAAGACCTCGGCGCGTATTACAAGGAATGGAAGGAACTCATTGAATCCGGTGGCGGCGTCGAGAAGAACGAGTTGTCCCGGGAGATCTTCCAGGTCGTTCCTGGTGGCAAGGCCGTCATCGCGTCCTACTTCGTGCACAACGTGACGAAGCTGGCCGACGGTGAAGTCAGTGAGGCCGGGTATTACGAATCGGAGGTCTGGGCGAAGAAAGACGGCGAGTGGAAAGTCGTCAACCTGCACTACTCAGAGCTGTGAGAGCGCTTCTCTTTATCCCGATCGTGCTCAGCCTGGTCGTGCTCGGCGCGCACTTCCTGCGCGACGGTTTCGACGTCGGCGTGGCTGTCTGTGTCGTGCTGATCGGTCTCCTGTTCGTGCGCCGGGTCTGGGCCGCACGCATCATTCAGCTGGCCCTGGTGCTCGGCGCCTTCGAATGGGTTCTGACCCTGTATACGCTGGCGCAGGTACGCGCCGCGCACGGCATGCCCGCGACGCGCCTGGTGATCATCCTCGCAGCGGTCGCTGTTGTTACACTGCTCTCGACGTTCCTGTTCCAGACGAGTGCATTGAAGAACATCTACAAACTGGACTCCGGGGGGTCGACCGATGCCTGAGATAACACCACTTGGCTGGTTCCATACCGTGCTGGGGATCATTGCCCTGGTAAGCGGCGCGACCGCGCTCGTCAAGTACAGGGAAATCAGGCTGCAGGATCGATCCGGGCAAATCTATCTCGCGGCAACGCTGATCACGGCCGGCACCGCGCTGCTGATCTTCCAGCACGGCGGTTTCGGTCCCGCGCATTCGCTTGCGGTCCTGACGCTGCTGGCGCTGGCGACTGGCGCCGTTGCTTCGACGACCAGCCTTTTCGGCAAGCTAACGCGGTACGTGCGCGCGCTCGCATTCAGTGCAACGCTGCTTTTCCACTGCATACCGGCAGTGACCGACGCGAGTCTGCGCCTGCCGGTCGGCGACCCTCTCGCGACGTCGCTTGAAGACCCGATCGTGAGGACTTCTTACCTCGTACTGCTCATCGCGTTCCTGATCGGTATCACGGTGCAGTTGCGCTGGATCCACAGGCAGCAGGCCAATGTCTAAGCAACGGCGCAGCCTGCTCGACCTGCTGAAAGAATACGCCGAGGTCCTGGTTTCGGGTGCCGCGCTGGTGACGGCCGTCGCGGCCGTCGTCATCACGCTTGAGCAGACCAAGGTGATGCGCGAGGAAGCCGAGCTCGAACGCCGCAATGCGCGTATCGGCGTGATGCCCTCTGTGTGGGTCGGAACGCACATCGGGGACAGCGCGGGGGAGGCCTACTTCAGGATCGTGCTGACCAACAAAGGCCTCGGGCCTGCAGTCATCGAGCGCGTTGATGTCGACTACAAGGGCAAGCCTGTCGGCAATTGGGACGAGCTGGCCCGCAGGATGGCGGCCGACCTTGGCAGCGCCAAGGACTTTGAGGGCGACGTGCTGTTCAGCTCGCGTTCGCCGGTCAGTCCCGGACTCATGCTCGAGGCGGGTGGGGATGCCGTGCCGCTAAACGTTGTTGAGTCAGGTGATGCCGAGGGCCTCAAGCTGCTGATTCGCGGCACGCCACACCTGCAGGTGACGTTGTGTTATTGCTCGCTCTACGGAGACTGCTTCCGGACCGAGCTGTTCCGGCGCCCGCAGCAGGTGGACGCTTGCGAGGCGGCCGAAAAGCCCTTCATCAGCCACGGTTTTTTCAGGAACTAGGCGATTCGTGTAGCGCGGCCGGATTTCGCCTACTCTTTGCCTCCTAGCGCCGCCCGTACCTGGTCAGTCCCACCATTGCGGCATCGAAGAGATCGAGCCACCGGCCCCGGCGGATGCGCCGGATCGTCGCCTTGCGAATTCGGCGCTTCGATACACGGTGTGCGGTGTCATCGAGTTGTTTCAACTGCTCTGCGAGCTCGGCAGCACGCGCCGCCAACAGTTGCGGTTCGACGACCTCGTCGAAGAACCCGGCAGCTCTCGCCGAATCGACGTCGAAAAACTCTGACACGGTGACCGCTCGCTGAAAGGCCGCGGGCTTCAGGCGATGCTGCAACATCGCGGCTGCGACGCGCGGCATTGTCATGCCGATCGCCACTTCGTTGGCCGAGATCCTGAAGTCGCCGCGGCTGCCGATGACGTAGTCGGCCGCCAGCATCATGAACACGCCCATCGCCAGGCAGTGCCCGTTGCAGGCAGCGATGACAGGGTAGGGGTACGCGAGGATGCGTGCCGGCAGGCCATACCCGGCTTTCAGCATGCCGATCGCTTCCATGCCACCACGCTGCATGACCTTGAGATCGAAGCCTGCCGAGAACACCCCGTCGCGCCCGGTCAGGATGACGATCGCCTGGTCTGCTTCCGCCCGGTCGAAGGCGGCATGAATCTCGTGCAGTACCCGCGGTGCCAGTGCGTTGCGCTTGCCGTCATCGATGCGGATCGTGGCGACCCCGTCCTGCAGGGAATACCGGACTGACTCGTTACTCATACGTTCTCTTCATTCACGAATAGACCGCGACCGGGTCTCCGAGCACGTCCATGATCGGCGTAATGCCGAGGCCCGGATCGCCGGACGCCGTCATGCGACCGGCTTCGCGCTGTGGCGCGCCCGTCGCATTCCGGACCGTAACGTAACTGTTGAAGTCGGTCGCCGAGAATCGCAGCGCTTCCGGCGTCGAATGCGCGAGGTGTGCGATGGCCGCCGTGATGATGTCGCCGCCCCAGCTGTCCTCGATCGTCATCGGTATGTTCAGGGCGACGCACACGTCACGGATCAGGCGCGCCCTGGTGAGGCCGCCGACCTTCGAGATCTTGAGGTTGATGACGTCCATGGCGCCATCGGCATGGCCACGCAGCAAGGCATTAACGTCGGTGATGGTCTCATCGAGAATGAATGGCAGTGTCGTGCTGCGCCGCACCGTGAGGCAATGTTCATAGGTGCGGCAGGGCTGTTCGATGTAGACGTCCTGGTCGCGGACGGCATTGACCACACGCAATGCGTCATCCACGCGCCACCCGGTGTTGGCGTCCGCCACCAGCACTTCGCCGTCGGTCAGGAGATTCGCCACTGTCCGAATGCGCTCGATGTCATCCTCGGGACGTCCGCCGACCTTCAGCTGGAACTTGCGGTAGCCGTCCGCGCGATGCGCTGCGACGTTGTCCGCCATGTCACCGGCAGGGCGCTGCGCGATGGCCCGATACAGTGCGACACTGTCGCCGAACCGGCCACCGAGCAGATCGCATACGGGCTTCCCGGTGACCTTGCCGAGCAGGTCCCAGCAGGCCATGTCGATGGCCGACTTGACGTAGGGGTGACCGAGCAGGGCCCTGTCCATGATTTGATTGAGTGGCCCGATTGCGACCGCGTCCTCACCCAGCAAGGTTGGGGCGAGCTCACCGATGCCGGCACGAGCACCCGGCCCGAACGCGGGCAGGTAGAACGGGCCCAGCGGGCAGACTTCGCCATAACCGGTCAGGCCCTCGTCCGTTTCCAGTGCCACGATGGTCGAGTCGAAAACCTCGACGTACTTGCCTTCCGACCAGGAATAGCGGCCCTCCACCAGTGGCAGGTCAACCTGGTAAACCCGAATCGCGGTGATCTTCACGTCAGTCGGCTCCCCGGCATGTGCCTAGAAAACGGCGCGCACCAGCAGCAGCAAGCCGAATGCCGCGAGCGGGATGCCGACGGGCGCCGCGACGACGGTTAGCGTGATAAACAATCCGACGGCCATGAGTGCAAGTCCGAGTACCGCGCACAGGAAACGTCCGACGAGTTCCAGGATAAACGTGAGCAGGCGCCAGATGGCATAGAACGGCCACAGCAGTAACGGCACCTTGCGATCGTTGTCCGACACCCTGGTTCCTCCGGGACAGGGCCCCAAGGCTACTTGAATAACCTGGTTGGCGGAACCTCCACTGTCTGCATCCAGGCCGCCTGTCGAATGAACTCACGTAGAATCTATGTTAGACCTGCGTATTGAGAGCGTCTTCTGAGAGCTGCATTTATGAAACCTGTTTTCCTGTTCTCCGTCCTCCTGCTGTTACCGGCGCTTGCGCTGGCCGACGCTATGGATGCACTCGTCGGTGACTGGTCAAGCCCCGACGGGATGCTCAAGCACCGTATCGAGCGTGCATTCGACGGTAGCCTCCTCGAAACGAAGATGTGGTTCAGCATCCAGGGCGAGTGGAAGCTCGTGTCGCAGGGGAACGGCTATCGGCGACCGGGGGAGAAGGCCTGGCGGTTCGTTTCACGCACGACAGACATGCAGGGCATCGAACTCTTTGAATCAACGATCGAGAAAACATCGGACACGGCTTATCGAGTTGTTAACATTGCCTACCAGGACGGCGGCCCGACGACTGAAACGGAGGAGGAGTGGTCATTCGTCGATGCGGACCGGTACACGTATACGATCTACCAGGTCGAAAACGGTGAGCGCACCCCGTGGTACACGGGCGAGTGGGTGCGCGCAGGCAAAGACGACTGATGCTGCAACGAATCGCAGCCTACATCAGGAACCACGACTGGTTTGCGGTCGTGGTCGAGATCTTTGTCATCATGGTGGGCCTGATGCTTGCGCTGCAACTGGATCGCTGGCGTGAACATCACGAGGAGCTCGACCTCGAACATGTTTACATCCAGCGGCTCGCCAACGACATCGCAACAGATGTGCCGGATATCGGGTACGCGATCGGGCTGCAAACGATGCGGCTCGAGCTGGTCGAACTGCTGATGAACGTTGCCGACAATCCCGACGCAGCGCTCGAACGGCCGGTACTGTTCCTCGGCGCCGTCGACCAGGCGGCCTACACTTACACGCCGACGCTCACCAAGCATACCTTCGAGAACCTCCGCACCACGGGGGACATGCGTCTCATCCGCAGCGTTGCGGTGAAGGAGAAGCTCTTCGAGTACTACAGTTACGACGAAGAGCAACGGCAGTATCGTCCCCTGCAGTTCAATACCGAGTCGCGACACTTCGAGCTGGCGGCAGGGGTTCTCGATCGTGGCCAGGTCACATACATTCAGGACACATTCCTGTTCTTCAGACCGACTAAACTCGACGAGTTACCAGTGATCGATGTCGACGAGTTCAGGATCAGGGAAGCGGCGCTGCGCCTGAGTCTGAAACCGGACCTGATTGCCTGGCTGCCGTACATCCGCAGCATGCAGCTCGAACAGATCGCCGTTCACGAAGCGCGCTTGAGTCGTGCACACGATGCGCTGGAGGTTCTGCGCAGCTACGCAAGCGAGATCGCCCCGCCGGGCGAGTAAGGAGTAGTAGTTTGATCAACACAGATGTCGTCATCGTCGGTGCGGGCCCGTGTGGCCTGTTCCAGGTATTCGAACTTGGCCTGCTGGGCCTGAAAGCCGAGGTCGTCGATTCGATTCGCTACCCGGGCGGGCAGTGTGCCGAGCTTTATCCCGACAAGCCGATCTATGACATTCCGGCGATACCTGTCTGCACCGGCCAGGAGCTGACTGATGCACTCCTGAAGCAGATCGAACCGTTTTCGCCGGGCATGCATCTTGGGCAGGAAGTGCAGGTTCTGCAACGCCAGGACGATGACACGTTCTTCGTCGAGACGAGTAAGGGCAAGCAGTTCAATGCGAAAGCCGTGGTGATTGCGGCGGGCGTCGGGTCATTTCAGCCGCGAGCGCTGCGGGTTCCCGACGCCGAGTCCTTCGAAGGCAAGAGCCTGCATTACAGGGTGCGTGACCCGAGACAGTTCGCAGGGAAGAAACTCGTGATCCTTGGCGGCGGTGATTCGGCGCTCGACTGGGTGCTGCAACTCGCCGATTCGGCAGAACGCATTACCCTCGTGCACCGGCGTGATGAGTACCGCGCGGTCCCTGTTTCGGTTGCGAAGATGAAGCAACTCGTTGCCGACGGCAAGATGGACGAGATCGTGAGTGCCAAGGCAATAGAGATCAGGGGCGATGACGGGCAGGCGTCTTCAGTCGTGATTCAGCCGAAGGAAGGCGAAGCTGTGGAAGTCGATGCCGATCACGTGCTCGTGTTCTTCGGTCTTGCGCCGAAACTTGGTCCGATCGCCGACTGGGGTCTCGACATCAACCGCAAGACAATCAATGTCGATACAGAGAAGTTCGAAACGTCTGAGCCGGGCATCTACGCGGTCGGCGACATCAACTACTACCCGGGCAAGAAGAAGCTGATCCTTTGTGGATTCCACGAAGCAGCGCTGGCCGCGTTTGCGATCAAGCAACGCGTCGAGCCGGATAAGAAAGTACATGTGCAGTACACGACGACCAGCCCGATCATGCACGAGCGGCTCGGTATCGAGGATTAGCCAGATTCGCTTCGATTTTCGCCGCGCTCCAGTTTCTTCATTAGCGCCTCGAAGCGCGGATCTCCCCGGAGGTTGTCGAGATCGTCGTCGTTACGCATCCAGTCGGCGCTGATCGTACCGATCACGATTGCCTTGCCGAGATACTCGAGTGCCTTGTCAATCTCGCCCAGGGTGGCGAGATTACAGGCAACGTTGTACTGGACGACCGGATCGTCGGGATCGATTTCGACAGCGCTTACCAGCCACTTTTTGGCACGCTCGACCTGGCCCAGTACGATCAGTGTTCCGGCCCCGAGATGGTAGGCACGGGTGTCGTCGGGATTGAGTTTCAGGTGCCGCTCGAGAACTTCAAGCGCTTTTTCGGCTTCGGCCACCGCCTCGTCCATACGATCCAAGCCACGCAGAATCTGGATGCGCAGGCAGCGCGACTGGTAGTCGGTTGGGTCCGCTTCAGCCGCTTTCCTGAACAGCTCGATCGCCTCATCGAGACGCCCCTGGTGAAATCGTGTGCGTGCAAAGAAGTAGTAAGCCTCGAACAGTTGAGGATTGAGTTCGAGTGCCTTTTCGAAATGTTGCTCGGCTGACTCGAAGTCGTCACTCACGAGGCAGGCGAGACCGCGGGCCGCATGTGCCTCGGCCGAGTCGGGGTCGAGTTCAACGGCCCTGGCGCTGGCCTTGTATGCTTCTTCACGGTATCCGGGCTGCGGGTCTACATACATCACCAGCATTGAGTGGCAGTCGGCGTAGCCTGCCCATGCAGCAGCGTAGTCGGTATCGATGTCAATGGCCTGCCTGAACATCTGCCGCGCGAATTCAATGTCCTTCTTGCGAAAGCGCTTGAAGAAATGCCTGCCGCGCAAGTAGTACTCGTAGGCCTCGACATTGTTCGTGGACGTGGTACGAATGCTGGCCTGGCGTTCCGGTGACAGCGTCTCGAGCAACGATTCTGCGATGCACGTTGCGATCTCGTCCTGGATCGCAAACACGTCGCGCAGCTCTTCGTCGAAGCTCTTCGACCAGAGGTGGTAGCCGTTTTCGGCCTCGACGAGCTGCGCCGTAACCCGGACCCGGTCGCCGGACTTGCGTACGCTGCCCTCGAGTACGGTACCGACGCCGAGTTCCCGGCCGACGCTGCGAATATCCACGGACCCGGTGGAATATACGAACGATGACGATCTTGCGGCAACATTCAGCTGGGGGATCTTGGTGAGCGCATTGAGTATCTCCTCGGCGATGCCTTCGCAGAAGAATCCCTGGTCCTTGCCCGGACTCATGTCAGCAAATGGCAGCACCGCAATCGACGGAGTGGACTTTTTCGCTGCTGCCTGTGCCCGCAGGTCGCTCTCCTTGCGTATGCCCGCCCAGGACAGGTCATAGACCCAGGACAGGGCAACCGCGACCGGGAAGCCCAGCACCACGGCGGCAATCAGGGCAATCATCACCCAGTTGGGAATACCCAGCGGCTCGAACGTGATTTCGGCGATCTGCAGAACGATGAACGCAATTACCGCGTACGCAGCGACAACCGAATATACCTTGCGGCGGCGCAGCTCTGTCGAAAGGCTCCGCCAGGCGGGTTCTTGTGGCGTCTTTGGGTCGTTCACCCGCTGATTCTACGCTAGCTGCCCCCCGATCGGCAGGTTCCGGATGCGTTTTCCTGTCGCGGCGAAGATCGCGTTGGTCAGGGCGGGCGCTGCCGAGGGCAGGCCCATCTCGCCGACACCGGTTGGCACGCCGTCGTAATTCAGGATGTGCGTCTCGAACAGGCTGGGCACCGCTGCTATCCGTGCGAGCGGGTAGTCCTCGAAGTTCCCCTGTTGCACCTGCCCGTCCTTGACCGTGATTTCGAGGCCAAGCGCTGTGCTCAGGCCGTCGATCGTACCGCCCTGAAGTTGCGCGTCCACCGCATTCGGGTGCACGGCGTAGCCGCAGTCGATTGCCGCCACGATACGCTCGATCGTGAGTTTGCCGTCCGTGACGCTGACCTCCATCGCATGCGCGGCATAGCCACCGAACGTGAAGTGTGCGGCGATGCCGATGCCTCGTCCCTGCGCCAGCGCCTTGCCATAGCCGATGCGGTTGGCCACGAACTTCGTCAGGCGCGTGAGCCGGCCAGGGTTGAAGGTTGGGCCGCCGTGACCGGAGTATTCGATTTCGCGCGACTCGCCGAAGAGATCCAGCCGCAGTTGCAGCGGGTCCTGGCCCGTCTCAGCAGCGATTTCGTCGATGAAGCTCTGCACGACGAATGCGTTGGCCGTGTGCGCCGGTGCCCGCCACGAACCGCGCGGCAAACCGATCTCGTTATGGAAGTACTCCATGCGTATGTTGTCGACGATGCGCCGGGGGAAGTCGTCGACGTACAGTTCTGCCGCAAACAGGTTCTCTTCAGGCATGTTCGGGCGGCGGTAGTACTTGCTGCCACTCGCGAGGCGCTGTGCCCAGGCAATGATCTTGCCGTCGGCATCCACTCCTGCATGCATTTCGTGCAGGCCGCCCGGGCGGTAGAAATCGTTCTTCAAATCGTCCTCGCGCGACCAGGAGAGCTTGATCGGCCAGCCGGTCTTTTGCGAGATGAGTGCGGCTTCGAAGACATAGTCGTTGGGCAGGCGGCGTCCGAAGCCACCACCGACGCGCGTCATCTCGACCTTGATGTTTTCGCGCGGAATACCGGTCGCTGCGTTTGCGGCGCGGGAGGCCCCCGCCGGCATTTGCGTCGGCGCGATGATGTGGCAGCGCTCGTTCTGGACGTACGCGTAACAGTTCTGCGGTTCGAGCGGCGCGTGCGCGACGAACGGCACGCGATAGCGTCGCGTCACCGTGGTCGCGGCGTCGGCCATTGCTGCATCGAAGTCGCCGTCGTCGAGAACGACCTGGCCCTTGGATTCGAGCATCGCCTCGTTCTCTTTCCAGAAGCGTTCGCTGCTGTCGTTCGCGTTAGGGCTCTCGTCCCACTCGATGTCAAGGGCGTCGCGGCCCTTGAATGCCGCCCAGGTCGAGGTCGCGACGACGGCGACCCCGCTCGCCAGTATGAAGTAGGGCTCACCGGGCGCCGGCCCCTCGATCGTGAATACGTCGAGGACGCCGTCGACCTCTCGTGCCTTAGAGTCATCGAACGACTTGACCTGTGCATTGAGGATCGGGGCCCGCGCAATCACGGCATGACGCATATCGGGTTGCACGGTGTCGATGCCGTACTTCGCCTCGCCCGTGACGATCTCGCGAGCATCGATGGTCTTGCGATCGGTGCCGATGATGCGATGGTCTTCGATAGCCTTGAGCGGCGTCGTATCCTCGGGCGGGTGCAGGGCGGCTGCGTCCTCGACCAGTTCGCTGTACGGGAATTCCGCTCCGAACGCTGAGCACACGACGACGCCTGGTTTTGTCCGGCACTGCGACTCGTCCACACCCAGCCGCGCGGCCGCCGCGCGGATGAGCTGGCGACGCGCATCGGCACCGACCTGGCGCATCAGCTTCCAGTTGCTGGTCAGACCGGTGCTGCCGCCAACACCCTGGCCGCCGCCGTACTTCCACGTGAAGCCGTCGGCAGTCTTAACGATACCGAGCGGCATCTGCTCCACGCTGACCTTGTCCCACTCGACGTCGAGTTCCTCGGCGACCATCATCGGCAGGGCGGTCCTCAGCCCCTGGCCAATCTCGGGCTCCTTGCTGCCGATCACGACGCTGCCGTCAGAATTGATCTGGACGAAAAATCCGATCTTGCGCTCACCTTCTTCTTCCCAGGCCAGTGCAGGCAAGCCGATGACGAGACTGCCCGCCGCGCCTGCGCCGGCGATGAGCACCTGGCGTCGCGTAACCTGCGGTCCTTCGAACACGGCACTCACGAGTCTTCTCTCGAGATGATCTCGGCCGCACGGTGAATGGCCTTGCGAATCCGCACGTAAGTACCGCAACGACAGATGTTCTTTACATTGTTGTCGATGTCGGCGTCGGTCGGGTTCGGGAAGCGCTCGAGGAAATCGACGACGGCCATGATCTGGCCGGTCTGGCAATAGCCGCACTGCGGCACGTCGTGCTCCAGCCAGGCCTGCTGCACGGGATGCAGCTTGTCGTCAGACGGAGCGAGTCCCTCGATCGTAGTGATGTCGCGACCGGCAACAGCAGCGACTGGCATGAGGCAGGATCGCCTCGCCCTGCCGTTGATGTGTACCATGCAGGCGCCGCACTCGCCGGTGCCGCAGCCGAACTTGGTCCCCGTGAGCTTCAGGTGATCACGGATTACCCACAGCAGCGGCGTACTTTCGTCACCGTCGAAAGACACATCTTCAGTATTGATACTGAAGGAAACCATTGCCCCAGTTTCCTCCTTTCAGCCGCCATGCGCCAGTTTTATGCGACGAATGGTTCCTATCCTGAGCTGGAGCGTGTGGCGATCGCCGGGGTGATGTTACTCGCGCGCCGCGCGGGACCGGCGACAGCCGCCTGTCCTACGAGCCACAGGGCCAGCATGCCGGTTGGAATCACGTACCAGGCCAGCGGCTCGATCGAGAATGCTTCGACCATCGCAATGTTCAGGGCGATCGCGAGCGCTGCTCCTGCGGTCAGACCTATCGCGCTGATAATCGAATTCTCGATCAGGAAGTAACGCACGATTGCCGGCTTGGTTGCACCGAGCGCGCGGCGGATACCGATCTGTCGCGTGCGACGGCTCACGTTGAAACTCGCGAGGCCAACGATGCCGAGACCCGTGATGATCGTCAGCAGCAACACGACGAAACTCAGGATCTTGACCAGCGCAGAGTCGCCAACATAGGCGAGCTTGCGGGTATCGTCCATCGTCACCATGTCACGAATGATGCGGTCCTTGTTGCTTGCGGCGAGCAGCGCCTCGATCTCGGGCATGAGCTGGTCGCGCATGCCGGGCTCGGTACGAATGACGTAGCGAACGAACTCGCTGGCCCGACGCTGGGGTACGAGCAGCGTTCTTTCGACACCGGTCCAGCTGGCCCACGGTGCTTGTAACCTGTCGACGACACCGACGACCTGCACGGGATCGTTGTCATTGATATAGAACGTTTTGCCAACACACGAGACGGCTTCGTCCGGCCACAGCTCCTGGCACAGGGCTTCGGTAGCAATGCCGTAGGCCGGCCAGGTATTGTCCGCCGGGTTCCACCACACGACCTGGTTCGGGGCGAAATTCTGGCCGTCGATCAGCTCGACGTCGAAGGTCTCGACGCCATGTTCGTCCACGAAATAGACGGCCGAACCGACCGACTCCGGCGTCTGGTTGCCAGGCTCGAGCGACAGCATCATTGACCAGCCACCCTGGCGCAGCGGGAACGAGTTCGTGGCGATTGCGTCGACGACGCCCGGAACGGCGCGTAGGAGATTGAGATCCTCGTCGATTAACACCATGCGCTGCTCACGCTCGTAGTCGGCGAACAGGACGCTCGCCAGCGCAAACGTGTTGGCTTCGTCGAGGCCGCTTTCCCGCGAGATCTTTGCGGAGCGTTCCTGGATGATGCCGACCGCGTTGACCATGATGGTCAGGGTCACGGCGATCTGCAGGGCGATCAGGATGAAGCCCGACTTGTTGCGGAGCATTGCGCGCCAGATGGGTCCTATGTCCATTCTCGATCTCCTGCTTACTGAATACGTAAGGTCGTTGCCGGTGACATCCGGCAGGCGCGCCACGTCGGGTACAGCGCCGCAGCGAGCGCCGAGACGATGGCGAGGGCGACGGCCAGCCCGACCATCTGCCAGTCCATCGTCACGAGGTACTGGATGAAGTCGTACTCGGAGAAGACGTTTTCGATGCCGCGCAGCCCGAGCCAGGTCATGCCGATGCCGGCGATACCGCCCGCGACGCCGATCATGCCGGCCTCGATGATGTACTGCCTGAATAACTCAGTCTTGCTCGCGCCGAGAGCGCGCCGCAGGCTGATATCACTGCGCCGGCGAATGACCTTGGCGAGCAGCAGGCCGATGGTGTTTAGCAGGCACACGACGAGAAACAGCACGGCGATCGACAGCAATACCGAGACCATCTCGTCCACGACTTCGCGGTTGATCATCCACTCCTCGGGCGTGCTCAGGCGATTGTTGAGCGGGCGCGGAAAGCGGCCCAGTTCCTTCTGCTCCATGACGTAGTCATCGAGAAACCGGGCGTAGGCCTGCTTGTCGGCTGCAGTCGGTAGTTCGACCCACATCTGGATCCAGATGCACTCGGAATTCAGGAATCCCTCATAGCCTGATTCATCGGGCGATTTCCAGCAATTGGTGTTGCCCGAGCTGCTCCACTCACCGGTAATGGCCAGCGAAAATGGCGTGTAGATTTCTTCCGAGCCGACGAACGGGTTGTTGTTGAGGTCGTAGAACGTCGGTACCGGGTTCCATTCGTCGAGTACGCCGACGATGCGGAACGGCTCGTTGTTCATCATCAGCATGCGGCCCGTCGAATCCTCGCCGCCATACAGGCGCTCGTTCATCGGGGCCGACAACACGACGACGCGCTCCTCGGCACGGTCGGCTGTGGCGTCCCAGCCGGAGCCGTAAAGGAAAGGTACGTCGAACATCGGGAAGAACTCGCCAGTGGTTGCGCGCACTTCCTGCTGGAACGGCAGGATTTCATCATCCTCCGGCTGCACGACCCGATCCGACTTGAAGCTGATGACCTGGCGATGCGCGCGCCCGGCCTGGTGCAGGGTCGTCGCATCAAGGTAAGTCACCTGCACGGGCGGTTCGTTGGGATCCTCGTACGGGTCGTTGGGATTCCAGTTGTCGAGCTGCACGTGGTACAGCACGTCGTTCTTGTGTTCGATCGGGTTGTCGGCCATGACATGCCGCACCGTGACGATCGTCATGCAGGCCCCGATGCCGATCGCGATGGCGGCGATCATCAGCAAGCTGAGGGCAGGGTTCGCGCGGATACTCAAGTAACCGAGCTTCAGGTAATAACGTAGCATCGTCGCCCCCTTACGCGGTTGCGGCGGCGGCGAAATGCACTTCGGCAGAGCCATCGTACAACTCGCCGTCGCGTACGAAGACATTGCGTTTCGCGCGATCGGCCAGTTCGAGTTCGTGCGTCACCATGATGATGGTGGTACCCGCGTCATTGATCTCTCTCAGCAGATCGAGGACGCTGTCGGCCATGTTGGTATCGAGGTTGCCGGTCGGCTCGTCAGCCAGCAGGAAGCGCGGTTCACCGGCCAGGGCACGTGCAATCGCAACGCGCTGCTGTTGTCCGCCCGACAGCTGTGCCGGGAAGTGCTTCGTGCGCGAGGCGAGGCCGACGCGCTCGAGGTTTTCCATGATGCGCTTGTGGCGCTCGGCAGCATCGAAGCTGCGGTAGCGCAGCGGCACGTCGACGTTGTCGTAAACGTTGAGTTCCGGGATCAGGTTAAAGCTCTGGAAGATGAAGCCGATCTTCTCGTTGCGAACGCGTGAGCGTTCCTTGTCGTTCAGCGACGAGATGTTGCGGCCGTCGAGTTCGTAGGTGCCGCTCGTCAGTTCCTCGAGCAGGCCTGCGATGTTGAGAAACGTCGTTTTGCCGGAGCCGGATGGTCCGGTCACCGACAGGAACTCGCCTTCGTCGACGGTCAGGGACAGGCTCCGGAGCGCGTGTGTCTCCACGGTGTCGGTGCGGTAGATCTTGCTTACATCGTTCATTACGAGCATGGGTTCACTCCTGCAATGCTTCAGTCTGTGAGTAGAACCGTGTCCGCACCGCGGAACGGGTCCAGGTTGGAAATTACGATGGTCTCGCCAGGCTGCAGGCCGTCGAGAATCTCGACGGCGCCGAGGCTGTATGCCCCGGTCCTGATCTGGCGCCGCGTGGCCGTGCGGTCGTCGGAGACGACGTAGGCCAGGCGGCCGCCGCCCGAATCGAGAAACTGGCCGCGCTGCACCATGATCACGTCGGCGTGCTCGGCGAGCAGGATGCGGGTCGTCAGGCGCTGGTTCTGCCGCAGGCCTGTCGGCCCGTTGTCGACAAAGCGAATACGGCTCGCGACCTGGTTATTGACGACCTCGGGCGAGACGGCGACCAGCTGCCCGTCATACTGCTGCCCGCCGATCGTGATCTCGGCCGTCATGCCGATCGCGAGATCGTCGGCATAGCTCTCGGGGATTATCGCGTCGATTTCGAAGCGGGTCAGGTCGACGACGGCCATCACGGGCATATCCCTGGAGACAGCAGACTTCTGGTCGACGAGCAGGTCGCCGACGATACCGTTTACCGGCGACTTGATCGACAGATCGTCGACCTGGCGCCGGAAATCTGCAACAACGAGTTCCTGGGCATCTACTTCGAACCCGCTGGCGCGCAGTTCGAAGGACAGGCGCTCGTCGAACAGGTTGGCGTCGGCAACTGCATGCTCGAACGCGAGCTCGGCATTCTGCAGGTCGTCCTGCGCCTTTTCATAATCGATCTCGGGGATTACCCCCTTCTCGCGGGCCTGCGTTGCGCGCCGCTGCTCCCGCCGCGCCGCGATCACGGCGACCTCCGCAAGGTCGGCTGCCTTGCGGCGTTCGAGTGCCTGCTGGCGCGACTCGATGCGCTGGCGCTCGAGCTGCAGCTGGCGCTGCGACAGCGATGCTTCGGCCCGCTGCAGCTGGTTGGTCAGTTCGGGGCTGTCGACCATCGCCAGGACCTGCCCGGCTGCGACCTGTTCACCGGCTTCGACCTCCAGCGTGATCGTGCCGGAAGCGCTGGCGTACAGGGTGGGGCTGACCGCTGCGACAACGCGGCCCTGGACCGAGACATCACGGACAAGATCGCCGCGTTGCACGCTGGCAATGCGCACGCGATCGTACGGGACACTCACGGTCGCATTGGCCCAGCGCTGAACGGACGGCGCCGCGAGCACGACCAGAACGGTCGCAACAATGGCGGCTCCCGCAATGATCAGGCGTTTGCGGCGTGGATCAGGCGGCTCGAGCTGCACGTCCTGGCCGGACGTATCAGCGATCTTGAGTGTTCCGCCCCCGGGAAGTCTGTGTTTTTGTGGATTCATTGAACATTAGATGCACAATGGATCGAGATCGTTTATGTCATGCCGAGCGCAGCCCGGCGATCCGCGAGCGCAAAGGGCAGATACAGCAGGACGAAGAGGCCCAGCGCCACGAATTCAGCCCAGAACAGGTACCAGGGCCAGGGGCCGAGCAGATCGAGCAGGCTCGCCGAGGGGGGCTTGCGTAACGTGTACATGTAGTTGCTGCCGAGCAGGTAATTGACCGGTGTGATCAGCACCATGTAGAGGTTAGCAAATAGCATGGTCTTCCATACGGATGCCCAGGTCGGACGCAGTCCCTCGATCTTCGTCAGGTAGACGAACACGATGACAATCATCCCGTGCGCTGCCAGCGTCTGGATGGCACGAAAGTGCGGCAGTCCGAAGTGCGCGGCCTCGGGAGTGATCAGGGTCTGGCTGGCGCCGGCAATGCCGATAAAAAAGAAGATCTCGTAAACGCGGTAGTCACGCGTCACCAGCAGGTACAGACAGGAGAGCGAACTCAGGGAGCAGAGGTGCAGCGGCAGGTGCTGCTGCACGCTCCAGGTTCCCTGCCAGACATTCCAGGCGTGCCACGAGAGTTCACAGACCAGGAAGACACAAAGAAGGACCCGACGTGCATGGCGCTTGTCTGTCTCGGTCGGGTTCTTCCACCCCCAGATGAAGAACGCGAGCGCGGCCGTCACAATAGCTAGCGCGATGAGGTGCCCGGTACCGTACAGCTGGAACGGCGGCCCGTCGTAGTTGTAGTCGAAGTACTGGTACAACGTTGCCGCTTCTAGGTTGCCTCGAATACGTACTCGTGCTGGGCGTCACGCATGATCAGGGCCTTCTTGTCTCCATCGACCACGACGAACGTCACCCCGGAAATACCGGGCGCTATCGTGACGAACGACACCGTGCCGTCCGGGTTGGCCATCGAGCCAACCTCGCTCTGAAACTCCCGGAAATCAAAATAGGTCTTGCCGTCCTTGCGTTTCACGTCGATGGTGCCCAGAGCCGGGTTGCGATAATGCGCAGCCAGTTTCCCGGCTTCGTCGGTCGCTGCGGGCGACTCGAGCAGGTCGAACTGCGTCGAAACTGCCGCGTGATACGTCTTTGCCGCTGAAGCCATTTGCTCGTCGGCCTGCGGTTTGCCATCGAACAGGACCTCGAGCAGCTTGCGCTGGAAGTAGCCGCGAATCAGCCAGCCCGGGTCGCCGTTGGTGAGAACAACCGCGCCAACGCCGTGTTCGGGCAGCCACATCATGTCGCTGTGGTAGCCGATCAGGTCGCCGCCGTGGTGTACGACGTTGACCCCGTAGTCCGTCTCGAGCATCAGGCCCATGCCGTAGTAGCCGGTCTCACCCGTGGGCACCTTGGGAAGCGCGCGCTCGCGCAGCGGCGCCTCGCCGATGTAGCGTTCGCCGTCCGGCAGTTTGCCGGCTGCCAGCTCCATGCCGACGTATTTCAGCATGTCATTGATGCTGCTCCAGGCGGCGCCGGCAGGGCGTGCGGGAATGATGGCTCGGTTGACGCCCATGACGGCAATAGCCGGGTCGCCGTTGACGTCGACGCTGTGTGCCCGGGCGTAGTTGTCGACGCCGATGGCTGCGTCGAAATCAAACGTCGTTGCCGCCATGTCGAGCGGATCGAACACCTTCTCCTGCATGGCCTTGTCGAAGGCCTCGCCCAGCTCGTGCTCGGGATGGACGAGGCGCGCGCCGACGTAACCAGCCGCCGATGCCATCACATTCGAGTACTGGAACAGCTCGCCGAAACCGGTCGTCGGCTGCATTGTGCCGAGGAGCTCCATAATGCCTTCCGGGGAATAGTCGCCGAACTCGAAGATCCACTCCATGTCCTGGCGCGGCAGGCCGGTGCAGGCGCACACCAGGTGTTCGACGAGTACCTGCTCGGTCGTCGCGGCATCGCCGAGCTTGAAGTCCGGGTAGACGTCGATGACCTTGTCCTTCCAGTCGATCTTGCCTTCGTCGACGAGCTTCGCGAGCAATAGCGTTGCGAGCCCCTTGGTGTTCGAGGCGATCATGTATAACGAGTCGCCGTCGACTTTTTCAGGCTGCCCGAGTTCGCGCACGCCAACACCACCCGAGTGGACTACCTTGCCGTCCTGGATGATGCCGATGCTGGTGCCCGGGACCCCGGTGACGTCGAGTCCGCGCTCGACGAATGCGACCAGTTCTGCGATTTCAGCCGCACCGAGTTGCTTTGCCTTCTTGCCGGCGAAGGACTCACGCTCGAAGCCTATTGGCACCAGGCTGCCGAGCATCAGGTTGATTTGCGCGGCGCGCCTGCCCCCGACGTCGTTCGTGACATCATAGATGTAGACGGTCCAGCTGTCGTTGGCCCACCATGCCCCGGCCGTGACACCGCGCTTCTCGTTCGGTGACGTGCGGTAGACGAACTGCTTGCGTTTCGACCAGCCATCGTTGTCGGCCTGGTCGTTCACCTGCAACACTTCCCACTGGGGTTTCTTGTAGGTGGCCCAGGCCGCCGCGATGGCCTCCTCGGCGGTGTCCGCCTCAACGTCGACGAGCAGGACCTGCGAGCCCTCCTCGGGCGGTGTGAGGATGGTCGCCTGACCACGAACCGTGATGGTCCAGTCAGCGGATGCCGTGAACGGGTTGCCGGCGACGGTCGTCGTCGGCGTGTCTTCGGTCAACGGGCCGGTGGTTAATTCGCCAGCGGAGACTGCTGAGAGGGTGAGGGAAAAAACTGCAACCACGATAAGGCGCTCGAACGTGCGCATGAGAGAGTCCTCGCTGGTGTTACGGGACTGCTCAGTATAACGCCCGAAACGGTCTCAGGAGATAGTCTGCCTGAGCCGACGGTAGCCCAGCGATATCGGTGTCGACTTGTGCTGCGGTTTTTCTATCGGTTTGCCGACAAAGTAGCCCTGCGCCAGGTCTACGCCGAGTTCCTCGAGCAGCGCCAGTGACTCCGCGTTCTGCACGTACTCGGCGATAGTCTTCATGCCGGCTTCGTGGCCGATCTCGGCAATCAGCTTGATCATTTTCTGGTCGACAGGCCGGTTCAGGAGATCTTCGACAAACGTGCCGTCGATCTTGATGTAGTCGAACTGCAGCTGCTGCAGGTAGCTGAAGGAACTGTAACCCGTGCCGAAGTCGTCGAGCGCAAACTCACAACCAAGTTCGCGCAGTTCTGCAATTTGGCGCTCTACATGCGGCGTGTGTCGCACGGCGATACTCTCGGTGATCTCGAGAATGATGTTGCGCGGGTCTACATTGTTCTTTCTGAAGCACCTCTTCACGTGCCGCACGAGTCCATCGCCTTCGAAGGCATTCGCGGAGACGTTGATCGAAAACTTGAGAGTAGACCGGGGCACCGAGTGCTTGGCGTAGGCCCGGGTGGCGTTCTCGATCATCCAGAAGTCGATCTCCGACATCAGGCCGAAGCGTACGGCCGATGTCAGGAATGCATCCGGAGAGACAATCTGGCCATCCTCCGTGCGCAGGCGAATCAGCACTTCGTGGTGCGTCGTCTCGCCGGTGTGGATGTTGTTGATGGGCTGGAAGCGCAGCTCGAAGCCGTCGCCGTCGAGCGCGTTGCGCAGCTGATTGACCCAGCCGACGCCGGCAGCGTCCTTATCGTCTTTGATGTCCGAATCCTTGAACATCATGGCGCGGTTGCGGCCTGCCATCTTGGCATCGCGGCACGCTATGTCTGCCTTGTTGATCAGTTCGTCGTAATACAGATGTTCACCATCCATGATCGCGACGCCGATGCTGCAGTGGACGTGAAATACGTGCTCGTCTTCGACATGCGCCAGGCGCCGCATGTTGGCAAGAATCGTGTCGGCCGCAGACAGCGCGCCCTGGACCGTCGTGCGTCGTATGAGAATCGCGAACTCGTCGCCCCCAAAACGTGAGACGACGTCATCGCGGCGCACGCTGCGTAACAGTTCGTCGGCGACCTTGCGAATCAGGCGGTCACCGGCCTGGTGGCCACAGACATCGTTGACATACTTGAACTGGTCGAGGTCGACGAACAACAGTGCGCTCGTGTGCCCGTCGCGCATGACCGTGATCGTTTCCTTCTTGAGTTCCTCGACGAAGCGGCGCCGGTTGAACAGGCCGGTCAGGCTGTCGTGGTTCGCCATCTGCAAGAGCTTGGCGTCGCGCTCACTCAGGGCTGTGGCGGTCGATTCCAGCGCTTCGACGATATCGGAGATCTCACGATGCTCGGCCGGGTTGAACTTGACTGCGAGATTGCCCTTCGCAAGTTCCTGGATGGGTACCTGCAGGTCGGAGATTGAAGACAGCGCCCGCTGCAGAGCCCTCCGACCGAAGAAGGCAAAAATGAACAGCAGGATCAGGAGGATCGCGATTGCGCCCTTGATGTTCGTCAGCAGGCGATCGTGGAAGATCACGAAGTCGAGATGAATGCCGACGAAACCGAGTAGTTCGACACGTGTATTGGCATCCATACCGCTGCCATCGAAACCAAACAGGGAATCTGCGGGCATCGACTCGGTCCAGATGGGGGCGAGGATTTCGAACTGGCGCGGGTTCAGCAAGTCACTGTTCAGCAGGTAGGGCTTGTCCTGGCCAATCAGGCCAACGGCAGATTCGAGCTTTTTGTCAGGCAGGCTGGTAACGTCGAGCGGCGCATCGGTATTGCTGACGGAAAACAACGTACTGCCGTCCGTGCCGAAGTAGGATACGCGATCGATCTCGGGGTAGCGGTCCACGAAGCTCTCGAGCCGCAGCAGGGCCTCGCTGTCGTCGGTAAGGTACAGCGGCGCGGCGAGTTCGTTGAGTTCCTCGGTCCACTGCAAGGCCCAGCGCCCGTAGTTGTCCTGCAATACCCACTGGCCGCCCCAGTACAGCGCGGCGATCGCGAGGCCGCCGAACAGGGCCGCGCTGAAAACCTGGATCGACAGAATTTCATGTACAAGCAAACGCTTGCCCGCGCTTTGCTTGCGAGACACGCGCCGCCGGACTCGCTCGAAGGCGGTCTCGGCATAGAACCGCAGGCGATTGGTGAGCTTCTTCACGTCTGGCTGTTTCATCGCTGCACCACCTGGACGTCGGCGCTGGTCCTGACGCGGATTTCGGACAGCTGTGTAATTGGCGGAACGCTGTCGAGGTCGCCAGCCTGGATCGCGCGCACCACCTTCACGATGGTCTCGGCGACATCCGAGGCCCGTGAACTCATGCTGATCATGGCCCCGAGCGACAACATCGACTCGCTTGGCACGCTGACGGCGACCCGCTGGCGTCTGGCATCCGCAAGCATCTGTTGCAGGACCCGGGAGCTCAGGATGCGGTTGTCCGGGAACAGCCAGAAGCCGTCGATGTCACGAATCATGCGGCGGAAGAAATAGAGCGTTTCCTGGTCGGACTTCGTCGTCTGCACCACGAGTTCGATATCGTGCTTCTGGGCGGCGAGTTCCGCATCGGTCAGCAGGTCTTCATGACCTTCGCCGAGAATCAGACCGATGCGCCTGATCGCCGGATCGAGTTCCTTCCAGGCGGAAAGCTGTGCATCGAGCGGCGGCAACACGGCCACGCCACGGGAGTTCTCCCGGAGCAGCCTGTGTTCCTGGTAGTTGAAAACCTGGCTGAAGACGACGGGCTGCTTCGACATCGCCACGGACGACTGCGCGGCGCGCAGGCCGATCGCGATGACGGCCCCGGGACTCGCGTCGTTGATCTGCCGGAGCACGCTGACCGGCGGACGGCTCGCATCGCTGAGATCGTGAATCGAATAGTTCCCGAAATGTTGCCTGAGTTCGTTGGCCACATCCGCGTAAGCCGGTTGGCCGCTGCTCAGCACGATCGCCACGCTGGGAAGTGGCGGGGGAGGCGGGGGCTTGATCGGCTCCGGCTCCTTTGTCACGACGGCTGGGCTCGGGACGACCACTACGGGTTCGTCGACCACGGGCTCGAGCGGGGCCGGTGCGGTTGCACAGCCCGCGACAAACAACGCGATGATGAGTAATGCGCCTTTCCTTAGCACGTGACAATCCATTATGTGAAAAGGCCTGCCCGCAAGCGGCCTCGCCTCCCGTGGCGATACTCCTTATTTACCGGATTGATGGGTCAATTTCTGTGTCCCAGGTCGCGTAAGATCCTGCGACCTGTCACACTGCGGCCCGCAGAATGGCCGAAACCGCCACGGAGAACCATATATGGCAGCCAGCAAGCTCGCTCAGCTCAGAACCATGACCGAAGTCGTCGCCGACACCGGCGATATAGAGGCAATCGCGAAGTACCAGCCCGTCGACGCAACGACCAATCCGTCGCTCCTTTACAAAGCGGCGCAGATGCCGCAGTACGATGACCTGATCGAGGCCACCGCCGCCGCGGTCCGGGACGCGAACATCGCTGCCGAGCAGCGCACTGAAATCCTCGCTGACAAGTTCGCGGTCGCGATCGGCAAGGAAATCCTCGACATCGTCCCGGGCAGGGTATCGACCGAGGTCGATGCAAGGCTGTCATTCGATGCACAGGCGTCGATCGAGCGCGCCCGTCGCCTGATCGACTACTACAGGTACGCCGGCATCGAACGCGATCGCATCCTGATCAAGCTTGCTTCGACCTGGGAAGGCGTGCAGGCAGCCGAAGTACTCGAGAAAGAAGACATCAACTGCAACCTGACGTTGCTGTTTTGCGATGTGCAGGCCGTCGCCGCCGCGAGGGCGGGCGCGTTCCTGATTTCGCCGTTCGTGGGTCGCATTCTTGACTGGTACAGGAAGGCCGAGGGCGTCGAGGGCTACCCGGCTGACGAAGACCCTGGTGTGAAGTCCGTGCGCAACATCTACCGCCTGTTCAAGGCGCGCGGTTTCGGGACGGTCGTCATGGGCGCGAGCTTTCGCAACGCGGGCGAGATCGAGGCACTGGCCGGCTGCGACCGACTCACGATTGGCCCCAACTTCCTCGAGGAACTCGACGCGGACATGGGCGAGCTGCCGCGCCGGCTCGAGCCGGAAGACGGTGCCGAATTCATCGATTGCGATTACGCGAATGAAGCTGACTTTCGCCTGCAACTCAATGCCGACCCGATGGCGACCGAGAAGCTCGCCGAAGGTATTCGCGGCTTCATCGCCGACCAGCTCAAGCTCGATGCCCTGCTGACGGCGCGGCTGGAAGGACTCAGTGCGGCCGATACGGCCGCATGAAGTGCACGCCGAGCCCGATGAGTAACAGCGTGAGCGATGACCACATCGAAATGCGCCAGTAACTCGTGGCGGCTTCTACGATGTCGAAACTTCTCACGTAGATTGTCTCGCACGCGCCGTTACCCGTGTCCGTGCGGGTCGTGCTGGTGCCGCGCTTGCTGCCGCCGGCGCTCGTGTAGCCGGCGAGGAAGCCGCGTACGCGGATCTGGTCGCCGACGCGGATCTTCTTGACCTGGCGACGGATGAATTCGTCGTCGGACAGCAGGTGATTGTTCGACAGCTGGTCCATGTTGAACGCGTCCCAGGCCT
>JBFFOM010000010.1:0-57286 GCA_041574455.1 Woeseiaceae bacterium | reverse complement strand
GGTGACGTCGATGGGTCGTAAATATGCAGTGAACTGACCTCGAGCGGCGTGCGGCTGTTGTCCAAATACAGGAACAGCGAGTCGAGACCTGAGAGTTGCTTGAGCGTCGGCACGATTACCCTTCGGTATCTACTAATGTCCGCCAGCGACGTAGAGGCAGGACACGTTGATATAATCACCCTATCTTACTACCGGCCGACCGCCGAGACGACTGTCGTACTTCCCAATCTGAGCATCCTGCGCGATGAAAGCATCGGTCCCGCAACGCGTCGCCAAGCTGAATGAGCAGCAAATACTCGTTGAGTCTGGATTCCTGCGCGAGATTGACGAGATCTCGAATGCGTCGGGCAAATCCCCGGATCAGGCGCTCGACTATGCCAGGACTTGTCTCGAAGAAATGGCGGTGCACCCCGAGGACCGCTACCTTGACCGGTTCGCCCGATTGGCGCGCTTCCTGTACACGCGCAGCTATGAACCGGAACTCGATGTTGATGCTGGTGAGCTGGCCCGATTGAGGGAACTGGGCAGGGAGCACCCGCTCGTTTTCCTCTGGTCGCACAAGTCTTATCTCGACGGTTTTGTCTTCTTACGGGCTATTTACGATAGCGATTTCAATCCACAGCCATTGAGTTTCGCTGGCATCAATATGGCGTTTACGGGCCTGAAGATTCTCGGGAAACGCTCGGGAGCTATCTTCCTGCGACGCAGCTTCAAGGATGACGAGATCTATCGCCTCGTGTTCCGGCATTACATCGACTACCTGGTCAAGATGCGGGTGCCGTTGTCGTGGGCTATCGAGGGTACGCGGTCGCGTACCGGCAGGCTCATGCCGCCGAAGCTCGGACTCATGCATTGGGTCATTGAGTCGTATCATCGGGCATCCTGCGACGACGTGTTGTTTGTTCCCGTGTCGATCAGTTTCGATCAGATTCCCGAGATGGACGATCTCGTCGCGATGCAGCGCGGTCTGCCCAAGCGCAAGGAAAGCCTGAGGTGGTTCGTCGGATACATCTCCGGTATGAAGGCACATGTCGGCAGGATTCACCTGCGATGCGGTGAGCCTATTTCGTTAGCGGATGCATCAAGCAGGCTGGAAGGCATGTTTGATGCGTCAGGAAAGCCCGAACATACCCAGGTCCGGAAACTGGCGTTCGAAGTAATGAGTCGCATCGAGCATGTGACTCCGATCCTGATTACCGACCTCGTTACGCTGGTGCTGCTGGCCGCGAATGGGAGAGCGCTGACCAAGAACCAGATTCGCGCACACGCGCAGGAGGTCATCGCGCTGGTCAGGCAACGCAGCCTGCCGATGGCCGGGGAACTATCGGTTGAGAGCGGCGCTGGCCTGGCCGGGGCCCTGACCGCGATGACTGCGACTGGACTGCTGCATTGCTACGGTAGGGGCAGCGAGCCTGTATACCGCGTCACGCCCGGCAACGAACTGGCGGCAGCTTACTACCGCAATACGATCGTGCACTATTTTCTGGCGAGTGCTGTCGCAGAAATCGCACTCGCCAGAATCTGCGGTAACACTGAGTCGGTGGCGGCCCTCCACGACGCAATCCTGTCGCTGCGCGACCTGCTCAAATTCGAATTCTTCTTTCGCACCAAGGAAGATTTCATTATTGATACCGATGCATACCTCGACATGCGCTACCCGGGCTGGAAAGAGGCGCTGGCGGAACGGCGGCCTGCCGCTGACATACTTTTCCACAAACGGGCTCCGCTGTTCGGGCACGGCGTCATGCGATCGTTTTTGGAGGCTTACGAGGTCATGGCGCGAGTACTCGATCGTGCATCGCAACAAGACATGACAGACGAAAAGGACCTGATTCGACTTTGTATGAAGCAGGGTGAGGAGTTGCTGTCGTGTGGTCGTATTCACAGTGCATCTGCGCTGTCCGAGCCGTTGTTTGGAACGGCCATGAAACTTGCGGTGCACCGCGGCCTGCTTGCGGGTAATGCGGATGATCTTGCAAAGCGTCGCGGGGAGTTCGGCGCGGAGATATCTGATGCCGTACACGCGCTCAACTACCTGCAAAAACACTACGATCGGCACCAGGACCAGGTCAGCGCCTGCTGAGAGCCTTCCATCGAAGTCCGTGTAGATTCCGTATCGAAGGACGTCGTCTGTGCGGACGGTGCTACCAGCTCCGTCGTATCGTCAGCGACAGGTTAATGCCTGCAGCGTCGATGCCCGACCCGTGCACCCGATGGCGCTTGTCCAGGATGTTGTCGACGGCCGCGCGCACGTTCCAGCCATTGGCAGACATCCAGCGTGCGCCCGCCCCGATCCGGGCCCAGCCGGGGGTGCCGAGCGGGTCGATGCGCACGTCGCGCACGTCCCGGGCGCTGAGCCGGTCCTGGTTCGCCGCGGCGACAAGCCATGTCTCAGCCTGCCAAGCGTCGGTGACGTCGAGCTCGAGCGTCAACCGCCCGTGCAGCGGCGGTACACGATCCGCCGGCTCGTCGGTTCCGGCGACGCGCTGCGTGCCGCGCGTGTAATTCACCGCGGCGCGCAGGCGTGCGCTCTCTGCCAGCTCCACGAGCAACCCGGCTTCGATGCCGCGCAGGCGCGCAGACGCGGCGTTCACGCTTTGCACGATGTCACGACCGCCGGGCGTCGTGCCACCCGTGCTGACCGAAACGATCCGGTCTTCGTAGCGCAGACCCCAGCCAACGATCTCTCCATGCCAGCCATCGCCATGGAAACGCAATCCGAGATCCAGGTGGTCGACGGTTTCGGCGCCGAGATCCGAGTTCGGGATGTTGAAACGGTTGCCGGGCCGGTTTCCGAGCGTGCCGAGGTCGGCGACGTTCGGCGCGCGAAAGCCGTTCCCGAGATTGGCGATGATCTGCCAGCGATCGGCAATGTCGAAGATCCACCCGAGATCGCCCGAGAGTCGCCCGGGATCGATGCGGATCCCGCCGGGGAGGTCGATGCGGACATCGGAGTAGCGCATACCGGCACTCAGTCGGTGGCGCGAAGTGAGCGACCAGCCGAGTCGTGCAAACAGGCCGCCCTGGGCGATTGTCGATCCGTCCGGAAAGCGTGGCGCCAGAGCGACCGTTGCGTTGTCCGCAAGGGACTGAGCGAAGCGGCTGCTGCGGACCTCGTCGTGATAGAGGTCAACACCGGCGATCCAGCTGACGCCGGACAGGTCGCCTGATACGCTGAGCGACAGTCCGTAGAGGTCGCTGCGGTTGTTCTCGATGCGGCGCTCGTCCGCGCCGAAGTCGCGGGTGCGGCGATCATCCACGATGCGTTGCCACGCGGCATCGATCTTCCAGTCGAGCCCGGAGCTGGTCCTGTGATCGTGCTGCACGTGGGCAAACACTCGCTCATTCGGCGCGAACAGGAATTCCGCTGAAGACGGCTCGGTTTGCCCGAAGCCCGGCACGAGTTCATCGACACGTGGCGTTTCAGGCTGTTCGAGATAGTGCAGGTCCACGTACCACTCGCGGCTATCGTTCGGTGTGCCGCGGATGACCGCACGGGCTGCCCTCGCCGAGTAGGCGCTCGGACCGACTCGCTCACCGCCGCCGATACGTCGATTGCCGGTATCGAGATACTCCACACTCAGCGACGCTGCGAGACGGCGATTGCCGACATCCAGGGTAGCCCTGATCGAGCGCTGTAATTCAGCCGAATCAAGGCCGAGCAGCAGGTCACCCGCAGTCTCGGTTTCATCGCTATCGAACACCGGCATTCGCGACACGGACTGGATGACGCCACCGACCGCCTCGCTGCCATACAGTGAGGCCGGCGTGCCGCGGATGATTTCAACGCGATCGATGGAGGTCGGCGGCACCAGCGCAAACCAGGGCGTTGGCGCGGTGCGGAACATTGCGTTGGACAGGCGCATGCCGTCGACAAGGTGCAGGATGGCCGAGCCGTTGAGGCCACGCACGATGGCTGCCCCCTGGCCTGGCGTTGTCTGTTGCAGGGTCACGCCGATGCCGTCGGCGAGCACGTCGGTCGCGAGCTTGCTTTCCAGTGCTGCGGTACCGTTGGCTGTCGACACTGCGACTGACACGTCTTCGATGGCGCTGCGGCGACGTGTTGCGACGACCGAGATTTCGTCGATCGGCTCCTCGGCTGCGGCCGGCGTGGCCGCAAGCATCAGCAGGCAACCTGCGAGAGGCACGTTCAGGGCGGCAAGTATCATTCAGTCCGCGCAGCCTCTGAAGTCGTCGCTGGGCAGGTTCCATCTGGGTGCCGCATGGCTGCGCCAGTCGGCCGGTCGCAACGTGCCGCCGCGAGCCCGGAACCACGCCACCAGGGTGTCGCGCGTTTGCGGCAGGTCGAATCGGATGTCAAACCCGCCCTCCGGAATGACCGGTGTGAGGATATTGTCACCGCCGAGCGCCAGGTAGTCGTTCGCCAGGAGCCTCACGGTGTCGTCGTCACCGATTTCCGAGCCGTCCGGGCGCAGGATCCGCACCTCCATCTCACTGGCGTCGCAGGAAACAAAGACGCGCATTCCCGCAAATCCGGTGCGGTGCGTGCGTGGTGACTGAGCCACCATGACACGTCGCAGGTCGCGACCGGAGATCTCGTGAATCGTCGTGAAATTGTCGAACGGGTACATTTCGTAGACGGCACCAAACGTGAGCTCGCCGGCCGGCAGTCCCTTGCGCAATCCGCCACGCACGTTGTGAATGACGACATCGGCACCGGAGGACTCGAGCAGTGCCTCGGTTACGAGATTGAACAGGGCGGACTCCATGTCATGACCCAGCTCGAACGCTTCCTCGAGCGAGACGCCGAGTTTTTCCGACTGCAGCTCGCCGGCCGCAGCGAGCGCGGCTTCTGCCGCCTGTGCGACCTCCGGGATCGCCTCGAACGCCTCGCCCGCATAGGTTGCCGGCCGCGGCAGGACGTTCGGTTGGGGCGGAAACAGCTTGCGGTCGAGAACCTCACCGGTCTGCCGGTTGAAACGAAAGTCGACTCGGCCGAAAGACCGGGCACTCTTGCGGTTCTTGCTTACCGAGATGCCATTGATGAAGTGAGCCATCGTGTGCTCGAGGTGCCCGCCAAAAATGTGGTCGACGTCGGCGGGATCGAGTTCACGGGCAACCTGGATCAGCTCGCTGGAGAGATCGCAGGAGGACAGGTCGTGCGGGTCGGCGGCATCGGTACAGCGTCCGCCGGCGTGCGCCACGACTATTACTATCTGCGCACCCTCAGCATGCAGCCTGCGCGCCTCTCGTGTGATGCTTTCGGCGAGTGGCGCGACGCTAAGGCCCGTCGTATTGGCGGCGATCGTAGTTTGCAACGCGTTGGCCGTCATAACGCCGATGATGCCTACCGGCACCCCTCCCACTGTGACGATTACGGACGGCTGCACGTTGTCCCACGCGACCGGCTGCCCTGTGGCGTCATCGATCAGGTTTGCAGCCAGGAACGGGAACGACGCTTCGCGCGCGCGCGCCTTCAACGCACCGCGCGGGTCGTCGCCGTCCCGAACCGGAATGGCGGATGTGCCCTCAGGGCCGAAGTCGAATTCGTGATTGCCGATGGCGGCCGCGGCGACGCCGAGTGCATTGTAGGCATCGATAATGCCGGCACCCTCGCCAAGGTTGGAAGCCAGAGTCCCCTGCCACATGTCGCCGGCGTCCACCACGAGTACGGCACCGCCATCCCGATCGCGTGCAGTGCGCAACGCATTGACATAGGCGGAAATGCCCACCAGGCCGCCGTGATCGGCGGTCGGCGAAAACTGCCCGTGAATGTCGTTGATGCCGACGACCGTCAGCGTGATCTCGTCCGCCTGCGGCGCCGGCGCGTCACAGCCCGCAATCGTGCAGGTCAGCAGGAAGGTAACGAACGAGAGCGCTACTATGTTGATCGAGACATCGGCACGCGTGCCGGGAGGTCCGGGTGGAAGCATCGGGCGTACTTGGAGGGCTGGGTTCTGGACGACGCATTATACGTGATCATCGCAGGCAGTTTTCTCGCCGCGGCGAGCAATGCGGCGTTCTCGTCAGGCGGCGCCCTGATCGTGCTCGCGGTGACGAGTACCGTTTTGCCGGCTGCCGCGATCGTCCCGATACACTCGACCCTGCTCATCGGTTCGACCGTGTCCCGGTCCATCCTGTTTTTCGGGCATATCGACTGGCGAATTGCGGGTCCGTTTCTCGTCGGCAGCGTGGCCGCGGTGGCGATCGGGTCGCGCCTCTATTTCGAGATTCCCGAAGCCATCATCGGCCTGGCTATTGCCGTCGTCATGCTCGTCGCGATCTGGCTGCCGGCGGTAAGCTGGCGGCCGAAGCTGCGGCATCCGTGGGCGATCGTCGGCTTCGTTCACTCGCTGGTCTCGACCCTGTTTGCCTATGGCGCGTTGCTGCACGCTGTCATCCTGCACACCAGGCTGCGGCGGCGCCAGATCGTGGGCACGATGGCGGCATGCCTGACCGGGATGAGCTTGTTCAAGATCACGGGCTATGCCCTGAATGGCTTTGACTACCGGCCGTTCCTCGTGATGATCGCCTGGGCCATCGCCGCCGCGTTTGTCGGTACCTGGGTTGGCAAACTGGTGGTCGATCGTGTGTCGGAGAAGACCTTTCGCTTCGTCTTCAAGGCGCTCGTTACGCTTACGGCGTTGCGCCTGATCTACGTGAACATCGCCAATGCGTAGATATACGAAGTGTTGCCGTCAGGAACCGGGAGTAATGTAGATATGGGCCGTTGCGCGGAGGTGTCCCATGAGTCGCAACATTCTTTGTGTCGTCGAGTTCGACAATTATCCCGAGCAAGTGGTTGATCGCGCCATCTGGCTGGCAGGTGCACGCGGCTGTGACCTGCACCTGCTCGTGTCCGACCCGATGACTCACCTGCTGGGCGAGACCTATATCTATATGCTCGAATCCACGCGTATAGCAACGAGCATGCACGAAGCCCACGCCGAGGCCGTCGCGGAACTCGTGGCGAAGGTCGAAGCGGCGGGCCTGCGGGTCGAGGTAACCCATTCGACCGACCGCCACGTCGCTGAAGTCATTCGCCGCGAGGCGGACGCGCTCCAGCCGCGCTACGTTATCAAGGGCACGCACTATCACAGTCCGTCCGAGCGCGCCTCCCTGGTGCACGCAGACTGGGACCTGATACGCGACCTGGATTACCCGTTGTGGTTCGTGAAGCCCATTCTCTGGCGGGAGCACCCGGTCATTGTTGCCGCAGTCGATCCCGTGCATGCGCATGACAAGCCGGCGCATCTCGACAAACGCATTATCGAACGGGCGAAGGTCATTTCCGGGTACTGCGACGGCAAGCTTGTCGTCGTACACAGCTACCAGTCGCTGGATGAGATCGGGTCACGGGCGATGTGGGCGGTCAAACCGAAAAAACTGCCGGTCGCGGACCTCAATCGCAAGATCTTCGAAGAGCATGACCGCGCCCTCAAGATCCTTGGCG
The DNA here is from genome assembly GCA_041574455.1 of Woeseiaceae bacterium. Taxonomy (GTDB): domain Bacteria; phylum Pseudomonadota; class Gammaproteobacteria; order Steroidobacterales; family Woeseiaceae; genus UBA1847. The sequence continues at coordinate 49,872 of JBFFOM010000010.1, read as the reverse complement.
AGACCTGCGATGTGCCGCCGGATGCGTTACACCTCGTCGCGGGGCGCGCCCACGAGATCCTGCCTGCATTCGTTCGGGAGCAGGGCGCGAGCCTGGTCGTCATGGGGGCCCTGGCACGCTCCAGGCTCAAGCAGCGACTCGTCGGCAATACGGCGGCGAGGGTGCTCGACCACTTGCCGTGCGACGTGCTCATCGCGCATGTGAGCCGGGCAGTCTAGGCCGCGCGTTTGCTCGGCGAGTAGATCCGCTTCAGGAGCGGGCTCATGTTGCGTGCGCCGACCATGGCCATGGTCGTAATCAGTCCCGACATCATCGCGCCCGTGACCCCGCACGTGAGCGTGTCCTGGCCGGTCATCCACAGACCGGGAATCCGGGTCCTTGGACCGAGCCAGTTCTGTTGCAGGCGTTCGCGCGTGTGGGCCAGCCCATAGAGCTCGCCCAGCTGGTAGCCGCCGAACCAGTTGGTCGTCAGGGGCGTTGACACCTCGTAGTACGCAACCTTGCCGCGCACCTGCGGTACTTTCTCGTACAGCACATCCATAAGGCGCTCGCCGAACGCCGTCTTCAGGTCTTCGTAGGCTTCGCCCCGTTTGCCCCAGGTCTCGTCGCGCCATCGTGCAAACCATTCGAACGGTGCCGGCGCGACGATCTCGATCGTTGCGGTACCCGGGTGACGATTCTCGTAGTCCGGGTCCTTGGCCGACGGGAACGAGATGTAGACGACGGGGAAGGGCGCTTCCGGGTTTTCCGAGAACGCGTCGAGCGCGCCATCGTAGTCGCTGGACGGGTAGATCCAGAAGTTCGTGCGCGGCAGTTCGAGCGATTCGGCCGTTTCATCCAGCCCGACATACACGCCGATGTGGCCGAGGCTCGGCTGCACCCTGTGCATCTTGCGCCGGTAACCGCTCTGTGCTGCGACCTCGTCGGGCAGCAGATGATTGAACGTGTTGTTCGCCCCGGCCGAGGAAATCACGCAGTCGCAGTCGATGCGGTGGCCGTCCTTCATCAGTACCCCGGCAACCCTGCCGTTTTCGACCAGGATCTCCTCCACCTTCGCATACGTGAAGACTTCGCCACCGGCTGCCTGGATCTTCGGAATGATCGTGTCGGCGATGCGCCAGGCGCCGCCTACCGGGTAGTAGCCGCCATAGAGATAGTGGCGCGCGATCATCGCGTGCGCGAGGAACGGGGATCGTTTCGGCGGCAAACCCATGTCACCCCACTGGCCGCATAGCACCGCGATCAGGTCTTCGTTGGCGGTCAGCTCGCTGAGAACGTCCCAGGTCTTGCGGCCATACGCGCCCCGGAGCTTCCAGACCAGCCACGGCTTCATAGCCAGGCGCAGCAGCGCCGGCATCCCGCGCCCCATACCGAAAGCGGATAACGCGTCGCCCGAGCGTTCCAGCAGCTTCAGGTAGCCATCGATCGCCCGTTGCTCATCCGGGAACCGGGCGATCAGGTTGTCGCGGAACTGCTGTTTGCCGGCGATGGCGTTGAAGACCTTGTTGCCGACGTAGAAGCGGTCGTACTCGTCAGCCATCGGCGCCCACGCGAGGTTGCCGCCTGACAGGTAGTCGAACATCTTGCGGGTGCGGGTGGCCTTGCCGACTTCACCGATATAGTGAACGCCGACATCCCATTCGTAACCACCGCGTTCGTAAGAGTGCGTGAAACCGCCGGCCGTGTAGTGCTGTTCGAGCACGCAGACTTTCCTGCCGAGATCCGACAACAGGGCGGCCGTGGTCAGGCCGCCCATACCGGAGCCGATGACGATGGCGTCGTAATCGGGCGCAAGACGGTTCGGACGATAACGGCGCCCGATGCGCAGAGTGCTTGGCTTCATGTCAATGCTTGTAAATCTTGCCGCCCTTCATGACGAAGTCGACGTCGAGCAGTTCGGCAATGTCATCGAGCGGCGACGCGTCGACCGCAATGATGTCGGCAAACTTGCCAGTTTCGAGCGTGCCGATCGAGTCGCTCATATCGAGCAGGTCGGCCGCGTTGACGGTCGCCGTAACGAGGACGTCCATCTCGCTCATGCCGGCTTCGATCATGAGTATCGCCTCCTCGGCATTGGTGCCGTGCCGAGAGATGCCGCTGTCGGTACCGTAGGCGACGTTGACGCCGGCCTTGTAGGCCTTGGCGAAATTTCCGGCCATGTCGTTGCCGACGCGAATCGCCTTCTCCCTGACCTCGGGCGCCATGAAATCCGCCTCGACCGCGAGCGTCGCGACCGTCTTGCCCGCGAGCAGGGTCGGCACGAGATACGCGCCGGTTTCCCGGAACAGCCGGATGGCGCGCGGACCGGTGTAGGTGCCGTGTTCGATGCTCGCCACGCCGGCTTCGAGGGCCGCTACGATCCCGTCTTCCCCGTGCGCATGCGAGGCGACCTTGCGCCCCATGCGCGCCGCCGCGCGCACGACTTCCGTAAGTTCGTCCGCTTCCATCTGCTGCTCGGTGCCCGTGGCGCGCTGGGTCATGACGCCGCCTGTCGACGTGATCTTGATCAGGTCGCCGCCATACTTGATCACGTTGCGTGCCGCGCGACGGCAGTCGTACGGCCCGTCGCAGACGTTAACGCTGGTCCAGTGCTGCATGAGATCCGGGCTGACGCCACTGATGTCGGCATGTCCGCCCGTAATGCCGACTCCGCCGGCAGCGATGATGCGCGGACCGTCGACCCAGCCCGCGTTGATCGCATCGCGCATCGCGTACATTTCCTGCTCCGACGAGCCGACGTCGCGCACGGTCGTGAAGCCGGCCATGAGCGTATTCATCGCGTAGTGCAGGCTGCGCATCTGCATCAGCTGGCTCGACATCTTGAGCCAGTCGCGGTCATTCGTGGGACCGAGTTCGAACCGCAGGTGCACGTGCATGTCCATGAGACCGGGCATCACGAAGCTGTTCCTGAGGTCGATGACGCGCGCATCATCAAATTCGACGTAGCCTTCCTGCACGCCCGCAATGCGTTCGCCTTCGACGACGATCGTCATCTCGGATTGCGGCGCCTTGCCCGGAACAGCGAGCAACTCGCCGGCGTGGATCAGTGTGACGTCCTGCGCCGCCGCGGGCAGGGCCAGGAACAGCGCGGCGATCATTGCCGGCAGTAAACGATGACTCATGGATGTGATCTCCTCATGGGTAATCTAGTAACTGACGTAGAAGTCGACGAGCGCACGTATGTCACCTGGCTCGAGGGCTCTGATCTTCTCCTCCATCTCCGGCAGCAGGTTCTCACGTCTGCCGTTGAGGTAGGACTCGAGCGCATACTGCAGGTAGTCGGCACGCTGGCCATGCAACGGGATGCCCGGCGCGTCGGCAACTTCGGGATCGTCCGGGGGGAGGTGGCAGCGGCTGCAAAGACGATCGTGGATCTCCTCGCCCCGCGCGGCACGATTCTCGTTGAAGGTCGTGGCATGCGAGTAACGTTCGAGGGCACCATAATGCGCAGCTAGTTCCTCGATGTCACTGTCGCTGAGAATCGCTGCGGTGTCGCACATGACGGGTTCGACGACACATGCGCGGGCGCCGTCCCTGTATGCGTGCAGGGCTTCTTCAATATGCACGGCCGGGATGCCCGCGATAATGGGGACGTAATCCCGGCCCACGCCGGAGCCGTCTTCATCATGGCATGCCCGACAGGCCTCGAGGGCTGCAGGCGCCGCGAGCACCGGGGCCGCAGCGAGGAACAGCAGTGACAGGCAGACCGACAGCTCGTTCACGGGATCCCCGTCAGACGATCTCGACGAGTTCGATAGCGAACGTCAGGGCCTGGCCTGCCAGCGGGTGATTGCCATCCACGGTGATGGTTTCCTCGGCAACGTCGGTAACGACGAGATTCATGACCTGCCCCTCAGGACTACGACTCTGCAGCTGCATGCCGACGGCGAGGTCGATTTCCTCTGGCAGGGCGGTTTTCGGCACTTCCTGTACGAGTTGCTCATGGTGGTCGCCATAGGCCTGGTCGGCAGGGATCGTCACCGTCTTGCTCTCGCCGACCGTCATGCCATCAACGGCACTATCGAAGCCCGGTATTACCTGGCCTCCGCCGAGTGCGAACTCCAGCGGGTCACGCCCGGAGGAACTGTCGAATTCGGTACCGTCGTCGAGCGTACCCGTATAGTGAATGCGGACGGTGTCGCCCGATTTGGCCTGAGTCATGCAGAATCTCCCAGTCAAACGGGCACTATAGCAGAAGGCGGCTATTGCGATTCCGGGGCGATTGCCGTAGAAATTTCACTATCGTATTGCCAGCAATAATAAGAGGTTTCGGGGGAATCTGATGAATGACTTCTATCTGACGCGCGCCGTAAAAGCCGGCGCAGGCCTCTCGGCGCTGACCGCCGCAATCGTCGCGGCGCTGCCGGCGACAGCACTGGCGCAGGAGAACACGCTCGATGAAATCCAGGTGACGGCCCAGAGGCGCGAGGAAAGCGTGCTCGAGGTCCCGGGCACGGTCGATGTGTTCTCGGCGAAAGACATTGAAGATACCGGTGCGCTGAATCTCGCCGACATCCAGGATTTCATCCCGGGATTCGAGATCGGTTCGAACCCGACGCAGGCGTCGATCACGATTCGCGGTGTATCGAGCGCCAACATCTCGACCGGCGGGGACCCGTCGGTGGCGACATTTTACGATGGGATTTACGTGCCGCGGGCGGCCACGACAGTATCGTTCACCGATCTGCAGCGCGTTGAGATCCTCAAGGGGCCGCAGGGCACCCTGTACGGCCGCAACGCCGCGGCCGGCGTCGTCAACATGGTGCCGAACCGGCCGGGCCCCGATAACGAAGCCTTCGTAAAAGCACGTTTTGGCAACTACGAACTCGGCCGCTTCGAACTCATGGGCAACTACGCGATCAGCGACGACTTCTTTGTGCGCGTCAATCTGCTCTCCAACCAGCGGGATGGCTATCTCGAGAACCTGGTTCCAGGCGAGCGCAATGGTGGCGAACAGGACAACTTCGCCGGCCGCATCTCGGCCCTGTGGGAGATTTCGGATCGGACGGATCTGCAGATATCCTACGATGCCGACCAGGTCGATAACGCACCGCGTCCTGCTATCGGGCTGCATCCCTGGGCTGCGTGCCCGACCGATCCGCGCTGCGGCGTGATGCTGAACGACGTGATCGACGGCGTCGAGAGTCGCGACATGTGGGCGGCCAACGCCAAGATCAACCACGAGATCAATGACGAATGGTCATTGAGCTTTGCCACCGGCTACAGGGCATTCGAGACCATTAACAAGCAGGATGAGGACGGTTCGGCTGAGCTGGACCGCTATCTCGATACCGACAATATCGAGGATTCCGATATCTTTTACTCGGAACTGCAGTTCAACTTTGCTAACGATCGCGTCAACCTGGTATTCGGCGGCAACTATGCGAAAGAAGACGTACACCAGGAGATCCCGGTCAATACCAATGCCGATTCGGTGATGCGGCTCGTAACGGGCGAGATCGTTCGGGATATCGAGAACACCTATGGCGTGCCGATCGAATTCCTGACCGGCGGCGTGTCGATTGACCACTTGTGGAACCCGGTCGAAATGTCGGCGTTTGCTGCATTGAATGGTGTCGCCGTGACGCCGGAAGAAATCGCCTTCACCGGGGACCTGGTCTATGACCTGTTTGCACCGATGATTCCCGCACCGTTCCTTGGCCCGAGTCACTCGGGCACCCCGTGGAGCGAGATCTACTACAACGATGGCGATTTCACGAACTGGGGTCTCTATGGAGACGTCGACTTCCAGTTCAGCGATCGCTGGAACCTGCTGTTCGGCCTGCGCTACAGCAACGACGAGAAGACCTTTAGCTGGAGGAACCCCGCGAACACCTTTACCGCAATTCGCCCGGGCATTCAGGACGTCGTCTTTGTACCGATTCCTGGTTACCTCGAGGCGCGCACCGGCACGCTGACAGCCTCGGACGATTGGGACAAGGTGACCGGTCGCGCCGTGGTCCGCTACCAGTTGAGCGATAATTCGTCCGCTTTCCTGTCGTACTCGACGGGCTATAGATCGGGTGGATACGACTCGCTTGACGTGACCACGTCCGATAACCCACTACGTCCCGAGGAGTCCGAGAACATCGAGTTCGGCATCAAGGGTGATTTCGCCAACGATCGGCTGCGCGTGCAGCTTGCGCTGTTCTCGATGGACATTGAAGGTCGCCAGAGGACCGTGGATTCGCAGGAACCCGGTTCGCCCAATCCGATTCCCCTGGTCAATCTCGGTGACCAGTCTTTTGACGGCGTCGAGCTGGTCGTGAACTGGTTACCGACCGATGCGCTGCGACTTGCGTTCATTACGACGTGGCGTGATGTCGAGTCTGTCTGGGACGAGTTCTACGACGCCAATGGCGATCTCGTCCCGCCCGAGGATCGGACGAGCACCGGAACGACAGACACGGACTACACGGTCACGGTCGGCTGGCAGCCGGAAATCAGCTGGGGCAACCTTGAAACGCGGGTCGACTATGTCTTTAACGAGAACACATCGTTCCTGGATGAGTTCAGCGTCGTCGACTACACACAGTATCCGGGCTTTTATGAGGATCGCCGGGACCTGAATGCCCGTATCGCATGGACCAGCGATGACGATGCATGGACTGTTGCGCTGTGGGGCAAGAACCTCCTGGATGAGAAGCGTCTCGGCGGCATTCGGGACATTTCAATTCTTCTTGGTACGCCGTTCACCTCCATGGACGCGCCGATGAGCTGGGGCATCGAGCTCGGCGCGCGTTTCTGACACGAATTGCAGGACTCCGAAAGCCGCTAACCCGTAAGGGTTTGCGGCTTTTTCCTGTGGATCCGAACGCAGGTCAATTCGGAACATAACCTATTGGCACACACCGGGGTCCGGCCTAACGTAGAAACTGGGCAGGATTGTGCAGCAGGTGATGCCATGAACGAAACTGCAATACCCGCGAGCGTCGTCGAACTCGATACTACGGTACCGGTGTGGGAGCAGTTTTTCACGGTCGCACCACTCGTACTCATCGGTACGCGTGATGCGCACGGGAACCTCGACCTTGCACCCAAGCACATGGTGACGCCAATGGGATGGCAGAACTATTTCGGGTTTGTCTGTACGCCGCGCCACGCCACCTGTGCGAACATCGATCGGTCCGGCGAATTCACGGTCAGTTTCCCCAAGCCATCGCAAGTCCTGTTCACGAGTCTTGCCGCGTCGCCCCGTTGCGAGGACGGCGACAAGCCGATCATCGACTATTTCCGCACCTTCCCGGCAACCCGTGTCGATGGCAGTTTTGTCGAGGGGTGCTATCTCTACTTCGAATGCCGCCACTTCAAGACGATCGATGGCTTTGGCGAGAACTGCCTGATTACAGGCGAGATTCTGCGTGCGTGGGCAGACGACGACTACCTGCGGCATTCCGAAGCGGATGACCAGGAGACAATTCATGCGTCACCGCTCCTGGCCTATCTTGCGCCGGGGCGCTTCGCCGCGATCGACAGCTCCAATGCGTTTCCCTTCCCGGAGTCGATGAAGAAGTAGCAACGACATGTGCGCGACCACTGCCGCAACAGTTCTCGAGTACGTCAACGACCAGCAGCACTTGTTGACCGGACTGATCAGGGACCTCGTCGGGGCCGAGTCACCGTCGGCACACCCGGAGACACACGACGACGTTCGACGCATCCTGCGCCTGGCGCTTGCCAGCGTTGGCTACGACTCGCGTGAGGCCGGAGCCCCCGACCAGCCGCGGCACGTCTTTGCCCGGCCGGCGGAGCGCGAGCGCGGCCGCCCGTCGCAGCTCGTTGTCGGACACTTCGACACGGTCTGGCCGGTCGGCACCGTTGGAGAGCGGCCGTTTCGCATCCACGGCAACGTGATTCACGGACCCGGGTCGTTTGACATGAAAGGCGGCCTGGCGCAGCTGGTATTGGCATTGCAGGCGATCCGGGACCTGCGCCTCGAAACCCCGGTCGTGCCTGTCGTGTTCGTCAATGCGGACGAGGAAATCGGCAGCCGCTCGTCGACACGCTACATTCAGCTGTTGGCGCGCCATGCTGCTCGCGCCTTTGTACTCGAGCCCGCGCTCGGGAAGCGGGGTGATATAAAGACAGCGCGCAAGGGCATCGGTCGGTTCACCGTGACCGTCTATGGCAAGGCGGCACACGCCGGTCTCGACCCGGAAGGCGGTGCCAGCGCCATTCTCGAGCTGTCGCATGTCATCCAGAAGCTGTTCGCGCTCAACGATGTCGAGCGTGGCATCACGGTCAATGTGGGCACGGTCGATGGCGGTATCCAGCCCAATGTGATCGCACCGCATAGCAATGCGGTCGTGGATGTACGTGTTCCCACCGTCGCAGCCGGCAACGAGATCGAATACATCATTCACTCGATCAAGCCGACCAACCCGGATATCCGCCTGCAGATCGAGGGTTGCATCGGCCGGCCATCGATGGAAGCGACGCCGCGCAATCAGAAGCTGTGGGAGTGCGTGCGCGCAGTCGGTGACGAACTCGGGATCGAGTTGCACCAGACCAGGGCGGGCGGCGGTTCGGATGGCAACACGACGAGCCAGTTTACGGCGACTGTCGACGGACTCGGACCGGTCGGCGACGGCGCCCACGCGATTCACGAACACCTGCTGATCGATAAGACACTCGAGCGAGCGGCCTTGCTGGCGACCCTGCTGACAATGCCGCCGATCGAGGATGCTGCCGGGAACTGAGCAGATGACTACCCGGGTTTACGGTTCACTGGCCCGCATCGCGGATTTCCGGAACAGCAATTTCGATGTCAGGGTCCTGCCGCGCGACGAGTGGGCGACCGGTGACTATGTCGAGGCAGAGGTCATCGGCACGCCGACCTCGCTCTATCGCATGGAAGACCGCGTCGGTCACATGGTCAGGGTGGAACCCGGCGACTGGGTCGTCGGCGCGCTCGGCGATCGGGCGGCGACGCTCGAGGGTGTCGGTAGCTGGCGCGATATCGGTGCCGACGGCGTCATGCACACGCTGACCAGCGCCGGGATTATGGGGATCTTCACCTCGTTCTCACAGTTGCTGCCCGACCCGCTGAGCCTGCGCTACCGTGGGCATCTGTGCCGCGCGGACCGCAAAGTCACGATGAGAGATTTCGCGATCCGTGCAGAGACGCACGCGTTCAACGTGCCAACGATACTCCTGCTCGGCAGCTCGATGTCGGCCGGGAAGACAACAGCTGGGCGCCGCGTGTGCAAGGAACTCGATCGTGTCGGCCTGTTTGTCGTCGGCGCCAAGCTGAGCGGCGCGGGTCGTTACCGCGACATCCTGAGCTTCCTGAAAACAGGGGCTTCGGCGGTCTTCGACTTCGTGGACGCTGGCCTGCCGTCGACCGTGGTACCAGCCGGCGAGTGCCGGCGGGCAATCCGGCCCATACTCAACAAGATCAACGACCTCGCGCCGGATTTCCTGGTGGTCGAGGCCGGGGCGTCACCGCTGGAGCCCTACAACGGTGACGTCGTGCTCGAGGAGCTCGGGGACAACCTCGTCTGCACGATCCTGTGTGCCTCCGATCCTTACGCGGTCGTCGGCATCGAGCAAGCGTTCGGCCTGCGGCCCGATCTCGTCGCCGGCCCCGCGACGGAGACCCTGGCTGCTGTCGACCTCGTCAGGAAGCTCACCGGCCTGCAGGGAATCAACGTGATCGACCCGGCGATGAAAGGGGCGTTTCGCCAGTTCCTCGAGCGCAAGCTGGGCATCACCTGCCCGGATCCGTCCCGGATGATCGCCTGAGAAAATAAAATGCCCGGTGCCGAAGCACCGGGCAGAGGTTAGCTGCCCTGCAAGGGGGGTGATTATTCGGGCAGCGTAATTTCTTCTGAGCCGAAGCTGTAACGGATGCCGAGGCCTACGGCGAGAACGTCGTAGTCATACGGCTCTGCGCCCATCGTCAGTACGGTCGGGAGCGTCGCTTCCGATACGAGCGCCCAGTCCGCGATCTCGAAGCGCTCGAAGCGCAGGCTCAAGGTACCCTCGAGGCGATCCGAGAAGGCGTAGCCCGCTTCGAGACGCCCGGAATCGAGCGTCGACTCGAGGTCGGGAAGCTGACTCGGTCCGCCGCTCAGGCTGTCGAACGCGATCCGTGTCTCGCCCTCGGCGCGGTTGATGTCGAAGCGCAGGTTGAAGCGGCCTTCCGCCGGTCGCCAGTTCAGGCCGAAACCGACGTGATCGAAGCGATCCTCATGGAAAGCGCTCCAGTCCCACCAGCCGGACTGCTCCGAACCGGTCTGGTGCGCATCGATCGTATCCCGGCCATACACGAGGAAGACCGAGGCTGCGTCCGAGAAGGCCCAGCTGACATCGGCCGTGGCGCGGAATTCCTCGCTGCCGTTCAGGCCGAGGAGCGATTCCTCGTAGGTGTCGTCGGCAAACAGCACGGACGCGCTGAATGAGACCGGTGCCTCGAGCGGCATGATCGAAACGACGACCTCACCGAAGTCGCGCTTGCGGTGCGCGAGATTGTACTTGCGCAGCAACGGGTTCTGACCGAGGCTGACTGCAACCGCTTCGTCGTAGCGTTCCACACCACGGGCTTCCTGTCCGCCTTTGGCGCGCAGGTCGAGCCACGCCCATGGCTGCCAGCGGACCTGGCCCCATCCGGTGTTGGTGATCTGTTCGGCAACTTCCTGGTAATCGCGATTCATCTCGCGGTATTCGTAACCGGCCGAGATCCGCAGGTTGTCGAGTACGACGTACTCGGCGCTCGTCGTCGTATGCGCGCGGTCGTAGCTGTACGGCACGTTCTGCTCGAACTCGCCGGAATTGAACGCGTCGACGATGACCCGGCTCCAGTCGGAAATCGGCGTCTTGTTGTCGCGCTCGTCGTAGCGATAGCCGAACTTCACGCGCAGGCGCTCGAGTGGCCTCGAGGTTGCCGTGAACGAGTAATTGATCGTGTCGATCCGACCGTCGAGCGTCACACTTGGGAGGGCAGGCGGCGTGACGCCCGGATTGATCGTGTACGGCAGCAGCGGCTCGTTCTGCTCACCGCGTCCCGATGCGACGAGGAACGCAAGGACCGTGTTGCCGGCCTCGAGCAGGTACTTGCCGGACAGCGAGATCTGCTGGAAGTCGTTGTCGGGCTCTCGCGCGACGCGCAGGTTCGCGGTATCCGGCGTCGCGAGGTACGGCGTTTCCCAGGTCAGCGACGGGTTGCTGTTGGTGAAGAACGATCCGTACCAGGCCAGCGTCAGGCTGAGGTTGTCGGCCCGGTACTGGACACCGGCGTCGATCTGGTCGGTCTCGAAGTCGATCCACCGGGGCAGGAACGCGGCCTGCGTATAGGTGCCGGCACTCGTGATGTCGATGCCTTCGCGACTCTGGCGCCGGAAATCGGCGAATACGCGGAACGCGTTGCGCGGGTTCCAGTGACCGCCGAAGTCGACAATGCGTCGGTCCGACCCGATCGTCGTTTGCTGTAGCGACGAGCCGAGCGCCGTCATGCCGGCGGTCGTTCCTGCGCTCACCCAGCCGGACGGCAGGGTCAGCGTGTCACCCGAGGCCTGGCTGAAAATCGTGCTGGTTGAATCGAAGCGCCGGAAGGGCAGTTCCCTTAACCCTAAGTTGACTTCGAACAGGCCCTCGCTGCCGACGCTGAGGTCGAATGCGCGGGAATCCAGCCCGAGGTCCGCCATCGTGTAGTCGAGTCGGTAGCCGTCACTGTTGTAACGGCCTTCGCCGTCGAGATTGCCGTAGGTGCCTTCCTCGTCGTAGCCCGTGAAGTTGCCGAAGCGGGCAGCGTCTTCATCTACGTTCGTGGCGCCCGCGCTGATGGTCGCACGGTAGCCGTCATCGAACGGGCAGTACTCGCACGCCCAGCCGCTGGTATCGACCTGGGCCAGTGCGGCCGCCGGCGCAAGTGCAAGCAGCGGCGCGATCAGTGTGCGGCGTGTCTTTCTCTGTGTATTCAACATCGCGGTGCCCCCTAGCGCATCAGCTTCGTGCCCGAAGGATGGTTCGAGCCGTGAACCTGGTCGTGACAGTTAAGACACGACTGGCCGAGCAGCAGGGCGTTCGGCATGTTTTCGGGGAGGCCGCGTGCATCGTGGACCACGCTCGGATGCCCGGCCTGCGAATGGCAGCTCTGGCAGAGCAGCGGCGCCCGCATGCTCAGCATGCCGGGCTGGTTCGAGCCGTGCGGGTTGTGGCAGGTGTTGCAGTCCTCGGTTACCGGCGCGTGTTCCCACAGGTACGGCCCGCGAAACTCCGCATGGCATTCGTAGCAGGTGCCGTTGACGGTGTTGCCCGCCAGTAATCGTTCCGTGGTGTCGCCGTGCGGGTTGTGGCAATCCGTGCACGCCATCTTGCCGTGGCGCACCGGGTGCGCGTACGGCTTCATCGACTGGGTACGCTGCTGCTGGTGGCAGTCGAAGCACACCTCCGCCTGCGTCGCCGTGGCCAGAACGGGATCGCGTTCGCTGTGCATCGTGTGGCAGTCCGCGCACGCGACCGTGTCGTCGTCATGGGCGCTGCCATGCCAGGCGAAGCCGATATTCCCCTGGTGACACTCGATGCAATAAGCATTTTGCCCGGCGATTCCCGTCGTCGATTTGGAACCGAAGGCCGGGATCGGTGGCCGCTCCTGGCCGCGGCGGACCCGCCCGGCATGGCTGCCCCCCGGTCCGTGGCAGGCCTCGCACTGGAGCTGGCCATGGCCAAACGGTGCGTCGGGATTGGTCGGGTTCGCGTGCTTGGTCCGGAACACGGCCAGCATGGACTGGCCGTCGTGGCACGAGAGGCAGGTGTCCGCGCCTTTGCGGCTGTAGTCCTCCTGGGCCGACGCCGGGGCAGCGCAGGCCACCAGGGCCAGCGCCACCATCACGACATGTCGTGCACTCAATGTTGTCAGCATCAGCTTGGCTCCAGCCTAGTTGTACTGGAAGTCGCCAACACCGTGCATGACGCCTACGTCGGCGCTTGCTCCCGGACCGTGGCACAGCTGGCACGTCTCGCTGCCCGTCGAGACCAGGTTGCCCGACTCGTCCTTGCCGGCATTGAAGTCACCACCGTTCTGGATCATGTGATTGCGCGCAAGGTCACTCGTATGGCAGCTCGAGCAGACCGCGCTGTTCGGTGATATCACGACGTCGTCGAGCAGAGATGAGCGGTCCGCATTGGGTGGCGCTGGAGGATCGGCCAACGGATCGAACGGGCCGGCATCCACTGTCGTGCCCAGCACCGCACTCGGGTCAACCGGGTAATACGTGCCCTCCAGGTGGCAGCCTTCACAGTTGTTCAGGCGGCCCGGGTAAACGACTTGCGTGAAATCATGTGCCGAGTTGTTGTAGCCGCAGACGCCGACATTGCCAGCGTGAATGCGATGGATCATGCGCTTGAGGTCGATCGATTCGTCGTCGAGGCCGAGCTCGATGTCACACTCGGAATCGATCACACGACGGTTGATATCCGTGGCGTTCGGGTTGTGACAGGTGGCGCATAGCTCGGTGTTGCCAGAGCGATTATCGCCATGTAGCGACAGGTTCTTATGGCAGTCATTGCACTTGTCGATATTGACGACCTGGCGGCGATCAACGGCGGTTGTGTCCGTGATCGGGAACGACATGCCGTCGCCGGCAACGGCCAGCGATACAGGGCCGTCGCCCAGATCGACACGCGGCCGGCCTTCGAGGAAGGCGGTACCGGACCCGGAGACGCCGGACGGAATGACATCTTCGAGATCAGCGGTCTTCTCGAAGACGTTGCCACCAACGTTGGTCGCGCCCGTCGTGAAGTCGATATCAATCGGCGCAAATGGAGCGCCGCTGTCCGGCGACCGCATGAGGTCGTCGTTCGGGTCGAGGTTGCCGAAATCGGCATTGGTCCACGCGATATCGACGCGCAGGCGTGCCCTCGACGCCTGGAACGGACCGTTCGGGTCATTGATGTCGTATGCCGTGCTGGCGGGATCGGTTGCGTAGTCCGGATGCGTCGGATCAAGTACCCGGATACGTACGGTCGGGTTGTCGCCAATTGCTGTATTGGTCACCGAAACAACCTGGTACTCGAAGGCTTCGGCCGCAACGGCTTCGGGAATCGTGTGTACGACTTCGACGCGGTAGTCGCCATCGACGAAGTCTGAAGTCGGTCCGTGGCAGTCGACGCAGAGATCGTCATCGCCATCGAGGAACACGAAGCTGCCCCAGTGCAGCAGGTTGGCATCGCCTTCTGAACCATCCCAGTCGATCCTGTCGTGACAGGAACCGCAGGCCGCACGATTCTGGACGTCACGCCAGTTTCCGGCCTGTGGCACGGTCGGGTCCGATTCCTGGTGGCAGGTCGTGCAGTTGCGTACGTCCTGCGTGAACTCGATGTCGTCGTACGGGTGCGGGAAACCGCCGTAGCCGAAAACCGTGTAACCGTAAGTCAGCTCCGCGCCATAGTGGATCTTGTGGATCATCTGTTTCATGTCCACGGTGCCACCCCACGGTTCGCTGGCCGTATCCGGGTCGATCGAGTACGGGTTGTGGCAGGTTACGCAGTACTCGACGTCAAACCGGGCCTCGCCGTGCATCTCGAGATTGTCGTGACACGCGTTGCAGGCCGCATTATTGACGATCAGGCGCGTAAATATGGGCGAGCCGCCGGCTGGAACGAAATCGTAGGGCGCATTATTGGCCGGGATATTCTCGGGCAGTACGCGGTTAGTCCGAATCTCGAGACCCAGGCGATGGGTCTTGGTTGCATCGTAGACCGGTCCGGCCGGGTAGTCGGTGAGGGCACTGGCGAACGTATAGGTATACGTGCCGTCGCCATTGTCCGTGAAGGTGCCGGCCGTGGCCGATTCATAGCCCGCCTGCACATTGGGAGGGTTCGTACCGCTGTTCGTCGTGTAGGCCTGCCACTCACTCGAGGCCCCAACCGCCGGGGGCGGGGACAGCTGTGCAATGACAAAGCCGACCGTGTTGGCGGGCAGGTCCCTGAGCCCGAAACCGAGCTCGTCGCTCAGGCGCATCGTCACCGTCGGTGCACCGCCGCCAGCCGGGATGTCGATGCTCTGAATCTCGACATAGATGCGGTCGGCATTGTCATAGGAAATTGCCGTACCCGTGGTCGGGCCTGGTGTTCCGGGCGGACCGGAGGGGCCTGACGGTCCGGCTGCCCCCGGTGGTCCCGAGGGGCCGGCGGGGCCCGTGGAGCCATCGCATGCGAACAGCAGGGTGCTTGCAACGAGCAGCCCCGCAATGCGAATCGTACGGTTGAATGAGCGCTTCATAATATTCCTCTTGGACTTGTTGCCTGATTTCGAAACCAAATGGTGCCTGAGAACTATTACGGCTGTTCACCTGCGCTTCAGGAACGGCCGTATCTAATAGTCTTTGTAAGGATTACTGAATCTGATTCGTATCGCGACAAGTACTTATAGTTTATCGGATTATCGTATGCAGACTTGCCCTGTCCCCAAGTACAATAGTCGAGCCCGCACCGGGCTTCCAGGAGAACGTTATGATTCGCAAGACTCTCTACCTGTTTTCGGCATTATTGCTGGTACCGGGCATCGCGGCGGCCGACGTGGACGCCCTGATGCAGGGCTGCAACGACTGCCATGGTGACAACGGCGTAAGCCAGTGGAGCGATGTTCCATCGATAGCAGGTATTCCCGAGTTCGTGCATTCCGATGCACTTTACGTATACGTGGACGCGGCCAGGCCTTGTTTGGAATCTGAATACCGGCAAGGCGATACGAGCCGCGCCCCGACCGACATGTGCGCAGTCGCGGCAGATCTCAGTGCAGATGAAATTGA
Source organism: Woeseiaceae bacterium (assembly GCA_041574455.1). GTDB lineage: Bacteria > Pseudomonadota > Gammaproteobacteria > Steroidobacterales > Woeseiaceae > UBA1847. Next base: position 34,120 of record JBFFOM010000010.1, on the reverse strand, counting down.
CGCGGTCGCGGCCGCCTATGCCGAATTACCGTGGGTATCCGCTGCGCAGGACTTCGATGTGGAGCTGGCGGCAAAAGGCCAGACGATCCATGAAGACAAGTGTGACATGTGCCACAGTGACGGAGGCTCAAACCCTGACGACGAGGCCAGCATCCTCGCCGGTCAGCAGGCAGGATACCTCGAGACCACTTTTGCCCAGTACCTGGCGGGCGAGCGCGCTCAGCCATCGGCCATGCAGAAGAAGCTCGACGGACTGAGCGCAGATGATATAACGGCGCTCGTGCATTTCTACGCGAGCCAGCAGTGACCGCCAGCCCGGACCTCACGGTACTGGTTAACGAAGTTTTCAAGGCGATCGACGTCCGCGACGTCGATCGCTTTCTCACATTCCTCGATCCCGATGCGAGGTTTCGTTTCGCTTCGGCCCCCACAGTTACGGGCCATGACGCGATCGCCGTTGCGGTCACAGGATTTTTCGAGACTATCGCAGGTCTGCAGCACGAGCTGACTAACATTGTCTCGTCGGGATCGATGCTGGTATGCGAGGGTGATGTCACCTATACGAGACTCGCTGGCAGCAATGTCACCCTGCCTTTCGTGAATATCTTCGAGTTCGACGACGGCCTGATTTGCGATTACCGCATTTACGTCGACGTAGCACCGCTCTACTCCTGATGATGCAGTTCCGGCGCACGTTGAAGTGCGTCAATCCATGACCGCATGCGCTAATTACGTATAGCCTCGGTAGAGTCCGATATAGACGATTTCATGGGGGAACAATAATTTGTCAGGCAACGTATGACTTTTCGGACGGAGGTGGCCACATGAGCAGGCTGATGAGATTGGTACAAGCGTCAGCACTAACAGGTCTTCTGGTTTTTGGAGGATTAGCTACTGCGGACGTTGGCGGTGTGCTGAAGCTCTGCGCGGGTTGTCATGGCGAGGATGGCTACGGAACCGATGCGGATACACCGATCATCGGGGGGATTCCCGCAATCGTGCAGGAAGACGCCATCTTCGCGTATATCGATGGTGATCGGAATTGCGGCAGCAAGCCCATGATGTGCAAGGCCGTTGCCAAGCTGACGGAGGACCAGGTCGTCGAACTGGCCGAACATTTCTCTGCCCTGCCGTTTGTTCCAGCAGGCGAAGAGTTTGACCCGGCACTTGCCGAGCGCGGGGAGGAGATTCATGCGAAGTCGTGCGCGATTTGCCATGCTGCCGGCGATCCCAGCGAGGCAGAGGCGAGCATCCTGCATGGGCAACGCATGGGTTACCTGCGCTATGCCTTGCAACAGTATGTTTCAGGCGAGCGCGTCCAGCCTCCCGCAATGGAAAAAAAGACCAGCGGGCTGAGCGAGGACGATATCGAAGCCCTGCTGAATTATTACGCGAGTTCCGGGAACTGAGGCCGCGGCCGCGCGGGATTTGATTAACAGTGGTTGTCCGAGGGAGTCGTTTGTCTGGTCCCAATGCAACAGAGGTGGGTGTCGTTAGAAGGAGCAGGGTACGCTTCATCGGAGGCCTGTTGCTGCTCCTCTCGGCAGCCGGCGCTGGCCAGGACGGTGCCGTTGACGAAGGTGCCGTAGATTCCAGCTCACTGCTTTTCGAGGGTTACGACGGCGCGCCGGAGATAGCCATCGTGCCGCGCAAGGACGATTTGTTCTTCTATCCCTGCACCCAGTGTCACGCTTTTCTTGAGCCGAGTAGCGAGATACGCGAACTCGGCGCGCCGCACAGTATCGAGTTCGATCACGGGCGCGGGCGCATTTGGTGCATGTCCTGCCATGACCTGGAGAACCGGGATTCCCTCGTATCCCTGCTGGGCGAGCCCGTGGACTTTGATGCAGCGCACCTGGTTTGCGGCGGCTGTCACGGGAATCGCCACAAGGACTGGTATTTCGGGGCCCACGGCAAACGAATCGTCAATTGGCAGGGTGAGCGAACGGTGTTCAATTGTACCCACTGCCACGATGCACACAGTCCGGCGATCAAACCACGGGCACCGAAACCGTCGCCCCCTGTCCGAGCGGGTCTCGAGCGCCAACACGGTGTCGAGCACGCGCCCAGCCCTGTGTGGGAGTCCCTGGAGGAGCGTGACGAGCAATGAGTAGCGACGGCGGCGAGCGCAAAGGCGCTAACAAGTTCGATCAGGCCCGCAGGAACTTCCTGCGCGGCATCGGTGCCGGCACGCTTGTGACGGCAGCCCAGCCGGCCTGGGGAGGGCAAACCCTTCAGGATGCCTTTGCCGATTTCTTCCAGAAAGATTATCGCCGGATGTCCAGGGAAGAGATCGACGGCGCCCTGGAGAGGATCGAGCGCAAGGCCAGGGACCGATACGGCGTGGACATCGATTGCCAGGATACGCCGCCGCAGGATGGCGTCGTCTACGGCTATGCGATCAACATATCGCGTTGCAAGGGTTATCGCGATTGCGTGCATGCCTGTGTGCAAGAAAACAATCTCGGTCGGGATTCGCAGGTGCAATACATCCGCGTGCTGGAGATGGACCAGGGCGACTTCAATCTCGAGCATTCGGACCACTACTACGAGCCGGAAACGGTGCCCGTGGAAGGCAAGCACTACCTTCCCGTGCAATGCATGCAATGCGAAGACCCGCCTTGTGTGAAAGCCTGTCCTGTCGAGGCCACCTGGATGGAGCCGGATGGCATCGTCGTCGTCGATTACGACTGGTGCATCGGTTGCCGGTATTGCATGGCGGCTTGTCCGTACTGGGCGCGGCATTTCAATTGGACGACGCCGAAGATTCCGGCGGAAGAGATGAATCCCGATACGCATTACCTCGGCAATCGCCCGCGGCCTCGCGGCGTGGTAGAGAAATGCCATTTCTGCATTCATCGCACCAGGAAGGGTCGGCAGCCTGCCTGCATGGAAGCCTGCCCGACCGGCGCCCGCATTTTCGGCAACTTGCTGGATCCGGATAGCGAGATCCGCTATGTCCTGGCAAACAAGCAAGTGTTCCGGCTCAAAGAGGATCTCGGTACCGAACCCAAGTTCTGGTACTTCAGCGACTGAGCGACGATTATGGGAGTGATCCGGTTTATTCTTGATGGCATTCGCGAGATGTTCCGCGGACCACGCACGTACTGGATGTGGTTGGGCGGATTAAGTGCGATTGTCGGTTTCGGTGCGTGGAATTACTCGCGACAGCTGACCGAGGGTCTGGTTGTTACGGGCATGAGCGACCAGGTGTCCTGGGGTTTCTACATCTCCAATTTTGCGTTCCTGGTTGGCATTGCGGCCGCGGCTGTTCTGCTCGTTATTCCGGCGTACATCTTCGACCGTAAGGACATCAAGGAAGTCGTGCTCGTCGGCGAAGGAATGGCTGTGGCCGCGGTTACGATGGCCATTCTGTTTGTCATCGCTGATCTCGGTCGTCCCGACCGGCTCTGGCATATGCTTCCGGGCATAGGGCGTTTCAATTTCCCCGTGTCACTGCTGGCGTGGGATGTCCTCGTACTTTCCGTGTATTTCCTGCTCAACCTGGCCATTCCGTTTTACGTTCTGTACAGCCGCTACCGGGGCAGGGAACCGAACTTCAAGCTGTATTTTCCGTTTGTCATCGTCGCCATGTTCTGGGCGATCTCGATCCACACAGTGACAGCATTCCTGTTTTCAGCGAACCCCGCACGGCCCTTCTGGCACACGGCATTGCTGGGGCCGCGCTTCATCGCTTCGGCGTTCGCATCGGGTCCTGCGCTCATCATTATCACGCTACAAATTGTGCGCAAGATGACGTCCTATCAGGTTAGCCAGACGGTCATCGACACGCTCGCGTTGATCATGACAATCGCACTGCAGATCAGCCTTTTCTTCGTCGGGGCAGAGCTGTTTACTGATTTCTATAATGAGGGCGCGCACGCCGCGTCTATCCACTACCTGTTCTTCGGCCTGAACGGTTTCGGCTCACTGCGCATCTGGATCTGGCTGGCGCTGGCACTCAATCTGACGGCAGTAATGATCCTCATGTATCACCCCACGCGCAGGCACACCGTGATGTTGAATATCGCGTGCGTTTTGACCTTTACCGGGATCTGGATTGAGAAGGGCATGGGTCTTGTCATCCCCGGGTTTGTACCGACGCCTCTCGGCGAGATCTTCGAGTATGCGCCGACGAGTGTCGAACTCGGCGTGGCCGCCGGGATATGGGCTTTCGGAATGCTCATTTTCACGCTGCTTGCGAAAGCGGTCATTGCGATCGAGCTGGGCAAGGTTCGCCAGCGCGAAGAGAGGCCGGCGCGGCCGGCGCTGTCGCGCTAATTTGCGTTTTGCCGGTCGCGCGCGCGACGCGCTTCCTCGAAAATCTCTCCGAGCGTGGCGAGGATATCTACTGCTTCGTCGGACGTCTGCTGCAGGTCGAAGCGGTGAACCTGGTCGACGATCGACAGGTACTGAGCCTCCAGCTGTTCCACCCGATCCTTGCTGCCGTTTGGCCAGCCCTGTGATTCGAAATGAATCCTGGTCCAGCCGAGTAAACCGCTGGCGATATTCAACTGGTTGAATATGCGCTCGGCGTCGTCAGCTATCAGGGGCAGGCCATCGACATTGCCTTCGACGTGGCAGGTGCGGCAGGCGTTCAGAACGATTGTGCGCAGCTCGGGACGCCGACTCATCGCTGGATGGCAGGTCGAGCACGTCGGCGCTGTGCGTTCGGCAGCAAGCGCCTGGTAATGTTTACTCTGCACAAACAGCCGCCGTTTCTCACGGTGGCATTGTCCGCAGGTCTCAAGCTGGCGCTGGTAATGTAAAGCACTCTGCTTGTTGCTCATGTGCAGGACGCCTGCATGCGCTTGTTCAATCGATTTGGCCGACGGGTCGCCGCCATGACAGTTGTCGCAGGTGACACCAGCTTCCTGGTGTGGCGACGTAATCCATTGCTGGTAGTACTCATGCAACTTCGGGTATTGCGCGAAGAACGTCGAATCACGGTGGCATTCGATGCAACCATTACTAATGGATGTTTCGTTTGCCACAGACGGCGACGCCAGGCTTAGCAATACGATTCCGAGTGCGATGCGAATTGCGGACATTATCGGCACCTGTCTGGAGGGCTACTAACAGCGCAGCGAAAAACGCTGTTGATTACGGCCGCCGAACTTGCCGCTCGTGCAAGCGCGACTGCTACTTCACTTTCTTGTAGCAAAAGCCCGAATTCAATCTCATTGCGGATACTACCTAGTCCGCGGACGCCGGTTCTTCCTCGGAGCCGTAGCTGGCGTAGAAATTGATCAACGCCTCGATGTCCTCATCAGTGAGTTTTTCCGTCTGGCGACGCATGCTGGGCGGTTGCTTGCGTGCTCCGACCTTGTACTGACTCAGTGAGTAGCGGAGGTACTCCATCCACTGGCCGTGGAGAATGCTCCTGTCTGCATGATCCGGGCTGTCGCCATGACAGACCTCACAGTAGTCCTCGTGCAGGTGTGCGCCCACGGCAGCGAGTTCCGGGTCGAATGCCTGCCGTGCGCGGACAAATGGAAATGCGGCGAAGTACTCCGAGAGCTCGAGGATTTCCTCGTCCGTCAGATTCTCCGAAATCCTGCACATCTCCATGACGGGTCCGCAGTCACGCGTACCCTCGCGGTAGCCATGCATTGCGTCCACCTGGACCTCGACCGGTATGCCGGCGATGCTGGGATACGCAGATTCGGCACTGATGCCCTGCTCACCGTGGCAAATCGTGCACTTCTTCACAAGCTCGTTTACTTCTGCGTGGCTTGGCGTAAAGGCCACCAGCCAGAATGTGGCCGTGGCAAGAATGACTTTAGATAGTGTTTTCATTTCACTCGTCCGTTCGAATTCACGGATTCAATGTTTCGAGGATCTCCGGGTCTTCCTCTTCCTGCGCGAGAATCGTGTGGCACAGTCCGCAGTCGCGAGAAATCTGTTCCCGGTCCTCGGTCCGGTGCTTCCTGTCATGACAACGCCAGCAGCCCGGCGAATCCATATGCTCGCTATGATCCGGATACGTGCCCCAGTCGACTTTCATCTCCGGGAATACGTTCGATGTGTAGATCACTACGAGTTCATCCGCGGCCTTGTCGATATCCGCTGTACGGTTACCCGCCACCTCCGGATAGTTCTCCTGGTAAAAAGCCAGCAGACCCTCCGGGATGGCGGCTCTCGCTTCGTCATGGGTTGCGTATTCCGCCCTTAGCAATTGCATCGACTCGCGCTTGATGTATGGCAAGGTGTTATCGATGTAGCCGTTGGCCATCGCATTGTCCACCTCGTCCATCGGCAGGCGGTACCTGTGCGTCGGCCGATTGTGACAATCGACACAATCCATCACGCGCCAGGGCATGGCTTCGTCGGGCGTATTTCTCGTCTTGTAGACCTTCACTTCTCCATCGGCCGTCGTCAGCTCCACATCGTAGATCGTTTCGCGCGTCTCGTCGGAGCGGTAGCGGATCTGAATGTCCGGGTTGACGTGCCAATGGATGCCGGAGGTATCGCGCCCTGCAAGGCCACCGACCTTGAGGAGCACCGCAGTCTTTAACGGCGTATTTTCTTCGTCATCCGTGAACACGGTCTTTACCTTGAGAAGGTCACCGACATAGGTGGTTGGCCAATGGCACTGCTCACACGTTTCGCGAGCCGGGCGCAAATTGTGGATTGGCGTCGGGATCGGTGTCGGGTAAAGGTCGAAAGCCACGGCGATCAACTGCCATGCGCCAGACAGCTTGGACTTTACGAACCAGTCAGCACCGGGACCGATATGGCAATCGGCGCAGGCAACCCGGGCGTGCGGCGATCGCTGGTGTGCCGTGAATTCCGGTTGCATCACCGTGTGGCAAGCGGTGCCGCAAAAAGTGGTCGAATCCATCATATCGACACCTTTGTAGGTTGCGGCAGCCAGCACGACGGTGCTTACGGTCATGAACACGATACCGAGCGCCAGGAACTTGCGGGTTTGCTCCTTGTTGAAATCGAGTACGGGGAACGCGAGCTGCGGTGCCTCCACGCCTTCGACGACCGCGCGCTTGCGATCCCTGGTGAGACCGACAGGAATCAGGATGAGCCCGATCAGCAGGAACACCGGGAGCACGACGAACGTGATGATGCCGAGATAGGCGCCGCCGCGCAGCCCCAGCGATTGTATGACGAAAAGTGTGGTGATGAGTGTCAGGCTGCCGATTACAAGGGCAGTCCCGACGAGGCTCATCTTGTTGCGCGTGATCCTTGCAAAAAAGTGTCGTGTCATCAGCGAATCTCTTCCGACTGGTTATTGTCGATCAATGCGAATCGGGTTGTTGGAGCGGACGCCAACCAATAATCTCGCAATCCCGTCCAGGATGCACATTTGAGCATCGACAGTATGGCCAGCCGTCTTTTAAGCGAATAGTACCGGAACCACCATTTCGGAAAACACCGATGGCATTGCGTGTTATCTGGAAGTATCTAGATATGGCAAATCCGTCGACCGGCTTGTCAGATCCGGCAAGGCTCGCCAGGCGGTGGATTTGCAGCACTTTTCGAGTACCCGGAACCCTCATGCGTGAGCACTCACGAGACCGTCCATTCCTCCGGAAGGGGGGGGTTGGACTGGATCTCGTGACCGTGGCTGCCGTTCTCTTGTTCGCGACAGGACCCGCGGGCGCCGAGGACAACGAGAAATGTCTGTTGTGCCACGCAGACTCGGAACTCACTGGTTCCCGCGGTGGCGTGCAGATGTCGGTCTTCGTCGACCAGATGGCGTATGCGGCATCCGTCCATTCCGACTTGGCATGTGTGGACTGCCACACCGATATCGACCCGGCCAGGCGCAGGCACTCCACCCGCGTGGATTTGCAGTTGGTTGACTGCGGCGCTTGCCATCGAAGTGCGGCCAGGGAGCAGCGCGCCAGCCTGCACGGCGCGGCAGAGGCTGAAGGCGACCCGCTCGCACCGGGCTGCGCGAGTTGCCACGGTAAACATGACGTCCTGACGTCTTCGGACCCGAACGCGCCGACGGCGGTCATGAACATCCCGATGCTCTGTGGTACCTGTCACCAGGAGGGAACTCCGGTCACTCGGACTCATGACATCGCGCAGGACGCCGTCCTCGAGCATTACTCGATGAGTATTCACGGCGAAGGCCTGTTCCGGCAGGGTCTGACCGTTACGGCCGTCTGTACATCCTGTCACACGGCTCACGATATCCGGCCACATACTGACCCGCAATCGAGCATCCACGCGGACAACGTCGCGGCGACGTGCACAACGTGCCACGGACAGATCGAGAACGTGCACCGTGCGGTTATCGAAGGCGAATTGTGGCGGGAGGAGCCGGGCAAGATCCCGACCTGCGTCGACTGCCACGCGCCGCACGAAATCCGCAACGTCTTCTATCCGGACGGCCTGGCGAACAAGGATTGCCTGACCTGCCATGGGCAGCCCGACCTGACGATGACCCGAGGCGGCGAGACCGTCAGTCTTTTTGTCGACGAGCAGGACTTCAACGAGTCGATCCATTCCGGCACGGCCTGTGCCCAATGCCACACGGACGTCACCGTGTCGAAGGAACGCGCCTGCGAGACGATCGAGAACCCCGTGGACTGCAGTATCTGCCACGCCGATCGAGTGGCTGAGTATGAGGCCAGCACGCACGGCCAATTGCACGCGAAAGGCGATCCTGATGCGCCGTCGTGCCAGGATTGCCATGCCAAGCACGCGACGCTCGGCAGGCAACTGGCCCAGTCGCCGACGTATCCGCGCAGCGTCCCGCAACTGTGTGGCGGGTGCCACCGGATCGGCGAAAAGGCCGCCAGGCGAATCGAGGCCGACGTTGACGACATCGTGGGCAGCTACGAGGACAGCGTTCACGGGCGGGGGCTGCTTGAAAGCGGTCTCGTCGTAACTGCAACCTGCGCCAGTTGTCACGGCGCGCATTCGGAATTACCTCCCGAAGACCCGGATTCGCCGGTCAATCCCAACAAGATCGCGGGTACCTGCGGCGTCTGTCACCATGGTATCGAGGAGCAATTCCGGACCAGCATCCACTGGACCGAGGATCCGATTGCCGAGGACGACCACCCGACCTGCCAGGACTGCCATGCTTCGCATACGATCATGCGGACCGAACGGGTGGGATTCCGCACCAAGATGATGGAGCAGTGTGGTCGTTGTCATGCGGACGAGGCCGAGACCTTCTTTGACACTTTCCACGGCAAGGTTTCGCGCCTGGGCGGTGAGGGTGCCGCCAAGTGCTACGACTGTCATGGCACGCACGACATCCTTCCACCAGTCGATCCCAATTCGACGCTCAGTCGTGACAATGTCGTAGGGACCTGCGCCAAGTGCCACGAAGGCTCACACCGGCAGTTTGCGGGTTACCTGACGCACGCGACACATCACGATCGTGAGCGCTATCCATACCTGTTCTGGTCGTTCTGGGGCATGACGGCACTGCTCATCGGTACCCTGACGTTCGCGCTATTGCACTCATTCGCCTGGGTCATCCGGTTGGCACTGAATCGTAACGAATGGCAGACGCACAAGGCCCTGAGCCGTCAGGATGGCCAGAAATTCTACCGCCGGTTCAGCCGCCTCCAGCGCACCATGCACATCATCATGATGCTCAGTTTCTTCACGCTGGCGCTGACCGGCATGGCGCTGAAGTTCTCGTATATGCCATGGGCCCAGGCGGTTTCCGATTTCCTTGGCGGATTTGACAGCATGGGATTCCAGCACCGTGTTGGGGCGTTCGGCTTGCTGATCGTCATGATCCTGCATGTCTACGATGTGTATCACTACAAGCGCAAGACGAAGCAAACCATGTGGCAGATCATCACCGGGCCGGACTCGATTATCTTCAACGGTCGCGATCTCAGGGAGTTCGCCCAGTCCATCAAGTGGTTCTTCGGCTTCGGCGAGCGTCCCAGGTACGGCCGCTACACCTACTGGGAGAAGTTCGACTACTTCGCGGTTGGCTGGGGCGTGATCATCATCGGGTCGACCGGGCTCGTATTATGGTTCCCCGAGTTCTTCACGCACATCGTTCCGGGCTGGGCCGTCAATGTGGCGACGATCATCCATAGCGACGAGGCGCTGCTTGCGGTGGGCTTTATCTTCACGATTCACTTCTTCAACACCCACTTCCGGCCCGACAAGTTCCCGATGGATCCGGTGATATTCACTGGCCGGGTGCCTGTCGATGAGTTGAAATACGATAAACCGGGCGAATACGAGGAGCAGTTGGCATCCGGTGAGCTGGAGAAGAACCTCGTGAAAGCGTTCCCGAGAGCCAAAGACAGGGGCGTGAGGATATTCGGCGCGTTGGCGCTCACATTTGGCCTGGTCCTGCTGAGCCTGATCATCTACACGATGTTATTCGGCTATCGCTAGGGACTGCTGAGAGGGAGGATTGACGTTGGATTTGACCGGTCACTGGGTTGGCAATGTCGCCCTGCTGATATTTGCGCTGGCGTACCTGCTCGTCATCGTCGAGGAGTTTACGCATCTCAGGAAGTCCAAGCCGGTCATCCTTGCGGCCGGGATTATCTGGGCGATCATCGCCTACAAATACGCGTCTGAGTCCATGTTCCACGAGACCGAGGAGGCGGTCAGGCACTTCCTCGTGGAATTCGCCGAGCTGTTTCTGTTCCTGCTGACGGCGATGACCTACGTCAATGCGATGAGCGAACGCCGTGTGTTCGAGGCGTTGCGCTCGTGGCTGGTGCAGCGCCAGTTCAGCTACCGGCAACTTTTCTGGGTTACCGGCACCCTCGCTTTCTTCCTGTCGCCGATCATCGATAACCTCACGACCGCACTGGTGATGTGCGCCGTGGTGCTGGCGGTAGGCAAGGACAGCCCGAAGTTCATCGCCATCGGCTGTGTCAACATTGTCGTGGCGGCCAACGCGGGCGGGGCATTCAGCCCGTTCGGCGATATTACGACGCTGATGGTCTGGCAGAAAGGACTACTGCATTTCCAGACGTTCTTCGCGCTGTTCATTCCGTCAGTCGTCAATTACCTGGTACCCGCCGCCATCATGTCACTGGCGGTACCAAAAGTCTGTCCATTGGCCGATGGTGAAATCGTGCGCATGAAACGCGGCGCCAGGGTGATGATGTTCCTGTTCGGATGTACGATCGCGACCGCGGTCAGCTTTCACAACTTCCTGCACCTGCCGCCGTTCCTCGGCATGATGACCGGGCTCGGCTACCTGCAGATCTTCGGCTACTACCTGCGTGTCACACACGTTGCTACGCCTGACACCCCTGCGAGACGTGGTCATGCCGGCGAGGTGCCGGCATTCGACAGCTTTCGGGAAATTGCCCGGGCGGAATGGGACACACTGCTGTTCTTCTTCGGTGTCATTATGTGTGTCGGCGGCCTCGGCTTCATCGGTTATCTCGATCAGCTGTCCCTGGTCGCATACTCTGAACTGGGGGCCACGGTGGCCAATGTGCTGGTCGGGTTGGCGTCGGCCATCGTGGACAACATTCCGGTCATGGTCGCCGTGCTGCAAATGAACCCCGATATGGACGTTGCGCAATGGCTGCTGGTAACGCTCACCGCGGGTGTCGGCGGCAGCCTGCTCTCGATTGGCTCGGCCGCAGGCGTCGCCCTGATGGGCCAGGCGCGCGGCAAGTACACGTTCTTCTCGCACCTGAAGTGGACGCCGGCGATTGCGCTCGGGTTCGCCCTGAGCATCTGGGTGCACTTCCTGGTTAACAGCCATTACCTTGGAGTTGCGCCAGGCTGACGCGGCAGGGGTCCCCGCTCAGGTATCCTGCTCGCCCGCTTCGTCCGTGTGGATGACTTCGCCGCGCTCTTCGGCCCGGGCGAACGGCGGTTTCCCGGTCAGCCAGGCCGTGTCCATCGGGTACACGGCCGGATCGAAGATGACGAAGTAGAAGTGCCAGATGAGAATCGCGAGCGTCGCGAGGATGGCCTCGAGGAAATGCAGGACCGTGGCGGCTTCGGGCACCCACCCCGGCAACCACGTGAGGGTGAAGTTCTCGAACCACAGTATCAGCCCGGTGACCGCGGTGACGGCCGTGCCCCAGAGAGCCGCCCAGTATTCGATCTTCTCGACGTAGCCGACACGCACCGGTGCGGGCGGCTCGGGGCGGCGACCCAGGTTATAGCCCAGCCGGTGGGAGAACTCGCGGAAATCGGCGACCTTCGGCAGGAATGCCGCCATCTGGCTGCGTGCGCGTGCGCTGAAAGCAAGATGCGCGAAGTGGAAGACACAGGCGCCCATCAGGCCGACAGAGGCGACGCGGTGCACGATGCCACGAAGCTCGTTGTCCCAGGCTTGCAGTGGCGCGGCCCACCAGCTCTCCGGGTATTTCAGCGCGAAACCCGTGACCACGAGGATCACGAAGCTCACCGCGGCCAGGGCGTGGGTGAACCGTAATGGCCGGGACATGCGCTCCCTGATTGCGCAGTGTTCCGGCGCTCTGCGCCGCCACAGTGAGTAGGTGCGCGTCTTCTTGATCAGGTCGAGAAGATTGTGCAGGAACATGCCGACGACAGCGATCCAGATCAACGGTATGTAGATCGCCCGAATCCAGTAGGCAACGACATTGGGCGTATCCTCGGCCAGCACGTGCACCGGGCCGATGGCAAACTGGCTGCCGGCGCCGGCGTGGCATTTGCCGCAGGTGTCCGCGAGGTTGTCGGGGTGAATCATCGAGCCGGGGTCGCTCGAAGGCAGGATGTCGTGAACGCCGTGGCAGCTTGCGCAGTTTGCGACCCGCAGCGAGCCACCGCGCGAGGCCAGGCCGTGAAAACTCTCTTCGTAGGAAGGCACATGGTCCGCCGGCAGGCCGTACCTTTCACCGAGCTTCAGATCGGCGTGGCAGGGGCCGCACACTTTAGTCGGAATATTGGTCGCTGATACGGGCGAGTCCGGCGACCCCACGGCCAGGATGCGGTGCTCGCCATGGCAATCGATGCAGACGGGCGAGTCCAGCACGCCGGAGTCCGCGGCCAGTCCATGGATGCTGCGCTGGTACTGTCGGGTGATCTTCCTGTGGCACTCGCCGCACGTATCGGCCACGTTCGAACGGTGAATCGATGACGTCGGATCCGTAACCGGCAAGGGCGAATGCGCCGTATGGCAGTCGCTGCATCCGGGCCCGCCGTGGCCGGCTTCTTCGGCGTGGACGCTCGCCGTGTAGGCCTCGATGGGGCGAATCGTCCGCACGCCCGGCGGTGCTGGCTGTCCCGCACCGTGGCAGACGCCGCAGGTCTCGCCCTGTCGGGAAGAATGGACCGGTGATGCCGGATCGGATACCGGCGTCATGACGTGAATTTCGCCGTGACAGTTCTTGCATGCCGGCAGGTCAAGCCCGGTCAGGCGCTGCACACCGAGTTCGCCATGGACGCTGACGGCCTGCACTTCGCTGATGTCCTGGTGGCAGCTCACGCAATCGACCGGGTCGAGTCCGCGGCGATGCCTGCGGCTGTCGGCACCGACGTGGCACGCGAGGCACTGCGTTTCGCCATGCGGCGTAATCGTGAAGTCGGGGAGGTCGTCGTGGCAGTCCACGCAGGCATCCATGCCTTCGGCGCGCGCCGTTGCGATCCCGGCCGCCAGGCTGCCGAGGAGCAGGGCGAGCATGCCCCACAGGGCAGGGTTCGAGGCTCTTTTCGCTATGGTGCAGCGGGCGGGCGCAGCCGCAGCGGGCTTTCTTTGAGTTTGTTCAGGAGCTTTCCGGCGCCGCCGGTGCTCTTGACAGGACGCAGTCATTTCGATCTTTCTTGGGTGCTGTTTCGACAATCCTGAATGGGTAGTCAAACACCAATGCGTGGCCTGGCCAATGCGTGGTTTCACTTAGTTCACGGGGCTTTGCGGCAGCCGAGCGGTATATTTGCGCGACAACATTGCGGCTATCCCCTAGGTGATTTGGCCAAAATAATTGTTAGCTTCGGTTTACGAAATCTTCAAGGAATTACCCTCGTTGAACGAACCGATTGAAATTTCCGACCCGCGCGCCACGGCCGCGTCCAATCAACTGGTTTACGAACTCGTCAGCGGCGCCAGCGGCCTGTTCCTTGCCGTGTTCATGTGGGGGCACATGGTCCTGGTGGGTTCGATCCTCTTCGGCGCGCGTGGTTTCGACTGGCTGGCCGGCGGTCTCGAGGATTACTACATCGCACAGCCGACGGTCGTGTTGGTCGTCGTGCTGTTCCTCGTGCATGCGGTATTCGCCAGCCGCAAGATTCCGGCGCAATTACGAGAGCGAAAGCAGATGATCAGCCTGGCAAAGGATCTGAGAGATTCCGGCAGCAAACGGCTGCGTGCGGGCGACGAGCGCGTGCCATTCCGGCCACACGTCGAGTCCATGTTATGGATCTGGCAGGTAAGGACCGGAATGGTGCTCCTTGTGCTCGGCAGTTTTCACCTCGTGCTGCTTGGCCTGGACGTGCTGACGCCGATGTTCGGCATGCATCGCGGCATCGAATCCGGAACGACGCTCGCGAGGGTCAGTGGCGGTCTGTGGCCGCTTTATGCGGTGCTGTTGCTGTGCGTCGAGTTCCATGCCGGCGTCGGGCTCTATCGCCTTGCCGTGAAATGGGGTGCCGGCGCACGACTCTCCCGAAACGCCTTGTGGAAGATCGAACACGTGCTCTTCTGGTCGATACTGGGCCTTGGTATCGTCACGCTAGCGGTACTCGCGGGATGGATCGATCCTCCGCTGGCTTTCTTGCTGGGACCGTCATCATGAGTGCCGGCAATATCACCACCACCGACGTCCTCGTCATCGGCGGGGGGCTCGCTGGCGAACGATGCGCCATAGAGGCGGCCGCCAACGGCCACGAGGTCCTGATTCTGTCCGTCGTGCCCCCGCGGCGCAGCCACAGCTGTGCTGCACAGGGGGGTATGCAGGCGGCGCTCGGCAATTGTGTCAAGGCCGAAGGCGACAATGCGGAGCTGCATTTTCTCGATACGGTCAAAGGTTCGGACTGGGGCGCCGACCAGGAGGTCGCCCAGATATTTGCGGCGGAAGCTCCGGTCGCGGTTCGGGAACTGGCTCATTACGGCATGCCCTGGACCCGTGTGCGGGGCGGTAAGAACAGTTACTTCATCAAGGGAGAACAAGTCGACATCGACGAGCAGATGGAGAACGACGGACTGATCATGCATCGCGACTTCGGCGGCACGGCGAAGTGGCGGGCCTGCTATGCAGCCGCTGGCACGGGCCATGCAGCCCTGTACGTCATCGACAGTGAAACCGTCAGACTGGGCGTTACGGTTCGCGATCGTGCCGAGGCCGTCGCGCTGATCCACGACGATGGTCGCTGTTGGGGGGCGGTAGGTCGCTGCCTGCGAACGGGCAAGCATTTTGCCGTGCTCGCCAAGGCGACCGTGATCGCGACCGGCGGTTACGGCCGGGTTTATGGGCAATACACGACCAATGCGACCATCAACGAGGGAATGGGCGCATCGATCGCGCTCGACACCGGTGTTGTCCCCCTGGGCAACATGGAGGCCGTGCAGTTCCATCCGACCGGCCTGTCGCCCAGTGGAATCCTGGTCACGGAAGGCTGCCGCGGCGATGGGGGATACCTGCTCGACAAGGATCTGCATCGCTTCATGGTGGAGGCGGAACCGGAGAAGCAGGAACTCGCCAGTCGCGATGTCGTTTCCCGGCACATGGCACAGCGCATGCGCGACGGCAAAGGCGTCGAGACGCCCTACGGCCCGCATCTCTGGCTCGATATTCGCCACCTTGGCGAAAAACACCTCACAACCAAGCTGCGAGAGGTTTATGACATCTGCCTGGACTTCGTCGGCCTGAATCCGGTGCACGACCTGATACCGGTCCGGCCGACGCAGCATTACTCGATGGGCGGAGTCCGCGTCAACAAGGACGGCGAGGCTTACAACATGGCCGGCCTGTTCGCCGCGGGCGAAGCGGCGTGCTGGGACATGCACGGTTTCAATCGCCTGGGCGGCAATAGCCTCGCCGAAACGGTAGTGGCGGGCCGCCTGGTAGGGCGCAGCGCATCGCACTGCGCGACGACGACGAGCCTGGATGTCTCGACTTCACTGGCAGTGTCCGCCATCCGGGATGCCGAGGCCCGGGTCAGCAGCTGGCTCGATCGAGCGGGCAACGGCGCGAGCGTCTTCGAGATTCGAGACAGCATGGCGGAGACGATGATCAGCAAGGTCGGTATATTCCGGACTGGCGACGAGCTGACCGAGGCGGTCGAGGAAATCAGGAAACTGCTTGCGGACTGCGACAGCGCGGTCCTGCGCAGCAAGGCGCCGGGCATGAATCCCGAACTGACGTTTGCGTTGCGCTTGCAGGGAATGCTGCGTCTCGCGCTGGTGACCGCGCAAGGAGCACTGGCGCGGTGCGAAAGCCGTGGCGCGCACTTCCGCACGGATTATCCCTTGCGCGATGATCGCGACTGGCTCAAGAGAACGCTGGTTCGCTGGCCCGTCGGGGCGAGTGAGCCGGCGTTCTCGTATGAGCCGGTCGGACTGATTAACCTGCCGCCCGGGTATCGGGGCTACGGCAGCGACGAACGCATTGTCATGGAGTCGACCATCGAGGGTTACAACGACGGTGTGGTCGACGAGCAGACGAGGCAAGGAAGGCTTGCGACCATGGAGCCCATGGGTAGCCGCATGCAACGAAAGGAATGGGCAACAGCGTAATGACAGAGAACACAACAACGCCGCCGCGCCGCCTGCGCTTCGAGATATTCCGATTCAATCCGGAAGACCCGGCTTCGAAACCTTGCATGCAGACTTTCGAGCTCGATGAAACGCCTTATATGTCGCTGTATCTGGCGCTCAACGAGATCAGGGAAAAGCAGGATCCGAGCCTGCAGTTCGATTTCTCCTGCCGTTCGGCAATCTGTGGTTCCTGTGGAATGATGGTGAACGGCAGGCCCGTATTGGGCTGCCGAACCCTGACCGCCGACTTGCCGGAAGTGGTTCGATTGCACCCGCTGCCGATTTTCAAGCTCGTCGGCGACCTGTCGGTTGATACGGGAACCTGGTTCCGTGAGATGGCTGAACAGACCGAAGCGTGGATCCATGCGCGGGAAGCGTTCGACCCGGCGGCGCAGGAGGAGCGTATGGACGACAATCTTGCCGAGGCGATCTACGAACGTGACAGGTGTATTGAATGCGGCTGCTGCATCGCGTCCTGCGGTGTTGCGAATGTGAGCGAGAAGTTCGTCGCTCCTGCCGGGTTGAATCGCATTGCGCGGTTCATGATGGATCCGCGGGACGCGCGCGATGCGGCGGACTGGTTCGAGGTCGTCGCGAACGAAGACGGCGTCTTCGGTTGCCTTGGCATGATGGCCTGCCACGACATCTGCCCCAAGGAACTGCCGTTACTCGACGTCTACGCCTACCTGCGACGTAAAGCGCTCGCAGCACAATTCTCAGGCTAAAAGGCGGTTCCCGATCGTCATGGCGACTGCCTGCCGATGCAGGTGCAACACGGCAGCAACAGGCTAGAGGCGCTGCCACCCGAATCCCTCGTCCCGCGAGTTGCAGATGGCAACTGCGCGTCCATAGAGTTCGCGCTCGGGGACGAGCCCGAAGTAGCGGCTGTCGTGACTGCGTCGTCGGCTGAGCCACTCGGCAGTTCAGCCCTCGGCCCCGAACCAGCGCTGCAGTTCGGTGATCGGGCGGCCCTCGCTCGGATCGGATTCGATGAGCCCGGCAAGGTAGTCGATCGCGTACTCGGGCATGGGCTCGGTAGATTTCGCGTACTCGAACCATTCCCGGCCGCCGGGCGTAATCAATACCGCGGCGAGGAATCGTTCGTTGATCTTTACTGCTGACTCATCGACGAGCCCATGCCGTGCGAGGCTCCAGACCATCTGCAGGTAGAAGGCGAGGTCGACGACGATCGAATGAAAATGCGCCTGCTCCTGCGGCGCCATGGCGTCGAAACTCTTCACGCCTTTGCGGAACACTTCGAATGCGACCGGATCGCGATGGTAGTACCAGTTAGTGTCGAGCGTGCCGCGCACGTTCTTCAGCATGTTGTCCTGCTTGAGCTGAATCGTGTTCTGCCGCACCTGGAACGCAAGATAGACGAGCGAGACCACGACGGCGATCAGGCCGAGAATTTCCGCAAGTGCCGATACTGCGTCCCAGTTCACTACACGGCCCTCAGGTACCAGTCGAAGTCCAGCTGCGATATGCGGTTGTGAAACTTCCGGCTTTCGGTCCGGCGCACTATCGTGTAGTACTTGCAGAAATCCTTGCCGAGGTATTCGGGCAGGACCTTGCTGCGGGCGAAGCGGTCGAGTGCTGCGTCCCAACGGTTCGGAATCTTGAGTTTGGGCACGATCTGCGCACCCTGTTCGACCATCTTGCCGGGGTCGAGCTTGTTCTTCATGCCGTGATGCGCGGCGGCCGCGACGGCCGCCATGACGAGGTAGGGGTTGGCGTCCGCGCCCGCGACACGGTGTTCGATCCGTAATGCGGTTTCGTCCGATTCAGGAATGCGGACCGACACCACGCGATGGTTGACGCCCCAGTTGGGCTCTACCGGTGCGAACATGTCGGGCCGCAGGCGCCGATAGGAGTTGGCGTTCGGGCAGAACAGGGCGGTCGACTCGGGCATCAGTTTCAGCAGGCCGCCCACCGCGTGGCGCAGGCGGGCGGAAAACGGCGGCAGGGCCATCTTTTCCCTGCCCTGCGAGAAATAGTTCTGGCCGTTCTTGTCGACGAGACTCATGTGTATGTGCAGGCCATTGCCGGCGTCCTCTTCGAACGGTTTGGCCATGAAGCAGGCGATGTAGCCATGCTTGCGGGCGGCCGCCTTGATGACGCGTTTCAGCATGACGGCGTGATCGCAGGCGAGTACGGCATCGCCGACGTGGTGCAGGTTGATTTCGAACTGGCCAGCTGAGTATTCGGAGATCGCGGCCTCGGCCGGGATATCCTGCAGGGCACACCACTCGTACACGTCGTCCAGGAAGCCTTCGACCTCGAACAGGTCATCGGGCAGGTACACCTGGGTGCCGGGTTGAGGCCGGTCGGTCCCCGGTACCATCGGTGCGCCGATGCGAAGGTCGCCCTGCCGCGCATCGAGCAGGTAGAACTCGAGCTCGGTGGCGACGACGGGCTTGATACCCTGTTTCGTCAGCGGTCTCAGGGCATTTTCGAGCACGGTACGGGAATCACCAAAGTAATCACCGCCGTCTTCATCCACGATGCGGAAGAAGGCTTGCCCCATCGGCTTGTTCGACCACGGAACGGGAACGACGGAACCCGGAATCAGCTTCGCAGGCAGGTCCGGGTCGCCATCGTCGCAACCGGGGACCCCGGGGGTGACCTCGCCCAGCGAATTGAGCATCGTGGCGCCGGCGCAGAACACGAAGCCGTCTTTCGCACATTTCTCGAAGTCCCCCGGGCGAATGCGCTTACCGCGGAGAATGCCGGAGAGGTCCGGGATCAGCAGCTCGAGCGATTCGAATTTGCCGAATTTCCTCTCGGCGGCACGTAACTCGCTGAGCAGGGAAGGGGTTCTGGCCATGGATGTTGTTCTCGTAAGTCCCTGTGCGCTCAAGCATCTGTGATTTCGGACACAGCCGCAAGCGAGAGTATGTTATCGTATTATGAAAGTGAGTTTCACTATATGGAATTTTTATGACCGAATCTCCACATGGTGCGCAATCGGCGCTGCGGGCCATCCGCCTGCTCAAGCTGTTCACGCTCGAGCAACCGCAGCTGCGACTCGGCGAGCTGACCGCGAAGGCGGGTCTCAACAAGACGACTGCCCATCGGCTGCTGCAGGCGCTGTTGAGTGAATCAATGCTCGAGAGAGATACCGAGTCGGGCGCTTACCGGCTCGGGCCGGCCGTCATCGCCCTCGGCGTACAGGCGCTGTCCAGCGACAACCTGCGCCTCAAGGCGCGGCCATTGTTGAAAAGCCTTGCCGCGGAAACCGGGGAGACGGCCACGCTCGAAATTCCGGTCGAGGACACCATGTTGATCCTCGACGAGATCAGTGGCGGGCATCGCATTGCCGCGGGCGGGAATGTCGGCACGCGCTGGGCCATGCATGCGACTTCGACGGGCAAGGCAATCATCGCATTCAGCGAGAACGGGATGAGGCGACTCGGCCAGCGGCTGGTTCCGCTGACCGCCCGCACGATCACGGATCCCGACATTCTCGAGAATCAGCTTGGCGACATCCGGCGGCGCGGGTTCGCGGAAACGGTCGATGAACTGGAAGACGGATTCACCGGCGTCGGCACGGTCGTGCGCAACAGTTCCGGCGAAATCCTGGCCGCGATGTCGATCTGCGGACCGACCCAACGTATGACCGAGGGGAGACGGGCCAGTCTCGGGGCGACGCTGTGCGCAGCCGCCGGGCAGCTGCAGCCGAGATTCTGAGCGCCATGCTAGAATCTGACCCGACAAAAAGCTGCAGGAATAACCATATCAATACTCGCAGACTTCTCGCCGCCGCCTGGCTGGCGATCCTGATTCCTTTCTCTGCCAACGCGATCGAGATCGAGACGCCGGCCGTCGGGCTGGCCGGCGTGCCGCTGGCCTATACGGTAACCGGGAGCACGCCGGGGCAGCTGGTTGAACTGAATGTCGCCGGCGAACGCCGGACCGCAATGGCCGGCGAGGACGGCGTCGTCGTATTCGCGGATATCGTCATCGCTGGTACAGGACTGACGCCGATATCGGCCGTCGCCGGTGACAGCAGTGCGAGCGTCGAATTGCGGACGATCCCGGGCTGGGTTTCCGTGTTGCCCGCCGTCCTCGCGATCGCAATTGCGCTGACGCTGCGCAACGTCATTCCGGCGCTGCTCCTCGGCTTATGGGTGGGCGCAACCGCGCTGCAATCGTTCACGCTGGTCGGTGCCGGCCGGGGTCTGCTCGACAGCTTCCAGGTCTATGTAACCGGCGCCATCGCCGACTTCGATCGGGCCTCGATTATATTGTTCACCATGATGATTGGCGGCATGGTCGGCATCATCACGCGCAATGGCGGCATGGCCAGTGTCGTACAGGCGATCGTCAGTCGTGCCAGGACCGCGATCGGTGGCCAGGTAGCTGTCTGGCTCATGGGCCTGATGATCTTTTTCGACGACTACAGCAATACGTTGGTCGTCGGTAACACGGCGCGGTCGCTGACTGATCACCTCAAAGTATCCCGCGAGAAGCTCGCGTACATCGTCGACTCGACCGCGGCGCCGGTCGCATGTATCGCATTGATTACGACGTGGATCGGCTACGAGATCGGGCTTGTCGACCAGGCACTTGGCGCCATCGACGAGTTGTCACACGTCCAGGCTTACTCGGTATTCATCCACTCGATTCCCTACAGCTTCTACCCGATCCTTGCGATCGTGTTCGTGCTGATGATTTCGGCGAGCGGCCGGGACTTCGGGCCCATGCTCAAGGCCGAGATTCGGGCGCGCAATGGCAGGGTCAAGCCCGAGACGGCCGAAGAGCTACCCGCCATTCATGGCGACGAACTCAAACCAAAAGACCGGATTCCGTTACGTGCCATCAATGCGTTCGTGCCGATCATCACGCTGGTGGTCGCACTGATGGTCAGCCTCATGATGCTTGGCGAGGGCGATTCGATGATCGCGGTCCTCGAATCGACGAGCCCGTATCGCGCGATGATGTACTCGTCATTCGTCGGCGTGCTCGTCGCAGCGGCAATGTCGATCGGCCAGAAGATCCTGACCGTGCACGAGACCGTAGATGCGTGGTACGGCGGACTGCGAGCCACGCTGTTCGGCATGATCATTCTCGTGTTGGCTTGGGCGCTGTCGGATCTGACGGCGACGCTCAACACGGCGTCCTATCTCGTGACTTTGCTGGCCGACTCACTGCCCGTCGCCCTGATTCCTGCAATCGTGTTCGTGCTTGCCGCGGTAACGGCGTTCACGACCGGCACGAGCTGGGGCACGATGGCGATCCTGATGCCGCTGATCATTCCGCTCTGCTGGGCCGTCATGGGCGTGAACGGCATCGCCGACGATTCAGGCATGCACATCATGTACTCGGCGGTCGCCTGTTGTCTTGGTGGTGCGGTCTGGGGTGACCACTGCTCGCCGATCTCCGACACGACGGTGCTGTCTTCGGTGGCGAGTGGTTGCGATCATATCGAGCACGTGCGGACGCAGCTGCCATACGCATTGCTCGTCGGTGGCGCGGCGCTTCTGTTCGGCACAATCCCGGGCGGATTCGGTGTGCCGCCCTGGATTTCGATCATTGTCGGTGTCGGCATACTCGGCATCGTCCTGAAGTTTATCGGCCGCAAAGCGGAAGACGGTCATGTCCGTCGCTAAGCCGATCATCGGCATCCCGGCAGATCGTCGCATGCATGGTGATCACCCGTTCCACCAGGTCGGCGAAAAGTACATTCGCGCCGTCACGGACTGCGTCGATGGCATTCCGCTGCAGATCCCGGTGCTGGCTGATCACCTGGAGATCGACGAGTTGCTCGGCATTGTTGATGGCGTCCTGTTTTCCGGCAGTCCGTCCGACATCGAGCCGCACCACTACAACGGTGAACCCAGCGATCCCGAAACGCTGCATGATCCGCACCGTGATGCACTGACGTTGCCGCTCGCGGAACGGGCGTTGGCGACGGGCGTGCCCGTGTTCGCGATCTGCCGGGGATTCCAGGAACTCAATGTTGCACTTGGTGGCACACTGCATCAGAAGGTAGCGGCGGTCCCGGGCTATCATTCGCACAAGGAGAATCCCGACGATCCTCTCGAGGTGCGGTACGGCCCATCACACGATATCCAGCTGGTCGATGGCGGTCTGCTGAACAGGCTGTCAGGCGAGTCCACCATCAGGGTCAACTCCCTGCACGGACAGGGCGTAGCAAAACTGGCTGATGGCCTGGTTGTCGAAGCGCTAGCAGACGACGGGCTGGTCGAGGCGTTCAGGGTCGATGGCGTCCCGGGCTTCAATCTCGCTGTGCAGTGGCACCCGGAATGGCAGGCCATCGACAATGATTTTTCCAAGTTAATGTTCAAGGCATTCGGTGATGCGTGTCGACAACGCGCGGCCGAACGGCAGGTGTAACGTGAGTAAAGAGGATGTATTCCAGGTATGGTTTGAAGAACGCGGCATCCAGGATGTAGAGGCGTTCGTCCCCGATATGGCAGGGTCGGCGCGCGGCAAGGTAATGCCGGCGCCGAAATTCGGCCAGGCACAGATGAAGATGCCCGAGAGCGTGTTCGCCCAGACAGTATCCGGCGACTTTGTCAGCGACCCGGACAACATCGAGGACAAGGACATGTTGCTCGTTCCCGATCCGAACACGCTGCGGCCCGTGCCGTGGGCGGCCGACCCGGCCGCGTCGGTGTTCCTCGACTGTTATCACCGCGACGGCTCCCAGGTGGCGAAGTCACCGCGCGCGGTGCTCCGCAATGTGCTGGCCAAGTACGAGACGCACGGCTGGGTACCGTTTGTCGCGCCAGAAGTCGAGTTCTACCTTCTGAGCCCGCATTCGGACCCCAACGAGGAAGCCGAGCCACCCGAAGGCCGACTCGGCTGGACCGAAGGCGCCAACCAGCCTTACAGCATCGACATGATGAACGATTTCGACCCCTTCGTTAACGAGGTCTACGCGTTCTGTGAAGCGCAGGGGATTGAAATCGATACGATCTCCCAGGAAATGGGGCCTGCCCAGTTCGAACTGAACTTCCTGCACGGGCAGGCCGTCGATCTCGCGGACCAGGTGTTCCTGTTCAAGCGCACCGTTCGCGAAGCAGCTATCAAGCACAACATGCACGCCACCTTCCTGGCGAAGCCGATGGCCGAAGAGGCGGGCAGCGCGTTGCACGTGCACCAGAGCGTTGTCGACAAGCGGGGCAACAATATCTTTTCCAACGATGACGGTTCGCCAAGCGAGCTGTTCTACGGGTTCATCGCCGGGCTGCAGCGTTACATGAACGATGCGCTGCTTGTGTTTGCGCCCTACGTGAATTCCTACCGGCGCTTCATGAATCCGGACTCGTCGCCCGTCAATCTTGCATGGGCAATCGACAATCGTACCGTCGGCCTGCGCGTGCCCGATGCATCGCCGGAGGCGCGACGCGTCGAGAACCGGCTCGCGGGGGCAGACGTCAATCCTTACCTCGTGATCGCGGCGTCACTTGCCTGCGGTTATCTCGGCATGGTCGAGGGCCTGAAGCCGACTGAAGAGACCAGGGGCAGCGCTTACGGCCAGGATTTCGACCTGCACAAGCACATCTACTCGGCGGTCGAAGCGCTGCGCGAGTCGAATGCGATGCGCGGCATGCTCGGCGACTCTTTCGTCGATCTGTACACGGCGCTGAAAGACGCCGAGTACAGGGAATTCCAGGAAATAATCACGCCATGGGAGCGTGAGATTCTCATGTTCAATGTCTAGCGAGTGACACCATGGCGGCTATCGAAAAACGATCTCGGGAAGACTGGCAGGCGCTCGACAAGGAGCATCACCTGCACCCGTTCACCGACCACAAAGACCTGCACAAGAAGCGCTCACGCATCATCACGCGCGCGGATGGCGTGTATATCTACGATGCCGATGGCAGCAAGATCCTCGACGGCATGTCGGGCCTGTGGTGTGTGAACTCCGGGTACGGCCGGCAGGAGATCATCGATGCGGCGGCGGAACAGATGAAGGAACTGCCGTACTACAACAACTTTTTCCAGTGCGCGCATCCACCGTCAATCGAACTGGCAGCCATGTTGAAGGAGGTCAGTCAGCCGCAGTTCAATCGCGTGTTCTTCACGGGATCGGGTTCGGAGTCGAATGACACGATCCTGCGCATGGTGCGCACTTACTGGGACCTCATGGGTCAGCCCGGCAAACATACGATCATCAGCCGCAAGAATGCCTACCACGGATCGACGGTAGCGGCAGCGAGCCTTGGCGGCATGAAGCCGATGCACAGGCAGAGTGGCCTGCCAATTCCCGGCATCGTGCATGTCGATCAGCCGTACTGGTTCGGTTCCGATCGCAGTCTGTCACCCGATGAATTCGGCCTTGCCACGGCGCGAGCGATCGAAGACAAGATCAACGAAGTCGGCGCCGACAAGATTGCGGCGTTCATCGGCGAACCGATTCAGGGCGCCGGCGGTGTGATCATCCCGCCTGACACCTACTGGCCCGAAGTGCAGCGCATCTGCGACGAGTACGGCATCCTGCTGATCTCCGACGAAGTGATCACGGGCTTCGGCCGACTCGGCGAGTGGTTTGGCGCCGATTACTTCGGCACTCGGCCCGACTTCATGCCGTTCGCGAAAGGCGTGAGCTCCGGCTACCTGCCGCTCGGCGGCGTCCTCGTAAGCGATAGGGTCGCAGACGTGCTCATTGAGAAGGCCGGCGAGTTCACGCACGGCTACACCTACTCCGGCCATCCAGCGGCATGCGCCGTGGCGATTGCCAACCTCAGGATTCTGCAGCGTGAGCAACTCGTTGAGCGCGTAAGGGACGACATCGGTCCCTACCTGCAGGCGAAATGGAAGGCACTCGCCGAACATCCGCTCGTCGGCGAAGCACGCATGGTCGGCCTCATGGGTGCGTTCGAGATCGTGAAGTCCAGGGAGCCGATGGAGCGTTTCGGGGAGAAGCTGGGCGCCGGTACGATTTTCCGGGACAAGGCAATCGAAAATGGCGTCTGCCTGCGTGCGACCGGTGACACGATTATTTGCGCACCACCGTTCACGCTGAGTCACGCCGAGGCCGACGAACTGATTGAAAAAGCGATGCTGGCACTGGAGCAGACTCACCAGGAACTGGGCGGATGACGAGCACCCTCGACAAGAACGACCACGCGATTACGCGGGACGATCTCTACGGAACGACCGCCGAGCCCACCTACGCCGGCGTCACGTCGTTCATGCGCCGCAAGTACACGCGTGATCTCGAGGGCGTCGACGTCGCGGTGATGGGTGTGCCATTTGATACGGCGACAACGAATCGGCCGGGCGCACGCCTCGGGCCGCGCGCGATTCGCAACGCGTCCACGGTCATGGCATGGGAAAAGCCGTATGGCATGTCGTTCGACCCGTTTGACAAGCTCGCCGTAGCCGATATCGGCGACTGCCGATTCGATCACGGCAAGCCCGAGTCCGTGCCCGACACGATCAAGGCCCGTGCAGAGGAAGTCATCGGGCAGGGGCCAGCATTGCTCGCCCTGGGTGGCGATCATTTCATTACCTACCCGCTCCTGAAAGCACATGCTGAAAAATTCGGTGCGCCATTGTCGCTGCTCCACTTCGATGCGCACAGCGATACCTGGGAAGACCGGAACGACCGCATCGACCATGGGACCATGTTCTACTGGGCGGCGAAGTACGGCATCGTCGATCCATCGACGTCGATGCAAATCGGACTGCGTACCGAGAATCCGGACACGATGGGCTTCAACATTATCGACGCGCCTCGTGTGCACGCGATTGGCATCGATTCGGTGATCGGGGAGATTCGGAAATGCCTCGGTGATCGACCTGTCTACGTCACGTTCGACATCGATTGCCTGGATCCGAGTTGTGCGCCCGGGACCGGTACGCCGGTGTGCGGCGGACTGACGACGCACCAGGCGCTGTCGATCCTGCGCGGGCTTGCAGGAATCAACGTTATCGGCATGGACGTCGTCGAAGTGGCGCCCGCCTACGACGTCAGCGAGATCACGGCGCTCGCCGCCGCCCACATCGCCATGGAAATGCTCTACCTCTATGCCAGCCGTCAGGCAGGCTGAGTTACCTCACCCGGCAGGAACAGGGCGACGATCATCGCCGAGATTTCCTCGAGCGTCTCTTCTCTGTCAACGTCGATGCCGCTCGATGCCTGCAATTCATTGCGTACGGCGAGCAAGCCACCCGAGCACATGCGAATCATGTTGAACAGCAGGCGCGGGTTGCCCGGTACAGCTACCCCCAGTTCCTGTAACTGCTCGATCATTGCGAAGGTCGCGTCGAAGAACGGCTTGAGATGTGTCTCGATCAGCCAGTCGAGGCGCGGATTCGGGTAACTCGCCTCCTGGACCATCACTTTGTGCAACGCCGGGTGTCTGCTGGCATAGAGGACGTAGGCTCTGATCAGCGACGCCATGCGCTCTTTCGGGCACTCGTCCTTGTGATCTTCGAGCGAGGCGGCAAGGGAATGGCGAAAGTCGCGGAAGACGCGATCGGCAGCTGCCCGCCACAACATGTCCTTGTTCTTGAAGTGGTAGGTAATCAGCGGATGGTGCACTCCGGCGCGCTCTGCGATGTCGCGCGTGGACGTACCCTTGAACCCGTTCTCCGAAAACGCTTCGATCGCCGCATCGAGCAACTTCTGCTGCGTAACAACGCTGCGCTGTTGCTGTTTACGGGCCGGCCCTGCGGGGGCCTCGTTAGTTTCAGCCGTCATGATTATTGACCAATATAGAAAAATCCCGCTCAGGGTAGCGGGATTATTCAAATTGGTCCAGTTTGGAAAGGTGGCGTTGGCCTATTCAAGCGCGAACATCATGCGGACGCCGGCCTGGATCTCGACATGCTCACCGTTGTGCACGTATGGCTCGAACTCCCAGCGCTCGACGGCCCGGATCGCGGCATTTTCGAAGATGCCTTCCGGTGTCGAGCCGCGAACCACGACATCTTTGACCGTACCATCGACAGTGACTGTAAACATGACGTCGACCCAGCCCGAGTCGCCGCGACGCTGGGCAGCGCGCGGGTATTTCGGCGCAACGTACTTGGTTCTCGTCAGTGCACTGATGGTGACGGGCTTGAGCGGTTCGGTCCCGACCGGTGTTTCCTCGACGGCCTCGGCCGGTGCGGCGACCTGTTCCGCCTGCGGCTCAGCAGCAACCTCGTCATCTGCAGTAGTCTCGCCTGAGGTATCAGCAGCCTCGCCAGCGTTTTCCTCAGCAACGGCGTCGGCCGGCGCTTCGTCGACTGGTTCTGCCACAGCTGCAGCCGTTGCTGCTTCCTCTGCCGCATTGCGTTCGTCTTCTTCGCGCTGGAGTTCCGCCTGGCGTCGCTCTTGCTGGAGACGTCGCTGCTCGGCAGCACGCCGCTCGCGCGCCGCGATGGCATCGCGCGCAGCGACAAGTGCGGTCGTTGTCGCGGCAAGCTCGCTGCTCGCTGCGTCGATTGCCCGTGCGTCATCGAGCAGGACTTCCGCTGTATCGAGATTGCCGTTGTCGATTTCCGTGCGCGCCTGCAGGACCAGCTTGCTGGCAATGATGTTCATGCCCTGGCTCGCGGCCGTGTTGCCGGGGTCATTCGAAAGAACGAGCCCGTAGTAGTAGCGGGCGTTGTCATTGGCCGGGGAAAGCAGATCGCCTTCCTCGAGACGCGCGGCGGCCAGCGCCAGGACTTCGTCAACGCGCTGCTGGCTGCGTGCAGAGGTCAATTCCTCGGCAATCGTGTCGATCTCGCTGGTGTCACTCACGCCGAGCGCGCGGGCGCGAGCCAGTGACGTTGCCGCATCTTCAAAGCGGGTGTCACGAATCGAGGTACGCGCATCGGTCAGGTAGCCACGCAATTGCAGTTGCGAGAGTTGGGCGGTCAGGAACGGCAACCTGGCATTTTCCGGGTCGGCATCCTTTACCCGCTGCAGTGCAGCGACCGCGTCGTCGAGCCGGGACTCGAGCAGTGCAGCCTCGGCTTCGGCAAGCGAGTCGTTGACCAGTGCTTCCATGTCGACCGTGTCTTCGACCGAGGAGCCGAAGTCGAATTCGGCTTCGGTTACCTGAGGTGCCGCTGCGGCCGGGTTCTCGACGGACTCGATGACCGGTTGCCGGACCGGGACGGTTTCTTCTTTGCCCCCCATGAACCAGTAAAGCGAGCCGGCGACCACCACGACTACGGCGGCACCGATACCGATCAGCGTGGTCTTGTTGAGCTTTGAGGCACCCGTATCGCCTGCGTCCGCCGGCACTTCGAGGCCCCGCAGTGTGTCGGATGTCGACGGGGACGGTTTTTCTTTCTTGCCGGTGAATTTCTTACCAATCGAGCTGATGATGCCGGTCATGGTTGCCGTGAAACTCGTATCGTCTCCGCCGAACGCTGTAGCAAGGCCCTGGTCGATTGGTGACGCAGACAGGTCGCCAAGTGGCGGGTCCTTGCGCTCCGCTTTCGCGGCAGGCACCGGTGCCCCGGCCTGTTGCTTAACCGGGCTGGGTGCGGGCCTGGACTTTGCCGCAGGTCCCGGTGCAGGTTTCGGCGCGGGTTTCGGCGCGGGTTTCGGCACGGCCTTCGAAGCAGGCGGCGGCGCCGGCTTGGCAGTGGGCTGCGGCACAGCCCTGGGTTCTGGTCTGGGTTCGGGTTTCGGTGGCGCTTTGGCAGCCGGTTTCGGTGCGGGTGCCGGGCTGCCGCTCGTCTTGAAGGCTGCGTCTGGCGCTTCGAGGTGATGCTTGACCGAAGCCTCGACGGCCAGTCGCGCACGACCTGGTGACACCGGCTTCAGCAGGAAGCGGTACACCTTGCCGCGATTGATCAGCTCCATGAGCAGTTCGCCATCGTCGCGACGGCCTGCAACGATCGAGACGAGACGGGGCGTTGCTTTGCGCAAATGCAGCGTCAGCTGTTCGACTTTCTCACCGACCATTGCGGCATCGACGACGGCGACGCCGACCTTGTGTTTACGAATCAGTTCGTCGGCCTGCTTGAGCGTGTTGGCGTAGTGCACCTGGTGCATGCCACGCGACGATTCCTTGATCGTCGACAGAAACTCCTGGTCCTTGGTCAGGACGAGAACGTCGACAGACTGCGACCCGACTGCGGCCGCGGCTGAGATCTTGCTCGGGTTCAGGGCCGGGAACTTGCCGGTGCCGTCGCTGATGATCGTCGATCCGTTCTCCGACGTTTCCATGATGATATGTTCAGCTGGCTCATCGGGATTCGCCGCCATGTCGTTGGCCGATTCGGCCAGTGCCATGAGTCGCATTTGCTGCGTGGCGCCGTCGACGAGTTTCTTTAGACCTTCGCCGGTGACGTTGCCGTGGACGACCTGGAAGACTTCCTTTTCGCCAACCAGCGCTTCGACAGCGCCTTCTTTCTTGCCGGCGAGCAGGATGCCAATCGTGTCCGGCGAGCGCTTCTTCGCCTCGCGCAGCGCTTCCACGCCGCTCATGCCCGGCAGTTCCTGGGCCGATATGATGACGTTGATCGGTGTTTCGCCAAGTGTCGTCAGGGCTTCGGTACCACTGGTCGCGACATGCACGGTATAGCGATCGTCAAACCCCGATATCAGCGTATCGAGGGCGCTCTGCTCGCTGTGCAGCAACAGCACTTGTGTCTTGAAATGGTCCAGTGGCACCTGCGTTCCCTCCGTAGACTTATGTCGAATAGGCCATGCACTCCATGCTTCACAGGAGTATATGCGGAGGCGTTATGGGAAATAGCGATTCGCAGCGACGGAAGCGCGAATCTGTGACGCGGCGCACAATTAAAGTGCAGGCCGCGTCACGTTTGGGCTGCCGTGCCGAGCGCGCAGAACGACCGGCGCCAAATCAGCGCGTCAGGCAGCGTCGCTTCGGCCGCGCGTCGCGACTTCGGATTTGAGTTCCTCGAGCGCCTCGTCGAGCGGCATAAGCTTTTGTTTCTTCGAGCCGAGGCGACGGATTGCGACCGTACGTTCTGCGACCTCACGCTGGCCGAGCGCAAACTGCACCGGAACCTTGGCCACACTGTGTTCGCGGACCTTGTAGGAGATCTTCTCATTGCGCAGATCGGCGCTGGCACGCAACCCGGCGGCACGCAATGCACGCACGATCTCGGTGGCGTAATCGTCGGCATCCGATGTAATCGTCAGGACCTTGACCTGTTCCGGTGCCAGCCACAACGGCAGGTTGCCGGCGTGGTGCTCAATGAGAATGCCCATAAAGCGTTCGAGCGAGCCGAGCATCGCGCGGTGCAGCATGACGGGCGTGTGCTTGTTGCCGTCCTCGCCGATGTAGGTCGCGTCGAGACGCCCCGGCATATTGAGGTCGACCTGCAGCGTGCCACACTGCCAGTCGCGCCCGATCGCATCGCGCAACACGAATTCGATTTTCGGACCGTAGAACGCGCCTTCGCCCGGGTTGTGGGTGTATTCGAAACCGCCTTCCTCGAGCGCCTCGAGTAACGCCTGCTCGGCCTGGTCCCAGACCGCGTCGTCGCCGACCCGCGCCTCGGGGCGATCCGCGAACTTGATACGCACCTCGTCGAAACCGAAGTCCTGGTAGATGCTCAGGATCAGTTTCGTAACCGCAACGGACTCGGCTGTAATTTGCTCCGGCGTGCAGAAGATGTGTGCATCGTCCTGCGTGAATGCACGCACGCGCATCATGCCATGGAGCGCGCCCGACGGCTCGTAGCGATGGCACTTACCGAATTCCGCGATGCGCAGCGGCAGGTCGCGGTAACTCTTGATGCCCTGGTTGTACACCTGGACGTGGCCCGGGCAGTTCATCGGCTTGATCGCGAACATGCGGCCGTCGACGGTCTCGGAGGTGAACATGTTCTCGCCGAAGGTGTCCCAGTGCCCCGACTTTTCCCACAGGGTCCGGGCAACCATCTCGGGCGTGTTGACCTCCTGGTACCCGGCTTCCTCGTTGCGCTGGCGCGTGTATCTGACGAGCGATTGGAACATGGCCCAGCCGTTGGCGTGCCAGAACACGGCTCCCGGAGCCTCTTCCTGGAAGTGGAACAGGTCCATGACCTTGCCGAGACGGCGATGGTCGCGCTTCTCGGCCTCCTCCAGCATGTGCAGATACTTGCGCAGCGCCTTGTCGTTGGACCAGGCGGTGCCGTAGACGCGCTGCAGCATCTCGTTATTCGAGTCGCCGCGCCAGTAGGCGCCCGATACGTGCGTCAGCCTGAACGCCTTCCCGAGCTTGCCGGTCGACGGCAGATGCGGGCCGCGGCAGAGATCGATGAACTCGCCCTGGCGATACAGGGAAATGTCCTCGTTCGACGGAATACTGGCGATGATCTCGGCCTTGTATTCCTCGCCCATGCCACGGAAGAACTCGACCGCTTCATCGCGGTTCCAGACCTCACGCTCGATCGCCTCGTCACGATCGACGATTTCCTTCATGCGCTGTTCGATCGTCTCGAGATCGTCCTCTGTGAAGGGCTCTTCGCGCGCGAAGTCGTAGTAGAAACCGTTCTCGATTGCCGGCCCGATCGTCACCTGCGTCTCCGGCCAGAGTTCCTTGACTGCTTCGGCGAGGACATGCGCCGCGTCGTGGCGCAGCAGCTCGATGCCGTCGTCCGAGTCGCGTGTGACAATCTCGACCGACGCATCGGTATCGATGCTGCGCGTCAGATCCCATAGTTCCCCGTTGACGCGTACCGCAACCGCGGCGCGCGCAAGACCTTCACCGATACCGGATGCTATCTCGGCGCCGGTGACCGCGTCGTCGAACTGGCGTTGGGAACCATCTGGCAGGGATATCGCAGGCATTTCTCGGGCTTTTTTCGGCGTGTCGACCAGCGCGCAATTGTACGCTAAATGAGATCGCGTACAATCCGCCCCCATGAGTGAACTGGAACCGCGGGACTTTATCCGCAAGATCATCTACGACGACCTCGCGTCGGGAAAGCACGACGAGATCGTGACGCGTTTCCCGCCGGAGCCGAACGGTTACCTGCACATCGGGCACGTCATGGCGATCTGCCTCGATTTCGGCGTTGCCGCCGAGACCGGCGGGCGGACCTTTCTGCGTCTCGACGATACCAACCCCGGCAAGGAGAGCCCGGAGTACGTGAAAGCCATCAAGGACGACGTTCACTGGCTTGGCTTTGACTGGGAAGACCGCCTGACGCACGCGTCCGATTACTTCGACCGCCTGTACGAGTCGGCGATCATGCTGATCGAGAAGGGCGTCGCCTACGTCGACTCATTGTCCGCCGAGGAGATCCGCGAGTATCGCGGCACGCTGACGGAGCCCGGAAAGAACAGCCCGTATCGCGACCGCAGTGTCGAAGAGAATCTCGACCTGTTTCGGCGCATGTACGAGGGAGAATTTGCCGACGGTGAACACGTCTTACGCGCCAGGATCGACATGGCGTCGCCGAACATGAACATGCGCGACCCGGCGATCTATCGTATCCGGCACATCCCGCACCAGAACGCCGGGGACAAGTGGTGCATCTACCCGATGTACGACTATGCACACGGGCTTTCGGATGCTTACGAGGGCATCACGCATTCGCTGTGCACGCTCGAGTTCGAGGACCATCGTCCGCTGTATGACTGGTTCCTCGACCAGCTGACCCCGGAACACCGTCCGCGGCAGATCGAGTTCTCGCGCCTGAATCTTGCCTACACGATCACGAGCAAACGCAAGCTCAACATGCTGGTCGAAGAGGGCATCGTGGCGGGCTGGGACGACCCGCGTCTGCCGACGATCTCGGGCATGCGTCGCCGCGGCTATCCGCCCGCAGCGCTGCGCGAGTTCGTGAAGCGTGCCGGCGTGACCAAGAAGGACAAGCTCATCGAGATGGGCGCGCTCGAGACCTGTGTGCGGGACGTGCTGGGCGAAAGCGCAGCGCGCCGCATGGCCGTGCTGCGCCCGCTGAAAGTCGTACTGACCAACTACCCGGAAGACCAGGTCGAGATGATGGAAGCGATGAACCACCCGGCGAATCCGGACTTCGGTACGCGGGAGCTCCCGTTCTCGCGCGAACTCTGGATCGAGCAGGACGATTTCATGGAGGATGCGCCGCGCAAGTTCTTCCGTCTCAAACCGGGCGGCGAGGTGCGGCTGCGCTTTGGCTACATCATTCGTTGCGAAGAAGTCATCAAGGACGACGACGGCAATGTTGTCGAACTGCGCTGCAGCTACGACCCGGACACGCGCAGCGGCACCGGGACGTCCGACCGCAAGGTCAAGGGCACGATCCACTGGGTGTCCTGCGCGCACGCCATCGATGCGAGCGTGCGCCTGTACGACCGCCTGTTCAACGAGGCGAACCCGAGTGCGGCTGACGACTTCCACGAGGTTCTCAACCCGAACTCACTCGAAGTCGTCGACGCCAAACTCGAGCCGTCACTGGCCGGCCTCGGTCGTGCGGAGGCCGTGCAGTTCGAGCGCCTCGGCTACTTTTGCAAGGATGCGCAGGACGACACAGACGAGAGCCACGTCTTCAATCGCATCGTCACGCTGCGCGACTCCTGGGCCAAGCTCGAAAAACAGGCACTAGGAAATTAGGTACCGGACACCCTAT
>JBFFOM010000009.1:0-60411 GCA_041574455.1 Woeseiaceae bacterium | reverse complement strand
CCCGAACCGAGTAGACACCGGCACCTCCCCCTGCGGTCGGGGCCGCCGCTGTCGCGACGGGTTCAGGCTCATGCCAAGGGGGTGGCTCGAATGCATCCGGGTTGTCCCGATTCTCAAGGAACATGAGACCGATCTGCGGGAACAGCGCGTAGGTGAGGACGTCATCGATCACGTCCGCGGCCAGGCGGATGCCCTTCTCGCTGGCGATGCGGGTCAGACCCTTGGTCTGCTGCTCCACCTCGGGCTCGAGCAGGTCTGCGGGGCGCCCGGTCACGGGCTCCGCACCATCCAGCACACGTGCCCTCAATTCGGCATTGACGGGTACTGCGGTGGCGCCGTACTCGCCCTTGAGCACGCCCGAGGTTTCATTGCTGATGACCTTGTAGCGCTCGCCCTGGAGGACATTGATGACCGCCTGGGTACCCACGATCTGCGAAGTTGGCGTAACCAGCGGAATCATGCCGAGATCTTCCCGCACGCGTGGAATTTCCTCGAGCACCTCGTCCAGTCGGTCGCCGGCGCCCTGCTCCTTCAGCTGGCTCTCCAGGTTGGTCAGCATTCCGCCCGGGACCTGAGCAACCAGGATGCGCGAATCGACACCGCGCAGCGCGCCTTCGAACCTGGCGTACTTCTTGCGGACCTCGCGGAAGTAGGCCGCAATCTCGTCAATCAGCGTAAGGTCGAGTCCGGTGTCGCGGGCGGTCCCTTCGAGGATGGCAACCAGCGTCTCCGTCGGCGAGTGGCCGTAAGTCATGCTCATCGAGGATACGGCTGTATCGATGTTGTCGACACCCGCTTCCACGGCCTTCACGCAGGTCGCAATCGACAGGCCAGTGGTCGCATGACAATGCAGGTGAATGGGGATCTCGACGGCTTGCTTGAGGCGAGTGACGAGCTCATAGGCGTCGTAGGGCCGCAACAGGCCAGCCATGTCCTTGATGCAAACCGAGTGCGAACCCATATCCTCGAGACGCTTGCCCATATCGACCCACAGGTCGGTGGTGTGCACGTCGCTGACCGTATAGGAGATCGTGCCCTGCGCATGCTTGCCAACCTCGAGCGTTGCCTTGATCGCGGTCTCGAGATTGCGCGTATCGTTCATCGCATCAAAGATGCGGAACACGTCGACGCCATTGACGGCACAGCGCTCGACGAACTTGTGGACGAGATCGTCGGCATAGTGCCGGTAGCCGAGGATGTTCTGCCCCCGAAACAGCATCTGCTGGGGCGTATTCGGCATGGCCTTCTTCAGTTCGCGGATACGCTCCCACGGGTCTTCGCCGAGGTAGCGAATGCACGCGTCGAAGGTAGCCCCACCCCAGGATTCCATTGACCAGTAACCGATTTGGTCGAGTTTGGGGGCAATCGGCAGCATGTCCTCGAGACGCATGCGCGTCGCGAGCAGGCTTTGATGGGCATCACGCAGGGCAAGTTCCGTGATCCCTAAGGGTTTCGTGTCACTCATAACAGGTCTTTTTCTTATCGGGAGTTCTTGGCGCGGTGCCGCGCAATGGCTGCTGTGATCGCTGCGACCTCCTCGTCGCTGACGAGTGATTCTTTTGCCGGCGTCAGACGCCGTACAACAGCGGCCAGCAGGGACATCGCGATCACGAGGACGGTCAGGAAGACGAACACCGTGCCCATACCGACGAGCATGAGCATTATGCCCTGATCCAGGAGTGTGGCTTGCATTGCGGTTCCGCTTGGAAGCTAGCGGGTTATTATAGATGTTTTTCGACAAACGCCGCTACGTCAGGGAACGCGGAATTGGCACGGCGGCGATTTTCTTTGCCCAAGGAGCCCTGGCATGCTGACTGCTATTACACGCAACGTAAGCCCCAACCTCGGCAGCTGCGAACTGACCTACATGCCGAGAGCCAGGATAGATCCGGACCTCGCGTCGCAGCAACATCTCCGATACCAGTCAGCATTGACTGCGCTGGGATGCGAGGTAGTTACAGTGCCGACAGAACCGGGCCTGGCCGATGCCGTGTTTATCGAGGACACGGCGCTGGTCCTGGACGCGATTGCGGTGCTGTGCCGGCCCGGGGCCGCGTCAAGACGAGCCGAGGTCGCGGGCGTCAGAGACATTCTGCAGCAATACCGGCCACTGGCGTCCATCCAGGCGCCTGGCACACTGGATGGTGGCGACTTGCTTCGTGTCGGCAAAGTCATTTACGCAGGACTCTCGAGTCGCTCGAACCAGAGTGGTATCGAACAGCTGCGCAGTATCGTTGCAGACTTCGGATATTCCGTGGAGACAATCGAGACGACGAAGTGCCTGCACCTGAAATCTGCCGTTTCCGAGGTGGCACCCGACATGCTGCTGATTAATCCAAACTGGACCCGAAAGTCGGCATTCGCTGGCCATCAGCTGCTTACGGTCGATGAGAATGAGCCGCATGCGGCGAACGCGCTGCGGGTTGGATCGGGCGTGATCTACCCGTCAGCTTTTCCGCGGACCGCGGAAAAGCTGTCGCAGCACGGAATCGATGTGACACTCGTCGACGTATCCGAACTCCAGAAGGCCGAAGGCGCCGTCACCTGCTGCAGCCTGGTGTTCTGAGGCGGGCGGTCACATCCACTTTCTGCGCCACCACAGGATCGGCCCCGTCCAGGTCCCACGCTCGATATACGACAAGCCCCGCGCTCTGCTGTGCGGCCGGGTACATGAACAGCGGAATCAGCGCCTCACGAGGCCCACGGACGAAAATGATGAACATCGCCCTGGGCGTGCTTGCGTTCTCGCACCTTCCTCATGCACCTGCGCATGATCAGTGGGGTGATCATGCTCATGATCGTGCAGGAGCAGCCGCGTCGCACTCACCCACCCTGGCAGCGTAGTCATGGCCGCTCGCCGCTCTTCATCTCTGCTTCAAGCAGTTCAATGCGGCGCTGCTGCTCCTGCACGACCCGGGTCAGCGCCGCAATGATGTCCATGGCGCTCAGCGACTCGCCGTCGGCCGTGGCCAGCAGTCCGGGAACGTCCTCGGCGATGAAGCCGACATAGTCCTCGCCCTGTTCCGCCTTGTAGTGGAACGACACGGGCTCGAGCGCAAGCACGGCCGCCAGTGCTGTTTCGACAGACAAATCCTCGATATTCTCCTTGTCGCGGCGCGACGAACGATTCGTCCACGCACCACCGGCCGTAACGTAAGCACCGCTCGCCATCTCAAGCGGGTGTTCCGGCCGTGCAACGCCAACACCCACGTTGCCATCGCGGTCGATCGTAATCCGATCGACGGAGCCCGAGCCAATCGTCAACGTGCTGGCCCGATTGTGCATGACGTAACCCGTGTCGCCGGTGGACGCCGTGATCATCAGTCCCGCGACATTACTGTTGCGATCGTGAATCTGGATGCTGCCATTGACATCCAGTCTCTGCCCGGGCTCGTTGGTGCCAATGCCGACCTGGTTACCGTCATCGAAGATCTGCGAATTGACGAGCCGGCCATCCCCTCGCGCCTTGACGACAAAGTCCTCGCGGGCCCTGACGTCAGGGACAGGCTCCGGTGCGGGCTCCGGTGCGGGCTCCGGCGCTGGTTCGACGAGGGGCTCAGGATCTGGGGCGGGAGCGGGGTCCTCGACCGCAACGGCTTCTTCGACGACCTCGACTGCAACGACTTCCTCGGCAACCTCTTCGAGGTCTTCTGCTACGACTGGCTCCGGGCCCGGAACGGGCTCCGGTTCCGCAGGCGGCTCCGGTTCGACACTCGCCCAGTCGGCACTGACATAGCCCGTCGCTTCGCCCTCGAGCTGTACCTCGTACCAGCCTTCGAGCGTATTGACGAGTGGCATGGATTCGCCCTTGCGAAGTTCGCCGACGATGTCTGACCCCGCATCGGGATGCAGGCGAATATTGACGCTGCTTTGCACCCTGTCAGCGGGTACGACCACATCTGCAAATACAGAGCTGGT
Organism: Woeseiaceae bacterium; assembly: GCA_041574455.1. GTDB lineage: Bacteria > Pseudomonadota > Gammaproteobacteria > Steroidobacterales > Woeseiaceae > UBA1847. The sequence goes on along the minus strand of JBFFOM010000009.1, from coordinate 56,493 downwards.
CGACAGAACCAGCAATAAAGCCAAGTACCTCATGACTCCCTCCCCGGCTGCGAGCCCAAGCCGCCGTAGTGAGCCTCGATACTACCACCGTGAGCTGCGGTCCCTCTCCTGTCGCCATTCGGGGACACCGCGAAGCTGTTTTTCGCTAGTTCTGCTCAGCAGCAGCCCTCGCCAGCCCCGCCTCGATCCAGCCTGCGGCGATCGGATGGTAGCTGCCTTTGGCCCGCTCGAACATCTCTCGGGCAAGCTCGAGATCTTCCCCATTCTGGACGAGCGCCACGTAGACCGGCGCGATCAGTCGGCCGCGGCCGTAGCGATTCAGGTGCGCCTCGAGTTGTTGGTACGCATCCTCATAGCGGCGTGCCGCCACCTGGATGAACCAGGCCCGGGCGATCTCCGCATTGCTGGTTGCGCTCAGTCCCCAGGCGGCATCGAGTTCCGCAAGCTGCGACAGTTCGAGGGTCGCTGGCATGCTGTTGATGAAGTGAATGACCGCCTGCGGACTCCATGCGCCTGTCTCGATGTCGGACAGCGCCGTCTCACCAGCCGCCCATGCGCCAGCCAGCGATGCGGCCGTGTCGAGGTTGACTGATGACGGCATCGGCGCGCCCTCGGGCAGTCCCGGTTCGTACGTCCACTGCTCGACCTGTTCCCGCGTCAGTGGCGCATCTTCGAGGCTCAGCAGCCGCGTGTCGAGAAAGTCGAGAAACTGCTCGGTCGTGATCGTGCCGAACGCAAATTCCCCGAAATATGCGGCAAGGAACGCATCGAACGCCTCACGGCCAAAAGCCTCCTCGAGGTACTCGAGGAACAGCTGCCCCTTGCTGTAATGAATGCCGCCCTGGAATCCGTCAGGATCCGCATCATCCAGACGCGGCGCGAGCGCCTGCATCGGCTCGGGGACGCGCTCGAGGTCCTGCAGCAGTTCACCGTAGGCGAGCACGCGTTCTTCATCGACGCGCGCGACGTCGTAGATGATCTCCATCAGGCGCGACTCGATATAGCTCGTCATACCCTCGTTGAGCCAGCCATCACGCCAGGTCGCGTTGGTCACGAGGTTACCCGACCAGGAGTGCGCGAGCTCGTGCGCGATGACCGAGACGAGGCTGCGGTCGCCGGCCAGCAGGCTGGGCGTGATGAATGACAGGCGCGGGTTCTCCATGCCACCGTAGGGAAAACTCGGCGGCAGAACGAGCAGGTCATAGCGGCCCCACTCATACGGACCGTACATGTCCTCGGCCAGGTCGAGCATTGCCTGCGTATCGGCGAACTCGTAGACCGACGCATCGAGCAATTCCGGCTCCGTGTAAACGCCCGTATCTTCGCCGAGCGGCGCAAAATAGAAATTGCCGACCGCGATGGCCAGCAGGTAGGACGGAATCGGCTGCGGCATGTCGAAACGGTACTCGCCGGTCCTCGGCGTAAGCGGGTCGTTGTCGGCGCTCATCACCGCAAGCAGCGATTTCGGCGTGCGAATCTTCGCGTCGTAGGTAATCCGGATCGCAGGCGTATCCTGCAGTGGCACCCAGCTGCGCGCATGCACGGCCTGCGACTGCGAGAACACCATCGGGTGGCTTCTACCCGCAGTGAGTGCGGGCGGCAGCCACTGCAGGGCTGTCGATTGCGGGCTCGTGCGGTACTCGATCACGAGGTCGAACCGTTCCGGCGTACCCGGCGGGATAGCAATATGCAGCGGCACGCCGAGTATCGCGTGCGCCTCGCCGAAGCTGAACTCCGCGGGTACCGATGCACCGTCGGCCAGCACCGCGACCGACTCGATCGCGAGATCTCGCGTGTCGAGAACCACCTCGTTCGCGACCGGGTCCAGCCGGCGCATCGTGAGCACCGCAAAGCCGCGCAGTTCCTGCCTGTCGAAATCGACGTCGAGATCCAGCGACAGGTGATCGGTGACGAATGCGTTTACGTCAGCGAACGTGAAGTAGTCGCGAGCAGGATCGTAATTGTCGACCGCCTCTTCGTCTTTCGAGCACGCAGTCAACAGGACGATAGCGAGCAGCATGACTGCCAGTTTGCGATACATGGTGACCTCGGGTTTGCCAAGCGAAGCCGCGATTCTAATACAATTGCCTTCGTTTACCGGAACGGGAATTCAATCATGCGCGCACTGGTCTGCAGGAAATACGGCTCATTCGAGGACCTCGTCATCGAAGAATGGGACGACCCGGTGCCCGGCGACGGCGAAATCGTCTTCGATGTCAAAGCTGCAAGCCTCAACTTTGCAGACATCCTTAGCATCGCCGGCAAGTACCAGGTCAGGGAGCCGCTCCCGTTCATCGCGGGCAACGAGGCGGCCGGCGTCGTCAGCGCCATCGGGCCGGGTGTGACGACGTACCAACCAGGGGATCGCATCATCGGAGCGTTGCGCGGCGGCGGGTTTGCCGAGAAAGCGTTGGCGGCTGAAGGCACGACCCTGCCCCTGCCTGACGCGCTGGATTTTGCGCAGGGTGCGGCATTAACGGTCGCCTACGGGACCAGCTATCACGCCCTCAAGCAGGGGGCCCGACTCCGGGAAGGCGAAACGGTCCTGGTCCTCGGAGCCGCGGGCGGCGTCGGCTACGCCGCGGTGGATCTCGCCAGGGCCATGGGGGCACGCGTCATCGCCTGCGCCAGCAGCGATGAGAAACTCGAGTTCGCCCGGCAAGGCGGTGCCGACGACTGCATCAACTACTCGACCGAGTCTCTGCGAGACGCCGTCAAGGAACTGACCGACGGCAAGGGCGTGGACGTCGTGTATGACGCGGTCGGCGGTGAACTCGCTGCACAGGCCCTGCGCTCACTGGCCTGGCATGGCCGCTTTCTGGTCATCGGGTTCGCCAGCGGCAGCATCCCGGAATTCCCCGCCAACATCGCGTTACTCAAGGAGGCCAGCATTATCGGCGTCTGGTACGGCACGTGGTGCGTGAAGCACCCCGACGAGATGCATGAGAATGCGGCCGAACTCGTCGGCATGATCCAGTCGGGTTCCTTGCGACTGGCCGAACCCCAGGCTTATGCGTTCGAGGATTTCGCCGCGGCGTTCCGCTCGATTTACGAGCGGCAGTCCCTCGGTAAAGTCGTACTCATGCTATAAGTCTCGCCCGATGATCCGGATGCTCGCCTTCGCGCTCACCCTGTTGCTGACGAGCGGCCTCGCTCTCGCGCACCCCGAGGACGAGCTGTGTGTGCCCGGCGAGGCGGGCATGGATCCCGAACTCTGCGCGCTGCTCGCCGAGATGAACAGCTCGGAAGGCGCGCTCAATCAAAGCGACAACCCGCTCCTGGCCGTGCTCGACGAGCAACGCGGCTTCTTCGAGACACTCAGGCTCTACGTCACGATCGGCATCGGCCACATTCTCCCGGGCGGAGCTGATCACATGCTGTTCGTGTTCGCGGTCTTCCTCGCGTCGGTGCGCGTCAAGGCACTCGTCTGGCAGATCTCGGCGTTCACGGTCGCGCACACCGTTACGCTGGGCCTGGCTGCGACGGGCTTCATCACGCCGTCGGCGAGTGTCGTCGAACCACTGATCGCGTTCACGATTGCGTTCGTCGCCATCGAGAACCTCGTATTCGAGGAAATGACGAGCTGGCGGCCGGTCGTCGTGTTCGGCTTCGGGCTGATTCACGGCCTCGGGTTCGCAGGGTTCTTCGGAGAACTGGGGCTGCCGCCAGGGCAGTTCTGGAGCGCGCTGATCGGCTTCAACATCGGTGTCGAGATTGGCCAGCTCAGCGTGATCATCGTGGCCGCGGTGCTCGGTCTCGGCATCAGACGAGCGCTGCGGGACCTGGCAGGAAGCGCCAGGTATCGCAGCTGGATCGTGCGGCCTGCGTCAGCCCTGATCGGGCTGACCGGCCTGTGGTGGGGCGTCACCCGCTTAACAGGGTGACTGACACCCGATTAAACAGGGTGCCAGTCACCGTATTTCAGGTGCCGGTTTCCTCGGTGGCGAAACCGCGGCCTTCGAGCAACGGCTCGATGCTCGGGTCCTGGCCACGGAAGTTGCGATACAGCTCGTCCGCCGGACGCAGACCGCCAGCCTCGTAAACCCACTGCTTGAGGCGTCCCGCGATCTCGGGATCCCAGATATTCTCGGCCTGCCTGAAGGCGTCGAAACCGTCGGCATCGAGAATCTCGGACCAGAGGTACGCGTAATAGCCGGCGGAGTAGCCGCCCGCGAAGATGTGGCTGAAGTACTGCGAGCGATAGCGCGGCTCGATCTCGGGAATCAGGCCATAGCTTTCGAGAACCTGCTTCTCGAACGCGCGCGCATCGGTGATCTGCGCGGCCTCCTCGGAACTCAGCGAGTGCCAGGCCAGGTCCAGCAATGATGCGGCCACGTACTCGGTCGTCCTGAAGCCCTGGTTGTGGTTCGCGGCCAGGCGAATCTTCTCGACGAGTTCGGCGGGGATAACTTCGCCCGTTTCGTAGTGGGTCGCGTACATCTTCAGCATTTCCGGCTGGCTGACCCAGTGCTCGAGAATCTGTGCCGGGAATTCCGTGTAGTCGCGCGGGTTGCCACTGGTCCCGGCAAAGCTCGAGTAACGGATCTGTGTCATCAGGCCGTGCAGGCCATGCCCGAATTCGTGGAACAGCGTCTCGACGTCCGAGTAACGCATCAGCGTCGGCTCGCCCTGGGGCGGCATGGGCAGGTTCAGGTTGTTAGTGACCAGCGGACGAATGCTGTTGCCGTTGATATTGGACGCTTCGCGGTAATCATTCATCCATGCACCGCCGCGCTTCGAGTCGCGCGCATACATATCGGTCATGAACAGGCCCAGGTGCTCGCCGTTCTCGTCCTTGACGTCGAACGAGACGACCACCGGGTTCCAGCCGTCGACGTCGACTTCCTCGAAGGTAACGCCGAACAGCCGGTTCGCCATGGTGAACGCGCCGTTGCGGACATTTTCCAGCTTGAAGTAAGGCTTGGTCGCGTTCTCGTCGAGGTCATAACGCTCGAGGCGCACTTTCTCGGCGAGATGCCACCAGTCCCAGGCCTCGAAATCTGTGTCGCCCAGCATGGCCTGCATGTCGGCCCGTTCGACCTTGGCCTGCTCCAGACCGGGACGCCAGACACGCAACAGGAAGTCCTCGGCACCCTGCGGCGTTTTCGCCATGTTGTACTCGAGGACATAGTGCGCGTGCGACTCGTAGCCTTTGAGTTCGGCGAGTTTCGCTCGCAATTGTGCGACCTTGATGGCAAGCGGGCCATTGTCGCGTTCGCCTTGCGATGCTCGCAGTCGATAAGCGTTGAACAGCTTCTCGCGCAGTTCGCGGTTCTCGGACTGCACCATGAAGGTTTCGTAGGCCGAGCGATTCAAGCCGACGATCCAGGCTTGCTTCTCTTCGTTCCAGACCGCCGTCTTGAAGTCCTCACTAAGCCCGGCAATCTCTTCATCCGTCCTGAGCTCGAGCTTGAAGTCGTTGGTCTCGAGCACCCAGTTCTGACCGTACTTGGTCGTCAGCGCCGATATTTCCGTGCTGATGTCAGCAATCTGTTTCTTGACATCGGGTTCGAACGCGGCACCGGCCCGCACGAACTGGCGGTGACTCAGCTCGAGCAGACGAGCATCCTGCTCGTCGAGGTCCAGTGAGTCACGCTGTTCGTAGACGGTCTTGACACGCTGCCACAGCGTGTCATTCAGGACGATCGCACTGTATTCGCTCGACAGCATAGGGTAGATCTCGCTCTCGAGCGCCCGCAGCTCGTCATCCGTGTCCGTGCTCGTGATATTGCCGAACGTACCCTGGACCTTGCTCAGCGACTCGCCGGCCTTCTCCAGCGCGATAATCGTGTTTTCGAAGGTAGGTGCCTCGACGTTATTGGCGATGCCGTCGATCTCGGCCCGCAGCTCGAGGATGGCTTTCTTGAAAGCCGGCATGTAGTGGCCGTTTTCGATCACCGCGAACGGGGGAATCTCGTACGGCGGGTCCCATTCCTCGCGGAAAGGATTGCCGGCCAGTTCGGCCTCGGTCACGGTGATCTCGTTGGCCGCTGCCGGGGCCGCTGCGTCGGTCGCCGGTTCCTGCTCCGCGCCGCCACAGGCGGCCAGCAGCAGGGCCATCAGGGCCAGGCCCGTCTTGTTGCTGATATTCATAGTGTTTATTCCAGATCTGTTATTGTCGCGCCCGAACGGACGCCGGTTCTGCATGGCATCGTATTGTATGTGTCTCGAACCGCGAAATCTGCCCCCCGCGGTTCTCGGAAAGCGCGTATGTATATAGATGCCGTTTCGGGTATAAAAGGTTTCAACTTTTTTCGGCCTGGGCGCTCACCCGGCTGCACAGCTTAGGATCAGGCATGTCATCAGATACTGTAGGACCGCTAAACCCGGCGCCGGAGGAATTTGCCGGCGATTCACTCTCACAGGGCATGAAACGGGCGTTTCATGCTACCCGGCCGAAGTTCTTCCCGGCCTCGGTCCTGCCGGTAATAGCCGGCACGGCCTGGGGTGCCTGGATGGGCACCGGTTTCGACTGGTACGTCTTCGTCCTCGCGCTGGTCGCCACGGTCTGCGTGCACGCGGCCAGCAACGTCCTGAATGACGTCGGCGACGAGCAGATCGGCACCGACGGACAGAACGAAGAACGCATCTACCCGTACACGGGTGGTTCGCGCTTCATCCAGATGGGCATCCTGTCTAAGTCCCGCATGGCCCAGCTCGGTGTGACGCTGATCGTGATCGCCTCGCTGGCCGGGCTGTTGCTGTTGCTCGAGAAGGGTCCGATGATCATCACGTTTGGCGTCATCGGGATCCTGCTTGGCGTGTTCTATTCGCTGGGCCCGGTCAAACTCAGCACGATCGGCCTTGGTGAGACCGCGGTAGCAGTGGCGTTCGGCGTGCTGCCCGTGACTGGCGCCGCCTGGCTGCAGGGGGCAAGTATCGACGCCTCGCTGATCCTGTTCTCAATCCCGGTCAGTGCCTGGGTCGCGGCCATCCTCCTCATCAATGAAGTGCCGGACGTGTCTGCCGACGGGGGCTGCGGCAAGAACACGCTGCCGGTGCGCCTCGGCAACGGCGCTACGGCGAACCTGTACCTCGTCCTGCACCTCGTGGCAGCGGCCGTCATCGTACTGCTCACCGTGCAGGGCACACTGCCGCTGCTGGCACCACTGGTGCCGGCCGGTCTACTCGTACTCGCCTTCAAGGCCGCACAGGGAATTCGCGGCGGAATGGACAACCGGGAAACAATGACGAAGTCCATCGAGGCAACCCTTGGAATCCACACAATCGGCTGCCTCTGGCTGGCTGGTTGTGCCCTGTTTGGCGTGTGGTTCTGAACGACGCAATCTGACGACGAAAACTAATGCATATAAAAATCAGGAAAGGCCTGGATATTCCCCTGGCCGGCTCACCCGAGCCCATCATTTCTGCAGGTGCTGACGTCAAGTCCGTCGCCCTGCTCGGCCCGGACACTCACGACCTGAAGCCGCGCATGCTGGTTCGCACGGGCGACCGCGTGAAGCTCGGCCAGGCCGTGTTCGAGGACAAAGCCAATCCCGGCATCAAGTTCGCCTCACCGGGTAGTGGCACGGTCGCGGCGGTCAATCGTGGCGAACGCCGAATCCTCCAGTCCGTTGTCATCAATCTCGATGGCGACGACGCCGAGGAGTTTGCGAAATACGACGCCGACCAGATGCCCGACCTGGACGGCCAGGCCGTGCGCGACAACCTGCTGGCCTCGGGGCTCTGGACGGCACTTCGCACCCGGCCGTTCAGCAAGATCCCGGCGCCCGCGGCCACGGCGCGCGCACTGTTCGTCACGGCGATCGACACCAATCCGCTGGCCGCAGATCCGGCGACGATCATCGCAACGGACCCCGACGCGTTCATTCGCGGTCTGTGCCTGCTCACGAAGATCGTGAGCGGCCCGGTCTACGTCTGCACGGCGCCCAACGCAAACATCGAGGTACCCAATGAGGACCCGTTCAGGCACGTCGAGTTTGAGGGGCCGCATCCCGCTGGACTCGTAGGCACGCATATTCACTTCCTGGACCCGGTCAGCGAAGTCAAGACGGTCTGGCATATCGGCTACCAGGACGTGATGGCGGTCGGCAGACTGTTTCTGACCGGGCGTTTACCCGTCGAGCGCATAGTGGCCCTCTGCGGACCCAAGGTCGAGAGGCCGCGGCTGATCGCGACGCGCATCGGCGCCAACACCAACCATCTGATTGCCGGCCAACTCATGCCCGGCGACGTTCGCGTCGTGTCGGGATCGGTGCTGAACGGCCATCGTGCTGCCGGTTGGGGCTCCTACCTCGGTCGCTACGATCAACAGATCACGGTCCTGCAGGAGGGCAACCCGCGTGAATTCCTGTCGTTCCTGCGGCCGGGTCGCGGCAGGTACTCCTCGACCCGCGCTTTTGTCGGCAAGCTGTTCGGTTCGCCCTACCGCTTCACAACCTCGCAAAACGGCAGCCCGCGCGCCATGGTTTCCATAGGCAGTTTCGAACAGGTCATGCCGCTCGATATCCTGCCGACGCCGCTCTTGAAGTCGCTGCTGGTAAGAGACACCGATGGCGCGCGCGCGCTCGGTTGCCTGGAACTCGACGAAGAAGACCTCGCACTCTGCTCCTTCGTCTGTAACGGCAAGTACGAGTACGGCCCGCATCTTCGCAGGAATCTCCATGAAATCGAGGTAAACGGCTGATGAAATCTTTACGCTCGTTCCTCGACAATCTCGAACCCCTGTTCACAAAGGGCGGTCGCTTCGAACAGTTCCATGCGATCTTCGAAGCCGTCGATACGTTCTTCTATTCACCCCCGGACCTCGCACGCGGTTCGCCCCACGTGCGCGATGCACTGGACCTGAAGCGCGTCATGATCACGGTTGTGATCGCGGCCACACCGGCTGCGTTGTTCGGCATGTGGAACACGGGCTTCCAGGCCAATATGGCCATGCAGAGCCTGGGCATTGCCGGCATCGAGGGCTGGCGCGGCATGGTGCTTGTTTTGCTGGGTGCCGGCTATGATCCCAATAGCGTCCTCGACTGCTTCCTCCAGGGCCTCCTGTACTTCCTGCCGATCTACATCGTGACGATGGTTGTGGGCCTCGGCTGGGAAATCCTGTTTGCCGGCGTGCGCAACCATGAAGTCAATGAAGGCTTCTTCGTCACCGGCTTCCTGTTCTCGCTGATCGTCCCGGCGACGATCCCGCTGTGGCAGGTAGCCGTCGGTATCAGCTTCGGCGTGATCATCGGCAAGGAAGTCTTCGGCGGCACGGGCAAGAACTTCCTGAACCCGGCTCTCGTCGCCCGCGCGTTCCTGTATTTTGCCTACCCGGCACAGATCTCGGGTGATGCAGTCTGGACGCCGGTCGACGGTTTCAGCGGCGCGACCGCGCTCGGTGTCAGCGCCATCGAGGGCATGCAGGGCATCGCCGATATGGGGCTCACGTGGATGGACGCATTTATCGGCACCATACAGGGCTCTCTCGGTGAAACGTCCGCACTGGCCTGCCTGATCGGCGCGGTAATTCTCGTATTCGCGCGCATCGCGTCTTGGCGCATCATCGTTGCGGTGTTTGCGGGCCTGATCATCCCGACGTTGCTCTTCGGCGACCCGGCCAGCAGCAATCCAATGATGTCGATGCCCTGGCATTGGCATGCGGTCCTCGGCGGCTTCGCCTTCGGCGCAGTCTTCATGGCGACCGACCCCGTCAGCGCTGCCCAGACCAATACCGGCAAGTGGATCTTCGGCCTGCTGATCGGCTTCATGACCTGGCTGATCCGCGTGGTCAACCCGGCATTTCCAGAGGGCATCATGCTCGCCATCCTGTTCGCCAACGTATTTGCCCCCGTCATCGACCACTTCGTCGTGCAGGCCAATGTCAAGCGGAGGCTGAAACGCAATGTCTGACAAAAAAGCATTTAACCGCGACAGCATTTCCAACACGCTGATCGTCGCTATCGGGCTCAGTCTCGTCTGTTCGATCATCGTCTCCAGTGCGGCCATCGTACTGAAGCCGGTGCAAATCAGGAACGAAGAGTTGTACCGCCAAAAGATCATTCTCGACGTCGCCGGCCTCATGCAGCCCGGCGCTGACGTCGACATGTTGTTCGAATCCATCGAGACACGCACCGTGGATCTCGAGTCCGGCACCTATGCGGATGAGGCCGATATGGAGGCAACTGTAGCGATCCCAGACGAACTGGATATCGCCGGGATCGCGCAACGCGCCGCATTCGCCGACGTGTACCTCGTCAGGGACAACGGGCGCGTCGACCAGGTCATCCTGCCCGTATACGGCAAAGGCCTGTGGTCGACCATGCTCGGTTACCTGGCTGTTGCCCCCGATGGCAATACGATAAAGGGCCTGCGGTTTTACGCGCACGGCGAAACGCCTGGCCTCGGCGACCAGATGGACAAGGAGTCCTGGCGCGCCCAGATGGACGGCAAAATGATCTATGGCGACGATGGCGAGCCAGTCATCCGCGTCATCAAGGGCCTGGTCCCGGCAGGTGTCAGCGACGCCGAGCACATGCTCGACGGCATGGCCGGCGCAACGCTGACCGGCAACGGCATTACCGCGCTGCTGCAGTACTGGACGGGGGCACATGGCTTCGGCCCGTATCTCACCAATTTCCGTGAGGGCAACAGAGATGAGTGAAGCAAGAACAGTCCTGATCGACCCCCTCGTCGACAACAACCCGGTGACCCTGCAGATGCTGGGCATTTGCTCGGCGCTTGCGGTAACCACGTCGCTGCTGCCCGCGCTGCTCATGTGCATCGCGCTGACCAGCGTTGCCGCCCTCGCGGGCGCCGCGATCAGTGCGCTGCGCCACCGCATTCCGAACAATATTCGCATCATCGTGCACATGACGATCATCGCGTCGCTCGTAATTCTCGTCGATCAGCTGCTCAAGGCTTATGCGTTTGAGACCAGCAAGCAGCTGTCGGTCTTCGTCGGCCTGATCATCACCAATTGCATCGTGCTCGGCCGCGCCGAAGCATTCGCGATGAAGAACGGTGTGGTCATGAGCTTTATCGACGGGCTCGGCAACGGCCTCGGCTACAGCCTGATCCTGATTGCGGTAGCAACGCTGCGCGAACTGTTCGGTGCGGGCACGCTGCTCGGCTACCCGATCTTCGAGCTGACGTCGAACGGCGGCTGGTACGTAGCCAACGGCCTGATGCTGTTGCCGCCGAGCGCGTTTTTCATTATCGGACTCATGATCTGGGGCATCCGCACCTGGCGTACGCGACAGGTCGAGAAGCCCGAGTACCAGATCCATGAAGTCCACCGGACGGAGGTGTACTGATGGAAGCCTATGTAAGCCTGTTTATCCAGGCCGCGTTCGTCGAGAACCTCGCACTCGCGTTCTTCCTCGGCATGTGCACCTTCCTCGCGGTCTCGAAGCGCGTGGAAACGGCGATCGGCCTCGGCGTTGCAGTGATCACGATCCAGGTCATCACAGTCCCCGTGAATCACCTGATCTACAGCTACCTGCTTGCCGATGGCGCGTTGGCGTGGGCCGGCCTCCCCGATGTCGATCTGAGCTTCCTCGGCCTGGTCAGCTACATCGGCGTCATCGCCGCGCTCGTGCAGATCCTCGAAATGACGCTCGACAAGTACTTTCCGAAGCTCTACAACGCGCTCGGCATCTTCCTGCCGCTAATCACGGTCAACTGCGCCATCCTCGGCGGCACACTATTCATGGTCGAGCGTCAGTATGACCTCGCGGAATCGGTCGTGTTCGGCGTCGGCAGTGGGGCGGGCTGGGCAATCGCCCTGATCGCTCTCGCCGGTATCCGGGAGAAACTCAAATACTCCGACGTTCCTGACGGACTGCAGGGACTCGGCGTCGCATTCATCATCGTAGGCCTCATGTCGCTGAGCTTCATGGGCTTCTCAGGAATCTGAAGTGAACATCGACCCCGTTGTTTTACAGGAAGTACTGCTGGGCGTCGGCCTGTTCACGGCCGTCGTTCTCATACTGGTCTTCGTCATCCTCGTTGCCCGCTTGAAGCTCGTTGCCTCGGGCAACGTCAGCATCGTCGTTAATGACGAACGCAATCTGTCCGTTCCGACCGGCGATAAGCTGTTGCAGGTACTCGCGGACAACGAGTTGTTCATCCCATCTGCGTGTGGCGGCGGCGGTACCTGCGGACAGTGCCGGTGCCGGGTTCTGTCGGGCGGTGGCGCCATTCTGCCAACGGAACTTTCGGTCATTAACAAGCGCGATGCGGCAGATCACTACCGCCTCGCCTGCCAGGTGGCCGTCAAACAGGATATGAGGGTCCAGGTACCCGACGAAGTCTTCGGCGTCAGACGCTATGAGACGACTGTTGTTTCGAATCGCAACGTCGCGAGCTTCATCAAGGAGCTCGTGCTCGCGCTTCCCGAAGGTGAGGAACTCGACTTCCGTGCGGGCGGCTACATCCAGATTGAGTGCCCACCGCACCATCTCAAGTACAGGGATTTCGACATCGACGAGAAGTTCCGCGATGAATGGGACCGCTACGACCTCTGGCGACACGAATCGCGCGTGAAGAAGACCGAGATGCGCGCTTACTCGATGGCGAGCTTTCCGCTGGAGCGCACGGTCGTGAAGCTCAACGTCCGTATCGCGACGCCACCGCCGGGCGCCGACGCTTCGATCCCGCCAGGTGTCATGTCCTCGTTCATTTTCAACCTGAAACCAGGTGACAAAACCGTCATTTCGGGTCCCTACGGCGAGTTCTTTGCCAAGGAGACCAGCAACGAGATGGTGTTCATCGGCGGTGGCGCCGGTATGGCTCCGATGCGCTCGCATATCTTCGACCAGCTGATTCGCAAGCACAGTGGCCGCAAGATGTCGTTCTGGTATGGCGCGCGCAGCCTCAAGGAGATGTTTTACGAGGACGAGTTCAATGACCTTGCCGCCAAGAACGACAATTTCGACTGGCATCTCGCCCTCTCGGAACCGCAGCCGGAAGACAACTGGACGGGCCTGACCGGCTTCATCCACCAGGTCCTCTACGATGAGTACCTGTCGGAGCACCCGGCACCCGAAGACTGCGAGTACTATCTCTGCGGACCGCCCATGATGAACACGGCAGTCATCAAAATGCTCGACAGCCTGGGCGTACAGAAAGAAAATATCATGCTGGATGATTTCGGCGGGTAATGCCCTTGCGTCAGCTGCTGCTTATATCGTTGTTACTCCTCGCCGCCTGCGGCGACGGGCGCCTTGAGCAACTCGACCTCTCGGGTGGAGCGCTCGGTACGAGCTTTAACATCTCGATCGTCGAGGCGCCTGACGATCTCGACACCGCGGCACTCGAAGCCGATGTCCTCGCGACGCTCGAGCGTGTGGACCTTCTCGCCTCGACCTGGCGTGAGGACTCCGAACTCTCGGTGTTCAACACTGATCGTGCGATCGACTGGATTATTGTGAGCCAGCCCCTCTGCGAAGCTCTCGCCAGCGCCCTCGCTATCGCGGAGCAGACCGGGGGTGCCTTCGACGTGACGATCGGCCCGCTCGTCAACCTGTGGGGCTTCGGTCCTGACGGGTTAGCGGTGGAACCGCCGTCTGCAGAGGCGATCACTGCAGCCATGCAGGCCACGGGCCACGATAAGATCGAGGTCGACTGCAAGGAGCGGCTGGTGCGCAAGGACCACGCGGACATGTTTGTCGACCTGTCGGGCTGGGCCAAAGGGCTTGCCGTCGACCAACTGGCGGAACTGCTCGACGCTGCCGGCCTCGACAATTACCTCGTCGAGGTCGGCGGTGAGCTGCGCGCGAAGGGACACAACAGCGAAGCGCTGAAGTGGTCGGTCGCGATCGAAGCACCCTCGACGTCGCGGCGCGCGCCACACTCGATCATCCGGGTGACGGATGCGAGCGTCGCGACCTCCGGCGACTACCGCAACTACTTCGAACACGACGGCCGGCGCTACTCGCACACGATCGACCCGCGTACCGGGCGCCCCGTTGCACACAATCTCGCAGCAGTTACCGTCGTACACCCATCGGCCGCCTATGCCGACGCGATGGCGACCGCGCTGCTCGTGCTGGGGCCGGAGGACGGCCTGGCACTGGCCCGTGAACTCAAGCTCGCTGCATACCTGCTGGTCCGCAACGACGCAGCGATCGAAGAACTGACAACCCCCGAATTTGACGCGTTGAACGAATCATGAATGCTGCTATAACCACCCTGGCCCTGAGCTTCGTCGTCATCCTGCTGGTCATCGCCGGCATGAGCATCGGCGTCATGAACGGGCGCAAGGCGATCAGCGGCAGCTGCGGTGGCGTTGCCGGTGGCGGATGCGAGCTGTGCACTGGCAATGGCCGTTGCCGCAACAAGCGCAAAGATGCGCAGACGGAGACCTGACATGCCCCTCAAATCCATTCTCGTCAAAGACTACATGTCCAAAACACTGGTCAAGTTCAAACCCGAGACCAGCGTTCTCGATGCCGTGCACCAGCTCGTGAAGCATCGTATCGCCGGTGCGCCGGTGGTCGACGACGCCGGCAATCTCGTCGGCATGCTCTCCGAGCTCGACTGCCTCAAGGTCGCCCTGCAGGCCGGCTACCATGGCTCCTACGGCGGACCCGTCAGCGAATACATGACCAACGAAGTCGAAACCGTCAACGCCGAGATGAGCATCGTCGATCTTGCCTCGAAGTTCCTCGACAGCAACTACCGGCGCTTCCCCGTCACCGACAGGAATCGACTCATCGGCCAGATCAGCCGCCGGGATGTGCTCCGCGCGCTCGAGGTGCTGTCGCAGGGCTGACTCTCTTCTTCCGAGCCATTGGTCAACGGATGCCTGGACCAGGAAGTCTGGCGGTCTCAGCGACTCATCTTTAGGTGTTTCCCAGAATTGACCGGTTCTCTCCACAAATTACAATCAGCCTGATAAAGGCAAACCTGGGGAAACCCAGGGACGCAAAGCCACGGGTCCTCGGGTCCTCCGCAACGTTTGTCCGAAAGGCCCCAAGATTGCCGAGCTGCCGCGAACCAGGGAGTGCCGCATCATGAAGACTCTTCAAAGACTCGCAGTGGTAATTATCGCAATAGCGGGCGCCTGTTCCACACAGCAGTACTACTGGACCCACCCGGAGAAGGATGCAGAACAGTTCGAAGCAGATAACTCCTATTGTCTGTCTCAAACTCGTGGCACAAGAATGCTGTCAAGGATGCCGGAATACCAGGGAGGACAAGCCGGCACCTTTTCATCGGGATGGAACACGGTTCCCTCGATCAAGACGATGGAGATGAAGAACGATATTCACCGCAAGTGCATGATCGACAAAGGGTGGCACCTGGAGGCTGAGTAACGTCCTGGGTGCTGCCTTCCACGGCGTGGCAAATGCCCTAGCCCAGCCGCGGATTATCGGTGGTGAATGAACTGATCCCCAGCCAGCGGCCGATGTGGCGCGTATAAACCGGGGCGGCGTCGACCCTGACCTGCCCGGCATCGATTGCGGCGTTGATATCCAGCTCGCCGTACCAGACCCTGGTCATCGTCTGAATCGTTGAGCGAATCAGGACGTCGGTGTCGAAGCCGAGGTCCGTATCGCAGATGCGCACATCGCCGTCCTGCACGTGAATATATCCGGTGGCCTGCTCACCGCCCTCGTCGAATCGCAGCTGGACGACCGTATTTCCCGACGGCAGCTCGTCCACGTTGATACCACCCGCAAAGTCGCGAACCACGCCCGACGCCGTGTTCTGTTTGTCGGTCATGCAGTCGCTGGCCCAGCGCATGCCCCACTTGCCCATTTCGGTCAGCACGGGCGCAAGCGACTTGCCCGCGGGTGTCAGGTGATACTCGTAGCGGTTCCCGCTCGTGCTCTTCTTCCTGAAAATCACGCCCTGCTCCTCCAGGAAGCGCAGGCGGTTGCGCAACAGGGACGGCGAGATGTTGGGAATGAACTTCTGGATCTCCGAGTATCGCGTCGAGCCGAAGAACAGCTCGCGCACGATCTGCAGCGTCCAGCGTTCGCATATGACCGACGCTGCCATCGATATCGGACAGGCCTCGTTGTAGTCGTACATCGGCAAATCCTTTTACTACACATTCTGTAGCCGCTTGCTACAGATTTTGCCCTATATCGTTTTCGCCTGTCGCTCTAGCCTGTAAATCGTCGCCCGACGGGCAGCAACGAGACAGAGGAAAGAGCAGATGAACAACACCCAAAGCCATTCGATCGCAGGTCGCTGGGACGCAGGTACGAAGAGCTGCAGTCAGCTCATCATCGGTCTGCGGAACGCTGTAGCAGCGCTAGGCGACGGCGAGTTACTGGAGGTGCACGCCCTGGACGATGGGGCACCCGCGGACATACCTGCCTGGTGTCGCATGACTCGTCACACGCTCGTCGCGGCGCTTCATCCTGTCTACACCATTCGCAAATAAGGAGATCATCATGTCTGAAGCAAAGAAAGTAGTAATCATCAATTCCCGCGGTTTCGACGACGAACGTTCGTCAGTCGCCTGGAGCGTCGCCAGCGCAGCCGTGGCATCCGGCATGGACGTCACCGTTTTTCTCGTCGCCGCCGGCGCCGATTGGGCCCGCAAGGGTGCCGGGGATGCCGCCCAGCTCAACCCGCTGGATCCGACTATCGGGACGATGATGAACAACGTCATCGAAGCTGGCGCAAAGATCCTCGTCTGCCCGCCGTGCGCCAGGGTTCGCGGTTATACCGAAGACGACCTCATCGACGGTGCGATCCTCGCGGGCGCCCCGGTCATGCTCGAGGAAGTAGCCTCTGGCGCCACGTCGTTATCGTTCTAGTCGTGCCTGGTCGCCTTCGCCAGATCGGCGTCGATCGTCCTGCCGGCCCTGGCGTAGTGCCAGGCTGCCCAGGGCAGGATTATGCTGGTGACCAGCAGCAGGGCGTAGCGCATCGATTCCTCGCCAAACCGAGCCTCGAGCCCGTCGCTGAGCAATCCGGTGAGCAGCGGCCCGAGGGCGAGCCCTATGACGTTGATGATCAGCAAGGCGACCGCCGACGCCATGGCGCGCATGCGCAGCGAGACCAGCCCCTGGGCCTGCGACAGCACCGGTGCGAGGTAGACATTCGCAGTCGCTGCCGGGACCAGGAGCAGCAGCAGCGCTGTCTGCCACGAATCCGACAGGAACATTGCCGCATAGGGGATGGCGGTCAGCAGCACGGTCAGGCCGATGAAGCGCAGTGCGCGCCGATGGTCGGTCTGGCCGAGATGATCCGCGATGAAACCGCCGAGAAAGAAGCCGGCGCCGCCGATGATGCCGATGATCAGGCCGAGGTACAGCCCGACCTGGCCGGGCGACATGCCGAAACTGCGCACGAGAAAGCTCGGCAGGAAGCTGATGACGGAGTAGCCGACATACGACGACAGACCTGCGGCCACTGTCATATGGGCAAATGATGGCCTGCGCCAGAGAAATCCGAGTGTCTGGAAGAACGTCGGCTGCTCCGAGACCGCTGCCCTGCCCTCTGAGTGGCCGCGCTCCGGCTCGATCACCGTGACGCGCACGATCAGCGCCAGCAACAGACCGGGCAGACCCACGATGAAGAAAGCCTCGCGCCAGCCGATATTCTGGACCACCCATCCGCCAAGGAGAAACGCGAGCATGATCCCCGCCGAGATGCCGACCGTATAGATGCCCATCGCGGTGGAGCGCTGCTCCGGCGGGTACATGTCGGCAATCATCGAGTGTGCGGGCGGACTGCAACCTGCTTCACCGACGCCCACACCGATGCGCGCCAGCGCGAGTTGCCAAAAGTTTGCGGCGACGCCGCACAAGGCCGTCATGCCGCTCCACAATGCGACAGCGAGTGCGATCAGGTTACGGCGATTGTGGCGGTCGGCGTAACGCGCGACCGGGATACCAAGCACGATGTAGAACATCGCGAACGCGGTGCCGGCGAGGAAGCCCAGCCATGCGTCCGAAACACCGAACTCCTCGCGGATCGCAGGCAACAGGATGGCCATGATCTGACGATCGATGAAGTTGAACATGTAGACGATCGCGAGGATCGCCAGCGCATAGCGGCGTGCCGCCGGCGAGAGTGCGCGAGGCCCGGTCATTGACTCTGGGAATTCCCCGGTGCCACGGCCGCAGCATTGGGTCGCCGCGTGTCTGATGCGCCGCGGAAGGTGCCCTCAAAGTAAGCGATCGTCTGCAAACTGCCCATCTTGTTCGGCGTCGCGACAACGGTGTGGCCCTTCGCCTCGAGCAGGCGGATCGTGTCCGGACTGATACCGGTTTCGACCGCAATGCGGTCGGGATACCACTGCTGGTGGATGCGAGGTGCCACGGTGGCTTCGGCAATGTTCATGCCATGGTCGATGACATTGACGATAAGCTGCAGCACGGCTGTGATGATCACCGCACCCCCCGGACTCCCCGATGCCAGGCGCAGTTCGCCGTCTTTGAAGACCATGACCGGCGACATCGAGCTCAGGGGGCGCTTGCCGCCCGCCACCGCATTAGCCTCCCCGCCTACCAGCCCGAAGGCATTCGCGACACCGGGCCTGGCAACGAAGTCATCCATCTCGTTGTTCAGCATGAAGCCCGCCCCCGGGACGGCGACTCCCGATCCGAACGAGAAATTGATCGTGTAGTTGACCAGCGCGACGTTGCCATCCGCGTCGATCACCGAGTAGTGCGTCGTGTCGATGCCCTCGGGTTTCGGTGCAACGCCGGGCGCTACGTCTGCAGAACGTTTCGCCTTGTCCATGTCGATCGTCGCAGCAAGCTCCTGCGCGTACGACTTGCGCGTCAGCCATTCGACCGGGACGTCGTAGTAGTCGGGATCGGCCAGGTGCTGCGAGCGGTCGGCATAGGCAAGGCGCATGACTTCGGCCAGCAGGTGGATCGAGTCAGCGCTCCCGGCACCAAGATCGGCGACCGGGAACTGCTCGAGCATGTTCAGCATCTGGATGATGTGGACGCCACCCGAACTCGGCGGCGGCATTGCGGCGATGTCGTAACCGCGATACGTGCCGCGGACCAGTTCGCGCGCGACGGGTTGGTAGGACGCCAGCGATTCGGCGTCGATGATACCGCCGCCCCGCTCCATCTCGGCGATGATCAATTCTGCGACCTCCCCTTTGTAGAACGCGTCTGCACCGTGCTCGGCGATCAGTTGCAGGGTGTTCGCGAGATCCGCCTGGATCAGCACTTCATTGGGTTTGTAGGGTTCGCCACCTGGCTTGTAAAAGTACCCGCAGGTCGCCTCGTTCTGGCAGTAGCGGCGCTGGTTCTTCGTCAGGAGTTCTGCCAGATCGTAACTGACGCGAATGCCGTCACGGGCCTGCCGAATTGCCGGCGCAAGCACGTCGGCCCACGGCAGCTTGCCGTACTTCCGGTGCGCGTGCCAGAAGCCTGCGACCGTACCGGGCACGCCCGAGGCTAGATGGCCGAACTTCGAGCGCATCGGGTCGACCTCGCCATTCTCGTCGAGGTACATGTCGCGCGTCGCGCGCACGGGCGCATTCTCGCGGA
Organism: Woeseiaceae bacterium; assembly: GCA_041574455.1. Taxonomy (GTDB): domain Bacteria; phylum Pseudomonadota; class Gammaproteobacteria; order Steroidobacterales; family Woeseiaceae; genus UBA1847. The sequence goes on along the minus strand of JBFFOM010000009.1, from coordinate 37,072 downwards.
AATCGATCGCGATCTCTTCGCCCGATTTTGCGTCGTGTACGAGCATGAATCCGCCGCCACCGATATTTCCCGCACGCGGCAGGGTTACCGCCAGTGAGAAGCCCGTAGCTACCGCTGCATCGACAGCATTTCCGCCCGCGGCGAGAATCTCGGCACCCACAGCGGACGACCAGCGGTTCTGTGAGGCCACCATGCCATTGGCCGACTTCTCGGGGTGAACGAGGTTCTGGTAGCGGTAGATCGGCTGCTGCGCCGCCGCCTGCGGGGCTGCAGCCTGTTGGACCGTCTGGGCACTGGTGCACGCCGCCGCCAGCAGCAGCGCCGCCAGCAATCCCGCCGCAGCAACTGGTCTACGGCAGGACTGCACGGAACAGGAAGAAGAACAGGATCGCGAGTACCGCACCGGCCGGAATCGTTATGACCCAGGACAACAGGATTCTACCAACGACGCGCAGGTCGATGGCCTCGATACCGCGCGCCATACCAACGCCGAGTACCGCACCGACAAGCGTGTGCGTCGTCGAGATCGGGATGCCGGTGCCGGAGGCGATGACGATCGTGGTCGCGGCAGCAAGCTCAGCCGCAAAACCACGACTCGGTGTGAGCTGTGTAATCTTCTTGCCGACCGTCGCAATCACGTGACGACCGAACGTCGCGAGACCGATGACGATACCGCCACCACCGAGCATCAGGACCCAGATCGGCAACGTGGACTTGGCTCCGATTACGCCGTTCTGCGCGATGCTGACGACAGCGGCAAGAGGGCCGATTGCGTTGGCCACGTCGTTCGAGCCATGTGCGAACGCCATGCCGCACGCGGTGATTACCATCAATACGCCGAACACTCGCTCGACCGTGACGAAGTGTTGCCTCTTCTCCGCCTTGGGATCGGACTCGATGCGGCGGATTACAAACGCGCCGAGCAACGCAATGCCGACTGCGATGGCGATCGCCAGGATATAACTGTCCCGTAAACTAATCGTCAACCCGACGTGCTTGAGCCCTTTGAGAATCGTCACGAGCGTGATTGTGAATGCGGCCAGGAACATGTACACGGGAACGTAGCGCTTCGCCCTTGCCAAGGGGTCCTCATGGCTCAGGATCAGTTTTTGTACGCTGCGATAGATCAGGTAGGCAATGAAGCCCGCCGTGAGGGGTGATACGACCCAGCTCATGACGATCGTGCCAACCTTGCCCCACTGCACGGCGTCAATACCTATACCTACGGCCGCGAATCCGACGATCGCGCCGACGATCGAGTGTGTGGTGGACACCGGCCAGCCGTTTCGGGACGCGATCAGCAGCCAGGTTCCCGCGGCCAGCAGCGCGGCCAACATGCCGTAGATGAGCAGCTCGGGCGTATCCGACAGCAAGTCGGCGTCAACAATCCCTTTGCGAATAGTCGACGTCACCTCGCCGCCCGCAAGTACGGCACCTGCGAACTCGAAGATGGCCGCGACAAAAATTGCCTGCTTGATCGTCAACGCCTTGGAACCGACAGACGTGGCCATCGCGTTCGCTACGTCATTGGCGCCGATGCCCCAGGCCATGAACAGGCCGAAGGCTGCCGCCAGGCCGATATAAACAAGTTGTGCGTCCATCAAGGACCCCCCGGGTATACAGGTATTCCCAAGTTGTTGTTATAGAGACTTACGAGAGCAGCAATTCGAGGCGTCGCCCGACGCGCTCAGCCATGTCGGCGATTTCGCCCGTAATTTCGATGACTTCGTAGAGGAAGATCGCGTCGATCGGGTCGAGCGTCTTCTCAATTTCGAACAGCGCAGAGCGAATTTTTGTCTGCTGCATATCGGTATGCGTCTCGATCGCATCGAGTTCTTCGATCAGTTCAGTGAGCAATTCGACTTCCGCGCCCTTGAAACCGGCCGTAAACAGTTCGTCGAGTTCCCGGACGCTTTTACGGGCCTGTTTGGTCGCGTCGATGTTGCTCTCGACAAACTCGATGAGCTTTTCGGCGATCTGATCGGGAATTTCCATCTTCCGACCCATGATGATGCCGGAAACATCCCGGGTGCGATTCGCAATTCGGTCCTGGACCAGCAGCAGTTCTAGGAGGTCTTCGCGAGGGACCGGCATGAACAGGCTTTTCGGCATGTGCAGCCGAATCTCTTTCTTCAGGTCATCTGCCTCGTTCTCAAGAGCCTCGATCTGTCCACGAACCTCTGCCATGCGCTCGTGGTCTTTCCTGATGACAGCATCGAAAAACGGCCCCAGCTTCTTGGCGCATCGAAAGACGACGTCCATGTGCTCTTCGAGGGGCTTGACCGGCGACGACCCGAAGATATTAGCCACCACATTCGGCATATTCTTGTTCCTCCCAGGTTCGCGTACGGGTGCGCGAGGCGCAATCGTAACACGCGCACAACACAATTTGGCGCTTGACAGACGTGCTAAACTGCGCGCCTTTTCAGCCCCGGACAATCGGTAACAATACGCAATGAATTACTGGCTCATGAAGTCGGAACCGGACGCTTACAGCATCGATGACCTCAAGCGGGACAGGCGCGAACCCTGGGACGGGATTCGCAATTATCAGGCCCGCAACATGATGCGCGACGATATGAAGATCGGCGACCTGGTGTTCTTCTATCACTCCAACTGCCCGGAGCCCGGCATCGTCGGCATCATGAAGGTCGCGAGTGGACCCTGCCCCGACCCGACGCAGTTCGACAGCAAATCGAAATACTTCGATCCGAAAAGCAACAAGGACGATCCGCGCTGGTGTCTTGTCGACGTCGCCTACAAGCGCAAGCTGAGGCGCACGATCACGTTGGCTGAAATCAGGGAAACCAAAGGGCTCGACGGGCTGATCCTGACACGCAAAGGCAACCGGCTGTCGATCATGCCGATCGAAAAGAAGCACTGGGACAAGTTGCTCAGCCTCGAATAGGAATTTGGGTCCCAGTCACCTTGTTTTCCTGGTACCAAAAAAGGTGACTGGCGCCCTATTTCAGGCCGCGAGCCGATTACTTCGCGCCGAGTTCCTCGAGGCGCTGCTGCACGGGCCGCGCGCCGCCGAGCGCGAGCATGATGATAAGGTCGCCGGGCTGTGCCCACCCGAGCGCGTCCTCGAAGGACTCCAATTCTTCCTCGTAGTGGCGGACCTGCTCATGCGTGGCGCCGATCTTCAGCAATTCGTCATGTATGATCCTGAACACGTCGCCATGATTGCGACCACGGTAGTATTTCGGTAGCTCCGAGACCACGACACGATCGAGACCGATGGCCCAGGCGTCCCGGGCCAGCTCACGGATCAGCGCGTCGGTGCGATCACCGGCCTGGCCGAAGCACAGTGCGCGGCGCTCGGCAGGTATCGCCCGCGCCATGTCGAACACTGCCGACATGGCCGCCGGGTTATGCGCGAAATCGATCAACACCTTGAAGCCATTCAACGAATAAATGTTGCAGCGGCCGGGATTCTCGTCCTGCTGCATCGTGAGGAGCCCGGCAGTAATACTCGCAAGCGACACACCCATGCTCGACGTGAGTGCCGCCGCCGCGAGCGCGTTGGCGACGTTGTGGCGTGCTGCGCCACCCAACGTGATCGGAATGGCGGCCGCCTGGCAGATTGACTCGCGGGCGCCGCCCTGAAGCCGCAGCATCTCGTCGCCATCAAGCACGAACGCGGTGCCTCCGGCTTGCACGTGCGCTGCCACGACCGCATTGTCCGGATCGAGACTGAACCAGACGACTTCGCCGTCGTAGTGACCAGCTTTGCGGACCAGGCGCTCGTCTTCGGCATTAAGCACGAGCTTGCCGTCGCGGCGCACCGCGTGGCTGACGACCCACTTGATCTCCAGCAATTCGTCGAGATTGCGCGAGCCGAAATCGCCGAGATGATCTTCACTGACGTTGGTTATCAGGGCGGCATCTGCTTTTTCGACGCCGAGGCCGCGGCGCAACAGGCCACCGCGCGCTGTTTCGAGAATCGCCGCATCGACCTCCTGTTCGCGCAACACGGCACGTGCGCCGCCAGGTCCCGACCAGTCATCGCGGTCAATAATGCGCTCGTTAACCGCAATCCAGTCGGTCGAGCTGACGCCCACGTTGTGACCCGCGGCGCGCAGAATGTGTTTTGCAAAACGCACGGACGTGGTTTTGCCATTCGTTCCTGTGACGATGCCGATCGGCACGTCGTCGAAACTTTCCCAGTCGAATTCGTCGGGAATCTCGCGCACCGGCCAGGTCAGAGAGAACTTGCCAAGACCGACCGACACCTCGTCGTCATCCCACAGCAGCGCCTTGCCGTGTGCTTCAGCCTCGTCGATCAGCCACATCAGTTCGGCATTGGCTTCTTCGGCCGCCGACTTTTGCAGTGCCGCCAGGGCCTCTTCAAAATCGGGCTCCTCCGTGGATACACCGAGCTCGAACGCAGCCGCGGCCCAGGCCCATTCGTTGATCTCGGAAGCTGCGTACAACTGATCGATCGGCGCCGAAAAAGCGAGGCTGACTCCGCCCTCGAGCCGGCGAAATGCGAACTCCGACGACGGCCAGTCGAGCGCCTCGAGCATGCGCGCCACATTGTCAGCCCACACCGGGATCAGCCGTTCAGCTTCTGCAGCCGCGCACGCTACATCGAGGATCGAACCGATCCTGTCGAAGACCGCGTTGTAACCCGTCAACCGGCGGGCGTCGATGAATTCCATGGCTGTGCGTCAATCACCTTCGTCGCGTGCGATACGCACGCCGCGCTCGTCGCTGATGATCTCGAGATCGGCGTCGAGTTCGAAACCCGCGATATTGGGCAGATCCATGGGCGTCGTCGACCTTTTACTCGTTCCTTCGGCGTGCGCGCCCGAGTTGAAGTAGATGATCTGCTTCCAGGTACGCTTGATGTTGTCACCAAGCATCAGGATGAGATCGCCGGCATCCGCCATCTCGAGTGCACTTCTGTTTGCCTCCTGCTCATCGGGCACAACTTCAATCTGGTCTGCCGAGATGCCTGCCTCGAGCAGCCGGTTCTTGAGCATGATCGCGACTTCGTCTTCTCCGCGTCCACGGCGATTGTCGTCGCAACGGCAGATGAAGTAGTCGAAATGCCCCGCCGCGATTCCCGCAATTTCCCGAATATCCTCATCACGGCGGTCGCCCGGAGCCGACAGCACGACAATACGCCTGCCATCGATGTCGAAGCGCTGCACGAGATCGCACATGGCCTGGACGGCGGCTGGATTGTGCGCGTAGTCGAGGATGACGCGGAACGGATGCTCGTCGTAGATGTTCATGCGACCCGGCGCCTGGAAGAACGTCGAGTCGAACGTCCGCAGACCGTGCCGAATGTCCTCGAGACCGATGTCCATGTTGTAGGCCAGAGCCGCTGCGAACATCGCATTCTGCACGTTGTGCAGCGCGCGTCCCTCGATTGTCGCAGGAATCAGGTGCGTCCAGACGAGCGGCGTATGCGTCTCGTTGTCGTAGATCGTGATCATGTGGCCGTTCATGCCCTGCTCGAGTACGAAAGCCTGGCCGCCCGCCTGGATATGGCGCTTCACGAGCGGGTGCCCCGGGTTCATCGTCACGTAGGAGATGGTTTCGGCATCCGTGTGATCGGCCATCTGCAGACACAGCGGATCATCTGCATTGAGAACCGCCGCATCCGTCGCGATCTCGATCGGCACACGCTTCACTTCGGCAAGCTGCTCGAGCGTGTCGATGCCACGCAGGCCGAGGTGATCGGCGGCAATATTGAGACAGCCCGCGACGTTGCACTCGGGAAATCCGAGTCCGCTGCGCAGCATGCCGCCGCGTGCCGTCTCCATGACAGCCGCATCCACCGACGGATCGCGCAGGATCATCTGTGCCGAAACCGGGCCGGTCATGTCACCGGGCACGGACAGCTTGCCGTCGATATAAACGCCGTCGGTCGACGTGAGCCCGACAGTCCTGCCCGACATTTTGAGGATGTGCGCAAGCATGCGCGAGGTCGTCGTCTTGCCGTTGGTACCGGTGATGGCCGCGATCGGAATCCGGCTCGGCGCATCCGGCGGGAACAACATATCGATTACCGGACCGGCAACGTCACGCGGTGTGCCCTCACTCGGCGCAACGTGCATGCGGAAGCCCGGGCCCGCGTTGACCTCACAGATTCCGCCGCCGGCGTCGCGATACGACTCGGTGATGTCCCTGGTCAGGAAGTCGACGCCGCCGATATCGAGACCGATGGCCTTGATCGCACGGATTGCCATCTCGCGATTATCCGGGTGAATCGTATCCGTGACGTCTATAGCCGTGCCACCCGTCGACAGGTTTGCCGTCGACCGCAGGTACACGATCTCGTCTTTCGCCGGGATGGTCTGGCGATCGTAGCCGAGCTTGGCGAGCAGGCGTTCTGCCTGATGGTCGAACTCGAGGCGCGTCAGGACTTTCTCGTGCCCTACGCCGCGACGCGGGTCCTCGTTCACGATGTCGACGAGTTCCTCGATCGTGTGCTTGCCATCGCCGATCACATGGCCGGGGACGCGTTTGGCCGCCGCCACGAGTTCGCCGTTGACGACGAGCAGACGATGATCGAAACCCTCGACGTAACTCTCGACGATGATAGTACGTCCATGCTCGCTGGCTTTCTGGAAGCCGACCTCTACTTCCTCAGGCGTACGCAGGTTGATGGCAACGCCACGACCATGGTTGCCGGCCAGCGGCTTCAGCACGACCGGGTAGCCGATGCGCTCGGCCGCACGCACCGCATCGCGTTCGTTGCGCACGAGCATCTGCTGCGGTACGGGCAAACCGAGGTCGCGCAGGATGCCGTTCGTTTCTTCCTTGTCGGACGCGAGTTCGACCGCGATGTTACTGGTGCCGCCGGTCGTAGTCGCCTGGATGCGCTGCTGATAGCGACCGTGACCGAACTGCACCAGCGAGTACTGGTTGAGTCGCAGCCACGGAATATCGCGTTCTTCGGCAGCTTTCACGAGCGAGGCCGTGCTCGGGCCGAACTCACGACGCTGTGCGAAACGAATGAAACGATCGCGCTCTTCATCAAAGTCCCAGTCGTCGCCGGGCGCGCCGTCGAACCTCAGCTTTTCCGGCAACAGGTAACCAAGCAGCTCGAGCGCGAGCTTGCTGGCCTCGCGACCGACGGTCGCGTCCTTGTACTGGAACACCATGTTGTAGAAGCCCGGGCGGCCCTCGATCGAGCGGGTGCGGCCGTAGGTCACGTCCGAGCCGGCAACGACCTGCAGCTCGATCGCCACGTGCTCCATCACGTGACCCAGCCAGGTGCCCTCGTCTTCCCGCATGCGGCGGACGAAGCCGCCGGGTTCCTGGTAGGAGCAACCGTGCTCATGCAGCCCGGGCAGACGCCCGAGCAAGGTACCAATGAAATCCTCGCCCAGGCGGACAGTCGGCCAGTGCTCGAGCTCACCAAGGTCGAGCACATGGCGGATGACCGGGAAGCGGGCGAACACGTTCGGCCCGACATAAACGTTCGTGCTTTCTATTCTCATTCTGCGAACGCCTCTCGTGATTCCATCTCGTAGCGGCCGCCGGAGATCAGGATGTGCAATTTCACACCGATCAGGCTGACCGGGTCGCCGCGGCGCGCTTTGGACATCGAAGAATACTTCAAATCGCGCGGATCGATGATCGTAATACCGCCGGTGCCGATGACTTCGAGTTCATCGTGCGGCCCGATAAACGCCGCCGTGTCCTCGTCCAGGCCCAGGCCGACGGCGAACGGGTTGTAGGCCAGCGCCGTCAGCAGGCGCCCCAGCCGGTCACGTTCGCGGAAATGCTGGTCGATGATGAACGCATTGGTCAATCCGAGGCCCGGCGCCATGTTGACCATGTCAGGCCGTGGCGTACTGCCTTCCTGACCGCCTGCGATCATGTGTTCGGGCATGAACGCGGCACCGGCCGACGTACCGGCTACGTGCATACCGTCTGCATTGCGACGTCGCAGGGCCTGCGCGATCGCTGTGCCGCCGATCGTCGTCGACAGGCGCAGCTGGTTGCCACCGGTCATGAAGACGCCGTCGCACTTCTCGATGTATTCGAGGTCCCGGTCCGACTGGCAGTCCTCGCGCGTAACAAAATGCAGTATGCGTACGTGTTTGCAGCCGAGCTTCCTGAACAGCTTCTCGTAGTTGCGACCCGTCTCCTCGAGCTCCGAGGCCGTCGGGATAATGCCGATGCGCGCATCCGTGCCGCCGCACACGTCGACGAAACGATCGAGGATCTCAGGGTTTTTGAATTTTTCTTCGGCACCGCCTATGGGAACGATGTACCCGCGCTCGGCGCCGTCGATGATCTGGGAGGGGCTCATGACTTTCTCTTAGGGAGAAAAAAAGCGGGTATTTTACACGGAACTTGCTGCAAAATACTGCCCGTGAAAGGGACGAACCTACTACTCGGTCGAGAGGCCGACTATCCGCACAAGTACGCACCGGAAGTGCTCTGCCCGATCACCCGCAGCGACAGCCGGGAGCCGCTCGGCATCACCACGGCCCTGCCGTTCGCGGGAGTCGACATCTGGAACGCCTGGGAGCTGACCTGGCTCGGCGACAACGGCCACCCCAAGGTTGCGGTGGTGGAGATTCGAGTACCGGCCGAGTCGCCGAACCTGATCGAATCAAAGTCACTAAAGCTCTACCTCGGCTCGTTTGCGATGTCACGATTTGCCGATGCAGCGCACGTGGAAGGGGCCATCGCGGCCGACCTGTCCCAAAGCACGGGCGCACCGGTGGAAGTCACGCTGAATCCCGATGTCTCTGTCGCCTCCCTGGACGGACCGTGCATCGACGGATTCGACATTGACTGCGATACCTGGGAAGTCGATGCGGAACTGCTGGATTCCGACGAGCGCGTGGTCGTCGAGGAGAGCCTGCACAGCCACCTGCTGCGCGGCCTCTGCCCCGTCACCGCCCAGCCCGATATGGGCAGCGTGGAGATACGTTACCAAGGGCCTCGCATCGACCCGGTGTCCCTGCTGCGTTACATCGCATCCTTCCGGGAACACCGTGATTTTCACGAGGCCTGCGTCGAGCGCATGTTTGTGGACATCTGGAAGCGATGCGCGCCGACTACCCTGAGTGTCTATGCGCGCTACCAGCGCCGCGGCGGCGTCGACATCAACCCGTTCCGGACCAGTCGGCGCAGGCAGGTCGAGCGCCCGCCGAATACACGTCTCTGGCGGCAGTAGTCAGTCGATATCTTCAGATTCGATAGCGTGGCCCCATTTCCGCTTGGCACTGAGGTAGCGCCGGTTGCTGGCCGTCACGCCGGTGACGTGTTTCACTCGTGTGATCCCCGTGACACCGTGAGCGCCGAGATCATTGACTTTCTTGGGGTTGTTGGTGAGCAACTGGAACGACCGGCCACCCATGAAGTACTTCAATAACGACGCTGCATCACTGAAATCGCGCGAGTCGGCCGGCAGGCCGAGCGATTCGTTGGCCTGGTAGGTGTTCTCGCCGCCGTCCTGCAGCAGGTACGTCGCCGCCTTGGCCCACAGCCCGATGCCTCGTCCTTCGTGGCCGGCCATGTACACCAGCAAGCCGCCACCTGCCGCGGTAATGCGCTCCAGCGCCGCGTGCATCTGCGGCCCGCATTCGCAGCGCTGGGAGCCGAATACGTCGCCGGTCAGGCAGCTTGAGTGCACCCGGACGAGGGGCTCATCCCAGGTCTCCGGGTCGCCGATCACCATGACGCTGTTGACGGCCATATAAGACGCGAGGGTGGCGAAGGAGCGCTGGCCTTCCTGTGCCCGTAGATCGTCGGCGAGCTCCTGGATCTTGCCGAGCTCGGTGTTGCGCACGCAGGCATACCACTGCACGTCGAAACGCGCGCCCCCGAGATCGAGCGGCATCGGTATGGGGCCGAGGATGCTGATCGTGTGTCCGCCTGGTGCGCCCGCGCTGCCGGGCTCGATGCGCTTGCCGTCCCGGTCAATCTGGAACAGCGTGCCCTGGTTCCTCAGGCGCTCGCGGACCGTGGGGTCGATGTACGTAAACATGCGGCGGATTATGCCGATTTGGCCAAAATTTGCGACGTTCGTCACTTGCTGACTCCCCAGTCATTAAGTATCATTAATGACTAATAAGTCAGTAACTGGTAATGCCATGGCCGACCAACCCCGCTACCAGCGCCGTAAGGAAGACCGCCCGCAGGAGATTGCGGACGCCGCATTCGAGGCCTTCGCCGAGAACGGCTATGCAGGCACAACAATCGACGACGTGGCGAAGCGTGCCGGCGTCAGCAAGGGACTGACCTACCTCTACTACAAGACCAAGGAGGATCTTTTCAAAGCCGTCGTCCGCAACGTCGTCGTGCGTCGCGTCGACACGTTGATCGGCGATCTCGAGACCAGCGACCTCTCGTCAGAAGAGTTTATTCGCGGCCCGTTCCTCTCGTTCATGAAGAAAGTGCCGGGCTCCCCGATCGCGATCGTCATCCGCCTGCTCGTCTCCGAAGGACGCAAACACCCGGACCTGTGCGATTACTACTACGACAACGTAGTTGCCAGGGGCATGGGAGCCATTCGCGAGTTCGTCAGGCGCGGCGTCGAGCGCGGCGAGTTCCGGCGCGAGGCGCTCGAACTGCAGCCACACCTGTTCTTCGCGCCCATGATGCTGTCGATGATCTGGCGCCTCGTTTTCACCGAGAAACCCCTCGATACCGACAAGCTGATGGAGTCGCAGGTCGACATGTTGCTCAACGCATTGAAAGCGTGAGCGGAGAAGCATGATGAAACACATAACAAGCACAATCGCCCTTCTTGTCCTGGTCGCCGGCTGCAGCAATGAAGAGAATCCGTATCGCGTCGTCGGGCAACTGGCATCGGATCGCTACGAGATGACCGCGGAAGGCAACGAGCCGATCACGGCCATCCACGTCGCCGAGGGCCAGTACGTGGCGGCAGGCGATGTCCTCGTGATGCAGGACCCGCGCCGTGCCGGGGCCCGCCTCGACCAGGCGGAAGCGGCACTGGCGCAGGCGCAGGCGCGTCTCGACGAACTGGTACGCGGCCCGCGTGCAGAAAAGATCTCGGCCGCCCGGGCCGGTGTTGATGGTGCATCCCGCGACCTCGAGTTTCGCCAGGCCGAGATGCAGCGCACGCATGAGGTACACACACGCGGCCTTGCCTCGCCAGAAGCCCTGGACCAGGCAAAGGCGGCGCTCGATGCGGCAGAGTCGAACCTCGATATGCGCCAGGCACAGCTAGAAGAACTCCTGACGGGTACGACCGTCGAGGAACTCGCCCAGGCCGAGCAGGCCGTGAAGCAGGCCGCTGCCGTCCGCGACGCTGCCCTTATCGACCTGGAACGTCACACGCTGGTGTCACCGGTAGACGGCATCGCCGACACCCGCCTGTTCGAACTCGGCGAGCGCCCGAGTCCGGGACAGCCGCTAATCATCGTCCTTGGTGGGCAACAGCCCTACGCGCGCGTCTTCGTGCCGGAAACGATACGCGTGGACATCGAGCCCGGCACCAGAGCACGCATATTTGTCGACGGTCTCGACGAGGTACTCGACGGCCAGGTTCGCTGGGTAGCGAGTGAGGCAGCGTTTACGCCCTACTATGCCCTCACCGAACGCGATCGCGGGCGCCTCAGCTTTGTCGCCAAGGTGGACATCACGACGGCACGCCCACGCCTGCCCGACGGTGTTCCCGTCGAAGTCGAGTTCGTCACCGACTAAGCGATGAATGCCAACTTCGCCATCGAGTCCCGGGGCCTGTCGAAACACTTCGGCACGCTCAAGGCCGTCGACCAGCTGGACCTGCGCGTACCGCGCGGCCAGATCTACGGGTTCCTGGGCCCCAACGGCTCGGGCAAATCGACGACGATTCGCATGTTGTGCGGCTTGCTAACGCCGACGGAAGGATCGGCGACCGTGCTCGGTACCGAGATACCGGGATCCGCCCGCTTGCTGAAGCCGAAGATCGGCTATATGACGCAGAAATTTTCCTTATTCGGCGACATGACCGTGTTTGAAAACCTGCAGTTCATCGCCGAAATCTATTCTTTTCCGAAGCAAAAGCGTACGGCGAGGATCGAGGAACTGCTCAAAAAATACGATCTTCTCGAGCAGCGCAAGCAACTCGCTGGAACGATGAGTGGGGGTCAGAAGCAGCGATTGGCTCTGGCCTGCGCGGTTCTGCATCGACCGGAACTGCTGCTGTTGGATGAACCGACCAGTGCCGTGGATCCGCAAAGCCGACGGGATTTTTGGGCAAACCTGTTCCGGCTTGCAGAAGGTGGGACAACCATCATGGTTTCTACGCATTACATGGACGAGGCAGAGCGCTGCCACCGTCTCGCCATCCTGGATCACGGCGTCAAGGTCGCAGACGGCACGCCGCGAGAACTGCAAGCCAGTACCGGCATGCACATCATCGAAGTAACCGCAGACGATCCTTACCACGCACAGGAAGCGCTCGGTGACAGTGCGGCAATCGTCAGTGTGACTCAGCTCGGCGTGCGTCTGCGAGTGCTGATACCGGAGCAATTCAGCGACCCGCTTTCTGAGGTGCGTAATTGCCTGACAAAGCATTCGATCAAAGCCGATGTTCAACTCACCGCGGCTTCACTCGAAGACGTGTTCGTCGCAGTCACCATGGGATCCGGGGAGTTAGCCACGTGAATTCACTCTCACGTCTGATGGCGATTACCAAAAAAGAGGTGCGACAGCTAAGCCGCGACAGGCTGACGTTCGGCATGATTGTCGGCATCCCGATCATCCAGATGCTCCTGTTCGGTTATGCCATCAATACAGATGTTCGCAATCTGAAAACCGCGGTAGCCGATCAGGCCAATACGCACCTGTCGCGACAATTTGTCAGTGAGCTGCGTGAGACCCAGGTCGTCCGGATCGTTGACCAGGTCGAAACACCGGCTATGCTCGAAGAGCTCCTGCGCCTGGGTGAGATCTCCATTGGCGTCGTCATTCCGCGCGATTTCGAGCGACGAGTCATCGACCCGGACCGCCCCGCGGTTCATTTGCTTGTTGATGGTAGCGACCCGACGATTTCGGGCGTCGCCAATCAGTTGCGAGTAATGCCCGTTGCATTTGACACGGGCGTGCACGAAAAGCCTGTCAATAATGTCGAGGTTCGGCCTTACTACAACCCGGAGCGACGCACGCCCGTCAATGTAATACCCGGCCTGATGGGCATCATCCTGACGTTGACCATGATGCTCTTTACTGCCGTCGCAATCGTGCGTGAACGTGAGCGCGGTAATCTCGAGCTCCTGATTAATACGCCCGTCAGCTCGGCGGAACTCATGATCGGCAAGGTCATTCCGTACATCATCATCGGCATGGTCCAGCTTGCCCTTATCCTCGTCGTCGGCGACATCCTGTTCCAGGTGCCGATGCGCGGCAGCGTATTCGAGCTCTACCTCGCAGCTGGCGTATTTATCGCGGCAAATCTGTCGCTCGGGCTGGTCATATCGACGGTGGCCAAAACCCAGTTCCAGGCAATGCAAATGACGTTTTTCGTTCTATTGCCGTCGATCCTGCTGTCCGGATTTGTCTTTCCGTTTGACGGCATGCCCAAATTCGCGCAGTACATCGGGGAGGTCCTTCCGGTCACCCACTTTATCAGGCTGACCCGGGGCATCATGCTGCGGGATGCAGCGCTATCGGAACTTTATCCCGAACTCATTGCGCTTGGCCTGTTCATACTCATCGCGATGACGGCGGCTGCGCTGCGCTTCACCAAGCGGCTGGACTAGGGAGCCTCCACTGGTGCGGTTGGCGGCAGCCCATTCTTTGAAGCAGCCCAGCGCGTTGTCTAGGTCGCCCAGAGCCAGGTACATCCGGCCGCGATACCAAAGCCCGAGCCTCACCCTCCCATGTCGACATTGCGTCGAATTGCAGGCGTGCAAGATAGGCCTTCGCCTGCACTTTATGAGGGTCGATCTCCAGCGCCGTCTCGACGGCTTCGCACACATGCAACGCCCATTCGGGCCAGGTCCGGCCGTCAAAACAGGTCTTATTGTCGTATATGTCCCAGTGATGGTCCGGTCGAGCCGCTTGGCCGAATCCCTGCCTGTGGGCGCCGCATGATCGAGCTCGCCTTCAAGCTTCAGACCTTCAGGCGTCAGTTCGAACAGCCACGACACGATGACGACCGGGACGAAGCCGATAGCCAGGACAATGACGATCACGGGAGAGGTCGCCTCGCTGACGCCAAAAAGCGGTGCCAGCGTATCGAGCGCCTGGACGGCGAGCCAGGCAACGGCGACGTACACCACTGCCACCCGCAGGAAGTTACGGCCTCTGAGCTCCGAGATAAGCGACAGGGACGGTATGCTAGTTCAGTATCAGGCCTAGGGCACGCCGTGGGACTCGCAAATTTATGCACAATCTGGTCCAATCACGGCCCATGGCAGCACATTCGGAACAAAAGCCGACGGTTTTCATCGTCGACGACGACGCGGCGATTCGCTTCGCCATGCAGGCGCTCATGGATTCAGTCAATCTCGGTCACGAGATTTTCGAATCCGGTGACGAGTTCCTCGAGAAAGTGACGGAGCAACGCCCCGGCTGTCTCGTGCTCGACATCCGCATGCCAGGCCTCGGTGGCCTCGAGCTGCAGGAAGAACTGATCAAGCGCGGCAACACGCTGCCAATCATCTTCATTACGGGGCATGGTGACGTCCCGATGGCCGTCGAAGCCATGCAGAAGGGCGCCGTCGACTTCATCCAGAAGCCGTTTCGGGACCAGGAGCTGCTCGATCGCATCCGCGAGGCGCTCGCAACCGACGAGGAGCGTCGTGAGGAGCAGCAACTACACGCGGAGGTCAACGAGCGCCTCAGCCGCCTGACCAACCGCGAGCGCGAGGTGTTCGACCTGGTCGTGACCGGCAAACCCAACAAGGTGATCGCCTACGAGCTGGGTGTGAGCCAGCGTACGGTGGAAATTCACCGTGCGCGCGTCATGGAGAAGATGCAGGCGAGATCACTGGCGGACCTCGTCAAGATGCACATGACGGCCTGATCGGTCGCTACAGCCGCCGCTCGCGGTACTCCTCAAACTCAGCGCAATCGATGCACTCCTCGGCGTAGGGGTAGACCTTTAGTCGTCCTTCTTTGATCGGTAATCCGCAGGCTACGCAGATCCCGTAATCTCCGGCGTCGAGGCGCTGCAAGGCGGCTGAGATTTTTCTGAGCTCGTCGCGTGCTTCGTTGCCCAGCGCGTCAACGACTTCGTTGTCCTCGAGCTGTTTTGCGCGCTCTTTCGAGTCCGCTTCATAGCCGCGGCGCAGGTTGGCGTGAATGCGTTCGAGGCGCGCAGTGAGCTCCTGTTTCTTGTGCTCCAGCGATTGCCTGATTTCGGCGTACCGTGCGCCTGACATTCTCGTCTCCCAAACGATATTCATTACCCCAATTTAGCTGCCATTTCCGGCCGGTAGAATCAGTAAAAGCACCTAGAAACAACGGCCTGTAAATCTGTAAGTAGATTCCGTCAGTCGCTAGGCATCACGCCTTATGGAATATGGACCGTCTGGAGTTAGGCTAATCAAGCGCGAGTAGACGCGGGAAATACTCATATTCACGTCAGGTGCGACCATGAAGGAACTCAAGAAAATTCTTGCTGTCGTCGACCCGACCGTGGCGGATCAGCCGGGTGTCCGGCGGGCCGCCTGGCTGGCGAAAAATACCGGTGCCCAACTGGAGCTCCTCGTGTGCTATTACAACGAGTACCTGAGTGGTGACCGGCTGTTCGATTCTCCGTCGCTCGAAAAAGCGCGCGACGAAGTCATCCAGAACCATGAAAAACACCTCGAAGCGCTGGCGGAACCACTGCGAGGTGACGGCATCATCGTCAAGACGAGCGCGGTATGGGATCACCCGCTTTACGAGGGCATCGTGCGTCACGCCATCGTCTGCGAGGCTGATCTTGTCATCAAGGACACACATCATCATTCGGCCGTTACGCGCGCGCTGCTGACCAACACTGACTGGAACCTGATTCGGACGTGCCCGGTTCCGCTATGGCTCGTCAAACCACGCGACTTTGGCGAAGCACCGGTGTTCATCGCCGCGATCGACCCGATGCATCAGCACGACAAGCCGGCAGCGCTCGATGACGAGATCCTGCACGTTTCACTGGGTGTTGCGGAAAAGGTGGATGGCGCCGTACATGCATTCCATGCCTACGATCCCCGTATCGCGGTAGCGACGGCCACGGCCAATGCCTACATCCCGGTGTCACTGCCGTTCGACGAAATCGAACAGCAGATGCACGAGGACCATGAAAAGCGCTTCAAGGAGATTACGAATTTCCACAAGGTCGGCGATAGCAATGCCCACCTGGTTGCGGGTCTGACCCACGAGGAACTGCCGATCATCGCCGACAAACTCGCGGCTGACGTCGTCGTGATGGGTGCCGTGGCCCGCAATCGCTGGAAACGCCTGTTCATCGGCGCAACGGCCGAGCGTACGCTTGAAGACCTGCCCTGTGACCTGTTGATCATCAAGCCCGACTGGTTCCAGACGCCGGTCGACATGGAAGGCCACGAGGCCGCCTGATCCGATTGGACTATTATTAGTGCTATTCTCCCTGCAGCTTGCAGCTGCCGGGAGTGTTCTTGTTGGGCAACGACGTATCTTTTCTTTCTGAACTGAAGCGCCGCAACGTCTATCGCGTGGCGATCGCCTATGTCATTGCCACCTGGCTGTTCCTGCAGGTTCTCGAACTCGTGGTCTCCCTTGCCGGCGCTCCCGACTGGATCGGCAAGCTGTTTCTTGGGCTGCTGCTCATCGGCCTGCCCGTCGTACTGGTTCTGTCATGGGTATACGAATTGACCCCGGAAGGCGTCAAGCGCGAGAAAGACGTCGACCGATCTGCGTCGATAACCGCGCATACAGCCTCCCGTCTCGACAAGACAATTATCGGCGTATTCGTCGTCGCTGTCGCCTGGGTGGTGGCTGACGGGATACTTCTCTCTACGCCGACCGAACCGCCCGTGACGCAGGTTGCGCAAGAAAAAATCGTCACCACCGAAGTCGTCGACAAATCGATCGCCGTATTGCCTTTCATGAACATGAGCGAAGACACAGGCGCAGGGCATTTCTCCGACGGCCTTGCCGACACGGTCCTGCACAAGCTCGCCCAGATACCCAGCCTGCGCGTGGTTGCCCGTAACTCGTCGTTCCAGTTTCGCGGGCAGAACGTCGATATCCGGGACGTCGGACAACAGCTGGACGTTGCCAACATACTCGAAGGCAGCGTGCAGGCGGCAGGTAACAAGATTCGCGTGACGGCACAGTTGATCCAGGCCGACACCGGCTACCACCTGTGGTCGGGCAATTTCGACCGGGAACTCGACGACGTCTTCGCCATCCAGGACGAGATCGCGGAGAAGGTGGTCGATGCGCTGCAGGTTTCGCTGCGGGACGAAGATACGGCTCGCCTGACACGGCGCGAGACTGACAATGTTGACGCCTTCCGCGAATACTCGTTGGCGCTGCGCGAAATCGACATCTACAGCTTCGAATCGCTGCCTCGCGCGATTGAGCATCTCGATGAAGCGATCTTGCTGGATCCTGGATATGCGCTTGCCTGGGCCACCAGGGCACTGGCCTACAAGCGCATGAATTGGTACGGGCTGATAAGTGACGAGCGCTACCTGGAAGGCATCCGCCTGCCGTTGGAGAAGGCGCTCGAACTCGACGCAGAATTGCCCCTGGCTCTCGCCCTGAGTGCCGACCTGGAGCGCGATGCAGGCAATGTCGATGGAGCCCGCGCCGTGCTCGACAAAGCCGTCGCGCTGGCGCCGAATGACGCCACGATACTCGTATTCCTGTCCGGCGCACAGCGCGCGGACCTGTTGCCGCAGCAGGCACTCGATAGCACTCTCAAAGCACTCGAACTCGACCCCCTGTCGATCCCGAACCATCAGTCGGCGGTTAACCTGCTCAGGAACCTGGGCCGTTATGATGAGGCGATGGAACTGTCGGCGCGCATGCGCGTGCTTAATCCGTCGGCGCCGGCAGGCTGGTGGTCGGCGGCCTATATCCAGGCAGATACCGGCCTGTGGGCCGCAGCCATAATGTCGATGCAGGAAGCCCATCGGGTCGACCGCAGTGACCCGATTACAGCCATGGATATGGCCTGGTACCTGTCGGCGCTGCAACTGGATGACGTGGCCGCGGCTTGGGCAGCAAAGGCGCGGGCAATTGACCCTGTACATCCTGTGTCGTTGCAGGCGGCGCTCTTCTTCGCAGTCGGCGAGAAGAGCCTTGATGAAGGTGCGATTCGGCTCGCGCGCAGGCAACTCATTGATGACAGCTCGAACCTCGAGCCCGACGACATCCTTAGCTATCGGTTTATGATCCTGCACCGCGAAGCCCATCGCACCGGGTATTTCGACGAGTACCTCGCCTGGGCACGCCAATCGCACCCGGATTTCTTCGCCACAGATATCGACAACGTCAATGACAGCCCGGCCGCGGCGCTGATCGTCGGCCATACCTTGCGGGCGGCCGGCCAGGATAAACAGGGACAGCGCTTGATCGATCTCGCCACGGCACGCATCGGCGCCGTGGACCAGGCAATGCAGGCTCGACCCAGCTACCGCGATTTCGAGCAGGCAGCAATGCTTGGCGACCGCGAACGTGCCCTCGAAGTATTGATCGCGATCCGCGACTCAGAGGATATTGGCGCACTAAATTCCATGCGTGATACCCGGCATTATCCCTGGATTCGCGAGTATTGGACCGAGAAAGCCTTCCATACTTTCGTCGCATCCATGGAGGCCAAAGCCGAGGTGCAACGAGAGCGGTTGCTGGAGCTCAATGGCGGCGAGTATCCGTGGCCTGAATAATGATATTCTCCATGCTGCACAAGGCGTTAGGGGGGCTTTTTGGCCGGTAACAACGGATCGCTGTTCGCTGAGCTGAAACGACGCAACGTCTACCGCGTTGGTTTTGCCTATGCCATCGCGTCGTGGCTGATTCTGCAGGTCATCGACGTCGTCGAACCCATCATAGGCATGCCCGCGTGGGTCGCCAAACTGATCCTCGTATTGCTGGCTGTCGGCCTGCCACTGGTATTGATTTTCTCGTGGGCGTACGAGATGACACCCGAAGGCCTGAAGCGCGAACGTGACGTTGATCGCTCCCAGTCAATTACGCCGCAGACAGGACGCAGGCTGAACCAACTCATCGTCGGTATTCTCATCATCGCGGTGGGGCTCATGGCTTTAGATCAGTATGTGCTGCACGACCATGACGCAACGCCTGCTGCCGAAACAGTCGCCGATTCGGGGCCGGTGCCGGCTGAGAATGAAGTCACAGCAACGGAGCCGCCCTCCATCGCCGTGCTGCCGTTCGCCAACATGAGTGCCGATGAGAGCAGCACCTATTTCTCCGATGGCCTCGCGGACACCCTGCTCCACATGCTCGCGCAGATCCGCGAGATCCGGGTTGCCGCTCGCACCTCGTCGTTCCAGTTCCGGGACCAGAATACGGACATCACGAAGATCGCCGCTGCCCTCAATGTCGGGACCGTGCTCGAAGGCAGTGTGCAGAAGGCCGGCAACAAGATCCGGATTACGGCCCAGCTCATCGAGGCCGAGAGCGGATTTCACCTGTGGTCCGGCGTCTTCGATCGTGACCTCGATGACGTGTTCGCGATCCAGGACGAGATCGCCACGGAGGTCGTTGGTGCACTAAAGGTCTCATTGCTCGGCGAGTCGGCCGAAAAGCTGGCTCAACACGACACCGACAACGTTGAGGCCTACACCGAGTATCTGCTCGGTATCAACGATAGCAACGAGTATTCCTTCGAATCATTAAGAAGAGCCGAACAGCGGTTCCTGAATGCCGTGCGCCTCGACCCGGGTTATGCGCTCGCCTGGGCGCGTCTCGGCCAGCTGTATCTCGATATGGAAGGTACGGGCCTCGGCGACTTCCGTGAACTGACCGAGAAAGCGCGCGACGCTGCTTCGAAGGCGCTTGATCTCGATCCGGGGTCGGCGCTGGCGGTTGCGGTACTGGGTACGGTCGAGCTCAATCTCGGCAAACCGGATACAGCGGCAGCATTACTGGCGCGCGCGGTCGAACTGGGGCCCAACGAGTCTCTTGCCCGTGTGCAACTAGGTAGCCTTCTGGCGCTGGAAGGTAAGCCACTCGAAGCGATCGATGCCTTCGAACGGGCCCTGGTACTGGATCCGCTGTCGACGACAATTCACAACAGACTGATTCTGCAGTATCGGTTCCTGCGTCGGTATGATGAAGCCGAATCGTATATTGCCAAGCTCATCGAGATTGCCCCGGCATCGCCGCTGCCGTGGTATCGAAAATCCGAAGTCGAGTTCCGTCGCGGTAACTGGGCGCAGGCGATTGTCGATACCATGCGCGCGTTCGAACTTGACCCGCACGATCCTGAACTCGCGACAATGATCGGCGAGCACTACCTGACCATCGACGATCCCGCGTCGGCCAGCAAGTGGTTCGACCGGGCGGTCGAAATCGACGCCGGTCATCCGGTTTCGAGGTCGGCCCCGCTCGCTCTTTACCTCTATGAAAACAGAACCTCCGACGATGGTCCGGCACTGGCGAGACAGCTTATCGAAGACCAGGTAGGCGAGCGGCAGGGTTCCCGCTCCATCATTTTCCAGGTCATCTGGGATGACGCCATTCGCAATGATGCCTGGGACGAATGGCTGGACTTCCTGAGCGGGCACTTCCCGGAGTATTTCGATGAAGGTGGCGACTGGTCGCATCGAAGCGCGAATACGACCTGGTACATAGGCGCAATGCTGATCGCCGCGGGTCGCAAGGAGGACGGTACGCGGGTCATGCAGAAATTCATTGATGATGTCTCGCGGCAAGCGGATCGTTTCGGGCCGGGCTTTTTCCATCTGTGGAACATGTCGGCCACGGGAAAGCGGGACGAGACGCTCGAAATCCTGCGTATAGTTCTCGACGAGCGACGATCAACCGATAACTGGCCGATTGGTATCGCCCGCCTGCGCAGTTTCGACTTTGTCCGGGAAGAACCGGAGTTCATCGCGTACATGGAGTGGCTCGAACGGCATGCCATTGAGCAACGTGAAGAACTCAGGAGGCTGCTCGCGACAGAATCGCGGACCGACCCTGCGCCAACATAAACGGGGCCCGATCTGAAACCGGGCCCCGCCGTTACAACCTACTACCGCGCTCTAGTAGTTGGCTGTGAACGTAGCATCGGACTTTGACCAAGTTTTGACTCTCCGCCTATAGGTAATTGGCCCTACTACGAATGACGTATGCGATCATCAAGCTGCTCCACACGGCCGCTGCCCTGGCAACGATTTCGGGATTCCTGCTGCGCGGGTACTGGATGCTCGTTGATTCAGCGCTGCTGCAGGCGCGCATGACGAAGATCGCACCGCATGTCGTGGACGCGGTGCTGTTGCTGGCCGGCGTCGCGATGTTGTCGATGCTGCACCTCGATCCCTTGACGCAGAGCTGGCTGCTCGCCAAGTTTGCCGGCCTGCTCGCCTACATCGTGCTGGGTTCGATCGCGCTCAAGCGCGGCAAGACGAAGCAGGCACGCACCGTTGCTTTCGTCGCCGCCGTTGCCACCTTTGCCTACGTGATCGGCGTGGCGCTGACGAAGTCGCCTTTGGGGTGGGGATCCTACCTAACCGGGTAATCGCGCGCATGGCGCGCTCCTGCTCCGGGTGGTATGCCCCATCAGTCTAGGGGGACCTCACCCGTTCTCACCGCCCGACGCGCAGCTGCGAGCAACCGATTCGTATCGATGGGTTTGCACATCAGCGTGCAATTCTCGAGCAGACGCGCGTCCTTGACGACCTTCGACGTGTCGCCGCTGACGATAAACGCCGGAACACGCGCATCGTAGGTCTCGCGAATCAGGCTCACAGCTTCGACGCCCGTCGAACCATCGAGCAGGTGGAAGTCGGAAATGAGCAGCGCCGGTGTCTCTTCGACGTGCTGGATCAATGCCTTGACCTCGGTGGCCGACGCCGCCGTCGCGACACGATAACCCTCTGCCTCGAGCAGCATGCCCCAGGCGTTGGCGACGTTGACATCGTCTTCGATCAGGATGACCAGGCCCGTCGCCTCGGGATGCGGGCCATGCTCGGCTTGCTCTTCAGACTCGTCAGGAAGCGCCGGCTCGCCGACTGCGGGCAGCGCAACACTGAAGGACGATCCTTTGCCAATCTCGGAGTCAACATGCAGTCGCAACCCAAGCAGGTCAGAGAGGCGTTTGACAATAGCCAGTCCCAGGCCAAAGCCTTCCTTGCTGGCGCCCGGTGCCTTGCACTGGTGGAACTCGCGGAAGATCTCGTCGAGCTGGTCCTCATCGATGCCGATTCCGGTATCCACCACCTTCACAACGCAATACCCCTCCCGTTCCTCACATTCGAGTCGCACGCTGCCCGTATCCGTATAGCGAATGGCGTTGGAAACGAAGTTCTGGATAACCTCCGCGAGCAGGTTGGGGTCGCTGTTGACCACTGTTTCGCACCCGCATGACGAAAACTCGAGCCCGCTGTGCTGTGCCTGGCGCGCGAACTCGTCCGACAGGCGGTCGATCAGGCGGTTAATGGGAAAGTCCTCGAGTTCCGGATGTATCGCGCCGGCATCGAGACGCGAAATATCCAGCAGCGAATTCAGCAGATTGGTCATCGCGGTCAGCGAGTGCTCCTGGCTGTCGATCATTTGCTGCGCCTTCTCATCCCGGACAGTGCGTCGCAGCGCGCCATTGAGAAGACTCAGGGCCTGGACCGGCTGGCGCAGATCGTGACTGGCAGCAGCGAGGAACGCGCTGTTGGCTTTGTTGGCGCGCTCGGCTTCCTGGCGCGCCGCGATGATCTCGTCCTCCATGCGCTTGCGCTCGGTGACATCGCGAATGACGCTGGAAACGAATCGCCCGGCTGATGTCTGCACGGGACTCAGGCTGATTTCGACCGGAAATTCACTGCCGTCCTTGCGACGGCCGACCAGGTCACGGCCGATGCCCATGGGCCTGAGCCGCGGCACAAAACTGAAATTGGTGCGGTGCCCTACATGTACACGGCGAAAGCGTTCGGGCAGGAGCATTTCGACGACCTGTCCCAGCATCTCGTCACGCTCGTAGCCGAACATTCTCTCCGCCTGGCCGTTGACAATGGCAATCCTGCCCTGGTCATCGATGATGACCATGGCGTCCGGCGCCGCTTCCAGGAGTTGGGCGGAAAAGGCGCCCGGATCGTCGGACAAGAGAATTTTTTTCATTAATTCGAAGACCAAGCTGCAACAACCCCGGATTATAGGCTGAGAAAGCGTTGCATCAGGACACTTGTTGCGCTTTCCGGTCCATACGTATCGTCCCCTATACGTATATTAGAGGTTGCTTGATAACCTCCCCGTCCGATACGAGTGTCTCACTCGGATAATCCAAAACCACTACCGGGGTCCTACCTTGGACACAGCAGCTTCCTATAACGACAAGGTAGTGCGTCAGTTTACGATCATGATCGTGATCTGGGGCGTCGTCGGCATGCTCGTGGGCGTCCTCATCGCCGCCCAGCTGATCTGGCCGGCTTTGAACTTCGACCTGCCGTTCCTGAGCTACGCGCGCCTGCGGCCGTTACACACCAATGCCGTGATCTTTGCATTTGGCGGCTCAGCGCTGTTCGCGACGTCGTATTACGTCGTGCAACGCACCTGTCACACGCGTCTTGCCTTCGGCAGGCTGGCCGGTTTCACGTTCTGGGGCTGGCAGCTCATCATCCTGCTGGCAGCCATTACGCTGCCACTGGGCATCACGCAGGGCAAGGAATATGCCGAACTCGAGTGGCCGATCGACCTGCTGATCGCGGTCGTCTGGGTAGCCTACGCTGTCGTCTTCTTCGGGACCATCGCCAGGCGCCGCGTCAAGCACATCTACGTCGCCAACTGGTTCTACGGTGCATTCATCATCACGGTCGCGGTACTGCACATCTTCAACAACCTGGCCGTGCCGGTCACACTGACGAAGTCCTACCTGATCTACACGGGCGTCGTCGATGCGATGATGCAGTGGTGGTACGGTCATAACGCAGTCGGGTTCTTCCTGACGGCGGGTTTCCTCGGCATGATGTACTACTTCGTGCCCAAGCAGGCCGGCCGACCGGTGTACTCCTACAGGCTGTCGGTCGTGCACTTCTGGTCGCTGATCGCCGTCTACATGTGGGCCGGCCCGCATCACCTGCACTACACATCGCTCCCGGACTGGGCGCAGACGCTCGGCATGGTGTTTTCGGTTGTCCTCCTGGCACCGAGCTGGGGCGGCATGATCAACGGCATCATGACGTTATCGGGCGCCTGGCATAAGCTGCGCTCGGACCCGATACTCAAGTTCATGATTGTCGCATTGTCCTTCTACGGCATGTCGACCTTCGAGGGTCCGATGATGTCGATCAAGACAGTCAATGCGCTGTCGCACTACACCAACTGGACCATTGGTCACGTACATTCCGGTGCCCTGGGCTGGGTCGCCATGATGACGATTGGCTCGACCTACGCGCTGTTACCCAGGCTGTATAACCGCGAGGGCATGTTCTCCACGAAACTGGTCGACGTGCATTTCTGGACGTCAACGATTGGCGTGGTTCTGTACGCGGTATCGATGTGGATCGCCGGTGTCACCGAAGGCCTGATGTGGCGCGCAGTCAATGACGACGGCACGCTGACCTATTCGTTCGTCGAGTCGCTGAAGGCGGTCGAGCCTTATCACTACCTGCGGCTGCTGGGCGGCCTCGTGTTCTTCACCGGCATGCTCATCATGCTTTACAACATGATCAAGACGATCAGCGACAAGAAACCAGTACCCATTGCGGTAATGGACCCGGCGTAACAGGAGACGAATCACAATGCGCCACGAAACAATAGAAAAAAGCCTGAACCTGATGATGGTGCTGATCGTTGTCGCGATCAGTATCGGCGGGCTGGTTGAAATCGTTCCCCTGATGATGAGTTCCGACGCGACCGAACCCGACGCAGGCATCGCGGTGTACAGCCCGCTGCGCCTGGCCGGGCGGGACGTGTACGTGCGCGAGGGATGCTACAACTGCCATTCACAGATGATTCGTCCGTTCCGCTCGGAGACCGAACGCTACGGTCCCTACACGACGGCAGGCGAGACGGTGTACGACCGGCCGTTCCAGTTCGGTTCCAAGCGCACCGGTCCGGATCTCGCCCGCGTCGGTGGCCGTTATTCGGATGACTGGCAGCGCCTGCACCTGATGGATCCGCGCGCACTCGTGCCCGAATCCAACATGCCGGCGTATCCCTGGCTGGCCGAGCGCATGGTCGACGGTGAACTCGTCACGGCCAAGCTCGAGACCCTGCAGTTCCTGGGCGACCCGTACACGGACGAGCAGATCGCCGGTGCGGCGGCGGCCGTCGCGGGCAAGACCGAGCTCGACGCCATCGTCGCCTACCTGCAGGAACTCGGCACCAACCGGCGGAATCGCAGGTAGGCCGTATGGATATCAACGATTTTCGCGGCATCCTCACGGCCATCATCTTCTTTGCTTTCGCAGGCATCTGGGTGTGGGCGTGGAGCAGCAAGCGCAAGAAAGACTTTGACGCTTCCGCGGCATTACCGCTGGAAGAAGACACTTACATGACTGATAACGAGCGGGAGAACATCTGATGCCTGCATTCTGGCACTGGTTCGTAGCTGCTGGCACGATACTTTTCGTCATCTGGTGCATCTGGCTGGTCAGCTGGTCAGCCAAGCAGGGACCGCAAGACGTGGCCGACGACGACGTTGTCGGCCACAAGTGGGACGGCGACCTCGAGGAGTGGAACAATCCGGCTCCGAAATGGTGGCTCTACCTGTATTTCATCACCATCGTCTGGGGCATCGGCTACATGGTGGCCTACCCCGGCCTGGGTAATTTCAAGGGCATGCTCGGCTGGTCGCAGCACGGCCAGTACGAAGAAGAGATGCAGGCTGCCGCGAACACCTACGAGCCTATCTACGAACAATTCGCGGCCATGGACTTCGCTGCTCTCGTGCAGAATGAAGACGCGCTGTCGCTCGGCAAGAGCCTGTTTGCCAGCTACTGTACGACCTGTCACGGGTCGGACGCGCGTGGGGCCACGGGTTATCCGAACCTCACGGACGACGACTGGCTGTGGGGTGACACCGAGGCCGACATCGTGATGTCGATCGAGCGCGGGCGCCAGGCAGCCATGCCGCCACAGGGCGCTATCCTTGATGACGCAGCCGTGGATGACCTGGTCGCACACGTGAAATCACTGAGCGGCGCAGGCGCGGCCAACGCCGCCGGCCAGGCCGGGTTCGCGATGCGCTGCGCGGTTTGCCACGGCCCCGATGGTGCCGGCAACAAGATCTTCGGTGCTCCGAACCTCACCGACGACATCTGGCTGTATGGCGCGTCCGACGAGGCGCTTCGCGAGACCATCGTCAGTGGACGTAACGGCATGATGCCGGCCCACGGTGAACTGCTGGGCCCGAATCGCACCAAGATTCTGGCGGCCTACGTATATAGCCTGTCACAATAAGGCATGATCAACGAAGAGTACCGTGGTGCCAGGCAATGGAGCCGTGACAAACAGGCGGTCTTCACGGTCGTGTGGATCTCGTTCCTCGCGGCATCGATCGGCACCATGGTCTTCTTCGCGTTGTTCGATCCGGTCGACCTGACCCGTATCTTCGACGAAGATCTCGACATTGGCAGAGACGCCGGCTACGCGGCCGGCTTCTTTTTCTTCTGGATCCTGTGCGCGCTGTGCTCCGGCGTCACAGCCTATCTCGTCCGTACCGCTCCCCAGCGAAACGCGCAGCACCGAGATTAGGGCGGCCCGCATGAACAAGCCACAAGGCGCCTCGATGTACGAGAGCGCCACGAAAATCTACCCACGAGAAATCGGCGGGCGGTTCGACCGCCTGAGCCGCATCGCGACGATTGCCCTTCTCGGCCTGTTCTACGCCATCCCATGGCTCGTCATGAATGGGCGCCAGGCCGTGCTGTTCGACCTGCCGGCACGCAAGTTCTACATCTTCGGTCTGACCCTGTGGCCGCAGGACTTCCCGTATCTTGCACTGCTACTGTTGATCCTGGCCTACTCGCTGTTCTTCTTCACGGCACTGGCCGGTCGACTCTGGTGCGGTTTTGCCTGCCCGCAGACTGTCTGGACCGAGATCTTCATCTGGATGGAGCAGCTCACCGAGGGCACCCGCTCGCAGCGCATGAAGCTCGACAAAGCGCCGTGGTCGTGGAACAAGCTGCGCCGCAAGGGCTCGAAACAGCTGCTGTGGATCACGTTTTCGCTGTGGACGGGGTTCACGTTCGTCGGCTACTTCCAGCCGATTCGCGAACTCGGTGCTGACATTCTTGCGCTGCAGGTGGGCGGCTGGACGCTCTTCTGGGGCCTGTTCTACGGCTTTGCCACCTACGGCAACGCAGGCTACATGCGTGAGCAGGTCTGCAAGTACATGTGTCCGTATGCGCGCTTCCAGAGCGCGATGTTCGACAAGGACACGCTGATCATCTCTTACGACGAGTCGCGCGGCGAGCCACGCGGCAGCCGCAAGCGCTCTGACGACCCGCAAGCAAGAGGGCTCGGCGACTGCATCGACTGCAAGCTGTGCGTGCAGGTATGCCCTACGGGTATCGATATCCGCGAGGGCCTGCAGTACGAATGCATTGCCTGCGCGGCCTGCATCGACGCCTGCGATTCGATCATGGACAAGATGCAGTACCCGCGCGGCCTGGTTCGGTATACGACCGACAATGCCTTACAGGGCAAGAAGACGCACTTCCTGCGTCCGCGCGTGTTCATTTACGCCTCTCTCCTCGTTGTGCTGGTGGGCGGCCTCATCACGTCAATGGCAATGCGCACGCCAGCCATACTTGACGTCATCCGCGACCGCAATGCGCTGTATCGCGAGATTCCGGGCGACATGATCGAGAACGCCTACACGCTCAAGCTGATCAACCAGGTCAATCGTGACCGGTTTTTCCGCCTGGAGGTTTCCGGCGTCGCGGGCATCTCGCTCGACGGCGTGCCCGAGTTGATCGAAGTGGCAGGCGGTGAGGTGCTGTCGCTGCCCGTCCGCGCCCGCGCCCACCGTGGCAACGCCTCTGGCGTCATGAATATCGAATTCACACTGCAAGCGGTGGACGATGCGGACGTCATGGTCATCGAAGATAGTCGCTTCCTGGGACCGACTCCGTAGTATCCTCTCGACCGAAGTGAAACGCGAAGACTCAAAGCCCTGGTACCGGCAGTTCTGGCCATGGTTCATCATCGCCATTCCGGCGTCTGCGGTCGTGGCGGGCCTGACCACAGTCTGGATTGCGATGCAAACGACGGATTCACTGGTCGTACAGTCGGAAGACGGCGTGCGCAATGCCTCCGACCGGCGGATTTCTGCCGCACGCCTGGCATCCGAACTCGGACTCGCGGCGGTTGTCGCGATCAACGCCGACACCGGGACCGTCACCGCCGTCATGCACAGCGGCGACCTCGGCGACATTCCAGCAACCCTCGATTTCGAACTCTCGCACCCGACACTCGTGAATCGCGATGCAGCTATCACGCTCAGCAAAGCCATTCCGGATGCGGATGGCAACCCCGTGTGGGTCGGTCACATGCTCGAGGTTCCTGAGGGCCGTTTCTATGCCGTGCTCCGCTCCGGCGAGACGTGGCGGCTGACGGCCGAATGGCGCGGCGAGGCAAGCCTGGCGATGCAGCCCGTCAGCGATGACTCGTCCTGAGCAATGTTTTCACTGCGCCCTGCCCGTCCCGGCCGGCTGTGACCTGACAGTCGACATCGCGGGCGCGGCGCAGCCCGTGTGCTGCCCCGGCTGCCAAGCCGTCGCCGAACTGATTCGCGACACGGGCATGACCCGTTACTACGAGCTGCGCGACGCGCCGGACCCCGGCGTTGGTCGCCCGCCCGAAGACGCTGCCGAGTGGTCCGTGTTCGACGGCGACGAAATGCTCGACGCCTTTAGCGAGCGCCAGGACGAGTTACGCGAAGCAACCATCTACGTCGGCGGTATGTACTGCTCTGCCTGCAGCTGGCTGATCGAGACCGCGATGGGCAAGCAGCCGGGCATCGACTCGGCCGAGGTCAACCCGATCACGCATCGCCTGCGCCTCAGGTTCCGGGCCGATGTGGGGAGCCTGTCGGGCTACCTCGCGACATTGGCCGATCTGGGCTACCAGCCCCAGCCCCTGTCGCCCGAGTCTGCGACGCGCCCCGAGGTTGCCGAGCAACGCACGGCACTCAAGCGCCTGCTCGTCGCATCCCTGGGCATGATGCAGGTGATGATGTTCGCGGTTGGCCTGTATGCCATGGACTTCCAGGGCATCGACCCCGAGATGCAGCACTTCCTGAGGCTCGTGAGCTTCTTCGTCACGACGCCTGTCGTGTTCTACTCGGCCAGGCCGTTCTTCACCAGCGCCTGGCGCGGCATCGCAGGGCGCAAGCCCGGTATGGATCTGCCCGTATCGATCGCCATCGGGTCCGCCTACGCCGCCTCGGTCTACGCGACCTTTACCCGCGGCGAAGCCGTGTGGTTCGACTCGGTGACGATGTTCGTCTTCTTTCTCACACTGGGCCGCTTCCTCGAGATGCGGGCGCGGCACCGGTCAATCGATCGCAGTGCGGCACTGTCTTCCCTGCTGCCCAACACCGCTACGCGAGTCGACGGCGATGCGCACGTGATCGTCCCGGTGAGCCAGCTGCGGCGCGGCGACCGGCTGTTGATTCGCGCCGGTGAGCCAATCCCCGCCGACGGCGAACTCGCGTCCGGCGCAACCTCGGTCGACGAGGCTTTGCTGACGGGCGAAGCCCGCCCGCAGCCGAAGGCCGTCGGCGACGAGCTTGCCGCTGGCAGTATCAACCTCGACGGCATGATCGAGATGTCGGTCACCAGGACCGGCAGCGACACGACGCTCGGCACGATCAGCATCTTAAGCGAGCGTGCCCGCTACGCGCGTCCTGCGTTCGTCACGCTGGCGGACAAGGTGGCCAGCTACATCGTCGTCGCTTTGCTGGCCGTCGCAGCCGCTGTCGCCACGTTCTGGTACGTCGCCGATCCCGACCGCGCTTTTGTCATCACGCTCTCGGTGCTCGTGGTCACCTGCCCGTGCGCGCTGGCGCTGGCGACGCCCGCAGCCTTCGCGGCTTCCGGCAGCCGCCTGTCGCAGCTGCGCCTGCTCGTCACCAACGGCAATGCGATCGAGGCGTTGTCCCGGGCGACCCTGGCAATATTTGACAAGACCGGCACCCTGACGATGGGCATGCCGCACATCGCATCGGTCTTCGTCACCGACACCACATGCACCGAGCGCGACTGTCGCCTGGTGGCAGCCGCCCTCGAACACGCCTCGACCCATCCGCTGGCGCGCGCATTCGCGCTGCCCGACGAACTGCCTGCAGTGTCCGACGAGAAGATCGTCGTCGGCCAGGGCGTCCGCGGCGTCATCGATGGCCGCGAGTGGCGCATCGGCACTGCAGACTTCGTCGGCGGCGGCGCCGCGGCCGATGACAGCACCATGACGCACGTATTCCTTGGTGTGGATGGCAAGGCCGTCGCCTGGTTCGAGATCGAGGATGCCATTCGCCCGGATGCCCGGGAGACACTTGATGCGGTCCGGGCTCTCGGTCTCGGCACGGCGCTGGTCAGCGGGGATAATCGCGTCGCCGTCGAGAGCGTCGCGGACCAGCTCGACATTGCCGACACGCACGCTGAATGCGCCCCTGAGGACAAGCTCTCGATCATCGAGGCCGCCCAGGCGCAGGGCGAGCGCGTCGTCATGATCGGCGACGGTATCAACGATGCGCCGGTTCTCGCGGGGGCAGATACGTCCATCGCCCCCGCGCATGGTGCGCTGCTGGCGCAGACCAGCGCCGACGTCATCATGCTCGGCGAGTCACTCGCGCCGCTGACCACGGCCATCGAGATGTCCCGCAAGACCATGCGTATTGTCCGGCAAAATCTCGCCTGGGCGATCGTATACAATGCTCTCGCCCTGCCGCTGGCGGCCGCTGGATACGTGCCGCCCTGGGCAGCCGCCGTCGGCATGAGCGCAAGCTCATTGATCGTCGTGCTCAATGCCCTGCGCCTGAACCGTTTCGAGTAGCGATGAACATACTCTACGTCCTGATTCCGCTGGCCCTGCTCCTGCTTGGCCTGGCCGTGTGGGCGTTCTTCTGGGCTGTCGGCAGCGGCCAGTTCGATGACCTCGACACACCGGCGATGCGCGTGGTCATGGACGACGACTCCCGGCCCGACGAGGAAGACCCGCAGTGACCGAGACCTGGCCGCTGTTAACGGCGGCAATCATCACCGGACTGCTCGGCAGCGCACATTGCTTCGGCATGTGCGGCGGCATTTCGGGCCTGTTCGCGGTAACCACCCGCGTCGCTCCGAATCGCAAACAGTTCCCGAAGGCCGTGGCCTACAATCTCGGCCGCGTGCTGACCTACGCGTTTCTCGGCGTGACGGTTGCCGTCGCCGGCAGTGCCGCCGTGAATTGGCTTCCGAGACTCGCTGCCCCGATGCGGCTCGCCAGCGGCCTGCTCATCATCCTCGTCGGGCTGCAGGTTGCCTTTGGCTGGCGCATCCTGACGTTCGTCGAAACCGCCGGCACAAGACTCTGGCACAAGGTTGCGCCGGCCGCGAAAGGCCTCGTACCGGTCGAAACGCTCGTGCAGGCACTCGGCCTCGGGCTCATCTGGGGCCTGCTGCCCTGCGGCCTCGTCTACAGCGTGCTGCTGATCGCCGCGACCACGGCCGAACCCGCGAGCGGCGGCATGGTCATGATCGCCTTCGGCCTCGGCACCATGCCTGCCATGATCGCGACCGGCATCAGCGCGGCGAAACTGGCAAAGTTCATGAGCCGCAGGCGTATCGGGGCCGGGCTCTTGATCGTGCTGCTCGGCATCGCCACAATCGCCATGCCGGTCATGAGACTGGCGCAGTCGGAGGGCGGCATGCAGCACCATTCCATGGACGACATAAGGGCTCCACAATGATCACTCGTATTCACTGGCTCGGTGCTGGTCTGTCTTCGACTCCGGGGATTCACCGGCTTGCGCACAGTGACACCGAACTCACCGTCTGGAATCTCGATCGCGAGCAAACGGTTGCAGCGCTGAGGGGCGCTGGCGTCGAGACCGACGTCCGGGAATTCGAGTTACCGGTGCTGAGCGAGGCAATCCAGCCGGGCCACATCGTCGTCTCGATGCTGCCCGCGACCATGCACCTGCAGATCGCCAGGCTGTGTCTCCAAAGAGACGCGCACTTCGTTTCGAGCAGCTATGTGACCGATGCGATGAAGGCGCTGCAAGAAGAGGCACAGTCCAGGTCGCTGTGCTTCGTCAGTGAGTGCGGGCTCGATCCCGGCATCGACCATCTCTTTTCACACTGGATCGTGAACCGCTACATCGAGTGTGGTCCGCACCCCGAGGATCAGCTTTTCTTCCGTTCCTACTGCGGCGGCTTCCCCAGGCACCCGAATGAGTTTCGCTACAAATTCAGCTGGTCGCCGCTCGGCACGTTGCTGGCACTAACGTCTCCGGCACGCTGGATAGTCGACGGCGAACCTCTGTATGCAGAAAAGCCCTGGCAGGCAGTCCGCCAGGTGTGCGTCGGGTTGGAGGATGAACTCTTCCAGGCCTACCCCAATCGTGACTCGCTGCCGTTTCTCGAGCGCTATGGTTTCGACGCCAATTGGCACATCGAGGAGTTCATTCGCGGTACGTTACGCCTCGATGGCTGGGCTGAGGCCTGGACCGAAGTTTTTGATGAGATCGGTAAGATCGATCAAGCCAGCGCCGCGCAGGACCTCGAGCCCATGGCCGAAAAACTGGGCCGCAAATACGTGTACGATCCCGGCGAGCCCGACCGCGTCGTGCTCTCCGTCGAACTCGAAGCCAAGCGCAGCGACGAGACAACCTGGTTCCGCTCGTGCCTCATCGACGCCAGCGGCGACGATCGCGGCTCAGCCATGGCGAGACTGGTATCGCTGCCTGTCAGCCTCGCAGCCGAATCTGTTGCCGCCGGTGAATTCCAGCCCGGCGTGCACGCCGCCACCGCAGACCCACGCATGATCGAACGCTGGCTCGCGGCGTTGCAGGACATGGGCGAGACGATCATCAAGCGCAGGAGTCCGGAATAGAGTCGCCGACCGATCGGTCGAACACGGCGGCTCCACAGGAACGGCTATTCCGACTGCGGACTTTCAATATCGTCGGAATCGAGAACCTTGATCATCAGCCGCCTGTCACGGAGGCCGAGAAAAAAGAAGCCGATGAAGCTTCCGAAAGGCAGAAGCGAAGCGACGTAACAAAAAGGACGCAGCAGGCTGGTGTCGCCGGCAAGTTCCGGCAGAAAGACCAGGAACCCACCAAATGCCAGCGAGACGAAGGCCAGACCGGCCTTCATGGGTAGCCAGTCGTTCTTATACATGATCTTGCGGTGTTCCAGTGTGAGTCCGATACCCTCATCGGTGTACCCGGTCAGGATGCGGTCACGCGTTCCGTTGACAGCTGTGTACCCGGCGATGAGGGTACTCATGGCAGCCCAGATCGACGCGACGAGAACGAGACTGAGCTGCAGAGAACTCATGTCTTTAACCACTCAAGTCCATACATTGCAAGATGACACTCGATCTCGCATACGACACGGCAAAACCAGGCAGTCAAGCAGCGCACATGCGAACGTCTACTGCAGCCGTCTTCCGATACCGCGCATGAAATGAATCATCATTAACATGGCGAGTCCCATGAGGATCAGAGCGATCGCTATGAGCCAGGCCAGTATCTGCGGGTAGATAATGATCAAGGCGCCGAGGGCGATGAAAAGGATTCCGGGCAGCATCATCCACACACTGGTGTGAGGCTTCTCCATCATGCCCTTGCAAGTCTCGGCCATTGGGCACATCGACATTGGTGTTGTCTCTGTCATCGCTTGCTCCTCATCGCCGAATCATGCTGCGATTGCCGCGGCATAGCTGAAGGTCGCATTGACCACCGTATCCTCGCCAAAGCTGTGTTTGATCGGGCAGAGTTCGGCCGCTCGTTCCATCTTGAGCCGTTCGGTCGGCCCGAATTCTCTCGGCACGTTGAATGTCAAGGTGATCTCATCGACATGTGGATAAGGTTCGCTGGTCTCCGTCAATTCGATATCAACCACCGTGTCCTTGAGATCCAGCTTGTCGCGTTGGGCCACGGCCCCCATCGACAGCAGCATGCACCCTGCGACACTGATGCCGAGCAGGTTGCCGGGCGAAAACTCATCGCCCTTCGCGGTGATCGGACAGTCGATGGCGACGGTATTGTGGTACGGCTGTTTCAGCGCAGTGGCATGCTGATCGCCGTCGTACGTCAGTTTCAAGGTATTCATGATCGCCTCTCCCTTGCCAGCGCATCAGTGTCTGGCACGAGCCGAGAACCGGTCAATTCTGGGATGTACTTAGAGGACCTGGATCGCATCCATCAGGTCGTTGTCGAATCGCATTGAGACATTCTCAAACGAACTTCAGTTCTGCCGTTTCGTCCGTAAAGAAGATCAACGCCAACAGCACACCTGCGACGATTAACAGCAATAGCCCAAGCGGGGCCAGTACCACGCTCATAAAGCACAGCGGCGCCAGCATATGACAGTACGCAAACGGTTTCTTGAAGCCACCGATGTCGCTCTCGACGGCGAGCAGGCGATAGCCGAAGAGTATGCTGATCAGGCCGAGCACACCGCCGAGGCAGATTCTGATTATGAGGGTGATGTCACTATCCAGGAGATAACCGGACCCGATCATTGCCAACCCGAAGACGATACCTGCGGCGACCAGCAAAGGAATCAGGGTATCTGTGCCGTGAAATTCGTACCGCTCATTCAGAAATGTGCGCAGGCAGATCGTAGCGTAGCTCGCGAGTGCTATGTGAACCAGGAGCGTCAGCGCGACGAGATGCGGCGAAATGAGGTCGCTGTAAGCGGCCACCTGCGAGGTCAACGTGACGATCACTTCGAGGATGAACGCAACAACGGCCAGGATGGCCACGTAGCCTGCTACTTTGTATGTCTTTTCTTCCATAACCCGGTTTCCTCGAATCTGCAGGTCAGACGAATTCGGGTACGTACTCGAGTATGTCACCAGGCGAGCATTCCAGCTCCCTGCAAATGGCATTCAATGTACTGAAGCGAACGCCCTTTACCTTGCCCGTCTTCAGCAGCGACAGATTCGTCACTGAGATGTTCACGCGCTCGGACAGCTCGGTAAGAGTCATCTTCCGTTTGACCAGCATAAGGTCCATGTTTACGACTATCGGCATAGGTGCACATTAGCAACAATTTTTATGTGAAACAATAAAGATTTTATGTTTTACATAAGTAATTATACGTATTATGCGAATACTGGATGGGTTACCGACCGGGCTCTTGAGCCGCCGCCCGTGACCAGTTCGGAAAGCGCCTATGGTCTCCCCGCGTCGAGGTCGCATACCGTGAGACCGTGGCGAAAAGAAACGCATCGTTCTGGTGGCTGCAGCTCCCGGGCTGGCTGTTGCTGGTCTATCTGGTCATCGCGCAGGCTATCCCGGCCTTCGACTATGAGATTGGCGTCCGCAACCGATAGAGTGTTAGCGCTCCGCCTCCAGCCGGCGTTCCAGCCAGCCGAGCGCTTCTTCGGCGTAGAAATGGCAGGCGACGCTGTTGATGAACGGGTTGCCCTCGTCGCGTTGCTCGAGCTTGTCGTACATGCCGAAGAAGAACGGGTGCGGTGAGAGCAGGATGTCGCACTCGAGGTTCGCGACCTTCTCGGCACTTTCCATGATGGTGGCCGCCGCGCCGCTGGTCGCGTACGAGAATCCGGGGCGTGACACCGAGGTCAGGCTGTCCGCGTAGACGACGTGGTAGCAGGAGCCCAGCGCGCAGGACTCCCACGTCCAGGTGACGCCGCCGGGCGTATGGCCAGGCGTATAAACCGCCTTGATCTCGAGTTCGCCAACCGGGATGACGCCGCCGTCTTCGACGGCAACCACGTTCTTCACCGCCGGGAAGCTGCCTCTCCCGTCGGCGTTGTACTGGGGGTCGTCCTCCTGCAGCTGGCCGGTCGTCAGCGTGGCGACACCGGCCGCACTCGTGTACACGGTCGCGCCGGTCATGCGCTGCAGTGCATTCACGCCGCCTGCATGGTCGTAGTGTGGGTGCGACAAGACAATCGCCTTGATCTGCAGCGGATCGAAGCCGAGCGCGCGGATGTTGGCGTCGATGAGCGCGGCGGACTGGGAGAGTCCGCCATCCGCCAGGACAAGCCCGTCACCGGTCTCGATCAGGATCGATGCGAGACCGTCCGTGCCGACATACCAGGTGTTCCCGTGAATGCGGAACGGCTCGAGCGGCTCGTTCCATTCCGCGCAGCGCTCGCAGTCCGTCGGCTCGTCCGGCTCCAGCGTGCGCGGGCCGCAGGCAGCAAGCACGCACAGACTGATTGCAGCAACGACAAGGTGTCTCATACGAAAGCCCTGTAGTAGAGGCGCAGCGAAGCAACGATCAGGAAGACGCCGAACAGCATATTCAGCCGCTGGGCCGAGAACGAGTGAGCGATCCTGGCGCCCAGTGGTGCTGCCAAAACAGTTGCCGGGGCGATGCATACGAAGCCAAGCAGGCTGACGAAGCCCAGGCTGCCCGCCGGCAAGCGCGGATCGCCCCAACCCGCCAGCACGAATCCGAGCATGCCAGGCAGGCTGATGACGAGGCCGAACAGCGCCGCGGTGCCGACCGCACGATGAATCGGCTCGTTGAACAGCGTCAGCGTCATGACCGAGAACGTGCCGCCGCCGATACCCATCATCGTGGAGAAGCAGCCGATCGCCGTCGGAATCACGGTTACGGCCGGGCCGCGCGGCACTGCTGCGGTGAGATTGCGGCTGTCCGGCAGCAGCAGCATCTTCATTGCGACCAGGAAGGCAATTGTCGCAAAGATGATCGCGAGCACATTGCTGTGCACCTGCGAGGCAATCCACGCGCCGAGTAATGCGCCGAGCAGCACGAAGATCGCCCAGCGTTTGACGATCGCGAAGTCAACGGCACCACGCAGGTGGTGGGCGCGCGCCGACGAAATGGATGTCGGGATGATG
>JBFFOM010000008.1:0-63281 GCA_041574455.1 Woeseiaceae bacterium | reverse complement strand
TGAGAAACGAACTGTCAATGATAGCCGACATTGGGATCATTCTGTCGGGATTACTAGCTTGGGAAAAATCGAAATACGGTGAGCGCGCAAAGTATAGCGAGTGTCGTTAGAGCTACTGCTGTCTGGACATGCCGCTTGTCGGAAATAAGGCCCCCACATACAGCCATACCCACAAATACTTGTGTTACACGAGCAGAATTGAATACTGGCTCAGTGCGAAATAGAGGACCATCTATTGTGAATAGCAATAACATGAGAATTAGCACAGCGAAGAAGAATCGACGAATACTAAAGAAGTATTGAGCCAGATCGATACTTTCCTTCGTAAAGTCTCGTGGATTCAATATGGTGGAAGCGAAAAACATAAGACCGGGTCCTATCAAGCTGAAAAAGAACATTCCGAAATTCCATGACAGATCCCGGAATGCCCAAATGGACCACCAGTGCAGGAAAGCCAAGAGGAACAGGTTCATGAGCCATACGCTGTGGCCAAGAAAAAATCTCACTCGCGACCGGTACCGAACCAGGTCTGCCGCACCCATGAACAACTGTGCGACTGCCAACGCAAGGATGACCGAGATCATTCCGATGACAAACTCGAACAGACTCAACCTTTATCTCATTCTCTCTGTTGTGCGAAATCGCGAAGCCAAATAACCGCCGGTGAAGCTCGTGCCGTCGAACTCTTTGGGTCAGTAGCCGTCATTCTAGCCCAAAACGCCTGGGCGGCTGCTTTCGGCCAAAAACAGTTACTAGCTTCGCAGGTTTTCGCGACGGCTGACAACGAGATAGAGACCCCCAAATACTGCGCCGCCAAATATCAAGAACATCGATAGCAGTGAGTCAAACTCGTAGTTAGCCCTACCAGAGAACAACATGTGCAGTCCTGCGTGGGCCAGGAGAAAAATACTCACTCCTATTCTGGATAACCTGCGAATGCGGCCATTACTGCTGGAAACTAATGCGATCAGCACCGCAAAGAGGGGTATATGAAGCAGCACGAAAGTAGTAAACGCGGCTTCCTCTGAAAAAGACTGGAGGATTGGCATGACTCTCCATTCATGGTTTGCAATCGCGTCCAGCTCATGAGTGAAAAGCGTGCCGATTCCCAGGTAAAAGAGGGCGTTCCTCATATACGTCTTGGTCGTTGTCTAATGTCTGCAATGGGTCAGTAGCGGTCATTCTAGCCGAAAACGCCTGGATGGCTGCTTTCGGCCAAAAGCGGTCGTTCGAATAGCGTTTATATGAGCGCCTATTTTCTGGCGTCCGTACCAGATCCTAATCACCCAGTTCGGCGCCGACCGCAGCCAACAATCGCTCGGCCTGTTCGATAAAGGTGCCATGTACGTTTTGATGGGTCCGCGCTGTGGCTCCAAGCTGCTCAACCAGGGCTCGAACTTCCTTGTCCTCGATCACCGACATTTCCTGTTCGGAACCTACAGCGCTTGGTGCGACACCGTTTCTCAGTAAGGACTTCAAGAAGTCGGACCGATAAGCTTCCGCCGTCGCATTGGTTATATTGAATGATCGGACAAACCAGTAATAGCGCGAGATATTGCGACGTAGTGCTGTATTCCTGATGACACGAAATGACCCTGTGGACATCATTTCCTGAAAGGTGATGTCGGAGAGGTCAAAGTCACCAGTGCCATCGGCAAGTGTCCCGATGGCTGCTTGTCGGGATATCAGCTCAACGGCTTCCTTGTCCGACACGCCCAGCAGGAAATTGCTTGCTTGTTCAACGGCCTCATCCGACTTGAGTGCCTCTTCGAGTTCCTCAAGATCTGCGGCCAAATCGCCCTGCAAGCTAAAGAGCAAATATTGTTCGAGTTCTCGATCCGCCCTTGCATCCCGCCAATCATCAAGTGCGAGGGCTGCCAGGACACTGACTATTATGACGATCGCCTCAACCCCAAGACGAGACCAGTCGATATTTGGGAATCCAGCCATACAAAACGCTCTAAAAATTGAATCGAAAACGCACCCAAACGCGACGGATGCCGGACAATAGGTGCGTCACATTTACAACCGGCTGGTTTGGGTCAATAGCGGCCTACGAGTCTAACACTCGGTGAGAGGCTGGTATTGATCACAAAGCGGTCGCCCGCAACGCGGGCTCCTACTCGAATGTCTTCAGCACGGGCCCGTCGGCAACCTGGCCATCGATGAGGGTCAGTCCATCGCTGAACGCGACTTTGCCGGAGCCGACCAGGCTGGCGGCTTCCGGGTAGATCTGGTGCTCGATCGCCTGGACGCGGCGCTGGAGCTCTTCGGCAGACTCGTTCGGGTTGACGCGCAGGCGGCCCTGCAGGATGCGGGGTCCGGCGTCGAGTTCGGGGGTGACGAAGTGCACGGTGCTGCCGTGCCACTCGTCGCCGGCATCGAGGACGCGCTGGTGGGTGTCGAGTCCCGGGTATTTGGGCAGGAGTGCCGGGTGGATGTTGAGGATCCTGCCTTCGTAGTGAGCGACGAACCACGGGCTCAGGATGCGCATGAATCCGGCGAGAATGATGAGTTCGGGTTCATAGGCATCCAGCACAGCGGCAACGGCACGGTCGAACATCTCGCGGCTCGGAAACCTGCGGTGTTCGATGCACTCGGTCGGGATGCCGGCCCTGCGGGCACGTTCGAGGCCGAAGGCGTCGGGTTTGTTGCTGAACACGATGCTGAGTTCGAGATCGAGATCGCCGCCCGTAACACGGTCGATGAAAGCCTGGAGGTTGGTACCTGATCCCGAGATCAGGATCGCGGTTCGACAACTCATCAGACGTACTGCACTGCCTGGTTGCCGGGTACGATGCAGCCGATGCGCCAGGCCGATTCTCCTTGTGCCTCGAGCAGTTCGACGGCCTTGTCCGCGACGCCGTCGGACACGACGACGACCATGCCCACGCCGCAATTGAAGGTGCGCCGCATTTCCGCCGTTGCGATGCCGCCAAACTCCTGCAGGAAGTCGAACACGGGACCCTGCTGCCAGGTCGACGTGTCGATCTCGGCAGCCAGTCCTTCGGGCAGGACTCGCGGGATGTTCTCGGTGATGCCGCCACCCGTGATGTGGGCGAGTCCCTTCACGACGATGTCGTGCATCAGTGCGAGAATCGGCTTGACGTAGATCCTCGTCGGAGCGAGCAGTCGTTCGGCCGCCGGCAGGCCCTCGAGTTCCTTGTCACCGGCGCGTTCGAGCACCTTGCGGATTAGTGAGTAGCCGTTCGAGTGCGGCCCGCTCGAGGCAATCGCGATGATTGCATCGCCATCCTCGATGGCACTGCCATCGATCACCTGGTCGCGTTCGACGGCGCCAACCGTGAAGCCCGCGAGATCGTAGTCACCCGGCTCGTACATATCCGGCATTTCGGCAGTTTCACCACCGATCAGCGCGGCGCCGGCCTGCAGGCACCCTGCGGCGATGCCGGCAATGACGTCGCTGGCAACGTCGTTGTCGAGCTTGCCGCAGGCGAAGTAATCGAGGAAGAACAGTGGTTCCGCGCCCTGGACCAGTACATCGTTGACGCACATGGCGACGAGGTCGATGCCAATCGTGTCGTGCCTGCCGACCTGCTGCGCCAGCATGAGTTTCGTGCCAACGCCGTCGGTTCCGGATACGAGCACCGGCTCGCGGTATTTGCCGGGTGGCAGTGCGAACAGGCCGCCAAACCCGCCGAGCCCGGCGAGTACTTCCGGTCTGAGTGTCTTCTTCACGAACGGCTTGATACGCTCGACGAGTTCGTTGCCTGCGTCGATATCGACGCCGGCGTCTTTGTAGGTAAGAGGTTTTTTGCTCATTTTGGGGTGGCATACTCAGGGAGGGCGATATAATAGAGCGTAGGGCCAAGAGGGGAAACCACCCTTGTGAAATCTCGTAAGTTTCGAATTGCCGGCTTCTGCCGGCGAGCCACTCTTTTGGCGTTTGCTTTGCTGAGCATGCCGCTCGGCGCTGTCGACGTGCCCACGCTGTACACGGCCGAGGTGCCACTGGACCAGGAGGCGGCGGACCCGAGGAATGACGCCTACAGAGCGGCGCTCGTCGAAGTTCTGTTGCGGGTGTCGGGTTCGCAGCTCGCCTATGACGAGGAGACGGTGGATCTGCTGTTTCCCAGCCCCGGCGTCTACGTCACGCAATTCCGGCCGGGCGAGGAAGAGTCCCTGTGGGTCTCTTTTGATGGTGAGGCAATCGAAAAGGTCCTGCGCGACTCCGGCCAGTCGGTCTGGGGCAACGATCGGCCGCTGACACTCGTGTGGCTCGCCGTTGACTGGGGGCAGGGCGAGCGCGAAATCGTAGCGGCGGACGACCCGGATCGCACCGACCAGGAGGCGCGCACGATCGATCGCAATCGCATGCTTCGGGAGCGGCTGCTCGAAATCGCCGAGCGGCGAGGCTTGCCGCTGCTGTTCCCGTTACTCGACACGACGGATCTCCAGAGTGTCACGTTCGCCGACATCTGGGGCGGGTTCGACGAGGCGATCATCAATGCATCAGAGCGCTACGAGGTCAGTTCGGTGCTGATCGGTCGGGTCCGGGCCGAGTCGGCGCAGCCGGCACGCTGGTCCTGGTACTTCAGTGGCACCGGCGCGTCGTTGTCGGGGTCACCCGAAACCGTGCTCGGCCAGGTCGCCGACACGCTGGCCGCCGAATTCGCCATCGGCGGCGATCTGCCGCTCGCAACGGTGACTCTGAACGTATCGGGTATCGCCACCGTCGAGGCCTACGGCAGCGTTCAGCGCGTTCTCGACGACGTCGCATTGATTGAAGGCTATGCGGTGACGGCGGTGTCAGGCGATCGCGTCAGCTACCGGGTCGACGTACGGGGTGGCGCAGAGCGGCTAAGTCGTGCGCTGCGGTTCAGCGGGCTCATCGAGCAGGATGTCA
Organism: Woeseiaceae bacterium; assembly: GCA_041574455.1. Lineage (GTDB taxonomy): Bacteria > Pseudomonadota > Gammaproteobacteria > Steroidobacterales > Woeseiaceae > UBA1847. The sequence goes on along the minus strand of JBFFOM010000008.1, from coordinate 58,414 downwards.
TCGAGTTCAGTCCCGACGTAACTGACACAGCCCTCGAGTTCTACTACAGCCCCTGAGAATTACCGAATGTCGCTGAGCTGGCTGCCCAATGCGATTACGCTCATGCGTATCGCGCTGATTGTCCCGATACTGGTGCTGATCACGACCGGCGCTTTTCCGCTGGCGCTCCTGCTGTTCATTGTGGCTTCTTTTTCCGATGGCCTCGACGGCTATCTCGCGATGCGCTTCAACTGGCGCACACGCTTTGGCGGGCTGCTCGATCCGGTTGCCGACAAGCTGCTGATGACCAGTCTGTTCGTTACACTCGCGTGGAATGGCCTGGTCCCGGTCTGGCTGGCCACTGCGGTCGTCCTGCGCGACGTCGTCATCGCGGGCGGCGCAATCGCTTACAATTTCATCGTGGAACCCGTTCCGGCCGAACCGACCAGGATCAGCAAGCTCAATACGTCGCTGCAGATGCTGTTTATCCTGTTCGTGTTGAGCCGGGCGGGTTTCGAGTGGCCGGAAGAAATAACGATAATGATTCTGGGCGCGGCAATCCTCGTGACGGTCGTAATAAGTGGTGTGGACTACGTTCTGGCGTGGTCACGGCGCGCCCGCAAGGGAGAGTGACATGCAAACAGACCTGCGCATCAACTGGCTGATCGCGATTTTCATCACGGGCTGGGTATTCTACCTGCTTGCCCCGATACTGACGCCGTTCGTGGCCGCGGCACTGCTGGCGTACGTCGGCGACCCGCTGGCCGATCGACTGCAGAAGCTCAAGATGCCGCGCACGCTGGCTGTTGTCTGTGTTTTTCTCCTGACGTTCGTCGTTCTCGCCTTGCTGATCCTGCTGGTCGGCCCGCTGATCGGAGCCCAGGTTGGCGCACTGTTCGATGCCATTCCCGAAATCGCGCGTCAGGTAGAGCAGGTCTGGCTGCCGACGATCCTGGGATGGCTGAACATCGAACCCGGTCAGGAAGTGGGTTTCGGTCCGTTCCTCGCGAAGTACGGCGAGATGTTTGGCAGCTGGAGCGGCACCGTGCTGACGTCGGTCGGTAGCACGGGCGGCGCGTTGGTTACTGCGGTCATCAGCCTGTTCCTGGTCCCGATTATCACCTTCTACATGCTGCGAGACTGGGACTCGATTACGGCGCATTTGGGCGCGCTCGTTCCCGAAAGCCAGAGAGAGACGGTCTTCAGGCTGGCGCGCGAATCGGACGAGATGCTCGGCGCGTTCCTCCGTGGCCAGGTTCTCGTCATGCTGGCGCTCGCCATCATATATTCGGTTGGCCTGAGCATCACGGGCGTACAGTTTGCCATCGCTATCGGTGTCGTCTCGGGTCTTGTGAGTTTCGTTCCCTATCTCGGCCTCGTGTTCGGCATTGCGATCGCCGGTCTGACGGTGCTGCTCGAGCCGGCGCCGCTGTGGCCGCTCATCGGCGTCGTCGCGACGTTTACGGTCGGGCAGGTCATTGAAGGTTCGGTCCTGACGCCGAAATTCGTCGGTGATCGTATCGGACTGCATCCGGTCATCGTGATCTTTGCGGTCGCGGCGGGCGGGCAACTTTTCGGCTTCTTCGGCATCCTTCTGGCGTTGCCAGCGGCCGCCGTCCTGTCGGTGCTCGTGCGCTTCGCTTACGACCGTTACCTCAAAGAGCATCGCGAGGCATTAGTAGAACTCGAATGAGTCAACTGGCACTTCCATTGCAGCTTGCAGACCACGCGGTCTTCGAGAGTTTTCACGCGCACGGCAATGAAACGCTCGTTGCGACGCTGCGCAGTTTGTCGAGCGGTGCGGCGGCTGAGGGATGCTGGTTGTTCGGACCAAAGGCGACCGGGAAGACGCACCTTCTGCAGGCGGTCTGTGACAAGGTGGGGGACCGTTCAGTATATCTTCCGTGTGAGATGCTCGGTCCGATGGGGCCCGGCGTGCTGGAAGGATTCGCGCACCGGGCGCTCGTCTGTATCGATGACATCGACCGGGTGAGCGGGGAGGCCGAGTGGGAAGTTGCCCTGTTCGGGCTGTGTAATGAACTGCAGGACAATGGCGGGCAACTGGTAATCGCGGCTGGTACCGCGCCGCGCAAATGCGGCTTCAAGCTGGCCGATCTCGAGAGCCGCATGTCGCGTCTCCCTGTCTTTCAGCTGCAAGCCCTGGATGACGAGCATCGAGCCGCAGCCCTGCAACTGCGGGCGGGCCACCGTGGGCTGGAATTGCCCGACGATACGGCAGCCTATTTGCTCAGGCGCAGCCGCCGCGACATGGCGAGTCTCTACGAGTTGCTCGACAGACTCGATTTCGAGGCGCTGCGCGCCAAGCGACGCCTGACGATCCCGTTCGTACGGGAAGTGATCGGTGACTAGGTAGCCAGCTTTTTCGCGATATCAGCGACGCGTGCGCCGAGGGCGCGCGCAATCTGTTTCTCTTCGTCAGACAACGAGTCCGCTTCGCGATTCCAGGTGACGTGCGTCGGACCGTAGGGGGTGCCGCCCGTGGTCGTGGTCGAGAGCGCCGGCTCGGTATACGGAACACCGACGAAGATCATGCCGTGGTGAATGAGCGGAATACCCATGCTGATCAGCGTCGTTTCCTGGCCACCGTGCAACGAACCCGTCGACGCGAATGCGCCGAACGGCTTGCCGACAAGCGTGCCACGCAGCCACTCATTCAAAGTACTGTCGAGGAAGTACTTGAGTGGCGCCGCCATGTTGCCGAAGTTGCTGGGACTGCCAATGACCATACCGGCGCACTCGTCGAGATCCGCCGTGTTCGCATAGGGCGGTCCAGACCCGGGTACCGAATCTGCCGTGGCTTCGGTAACGCTCGAGATCTCGGGCACCGTGCGCAGGCGCGCCGACATCCCGTCCACGGAATCGATGCCACGGGCGACCTCGCGCGCCAGCGCGTCGGTCGCGCCACTGCGCGAGTAATACAGTACGAGTACGTCAGCCATCAGGAGAGCAGCGCCAGGACGTTTTCGGGAGGTCGCCCGACGACCGCCTTATCGCCGGCTACGACAATGGGGCGTTCCAGCACGATGGGGTTGGCAGCCACCCACGCAGCCAGCGCATGGTTGTCATCGAGGTCGGGCAGGTCGGTCGCCTCCCTGAACGTGTTTTCGCCCCGCCGCAGCAGATCGGCGACATTCACGCCGAGTTTGCCCGCGATGATGAGGATCTGATCGGCCGCTGGCGTATCCTCGAGATAGAAGACGATTGCGGGCTCGACGCCGGCGTCGCGAATGAGTTCCAGCGTCTTCCTTGATTTCGAACAACGTGGATTGTGATAGATCGTCAGTGCCATCGAATAGTTCTGCCTTGTGTCCATGCCGGGACAAGGCGCACTCTAGCAGGCCGGGGCGGGTGAGTCAGCGCCTGTGAACAGGCTTGACGGGTGCCATGCCGGTTGTTAATTTGTTATGCCCCTGATATCTCCGACAAGAATAACAACAATCGTGCAAGTCGCTGGAATTCAACCGTTTCTCAAGGGATTGCTCCTGGCCGTGCTATTTTCGCTGATGGCCTGCGAGACGACCCCCCCGGCCCAGGAAATGAGCGATGCCCGCCAGGCCATCGCCGTGGCCAAAGAGGCGGGCGCCGCCGAGCACGCGGCTTTTCACCTGAAAGCCGCCGAGGATTACCTCGAGGAAGCCAGGCAGGCTCTCAATGACGGCGCATATACGGAAGCTCGACGCAACGCCAAGCAAGCGAAAATGAAGGCACTCGATGCCCTGCGCGAGACCGAGTCTTCCACCGGCAAGAACTGACCCCATGAATATCGAAGCGCGACTGTTCACGGTCCACGGCCGTGTGCAGGGCGTGTGGTTTCGCGACAGTACCCGTCGTGAGGCCAGTCGCCTTGGTCTTGCCGGACACGCGATTAACTTACCGGATGGCAACGTCGAAGTGCTGGCCACCGGCCCGGCCGATGCGCTGGACGAACTCGAGCAATGGCTGCACACAGGGCCACCTGTGGCACAGGTAACCCAGGTCGACGTGCGGCGGGTGGAGGTGACCGAGGTTTCCGGGTTCAGAGTGGGGTGAAGGCTATCAGGCCTTGAACCACTTGTACGACAGCTTGTTGATGACCTTGTTGGGGTACTTGCGGCTGCCGAGGCTGCCGTTGTAGCGGCCGAGCGCCCGTCGCAGGTCGCCCTTTTCCTTGTCGTAGTAATGACGGAGGATGGTGCAGCCGTAGCGCAGGTTGGTGTTGGTATGCAGCAGGTTGTCGCCGGGGCGGCCGATCTCTTCCTTCCAGAACGGCATGATCTGCATCAGCCCGCGGGCGCCGGCAACGGAAATGGCAAAGCGGTCGAAGTTACTTTCAACATCGATCACGACCAGGATCAGTTCAGGCGGCAGCTCGACACGCTTGGCTTCCATATGCACGAGTTGCAGGAGTTCGATGCGTTCCTCGGGGTCCGGCAATTGCCGTGCGAGACGCGTCGACATGTCGGTCAGCCAGACTTCCGCGTCGAACCGGTCCGTGAAGCTCGGGCTCTCATTGGCTGCGGCCCTCAAGGCTTCCCGCAGCTCGGGATCGGGCGCGTCTGCCGCGGCGAGGACACTCCAGATCAGCAGTATAAATGAAAGAAAAAACCTCATATATGATTAGCTTATAGGTAATTCCTTGAGCAATTCGAGAACTTCTTCACGTTTCAGGTCCCGGGATTCGCTGTCGCGCCGGTGCCGATATTCGAGCACCCCGCTGGCGAGGCCGCGGTCGCCGATCACGACGCGGTGCGGGATACCAATGAGCTCGGCGTCGGCGAACTTCACGCCCGGGCGCGCGTCGCGGTCGTCGAGCAGCACCTCGAGACCCTGTTCGGTGAGTTCCGCGTAGAGCGCCTCGGCCGCCTCGCGAACCTCGTCGGAGCGGTGCATGTTGATTGGCACGAGGACGACATCGAAAGGCGCCAGCGGTCCCGGCCAGATAATGCCGTTGTCATCGTGGTTCTGTTCGATGGCCGCACCGACGATGCGCGTGATGCCGATGCCATAGCAGCCCATTTCCATGAGCTGGTTGGTGCCGTCCGGGGCCTGCACGGTGGCCTGCATTGCCTCCGAATACTTCGACCCGAGCTGGAAGATATGGCCCACCTCGATACCACGCGTGATGCTGAGCGTGCCTTTGCCGCAGGGTGTCGGATCGCCGTCGACGACGTTGCGAATATCCACCGTGTCCGGTGCGGGCAGGTCGCGCTCGAAGTTGACGCCCGTGTAGTGGAAACCGTCTTCGTTGGCGCCGCAGGTGAAGTCGGACAGATCCGCGACCGCGTGATCGAAGTAGACGCGCAGCGGCATATCGACGGGGCCAAGCGAACCAGGCAGTGCGCCCGCGGCTTTGAATATCGCGCCCGGGTCGGCCATCGTCAGGGGCGAGGCGACGCCGTCGAGTTTCTGCGCCTTGACAGCGTTCAGTTCGTGATCACCACGCAGGACCAGTGCTACCGGGCCGTCCGTGCCCTCGACCACGAGGGTCTTGACGGTCTGCTCGGCGGTGATGCCGAGCATGTTGCAGAGATCCTCGATCGTCTTGACGTCCGGGGTCGGAATCTTCTCCAGCTCACTGGCTGGGGCAGGACGTTCCCCGTGCGACGGCATCGTCGCGGCAGTCTCGATGTTCGAAGCATATCCGGTTGCATCGCAATAGGCGATGGCGTCCTCGCCGGAATCGGCCAGCACGTGGAATTCCTGGGAACGGCTGCCACCGATTTCGCCACTGTCCGCGTCGACGACGCGGAATCCGAGCCCGAGGCGCTCGAAGATGGCCGAATAGGCGGCGTGCATCTTGGCATAGGATTCGCGCATGCCTGCGACGTCGATGTCGAAGGAATACGCGTCCTTCATGATGAACTCGCGCGAGCGCATCACGCCGAAGCGCGGCCGGATTTCGTCCCGAAACTTGGTCTGGATCTGGTAGTAGTTCACGGGCAGCTGCTTGTAGCTTCGCAGTTCGCGGCGTGCGATATCGGTGATGACTTCCTCGTGGGTCGGTCCGAAACAGAACTGGCGCTCATGCCGATCTTGCATGCGCAGTAGCAGCGGGCCGTACTGGTCCCAGCGCCCGGATTCTTCCCACAATTCAGCGGGCTGCACGGCCGGCATCAGCAGCTCGAGCGCACCGGCGCGATCCATCTCCTCGCGGACCACCTTCTCGACCTTCCTGAGAATCCTGAGGCCGAGCGGCATCCAGGTGAACAGGCCCGACGCGAGGCGGCGGATGAGCCCGGCCCGGAGCATGAGTTTGTGGCTGACGATTTCTGCTTCCGCAGGAACTTCCTTGAGCGTCGTCAGCGCGAACTGGGAAAAACGCATTGCGAGTGAAACCTGATTCCGTATGACGCGCGCATTCTAACCGGTTCTGTCTTAAGATGGTTCATCATCTCTGGCGATAGCGGATTAGAGAGTGGCCGGCAAGAGCAACCCGTTCGTGGTAAGGGAAGGAACCCCGTTCCTCGCACTCGCCGCGGCCATGGTAGCCCTGGCGCTGCTCTATGCAAAGTGGTGGGTCGCACTCGTGCCGCTCGCAGCCCTCGTATTTCTGTATTTGCTGTTTCGCGATCCCGAGCGCGAAGTTCCGCCGGTGGCCCTGGGGATCGTCAGTCCGGTCGATGGCAAGGTCGTGGCCGTCGACTCAACCGATCATTGCGTCGTGCAGGGCGAAGCCTGGCGGATTCGCATTCGTATCAACGCCTTTGGGACCTATACGGCGCGCAGTCCGATCGAGGGGCGCGTTATGGATCTGCGGTCGAAGACCGAGGGTCTCGCGCCCGAATGCCCGGCCAATGCGCTGTGGGTCGAGACCGACGAGGGCAGCAGCGTCGTGCTGCAGTTTCACGAGTACCGGATGGGTTTCGCTCCACAGTCCTTCGTCGGGCTCGGCGAACGTCTCGGTCAGGGACAACGGTGCGCCAACATCAGGCTGGCCAGGTTCGCCGAGGTGTACCTGCCGATAGATGGCAAGGTTAAGGTCGAACCCGGCCAGGCGGTCAGGGCCGGATCCGACCTTATTGGTGCGGTGCCTCACCCTTAGTGGCAGAATTGCCGGCATGATCCACCCCGAACAGCAACGACGCGCCTACCTCGAGGCGATGGGCATCGATGTCTGGCTGCCGCGCGACGCGGAGGAGCCGGTCAACGATGTCGGCAGCGAGCGGCCCGCCGCAGGGCAGGAGTCCACTGCCCGCGGGTGGGACGAACTGCGTGCCTGCGTTGCCGGCTGCACGCGCTGCGAACTGTCGCAAAGTCGCACCAATACGGTGTTCGGGGTCGGCAGTCCCGACGCGGACTGGATGATCATCGGTGAGGCTCCGGGCGCCGAGGAAGATCGGCAGGGTGAGCCGTTCGTCGGGCGAGCCGGCAAGCTGCTGGATCAGATGCTTGTTGCGATCGGGGAGAGTCGTGACAGCGTATTCATCGCCAACATCCTCAAGTGCCGGCCGCCCAACAACCGCGACCCGAAAGCGGACGAGGCTGCATCGTGTCGTGAATACCTCAACAACCAGATCGCGCTGGTGCGCCCGAAAATCATCCTGGCCGTCGGCAGGATCGCCGCGCAAAACCTGCTCGGTACCGACGACCCGGTCGGCCGCATGCGCGGGCGCCCCTATGATCTCGACGGTATTCCGCTGGTCGTCACGTATCACCCGGCCTACCTGTTGCGCAGTCCGTCGCAAAAGCAAAAGTCCTGGAGTGATCTTTGCCTGGCTGCGAAACTTGTCGCGGAGGCGCGTGCATGATTGCGCCGATGGCAGAACCCCCGACCACGGTCCGGGAGATGATCCACGACGATCTCGCGATGGTGTCGGACATCGAGCGCCGCAGCTATGAATTCCCCTGGAGTCACGGCGTATTTCGGGACTGCCTGCTCGCGGGCTACCAGAATATCGTGCTCGTACGGGACCGCGAGATCGCCGGATACGGCGTGTTGTCGGTAGCCGCCGGCGAGGCGCATATTCTCAATATCTGTGTCGATCCACAGTACCGGTCGCGCGGCTACGGGGAAAAGCTGCTCGACGAACTGCTGTTCCGCGCGCGGTCGGCATCGGTTCGCCAGGTATTCCTCGAAGTGCGGCCGTCCAATGATCGTGCTATCGCGCTCTATCGGAAGAAGGGCTTTCACCAGGTAGCCAATCGGCCCGCCTACTACCAGGCGCATGAGGGTCGCGAAGATGCGGCCGTTTTTGCCAAGAAACTCGTAACAGACAGCTGATCTAATGCCGGACTTACACAATGAAGTTCGCAAGCGGCGAACTTTCGCAATCATTTCACATCCTGATGCCGGCAAGACCACGCTGACGGAGAAGCTGCTGCTGTACGGCGGCGCAATCCAGCTTGCGGGGACGGTCAAGGGTCGCAAGGCGACCAGGCATGCCCGCTCGGACTGGATGGCGCTCGAGCAGGAGCGTGGTATTTCCGTTACCTCGTCAGTCATGCAGTTTCCTTACAACGATTATGTCGTGAATCTGCTCGATACGCCGGGCCACGAGGATTTCTCCGAGGATACCTACCGGACGCTGACGGCTGTCGATTCTGCCCTCATGGTCATCGACTGCGCCAAGGGCGTGGAACAGCGCACGATCAAGCTTATGGAGGTGTGTCGCCTGAGGGACACGCCGATCATGACATTCATCAACAAGCTGGACCGCGACGGGCGTGAGCCGATCGAACTGCTCGACGAGATCGAGTCGGTACTCAGGATCCAGTGCTCGCCGGTGACCTGGCCGGTCGGTATGGGCAGCTCGCTGAAAGGCGTGTATCACCTGGTCCAGGACCGGATCTTCCTCTACGACAAGGTCGGGCGCGAGAAGGCTGCCCGGATCCGCATCATCGATGGACTGGATTCCGACGAAGCAAGCGAGGTTCTCGGCGCAACGGCAGATGACTTCCGCGAGGAGATCGAGTTGGTCAAGGGCGCCTGCCCGGAGTTGTCAGTCGACGATTACCTCGCGGCAAAACAGACGCCGGTCTTCTTCGGTTCAGCGATCGCGAACTTCGGCGTCAAAGAGCTGCTGGACGAGTTTGTCAGGCACGCACCGTCACCGCAGTCACACGAGAGCGAACAGCGTGACATCGGACCGCTCGAAGACCAGCTGACGGGATTCGTCTTCAAGATCCAGGCTAATATGGATCCGGCTCACAGGGATCGCATCGCTTTCATGCGTATTGTCTCGGGTGAGTACAGGAAAGGCGTGCGTGTGCTGCACGTGCGGCTGGGTAAGGAGATGAAGATCCCCGAGGCCATCACCTTTCTCGCCGCAGACCGGCAGCATGCGGAAACAGCCTGCGCCGGCGACATCATCGGTATTCACAACCACGGCACGATCAATATCGGCGATAGCTTTACGCAGGGGGAGGAGATTCGCTTTACGGGAATCCCCAACTTCGCGCCCGAGATTTTTCGTCGCGCCGTGCTCAAGGATCCGCTGCGGTTGAAAGCGCTGCAGAAAGGACTTTCACAGCTGTGCGAGGAAGGAGCGACCCAGTTGTTCAGGCCTTTGCGCAACAATGATTTGATTCTGGGCGCCGTCGGGCCTCTGCAGTTCGATGTTGTCGCGGCGCGCTTGCGCGACGAATATAAAGTCGAGTGCCAGTTTGAGGACGTCAAAGTAGCTACGGCGCGTTGGGTGGAATGCGACGACCCGAAGATGCTCAGCGACTTCGAAAAGAAGGCCCACGACAACCTCGCGCTGGATCACGGTGACAGCCTGGTCTACATTGCTCCGACGAGAGTGAACCTGAACCTGACCGAGGAGCGCTGGCCCGACATCGGATTCCGCAAAACGCGTGAACACTAAGATACTGACACGACGAACGATCTCCTGGGCGCTTTACGACTGGGCCAATTCGTCATTTGCGCTGAGTGTGCTCGCCGTGCTTTTTCCGATGGTGCTCTTCAGATATTGGAGCGCAGGTGACGATGGTGCCGCGGTTACCGAACGGCTGGGCTGGATCACGTTTGCAGCCAGCGCCATCGTGTGTATCACGGCCCCGATCTTCGGCACGATCGCCGACGCCGGGGGGTACCGCAAGCGCTTCCTGCTGGCTCTGGCGATCCTCGGTGCCACCATGACCGCCGCACTGGGTTTCGTCGGGGAGGGTAGCTGGCCGGTCGCCCTTGGCGTTTACCTGTTTGCCTCTATCGGCTACTACACCTCGGTCGTATTCTATGACTCCCTGCTCGTGGATGTGACGAAGCCACGCTATTACGGCGTGGTGTCCACGCTCGGGTTTGCGCTGGGGTACCTGGGTGGTGCATTGCTGCTGGCACTGCACCTGTGGATGCTGCGCTCGCCAGCGACGTTCGGCCTGGAAAATACGGCCGAAGCTTTCAGCTACGCCTTTATCACGGTTGGCGCCTGGTGGCTGTTGTTCCTCCTGCCGATACTTTTTTTCGTCCAGGAAAAACACAGCGCGATCGAGGTGACTAGCGGCACTGTTCGAGCGGCATATGAAGAGCTGCGCTCGACGTTCAGGGAAATCAGCAAGTATCAAAATGTGACCATCTTCCTGGCTGCTTACTGGCTCTACGTCGGTGGCGTATTCACGGTCATCTTCATGGCCGTCAACTATGGCCAACGGCTCGGGTTCGCGGACCAGGATCTCGTGCTGGCGTTGCTGTTGACCAATTTCGCGGGCTTTCCGGCGACCCTGCTGCACGGGCTGGTAGCGCATCATTTTGGCCCTCGCAAGGTTATCTGGATTGCATTGCTGGTCTACATCGGTGTGTGCATCTACGGCCTGCAGATGAGCAATGTGCGCGAGTTCTACATCATGGCCATCGTCATCGGCTGTATGCAGGGCGGCGTGCAGGGCCTCAGCCGCTCGCTTTACGCAAGCCTGATACCGCCCGACCAGCCCGGCGAGTTCTTCGGTTTCTACAACATGATGACCAAGTTTGCCCACGTCCTCGGGCCAGCTCTTGTCGCAATTGCCGCGCGACTGTCGGACGAACCGCAAGCGGTGCTGCTGGTGATGATCCCGCTGTTCCTCGCCGGTGGATTTCTGTTGCTGCTGGTGCGTGAAAATGAGGTCAGCGGATAGCGGCAACCGCCTCTCGCAGTTTCGACCCGGCGTCTTCGATGCCACCGTAGCGCGCGTCCATGTAGGCCTCGGTGACGGCCACGACGGCAGCATCGGGGACCGCACCTGCGGTGCGCACGCGAATCGCGAAATGCCGCGCCGTCTCCCCCGTTGCCGGCTGCATGCCGGTCTTGCGAATAAACCGGGCATACAACTGCGCGGCTTCGTCCTTCGGCGGCGGACGGTAGCGGATCATCAGCAGGACGCTGATACCCATGATCATCGCTATGACGAGCGTAATCAGGATCAGCATCATCTTCCGCCAGGTTGGTTCGTGGATACCCAGCCATTCCATGAAAGAGTTCTGGTTCTCCGGACCGTAACCGAGAATCCACTCGTTCCACTTGGCGTCCAATGCGTCCCATGCCATCTGTACCTGGTGTATCAGGCGCGAAGGTGCCGCGAATCCCCAGGCTTCTCCGATGCCGTCAATCGCGGCATCGCTCGCACCGATTTCGATGCGTTCGGGTGCGACCGCAGCTGTCGGATCGACGCGCAACCAGCCGCGACCGTCGATCCAGATTTCGGTCCACGCGTGCGCGTCGGATTGCCGCACGACCAGGTGGCCACCCAGCGGATTGATTTCGCCGCCCTGGTAGCCGAGCACGATGCGGGCGGGTATGCCGACGCTGCGCATCATCACGGCGAATGCCGACGCGTAGTGCTCGCAAAAGCCGCGCCGCGTATCGAACAGGAAGCGGTCGACCGGGTTGCTGCCAAGCGGCGGCGGCTCGAGCGTGTAGTAAAACTCCTCCCGATTCAGCTTGTCGAGCACGGCTGCGGCAAATTCGATGTCCGAACCGGCCGCTTCATGCATCTCGCGCGCGAGTTCGGCTGTGCGCGGATTCGCATTCTCGGGCAGTGACGAGTACCAGTTTCGATACAGGGTCGAAAGGTCCCTGCCAACGCGAAAGTCGGTGTAAGACGTAACCCGGTACGCCATCCGCTGGTCGATCGGGGTCGTTCGCGCCAGCTGTTGCTGCGGCCCCATGAACGCCGCGCGCCCCAGCGACCATTGCAGCGGCAGGTCGAGTGCGAACAGCCACTGCTGCCTCGTTGGCTCGAGCGTGATTTCGTACTCAACGCGCCCGCCGAGGGCTTCTATCTGGTCCTGCGCGCTGCGGCTGATGCTCGGTTCGCGGCTCGTCCACGTCCGTCCGTTAAAACTCGTCAGCACCAGGCCGCGCCAGTAACGATCGCGCGGCGCGGGAATGTCGCCAGCGAACGCCACGCGAAACGCAACGGCGTCGGACATTGACAGCGAACTGATATCTCCAGGGCTCATGGTCTCGCTGAGTCCTGACGTTGCGCGACTCGTGTCGATCGGTACGGCCCAGAACGGTGTCGAGATGCGGGGGAAGAAGATCCACATGGCGATGGCCAGTGGTGCCGCGCAGGCAAGCAGTCGCGCGGCTGTCGCGACGCTCTGTCGCGCCGTCTGGCTCGCGCCGGCGGACATGCGCAGCCACGCCGTCATGATGACGAGAACGCTCACAACCATGTACGGCAGCGACCACAGGAATTGCTCGCGCAGTAATGACGACATGACCAGGAATACAGACAGGAACAGCAACACGAACTGATCGCGCCGTTTGCGTGTCTCCAGAAGTTTCATGGCCGCCATAATCGCAAGCAACGCGGAACCCGGTCCCACGCCGCTGATTGACGAATAGGTCGCAAGGACACCGAGGAAGCAGCCGAGTGCGAGGAGCGCGCGGACCCAGCTGCGCGGCAGCGGACGGCGTCGTTTCTCGATGGCGTAGCGCCACATGGCGCAGCCTATGAACGCACCGGTGATCCACGGCGGCAGATAGGGTACATGAGGCACGACGGAGACGAACAGCGCCCCGAGCGTCCACGGGAGACTGGCTAGTAGCGAACCGTCAGTACCGCGCGGCCTGGCCATCAACTCTTGCTCCCATCAAACATCGCCAGCGCTTCGAGGCAACGGCGCCGATGCGCATCACCGTGTGCGGGCGGGAACTCGGCACCGGGCACACGCAATCCGTAATCTTCCAGTTTCCTGTCCGCATCGACGATCCAGCGCGTCAGAATCGACAGGCGCCGTTCGATGTCGGCGGCCTCAATCTCGTCAAAATCGAACCACTGACTGCTCGTATCGGCGCCCGCGAACTGCTTTGAGAGCAATTGCCCGCTGCGCGCGAAGGCTTTCCACGCAACATGGCGAGGTGAATCGCCTTCGTGATACTTGCGCAGTCCTGCGAAATCTTCCTCACCGCGTGCATCGTGCTGGCGATGGCCCCTCGCGGACATTGTTGGCGGCGGTTGCGGGGCATGTGCGGCGGGCGCCGGGTATACGAGTCCACTGATGTCCATGTGCAGCCAGGCCCAGCTGCGGAAGAGTTCGAACGGGAACAGCGTCCGGACACCGAAGCGTTCGAGGGCCAGCCGGCCACGACGTTCCGTCGGCACGGGCAGGATGAAGATCTTGCTTTCGCCGGCTTGCAGATCATGGATGTCACTCGACGTATCGGGGGCGTAAAGGCGAATGCCATAGCGTGCGTTCCTGGCATTGTTGGTGACCGCTATCCGATAGCGCATGGCCTGACCGGCAAATACGGCATCCGCCCCGGCAAAGGTCAGCTCGAGACCGACGAGATTGCGCTGGCACTGGTGCATGGCGACGAAACCCATGCCGATCAGCACGAACGTCAGTACGAACGAGAGGTTGTTGTTGTAATTCATGGAACCGAGCAGCATGGCGAATGCCATGAGCCCGAATACCAGTCCGACGCCGGTCGGCAGGATGTAAACGCGTCTTGGCCGCAGCGTCGTGGTCGCGGGATCGCGCCCCTGGCGCTGGCGTGCCCAGGTGCGGGCACGGTTCTGACCGCGTTGCTTCAGCGTCGAGAAATAGCCGCGTACGTCAGGGAATGGCCACGGAATCGAGGACATGCTGGCAAAGCTCGGCCGGGCTGCGGAAGCGTGTGCTGCCCGCAGGTTTGAGACGGTGACCGGCCACGGCGGCAAACACCGCCTGGACATCGTCAGGGAACACGCCCGTGTGTTTGTCCACGAAGGCATGGGCGCGAGCGGCGGCGATGAGTGCCTGGGCGGCACGCGGTGACAGGCCGATCTCGATATCGGCCGATTCGCGCGTGTGGCGCACGAGCGCCTGGATATAGCTGACAAGTGCCTCGGTCACGGGCACCTGGCGTGCTTCCTGCTGCAGTGAGATCAGCGTGTCGGGGCCGGCCACTGCCCCGATTTCCTTCAGCATCTCGCGGCGGTCCTCGCCGGCAATGAGTTCGCGCTCACTTTCTTCGTTGGGGTAGCCGATCTCGACGCGCATCAGGAAGCGATCGAGCTGCGATTCGGGCAACGGGAACGTACCGATCTGATCGCCCGGGTTCTGCGTTGCGACGACGAAAAACGGGGTCGGCAAGTCGCGCGTATTCCCGTCGACGGACACCTGGTGTTCTTCCATGGCTTCGAGCAGCGCGCTTTGTGCTTTGGGCGTCGCGCGATTCACCTCGTCGGCCAGAATCAGCTGGGCGAATACGGGGCCTGGCTGAAATTCGAACTCGCCGCTGTCCCGGCGGAACACGGAAACGCCGACGATATCGGCCGGCAGCAGGTCGCTGGTGAACTGGATGCGACTGAAGCTGAGGCCGAGCACGCGGGCCAGGGCCTGCGCCAGCATCGTCTTGCCGAGTCCCGGCAGGTCTTCGATCAACAGGTGGCCACGGGCCAGCAGGCAGGCAATGGCCAGGGAGATTTGCTCCTCCTTCCCGAGGATGATGCGACCGAGCGCGGCGCGCGCCTGGTCGACGACCGCATGCTGGGCAGTACGGCCGGCCGGTACGGTCTCGAGTGTGGTTGAGCGCTGCATTCCTCGGTCCTTACGTATATTTGGGCTGTAGCCACCATATCGCGACCGCTTCCCGCGTCAAGCAAGTTCGTCGAGTTTCTGCAATTGCTCTGTCAATTGTGTGATGGTCTTCTCGAACTCGACGACCCGCTCACGTTCCTGTGTGACCACGGCCTCTGGGGCATTGTTCACGAAATTTTCGTTAGCGAGTTTGCCCTTGGCCTTGGCCAGTTCGGCCCTGGTCCTGTCCATCTGCTTGTCGAGACGGGCTCGCTCTGCGTCGACGTCGATCAGGCCTTGCATCGGGACCAGCAGACGCATGTCACCCAGCAGGGCCGTCGCCGCGGCCGGCGGCTCGCCTTCGACGACTTCGACAGACGCTACGCGGCCGACGCGCTGCAACAGCTGCGTGTGCTCGTGCACCCTCGCGCGATCGGCTGCGCTTGCGTGCTGCAACAGTACCGGCAGCGCCTTGCCAGGGGATATGTCCATTTCTCCGCGAATCTGTCGGATGCCAAGAATGAACTGCTTGATCCATTCGATGTCCGCGACCGCAGCCTCGTCAGACGCATCCTCAGCGGCTTCGGGATAGGGCCTTAGCATGATCGTGTTGCCATCGATGCCGGCGCGTCGTGCGACCTGTTCCCAGATCTCCTCGGTGATGAACGGCATCAGCGGGTGTAACAGACGCAGGATAGACTCGAGCGTGTCGATCAAGGTCCGGCGCGTGCCGCGCTGCAATTCAGGTGGGGACTCGTCCGCTTGCAGGATCGGTTTCGACAGTTCGAGGTACCAGTCGCAGTATTCATGCCAGGTGAATTCGTAGATTGCCTGCGCCGCGAGATCGAGGCGATAGGTCCTGAAATGCTTGTGCATTTCCCGGGTCGTTGCGTCGAGTTTTGAACGAATCCAGCGGTCCGCAACACTGTGCGCGACGTCACCGTCGTCGAGCGACTCGGTGTTTATCAGGACGTAGCGAGCAGCGTTCCACAGCTTGTTGCAGAAGTTCTTGTAACCTTCAATTCGTCCGAGATCGAAACGTACATCACGCCCGGTCGTTGCCAGCGCCGCGAACGTCATGCGCAGCGCATCGGCACCGAACTGGTCGATGCCATCCGGGAACTGCTTGCGTGTGACTTGCTCGATCCTGGGCGCAAGATGATCCTGCATCATGCCAGCCGTTCGTTTCTCGACGAGCGACTTGAGATCGATGCCGTCGATGAGATCCAGCGGGTCGAGGACGTTGCCTTTCGACTTCGACATCTTCTGCCCGTCGGCGTCGCGGATCAGGCCGTGGATGTACACCTCGCGAAATGGCACGTCGTCCATGAACTTGATTCCCATCATGATCATGCGCGCAACCCAGAAGAAAATGATGTCGAATCCCGTGACGAGAACGTTGCCCGGGTAGAACTCCTCGAGCGCGTCGGTCTTCTCTGGCCAGCCGAGCGTGCTGAATGGCCACAGCGCCGACGAGAACCAGGTGTCGAGTACATCGGTGTCCTGCTCGAGCTGAACCGCATCATCAAGCCCATGCTTCTTGCGAACGTCGTCTTCGTCGTGTCCGACGTACACGTTTCCGTCCTTGTCGTACCAGGCCGGTACGCGATGCCCCCACCAGAGCTGGCGGCTGATGCACCAGTCCTGGATGTTGTACATCCACTCGAAATAGGTCTTCGACCAGTTCTCGGGAACGAACCTGATCTTGCCGGTTTCAACGGCCTCGATTGCGGGTTGCGCCAGTGGCTCGATTTTCACGTACCACTGGTCGGTCAGGTACGGCTCGACGACTGCATGCGAGCGATCGCCACGCGGGATCTTGACCGTGTAATCCTCGATTTCCTCCAGCAGACCGAGTTTCCTGAACTCCTCCACGATCTTGTCGCGGGCAACGAAGCGGTCGAGTCCACGATACGCCTCGGGCACCTCGTCATTGAGTGCGGCGTCGTCGGTCAGGATGTTGTACATCCCGAGACCGTGGCGCATGCCGATGTCGTAATCATTGAAGTCGTGCGCAGGTGTGATCTTCACGCAACCCGTGCCGAACCCGGGATCGACGTAGTCGTCCGCGATGATTGGAATGCGTCGACCGACGATCGGCAGGAGGACGTGCTGGCCGACGATATCCTTGTAACGTTCGTCCTCGGGGTGCACAGCGACCGCGCTGTCGCCGAGCATGGTCTCGGGACGTGTCGTGGCGACGACGAGATGACCATCACCGGAAGCCAGCGGATACCGGAAATGCCAGAGATTTCCGGCCTCATCGTCGGAGAGCACTTCGAGATCGGACAGGGCCGTGTGCAGGACCGGGTCCCAGTTCACGAGGCGCTTGCCCCGATAGATGAGGCCCTCCTCGTACAGGTCGATGAAGACTTTCTTGACGGCTGCGGAACAGCCTTCGTCCATCGTAAAGCGATCGCGGCTCCAGTCGACCGACGCGCCGAGCCGACGAGTTTGCTTCGCGATGATGCCGCCCGATTCTTCCTTCCACTGCCACACGCGCTCGACGAACTTGTCACGGCCGAGATCGTGCTTGGTCCTGCCTTCGTTATTGAGCAGGCGCTCGACGACCATCTGCGTCGCGATCCCGGCGTGGTCCATGCCCGGTTGCCACAGGGTTCGATGGCCGAGCATCCGGTGGTAACGGGTCAGGGCATCCTGGATCGTGTCGCCGAAGCCATGGCCCATATGCAGCGTGCCCGTCACATTGGGTGGCGGGATCATGATGCAGTAGGGCGTGCCGTCGCCGCTCGGGGCGAACCAGCCATTGTTTTCCCAGCGCTCGTAGATACGCTGTTCGATGTCTTCGGGGCGGTAGGACTTGTCCATCAGAGTCTATGCGTGTTGAGTTCGTGTCCCTGGCCACGATAGCTCGCGTACCGCCTGCGACTTAAGGAACGGCAATGTTCGTCGGAGGTTACAAGTTCCGCGACGCGGGGAAAACCCTCGACGAAAGGAGGGATCTCGTCGTCGAGGTTGATCAGCAGGTCGCGCGCCGCGACGCCCTCGGCGTCGCAGCCGATAAGGATCGGCGATGTTTCGGTGCCGTCGTTACGCCCGAGGAGCCCGTGTGGTACGAAGCTGCCGTCGCGGAACGTCCACAGCAGCTGGTCGAGATGCTCGGCTTCGGAGCGGTTCTTCGCGTGGATATACACCGAATTATCGAGGCGCCAGGCCTTCTCCGCGAGCTTGCACGCGAGCATGTGGCGCGCGTGCTCGTCAGCCTGCGCGAGAATGTAGAAATCGACGCGTGCCATGAGAAGCCGTTCTGATTGCCGCTCAGGGAAGGGCGCCGCAGCGTGCCAGCAGCAGTTGCGACAACATCGGGACCGGCCGTCCGGTGGCACCTTTCTTGGGTCCTGTTTTCCAGGCCGTACCCGCGATATCCAGATGGGCCCATTCCATGCCGTCAGTAAATTTGCCCAGGAAGCAACCCGCCGTCACCGCGCCGCCTCCGGAACCACCGATGTTGGCCATGTCCGCAAAATTGCTCTTGAGTTGCGCCGCGTATTCGTCGCCGAGAGGCATCGGCCAGCCACGATCTTCGGCGTCGTCGCCAGCTGCGAAGATCTCTTCGCGCAATGCGTCACTGTTGCTCATGATCGCTGTGCGGTGGGCACCCAGGGCGACGACGCATGCTCCGGTAAGTGTGGCAACGTCGATAATCGCAGCCGGCTTGAAGCGCCTTGAATAGGTGAGGGCGTCGCACAGGATGAGTCGGCCTTCAGCATCCGTATTGAGGACTTCGATCGTCTGACCGGACATGCTTTTGACAATGTCACCGGGTTTCGTGGCCTTGCCACTCGGCATGTTCTCGACTGCCGGTACGACAATGTTGAGGTTGATCGGCAACTTCATGTGCGCCACGGCTGCCATCGTGCCGATGACGCCTGCCGCCCCGCACATGTCGAACTTCATCTCGTCCATCGCCGGCCCGGGTTTCAGCGAGATGCCGCCGGTGTCGAAAGTAACGCCCTTGCCGACGAGCACGACGGGCTTATCGCTACCTGCGCCGCGGTATTTCATGACGATGAGCTTCGCCGGTTCGGCGGTGCCCGCCGTGACCGACAGCAGCGAGCCCATGCCGAGTTTCTTCATTTCCGCTTCATTGAGGATCGTCGTCGTCAGCCTGCCGTTACCCGCGGCAAGTTTCCTCGCCGTGCGCGCGAGGTAGCTCGGCGTGCACACGTTGGCCGGCAGGTTGCCGAGATCCCTCGCGACGCGCACGCCTTTGGCAATACCCTCGCCGTGCTCGGAGCCACGCATCACTTTCGTCGCGTCCCCGCGTTTTGCGATCGAGTGACCGAATGACGTAAGCGGCATCGGCTTCTTCTTGCGCCCACTCTTCATTGAGTCGAAGCGATACATGGTGCTGCCCACCGCTTCTATGGCATGGCGCGCGAGGTAATAGGGATTGCTGTCCTTGACGTTCTCGAGCGTCAGTGTGTTCAGAATCTTGCCGGTCTTGCTGCCGTCGAGCGCAGTTATCGCTGCCGTGATTGCCCGGCGATAGACCTTGCAATTGAACTTCGATACTTTCCCGAGGCCGACCACGGCAATGCGTTTCGCCCGTACGCCAGAGACCCCTCTCAGCACTACGCAGCGGCCGGGAGACGTCGCAATGTCGCCGGACTTCAGCAGGCCGGTAAGGTGCCCCTGGCTCGCTCCATCGATGTCTGCTGCGCCGGTACCAAGCTTGCCACGCGCGTAGACACCTACAATGACGCAATCGGCTGTGCGCCTCGCGGCGCTACTCGTCGTCGTGAAATATTCCATAAGTCCTTTTCTGCCTTGTTGTTCTGCAGAGCTGTCACGGCCAAAACAATCGGGTAGTCTAACCGTTTAAGCCTGACGCAGCTACGCCATCCCGACCCGTGAAGCGCATTCTTGATCGCTACATTTTCCGCGAGATCGCCGTGACCTGGCTTGGGGTCACGATGGTTCTCCTGATGATCCTGCTGACAAACCAGTTTGCCCGGGTACTCGGCGATATAGCGAAGGGCAGATTGCCCAAGGACGCGGTATTCGAGGTCATCGGCCTGTCCGCCGCGCAGTATCTGACGCTGCTGGTCCCGATCGGGTTGTTCCTGGCCGTGATGCTGGCGCTGGGCAGGCTGTATCGCGACAGTGAAATGCCGGCAATGATGGCGTGCAGGGTCGGGATGTCAGGTATCTACCGTCCGCTGGTGTTCCTGCTCGTACCGCTGGCGCTGGGTGTTGCCTGGCTGTCGATCGAAGGCTCGCCAAAAGCACTGGCCAAGATCGATCGCATCAAGGCGGAGGCCCGTCGCGAGGCTGACCTCGGTAGTATCGAGCCGGGGCGATTCACCGTGTTCGGGCCGGACGAGGCCGTGGTCTATGGGGAAAGCGTGTCTGCCGATGGATCCATGCACAACGTGTTCTTGGAGCGCAGGGTCGGTGACAGGAATGTCGAAGTCGTGATAGCCCGTCGCGGTGAGCAGGTCGAGGCGGAGGACCCCGATACGCGCCTGCTGGTCCTGCACGAAGGTCGTCGGTACGAGGGTGTGCCGGGAACCGCCGAGTTCCGCGTCGTCGAGTTCGTCGAACACGGCATCCCCTATCAACTCCCGAGCCTGACGCCCTCTGACCCGCAACCGCGTGCCATGCGCTTTGTCGATCTCATGCGATCGACCCATCTCGAGCACATTGCCGAGCGCCAGTGGCGCTTCAGTATCCCGGTGGCGACGATCCTGCTGGCTTTGCTCGCCGTGCCGCTGGCGCGCAGCAGGCCGCGAGAGGGACGTTACGGTCGCATCGCGATCGGGCTGCTCGTGTTCATTGTCTATTTCAATCTGCTCAGTGCAGCAAAAGCCTGGACTGAAGACGGTGCGGTGCATCCGCAGATCGGAATCTGGTGGGTACATGGTGGTGTGCTGTTGCTGACGATTGCCCTGGTGGGGATGCAGAACGGTTGGCACCGGAGGATGTTCTCATGAGTATCCTCAGCCAGTACCTGATGCGCACGATTATTTCGAGCACGGCACTGGTGCTGGTCGTGTTGCTGGCCATCGCCGGCCTGTTCGAGTTCATCGCCGAACTCGATGACGTCCAGGGCGACTACCAGACGCCACAGGCGATCCTGTACGCGGCACTGCGGCTACCTAACCTCGCGTTTGAAATGTTGCCGGTTGCGGCACTGATCGGTTCCCTGCTCGGGCTGGGCGCGATCGCAGGTAACAGCGAGATCACCGTTATGCGTTCATCGGGTCTGTCGACTGCGAGACTGGCAAGGATGGTGGCCGTTTCCGGTTTTGTCTTGCTCGTGGTTACGGGACTCATCGGTGAGTTCATCGGCCCGCCGCTCGACTTTTATGCGCGTGACATGCGCATGGAAGCGCGTTACCAGAAAGATGATGACCTCGGGAATTCGGCCTGGGTCAAGGACGGTCCCGTGTACCTGCACCTCGAACGGGTCAACGCCGAGTTCGAGTTCGGGTCGATCTACCTGTTCCGCTTCGACGACGACAACAAGTTGGCGTCGATTGCGCAAGCGGAAAACTCGGGTATCGACGATAATGACAACTGGATCCTCGAGAACCTGCGCGAGACGCGTTTCCAGGACGATGGCGTGCAGGTCGTGCAGTCGTCGGTGGCCGTCGAGTCGTTTGAAGTCAATTCGGAATTGCTGGGCAATTCATTCGTAAAACCGCTGAGCCTGTCGGCGCGCGGCCTGTTGCTGTATATCGACTATCTGAGGCGCAATAATCTCGACGCATCCCAATACGAGTCTGAGATCTGGTATCGCGCCTCCCGCACGTTGACGGTTCTCGTCATGCCGATCCTGTCGCTGGCGTTCGTGTTCGGCTCATTGCGCAGCGGCGGTACGGGCAGTCGCCTCGTTATCGGGGTCGTGATCGGCCTGGCGTATTACCTCGCCAGTGAGACGCTGGCAAACTCCGGACAGGTGTTCAACCTGAATCCTGCTGTCGTCAACTGGTTGCCGTTCGCGGTGCTCTGCTTCATCACGCTGTTCGCGCTGGCGCGAATACGCTAGGCCGCCTTCGGGTAATAACGCAGCCGGGTGCCGCTGATGCGGTCGTGCCAGGCGAGCTTGTCCCTGTCCCACAGCTGCCACAGGAAGCCGAGACCCAGGGGTGCCCAGGACAGGATCGCCGCGAAGAAACGCATGCTTGCCCGGGCAAATGTCGGCCTGTTACCGTCCATGGTCTCGAGCTGCAAACCCCACGACTGCATGCCCAGCGTACGACCGCGCCAGGTCCAGTAGCCCGTGAAAAACAGGAAGATCACCAGCGCGAGAATGACGCGGTATGCGGTGTTCTCTCCAATCTCAACCGGTTCGCCGCCGCGCGTTGCAATAAACGGAACCGTCGCAAGGGACAGCAGGGCAGCGACCAGCAGGCAGTCATAGAGAATTGCCGCGAAGCGGCGCAGGAGTCCCGTGTTTTGCATGGTGTCTAAAGGTCTGCGAAAAACTCGGCCATGCGTTGACGCATGGTTGAGTCCGGCATCTTACCGAATCCCGCGCCGAGATTATCGATCATGTGATGTAACTTGCTGGTCGCCGGAATGACGCAGGTAACGGCAGGATGACTGATGATGAATTTCAGGAAGAACTGGCCCCAGCTGGCGGCGAACTCTCGCGCGAAACCGGGTAACTCCTTGCCGCGCACTGCTCCGAACAGGCGGCCCGCCTGGTAGGGCCGGTTGATCAATACGGCTATGCCGAGTTCCTGCGCCAGCGGCAGGACGCGCTCCTCCGCCTCACGCTCGCCGAGGGAATAGTTGATCTGGATGAATTCCGGTTTGTGCTCCTGCATTGCGCTCGCAAGTGCCCTGTGCGCGCCCGCGGTGTAGTGGGTGAGCCCGTTGTAGCGGATGCGCCCGTCCTGTTGCCACTCGCGAATCGTCGCCATGTGCACACTCGTGTCCCGGAGGTTGTGAACCTGCATCAGGTCGATGACATCGGTCCGCATCAGATCCGCGGACCGCTGCATCTGTTTTATGCCAGCGTCCCTGCCATCGATCCAGACTTTGGTTGCCAGGAACAAATCATCGCGTTTCGCACGGGCTGCGATGACGTCGCCGATGACTTTCTCCGCGCGGTTGTACATAGGGGACGTGTCGAGCAGCGATCCGCCGGCTGCAACCAGCTTGCCGACGATATCCCGGCGCAGCGCAATCTCGGCGGGCGTGCTGTTCACGTCGAACACCGAGTAAGTGCCCAGGCCAACGACCGGCAGCGCCGCGCCTGATGACGGGATGGTTTTCGTCATCATCGCAGCTTCCGCGGCAAATGCCGGTGCGATGCCCAGGGCTGCACTTGCGGCGACAAATTCCCTGCGCGTCCAGTCGTTCATAGCACACCTCTTTCGTGCAAAGACCTGGCCTGACGCTTGTATTCGGCGCCCAGCCACAGCGCGACGAATACGGTCACTACGGTGAATGGCAGCATCGCGATCGAGATGCCTGCCACGCCAAACCCGAGTATCTGCAGCAATTTGATCGTCCACGTGCCAAAGACGTCGCCACCCCGGTAGACGGCTGTATCAATGGCGTTCTTGGCTTTGTATTTTTCTTCGGGCGTGACGGCGGAATAGAGCATGTCCGTCGATGGCTTCGTGAAGCCGAACCCCAATGCGCGTCGCACCACGGTGAGAACAGCGACGACCATCAGGGTCGGTTCAAGGGCAAGCACCGCGAATCCGACCATCGTCACCAACGGGAAAAGTACGAGCGATCTCCCGATACCGAAACGGATAACAACTTGCTTGACGGCAAACATCTGGATCAAGAGGGCCAGGCCGTTCTGCCAGTTATTCATGTTCGAGAAGAAGCGAGTCTGTTCGTCCGCGTTCGGAATCGCGGTCTGAATCATCTCGGCGAGGAACATGTAGAGTGCTGTCCCGAGCAGGCTCGCGATGACCGACATTAGAGATATCGCGAGGAAATATTTCGACGAGAGAACTAGCGTAATTCCGGCAAACGGGCTGCCGCCCAGCGGCTCTTTACTATCGAAAGTCTGTTCGATCTCGTCTGCGTGTTCCTGGTGCACCCATTCCTTCAGCCTGCCCATACAGATGAGTGCGAATAGAAGGACGGCAGCCGCAATGGGCAAGAGGTCGTGAAAGCCAATCGCAACGACGATGCGACTCGTCAGAATACCGCCGAGCAATGCACCGATGCTGCCACCCGAGGCAATGAAGCCAAACAGTCGCCGCCCCTGTTCTCGCGTGTAGATGTCGGCCATGAAACTCCAGAAAACGGAGACAACAAACAGATTGAAGACGCTGATCCACACGAAGAAGACGCGTCCCAGCCACACATAGTCCTCGCCGGCCGACCGAAACTGGGAGAATACGAACCAGAAGATCAGGATATTGGCAACAAAGAACAGGTAGACCCAGGGAAGAAACACCCGGCGCGGGTAGCGCGATGCGATCCAGCCGAAAAGGGACGTCGCGACAAGCATCGCGAAGAACGTTCCAATGAATAGATACGGTATGGTATTCGGGCCACTGTCTACGGCCATGGTCTCGCGGACCGGCCGCAGGATATAGTAAGAAGAAAGCACGCAAAAGAAGTATGCAAACGACCATGCGACCGCGACGATTTCATCGCGCCGGATGCCGAATACATCGCTGAGAAACGAGTCATTCGACGTGTTGCTGGTGGGGTGCATGTCGCCGATCATATCAACAACAGGGGAACGGTATGGAAGCAACAGTGATCATCACATTCCTGGCGTTGGCGCAGTACACATTGTTTGGTATCCAGGTAGCGCAGACGCGTGGTAAGCACGGGTTGTCGGCGCCGGTACAGTCGGGTCACCCGGAGTACGAGCGCATGAACCGTGTCCATCTCAATACCGCCGAGCAGTTGATCATGTTCCTGCCGGCGCTATGGATGCACGCGTACTTTGTTAGCCCCAACTACGGGGCAATCATCGGCCTTGTTTACATCGTCGGCCGTTTTATCTACCGCGCTGAGTATTTGAAAGACCCCGGCTCGAGGAGCCCCGGCTTTACGCTTTCGTTTCTGCCCAGCGCGGTACTGCTGATCTGGACGCTCGTGGTCGTGATCAAAAACATGGTGTGATTGAGGAGGTTGCAATGCGCTCACTTGCGATGTTTCTTGCGTTGCTTTTATCAGGGTCGGCGGCGTTCGCTGGCGACATTGAAGACCTGGAGGCCCAGCTGCACGAGATTTCGGCAATGATCGTGTCCGGCTTGCCTGCGAACGAGTCGATGGAACGGTACGTCGGTTATTTCTCGGAGGACGCCGTCCTGTTACCGGCCGGGCGAGACCCGATAGAGGGCAAAGCCGCAATCCTCGAGTTCTATGTCACTGGTTTCAAGGGTGTGGAATTGCTGACCAATGAGTACAGCGAAATTGTCTCGATTGTCGAACGTGACTTTGCCGTTCGGCGCTATAAAGGCACAGCTTCGGCGCGATTTGCGCCGGCGTCGGACCCGTCCTACCACACGAACCGTTACCTCGACGTGCTCCGGAAGACTGACGGAGAATGGAAGATCGTCTGGCACGCTTTCGTGCCGGTTCCGGCCTCCACAGGCTGACGTGAGCGACTAGACCTGAATCTGGGTCTGGCAGTTGTGGCACTCCCACCACTGCGACTTGTAGCCGGAAACCGTCTTGTCGACAAAGTGGAGTCTGACGGCCCGACGTTCGCCATCGAGGCATTTCTGGCAGTAGGGCCCCTGGCGCTCGTCGCCTTTGCCACGCCAGTAAAACGTGCCGTCGAAGATCATGGAGTCGACGAGATCGATCTGGATTTCGAGTTCAGCGACTCGCTCTCGCAGGCGCGCATTTTCTTCGCGCAGATCACGAGCTGCGCCCTCGAGTTCGAGAATGAGCTGGCCTGCAGTGGCTGCGTCGCTGTCCTGGATAGCCTGGAGGAGTCTCTTGCCGATATCGATGGTGTCCATGGGGGGATTTTATCAAAAGGCCCGCGCAAGGCGGGCCTTCTTGATGTCTGGTACTCCCTAGGGGACTCGAACCCCTGTTGCCGCCGTGAGAGGGCGGAGTCCTAACCGCTAGACGAAGGGAGCGTAGTGGCCGGTCCTTGTGGACCGGGGGCGCTATTATACGATTGGCGCGACGTATTGGAAGAGGTGGCTGTGCATCCGATGCGAACTGGTATCATACGGCGCCATTACTGACCTCCATACGGATCGATCGTTGAAGAAGCACCCGAAGTACGGGTCCAAAGAACCAAGAATAATCCCGCGGCCGGATCACAACGTCACGCGGGCTGAGTTTTCCGACAGCGCACTCAAGGTTCTGTACCGATTGAACAAGGCGGGCTACCAGGCCTTCCTCGTGGGCGGCTGCGTGCGCGATGCCATGCTCGAACTGCACCCGAAGGACTTCGATGTCGCAACCGACGCGACACCGGAGGAGGTCAAGGCGCTGTTTCGCAACTGCCGACTGATCGGCCGTCGCTTTCGTCTCGCGCATGTGCGCTTCGGTCCGGAAATCATCGAGGTCGCTACATTTCGTGCCGCGGCCATCCATGAGGACGATGACCACCACAGCGATGCAGAAGGTCGCATCCTGCGGGACAACGTCTACGGCACGATCGACGAGGATGTGTGGCGGCGCGATTTCACCTGCAATTCGCTGTATTACAACATCGCCGACTTCAGTATCTGGGACTACACGGGTGGATTTGACGACATCCGGAAGAAGCGCATCGTCCTGATCGGTGACCCGGATAAACGCATGCGCGAGGACCCGGTGCGCATGCTGCGCGCGGTACGCTTCGCCGCGAAACTGGGTTTCGAAATCGACGCTGCGGTTATCCAGTCGATCGATCGTCATGCGCACTTGCTGACCAACGTGCCGGCAGCAAGGCTGTTCGACGAGTTCCTCAAGATGTTTCAGGCGGGCAACGCCGAGCGCACCTTTGACCTGCTTCGCGACCACGGCCTGTTTCGTGAAATTTTTCCGGCAACCTGCGAGGAACTGGCAAAGGACGAGGATTTCTTGCGCTTCACCCGTGCTGCGCTGCAAAACACGGACCGGCGGGTTCGCCAGGGCAAGTCGGTTACGCCGATGTTCCTGCTCGCCGTATTCCTGTGGCAGCCAATCATGAAGCTCGCTGCGATACGGCGTTCCGAGGAGAAGATGTCAGAGTCACAGTCATTGGCCCTGGCTGCCTACGAAATCGTCGCGCAGCAGCAGCGGCGCATATCGATCCCCAAACGCTTTACGATCCCGATGCGCGAAATGCTGGCGTTGCAGCCGCGCTTCGAGTTCAAGCGCGGTAAGCGCGCCATGAAACTGCTCGATCACCGGCGCTTCCGGGCTGCTTACGATTTCATGCTACTGCTCGCCGACGTGGATCTCGCCAGCAAGGAAACGGCGAGTTTCTGGACCGATGTCCAGGCCCAGTCGGCGGCCCAGCGGGCCGCGAGTTTCCAGGTCGGACAATCGGGCTCGGATGGCCAGCGAAGGCGGCCACGACGCCGCCGCCGCAAACCGGCGCAAGAGCAATGACGACGCGGCCCCACTGGTACCCGGCTTACGTCGGGCTGGGTAGCAATTTGCAGTTACCGGCACGCCAGATCGACGATGCGTTGGGTCTGCTTGCAGAAATACCGGGAACGCAATTGCTGGCTGCTTCTTCGCTGTATCGATCGACGCCATTTGGCGGCGTCGAGCAGCCGGATTTCGTGAATGCCGCGGCAGCGCTGCTGACGACCCTGCCGCCGCGCGCATTGCTGACCGAATTGCAGGAAATCGAGCACCGACAAGGGCGCGACCGAGATGGCACGCGTTGGGGGCCGCGAGTGCTCGATCTTGACCTGCTGGTCTATTCCGGCGCCAGGATTGACGAGCCCGGGCTGAGCGTTCCCCATCCGGGCATTGCTCAGCGAAATTTTGTATTGTTGCCCCTTGGAGAGATTGCGCCGGATCTCGTGATCCCGGGCCTGGGCCGGGTCACCGGACTGCCGGTCAACATGGACGAGCCGAAGATTTCCCGCATCGTATGAGCGAATCCCGATACATTGCCATTGAGGGCCCGATTGGCGTAGGCAAGACCGCGCTGGCACGTCGTCTCGCGGCAAGCCTGGATGCCGAGCTGGTCCTCGAACAGGTCGAGGAAAACCCGTTCCTCGAACGTTTCTACCGTGACAGTCGCTCGGCGGCGCTGCCGGTGCAGATGTTCTTCCTGTTTGCACGGGCGCGGCAGATCGAGGATCTGCGTCAGTCCGACCTGTTTGCAACGACGCGCATTTCGGACTACCTGTTCACACGGGATCGGCTGTTTGCCGAAATCAATCTCGACGCCGAGGAGCTCAAGTTGTATGACCAGATCCTCGATAACCTCGATGTCGATCCGCCGGTACCCGATCTGGTGATCTATCTGCAGGCGTCGGTTGACTCCCTGCTGCAGCGCCTCGCGCGGCGCGATGCCAGCTACGATCGCTTCGTGGAGCGTTCATACCTCGAGAAGTTGTGCGATGCCTACGCCAGGTTCTTCCACGAATATGACGAGGGTCCGTTGCTCATAGTCAATGCATCGCAGATCGATCCGGTCAATAATGAGGCCGATTTCGAGCAACTGTTCGCGCAGATCGAGCGCACGACCGGCGGTCGTCATTTCTTCAACCCGGTGGCGGCAGCATTCGGCTGACGGAAATACACGATGTACACTCATTTGGAACAACGCGGCATGTCCGCGCCGCCCGTAAACGTCTCCACGTTGCGCAAGATGAAGGCCGAGGGAGAGCCGATCGCCTGCCTGACCGCGTATGACGCAAGCTACGCGGTGCTCGTTGATGCGGCAGGCACCGATGTCGTGCTTGTCGGCGACTCACTCGGCATGGTGATCCAGGGTCACGACACTACGGTCCCGGTCACGGTTGACGACATTATCTATCACTGCCGTACCGTTGCACGCGGTTTGCGTCGCGCGTTTCTGGTCGCGGACATGCCGTTCATGAGTTACACCGAACCTGCGCAGGCGCTCGATAATTCTGTGCGCCTGATGCAGGAGGGCGGCGCCATGATGGTGAAACTCGAGGGCGGTGACGACCAGGTCACTATCGTCGAGCACCTGGCGCGTCACGATATCCCGGTCTGTGCGCACCTCGGTCTCAAACCGCAGTCCGTGCACAAGATCGGCGGATTCAAGGTGCAGGGTCGCGAGCCGGACCAGGCCAGGGAGATGCTGGCATCGGCGCAGCGCCTGCAGGACGCCGGGGCGGATATCGTGCTGCTCGAGTGCGTGCCGAATGAGGTGGCGCAAGCAGTCACCTCGGCACTCGACGTGCCGGTCATCGGCATCGGTGCAGGCCCACATGTCGATGGTCAGATTCTCGTGTTGTACGACATCCTCGACATCACGCAGGGTCGGACGCCGCGGTTCGTGAAGAACTTCCAGGCCGGCTGCGACTCGCCGCTGGCGGCGCTGAGTTCGTACGTCAGGGCCGTCAAGGACAAGTCGTACCCGGAGCCGCAGCATTGCTTCTCCTGAAAGCCGAGGGTTCAACGTGTTAGTCGTTCACACCAGGGAAGAGCTGGCGGAGCATATCGCCGAGTGGCGTCATCAGGGCGAGCACATTGCACTCGTGCCGACGATGGGTAACCTGCACAAGGGTCACCTCGCGCTCGTGGATTTGGCGAAGGAACACGCGGAACGCGTCATTGTCACGATCTTCGTCAATCCCACGCAATTTGGTGAAGGTGAGGACTTCGAGGACTACCCGCGGACGCTCGAACGTGACCAGCGGCAACTCAAGAAGACACCGGCGGACCTCATCTTCGCCCCCGACGTGGGGACGCTGTATCCGTTCGGACTCGATATGGCGACCAAGGTCACAGTGCCCGGACTGACCGACAACTTTTGTGGTGCGTCACGTCCCGGTCATTTCGACGGCGTCACGACAGTCGTGGCGAGGCTTTTTGCCATGGTCATGCCGGACGTCGCCGTTTTCGGGCAGAAGGATTATCAGCAGCAGCTGGTGATTCGCCACATGACCGAAGACCTGAGCCTGCCGATTGCGATCATTACCGCAGAGACCGTGCGCGACGATGACGGCCTCGCACTCAGCTCGCGAAACAGTTACCTGTCTGACGAAGAACGTGCGCTGGCCCCGTTGCTCTATGAGACGCTGTCTGCAGTTGGCGCCGACCTGCAGGACGGGCGTCGGGACTTTACCGAACTCGAGAAGGAAGCGCGCGAACGGCTCGAAGAGGCCGGGTTCAAGGTCGATTATTTTGCCGTGCGGCGCGCACAGAATCTCGAACCGCCGGACCGGGATTGTGACGAGATTGTCTTACTGGTTGCCGCGCAGCTGGGCAAAGTGCGCCTGATCGACAACATCGTCGTTACGATCTGAGCGACGCTTACTCCGAAACCCTGTCACGCCCCGCACGTTTGGCGCGGTACAACGCGGCATCGGCGTCCCGGATGAGCGTATCGAGATCGCCGTTGGGGCAGAGCTGTGCTATGCCCATCGATATCCTGACCGGAATCTGGATCAGCGAGTCATCTCCGTTCCCGGTCTCCCCACTGATCGCCTTGCGGACTCTTTCGCCGACGGCCATGGCCTTGGAAAGTTTGACGTCCGGCAAGAGTACCGCAAACTCGTCGCCACCATAGCGGACCAGGAGGTCGCGCGACCGGAACTGCCGTCGCAGTATCCTCGAGACGATCGACAGCGCACGGTCGCCTGCGACATGGCCGAGCATGTCGTTGAACTGCTTGAAATTGTCGACGTCGACCATCATCAGCGAAACGGGCTTGTCCTTGCTCGTGCACTGCTTGATGACTTTGGGAAAGGCTGTCTCCATGGCGTGACGGTTGGCGAGGCTGGTCAGGGCGTCAGTCGTTGCGTGGCGTTCGAACTTGCGCATTTCACCGTAACTGCTTGCGATCAAGCGGTTGTGACTGCGCACGCGCTCGGACAGAACGACCAGAAGATTCTTGGCGAATTCGTGTGAAGCGTCGACCATGCCCCAGAGCACCGAACGGTGGAGGAGCAGAAGATGCGTGTCCTCGGCACCGATGACATAGGCGGAGGGATCCCGGTCCTCGATGATCGACATCTCGCCGACACAATCGCCGGTTTCCATCGTGGTGAGCGCGGGCGCGTCCGGCGATCCGACGTGCACGTCCAGGCTGCCTGAGAGCACGATGAAGACGTGCTCGTTGCTATCCCCGGGTGACAACAATATCTCGCCGGCGGCCAGGTCGCGGCGATCGCAGCGTGGCAGCAGGTCCTGGATATCGTCGGGGTGGACCCCTTTGAAGAGCCGCAGGCCGTCGAGTAGTGAGCGTTTGTAGTCTGAGTTATGAGCGAGTGACTCCGGCATCAGGGGATTGTCCCCTGAATCGCGTGCGTTGGCTGCCGACCATACCCCGCGCGATATGTGAACTGCGTCACATCTCGTGCTCGCCGAGCGCCCAGTCGATGTGTTCCGCGACCAGATCGCTCACTTCGTCGCGCTTTGCACGCAATGCGGCGACGACCTCTGGCGAAGACTTTGCATTGCCGAGCGCGACCGCGATGTTGCGTTGCCAGCGCTCGTGGCCGATGCGCCGGATCGCACTGCCTTCCGTTTTGTCGAGAAACACCTGCTCGCTCCAGTCGAACAATTCAAGAAGGTCCGCATCATCGAGTTGATGCCGCGGCGCAAAATCGGGTTCGACCGTCCGCTTTGCAAACTTGTTCCATGGGCAAAACAGCTGGCAGTCATCACAGCCGTAGATTCGGTTGCCCATCGCCTTGCGAAATTCGACCGGGATCGGTGCCACGGACTCGATGGTCAGGTAGGAGATACAACGTCGGGCGTCGAGGACATAGGGAGCGACGATTGCCCGGGTCGGACAGACCTCGATGCAGGCGGTACAGGAGCCGCAGTGCGATTCTTCGGCCGTATCGACGGGTAGCGGCAGGTCGGTATACAGCTCGCCGAGGAAAAACCACGACCCTTCATCGCGGTGGATCAGGTTGGTGTGCTTGCCAATCCAGCCGAGTCCGGCCTTCTCGGCAATCGCTTTCTCGAGCACAGGTGCGCTATCCACAAACACGCGGTAGCCGGTCCTGCCCACGGCCCCTGCGATGCGACGCGCGAGGTCGCGCAGCCGGCTACGGAGCACCTTGTGGTAGTCGCGCCCCAGGGCGTAGCGTGAGATGTAGGCGCCCGAGTCGGAATCGAGACGTGCTTTTGCCACATCCTGGCCCTCGGGCAGATAGTCCATGCGCACGGATATGACTCGCACCGTGCCCGGCACGAGCTGTTCAGGGTGGCTGCGTTTGCTGCCATGGCGCTCCATATAGTGCATCGAGCCGTGAAAACGCTTCTCGAGCCAGTCGTTCAGCCGCGCTTCCGCCGTACCCAGTTCGATATCGCTGATGCCGACCTGCGCGAAGCCGAGTTCATGGCACCACTCGACGATCTGCGCCTTGAGCGAGGACAGTTCGGATTTGCCGTATTGGTTGTTGGGAAATGTCAATGTAAGTTCCTGATTGGCTGACAGTATAATCGGCCTGATGGAACACTTGCCTGCCAACATCTATTCGGTAGCTGCCGTACGCGAGACCGATCGCACGACGATCGAGGATCACGGCGTGCCGGGCTATGCGCTGATGACCCGTGCGGGCGAAGCCGCTGTTGCCGCGGCGCGCGAGCGCTTCCCGGCGGCGCAGCGCTGGCAGGTTGTCTGCGGTGCGGGAAATAACGGCGGCGACGGTTACGTCGTTGCCCGACTGGCCGCCCAGCATGGCATCACGGTCTCGGTCATTTCGCTTGTCGACTCCGACCAGCTCGGGGGCGATGCGGCGAAAGCCTATGGCGACTTCGCGGCAGAGGGCGGTGTCGTCGTGCCCTGGTCCGGCAAACTCGACAGCGAGGCCGACCTGCTGTTCGACGGCATGCTTGGCAGCGGCCTCGAGCGTGACGTCGGCGGCGAGTTTGCCAATGCAGTGACCGCACTCAACAAACATCAGGCGCCCGTAGTTGCACTCGATATCCCGACCGGGATTCACGGTGATAGTGGCGAGATTCTCGGCTGTGCCGTGCGCGCTGATCTGACGGTGACGTTCGTCGGCCTGAAGTCGGGGTTGTTCCTCGGCGACGCACCGGTTCACTGCGGTGAGCTGCGGTTTGCGGGTCTCGACATACCGGACGAGTACCGCGCAGGGATCGACGCGGTGTACCGCCGGATCGACGATGCTCTGCTCGCCGCCGCGCTGCCACGGCGCCCGCGCAGCGCTCACAAGGGCGATTTCGGCCACGTACTTGTAATTGGTGGCGGCGAAGGCATGCCGGGCGCGGTACGGCTGGCAGGCGAGGCTGCGTTGCGGACCGGGGCAGGGCTCGTCAGTATTGCGACGCATCCGTCCCATGCCGCCATCCTCGTCGCCTCGCGTCCCGAACTGATGCCGCACGGGATCAGCACTGCTGCAGAGCTTGATCCCCTGCTGGAGCGTGCGGACGTCGTTGCATTCGGCCCCGGGCTCGGGCAATCGGGCTGGGCCCGGGAACTGTATGAGCGGGTCGCGGCGCTCGAGTTGCCCGCAGTCTGGGATGCGGACGCCCTGAATCTCCTCGCCGAGCGTCCTGCAAAGGTGGCGCACCGGGTGATCACGCCGCATCCCGGGGAAGCGGGTCGACTGCTCGGTATCGGCACACAGGAAGTCCAGGCAGACAGGCCGGCCGCACTCGCGAAACTGCAGGAGACATACGGAGGCACCGTCGTGCTGAAAGGCGCCGGGTCGCTGGTGAGCGCACATCCCGTTCCGTACCTGTGCACGGCGGGCAATCCCGGCATGGGGTCTGCCGGCATGGGTGACGTTCTGACCGGTGTCATTGCGGCGCTGGCCGGGCAGGGCCTGGATGTCGGGATGGCGGCGGCCGTCGGCGTCGAGGTTCATGCGCGTGCAGGCGACCGGGCTGCCGCTGTCGGCGAGCGCGGCCTGATCGCATCGGACCTGTTCGACGAACTCCGGGCGGTGCTCAATCAATGAAAAGACATTTGCCCGACGAAGCCGCGACGATTGCGTTCGGCGAGGAATTGCTGAACGCGCTGCCCGCGGATCTTGCCGGGTGGACGCTGTTATTGTCCGGTGAGCTCGGTGCCGGCAAATCGACGTTTGCCCGAGCGCTGATACGGGCCGCCGGGCATGGCGGGGCCGTGCCCAGCCCGACCTACACGTTGGTCGAGCCCTATGCGCTGTCGCGAGGGAGTATCTATCACATTGATCTTTATCGGGTTTCGGACGAGGAAGAGCTGCGTTACCTGGGCTGGAACGAACTCGATGACGGCTGCCGCATCGTAGAATGGCCCGACCGGGCGCCGGGGCTGACGGCCCAGGCCGATTTTGCGATCGAGTTTTCCTACGCCGGTAATGGCCGTAACGTCGACGTCGTTCCACTCACCGAGCGCGCCGCAGCGATCCTGGAACCGCTAAACCAGGGGCACTGACGCGAAATACCCGGTTTTTTAAGAAGTCCCGGTATCCCTATAATTTTCCTTGGGAAAGTCTTGGATTTTTCGGCCAGATTCGTATACTGATCCGACATAATCCTGCAACCTGGCTGAAAAGTTTCGCTTGTGGCTCAACTGAGACTCCTAACCTGCACTTGTGCGGTGCTGCTTTGCTCAGCAGTATTTGCCGACACGACCGTGGAAAATGTCCGTATATGGTCAGAAAGTAACAAGACGCGCGTCGTTCTCGACCTCAGCCAGCCGGTTGAGCACAACATCTTCACGCTGCGGGGCCCGGATCGCCTCGTTATCGACCTCAAGGACAGCCGTCTCGGCCGCGAACTCATGCAAATGCCGCAGGGCGCCGGCGCCGTAAGCGCTATCCGCAGCGCCGTCCGGGCGGATGGCCAGCTGCGCGTGGTCCTCGACCTCAATGCGGCCGTGCGCTCGCGCACCTTCACGGCCGGACCCAACGCCACCTACGGCGACCGCCTCGTTGTCGACCTGCAGGCCGCGGGTGCGATTGCGCCGGTAAAGCGTGCTTCCGAAGAGTACCGCCCCGGGCGGGACATCATTATTGCTATCGACGCAGGCCACGGCGGTCACGACCCGGGTACCTCAGGCCGTTACTCCAAGGAAAAAGACGTCGTCCTTGCAATCAGTCGGGAACTGGCCAAGCGAATCAACGCCGAGCCTGGCATGCAGGCCTTGATGGTCAGGGACAGGGATGTATTCGTTAACCACAAAGACCGTGTGGATTATGCGCAGAACAAAGATGCGGATTTGTTCGTCTCGGTGCATGCGGATGCTTTCGGTGACAAACGCGCCAGCGGTGCGTCGGTATTTGCGCTCAACCTCGATCGGGCGAACCGCGAGGCTAAGGAAACGTTGTCTCGACGTCACGAGCAGGAAGTCAAGGTGGGTGACGTGAGCCTCAATGACAAGGATGCGGTGCTCGCCTCGGTGTTGTACGACCTCTCGCAAAGTGCGGCTCTGAGTGCCAGCATGGAAGTGGGCGGCCATGTCAGCAGGGAGCTGGAACGGGTTGCCAAGATGCACAGCAGAAAGGTCAAGGAGAAGAGCCTCGCAGTGCTCACGTCGGCCGAAATGCCGTCGATTCTTGTCGAGACCGGCTTCCTGACAAACCCTTCGGAAGAAAAGAAGTTGCGCGACAAGGCCCACCAGAGGCGCCTGGCAAGTGCGATCCTCGCTGGCATTCGCAGCTATTTCTACACCAATCCGCCGCCCGATACGCAGATCGCGATGGACATGCGGCGCCAGCCTGCGCGGCAAGTGCGCTACATCGTGACGCGCGGCGATACGGTGTCCGAGATCGCCGCACGTTACAATGTCAGCTCGGCCGACATTCGCCGCGCCAACAAGCTCTCGAACGACAAGATTCGCGTCGGCCAGACGCTGAGCATCCCGATCTTCGCCGGCGGGTAGACAATCCGGCATAATCTGCCGGATGCCCATCCAGCAGCTTCCCAGCCACCTGGTCAACCAGATCGCCGCCGGCGAGGTCGTCGAACGCCCGGCGTCTGTGGTCAAGGAACTGGTTGAGAATAGCCTGGATGCAGGCGCTCAGTCGGTGCAGGTCGACATTGTTGCCGGCGGGCAAAAGCTCATTCGCATTCGCGATGACGGCAAGGGGATTCCGCGGGATGAGCTCGAGCTGGCGCTGTCACGCCATGCGACGAGTAAGATCTCGAGCCTCGACGACCTCGAAGCCGTGGCGTCGCTCGGTTTTCGTGGTGAGGCGCTGCCGAGTATCGCGTCCGTTGCACGCTTGACGCTGTGCTCGCGAAGTGCCGAGGATGACAAGGCCTGGCAGGTCGAAACCGACGGCGGGTCGATCAGCAAGCCTGCACCGGCCGCGCATCCACAGGGAACCACGGTCGAAGTTCATGACCTTTTCTACAATACGCCGGCGCGCCGCCGGTTTCTGAGGACCGAGCGGACCGAATTCGGTCATATCGAGAAATGGATGCGGCGACTGGCATTGTCACGGCCTGAAATCGCATTCACGCTGACGCACAACCAGCGCACGACGTTCAAGCTGCCACCTTCGAGGGACGATGAATCCCGCCGTCAGCGCATCGCGAAGATTTGCGGCGAGACCTTTGCCGAGCAATGCGTTTATGTCGAGCGTGAAGTCGAAGGTATCGCTCTGTCAGGATGGATCGGGCTGCCGACCTTCAATCGCAGCCAGCCAGACTTGCAGTACTGGTTTGTCAACGGGCGCAGCATCTCCGACAAGACGCTCGCGCACGCCGTGCGTCACGCTTATCGGGACGTGCTGTTTCATGGCCGCTACCCGGCGTATGTACTGAACCTCACGATGGACCCGCAGGGCGTCGACGCCAATGCCCACCCGGCCAAGCACGAAGTGCGTTTCCGCGATGGCCGCAGGGTGCATGGCGTTGTGGCGCAGTCCATCGAAGTGGCCCTGCAGGACATGCGACCCGGCGGGCATGACGTAACGCCGGTGCCGATGACGAGAGATCGGGTATTTGACCAGGGCTCGATGCCGTTGCCGCATGCGCCTTCGCGGGCCGTCGTCCGGGAGACGCTGGCCACATACCGGGCGATGGCGACGGCGCCGTCGCTGGCGGATGTGCCCAAAGAGGCAACCGAGGTGCCGCCGCTCGGGTTTGCGCTCGCCCAGCTGGGCGGGGTCTACATACTCGCGGAGAACAGGGATGGCCTGGTCCTTGTCGACATGCACGCGGCACACGAACGCATCACGTATGAAAAGCTCAAGGCGAGTCATGACGATCGCGACCTCGTACGCCAGCCGTTGCTCGTGCCGGAGACGATCGCGGTTGCCGAGAACGAGGCCGGCCTGGTCGAGGAGTCGGGGGCCGAGCTGGCGCAGCTGGGGCTTGTGGTGGACCGCTCGGGCCCGACGACCGTCACCGTGCGCGAGGTGCCTGCGCTCCTGCGCAATGCCGATGCCGAGGCGCTGCTGCGAGACATATTGTCCGACCTCTCCGAGTCGGGGAGCAGCAGCCGCATTGCGGCCGCGTCGGACGAGTTACTGGCCACCATGGCCTGTCACCACTCCGTGCGCGCCAACCGGCTGCTGTCGATCGACGAGATGAATGCGCTGCTGCGGGAGATGGAGGCAACGGAGCGCGCCGACCAGTGCAATCACGGCCGTCCCACCTGGACGGCAATCACGATGGCGGAACTCGATCGCCTGTTCCTGCGCGGCCGCTGACGGCGAGATTATGGCGCGCAAGGCGATCCTGTTGATGGGCCCGACGGCGACGGGCAAGACGGCTTGCGCGATCAGCCTGTGCAAGCGGTTTCCCTGCGATCTCATCAGTGTCGATTCTGCGCTCGTTTACCGCGGTATGGACATCGGGACGGCAAAGCCCGATAAGGCAGTACTCGAACGCGCGCCGCATCGTCTCATTGACTTTCTTGATCCCGAGGAAAGCTATTCGGCGGGCGAGTTTGTCCGCGACGCTTACCGCGAAATGGACGACATCCTGGACCGTGGGCGCATCCCGCTGCTGGTCGGGGGCACGATGATGTATTTCCGCGCCCTTACCCGGGGCATCGCGCAGCTGCCCGGCGCCGACGATGACACGCGCAAGGCAATTGATGACGAGGCCGAGCAACGCGGCTGGCCTGCGCTGCATGACGAACTCGAGCGGGTCGATCCGACGGCAGCTGCGCGCATCAAGCCCAATGACCGGCAGCGCATCCAGCGGGCGCTCGAGGTATACCGGGTCAGCGGCACGCCGCTCAGTGACTGGCAGCGCAACTCGGCACCGGCCCGGGATGATTTCGAGTACCTCAAGATCGGCCTCAATATCGAGCCCCGAAGTCTGCTTCACGAGCGCTGCGCACAGCGCCTCGATGCCATGGTGAACGAAGGGTTGATTGATGAAGTGGCGACCCTGCGGGAACGGCCCGGCTTGACGTCCGATCACCCCTCGATGCGGTCCGTCGGTTACCGCCAGTTCTGGAAGCACCTCGATGGGGACTACGACCTTGCCGAGGCCCGGGATCGTGCCTTGTACGCTACGCGACAGCTCGCCAAGCGCCAGGTTACGTGGTTGCGATCAGAGGACGACGTTTTTCATGTTGACCCCCTTGAACCCGGGGCCGTCGATGCCATATCAGCTTTTCTGGCGCGATCGCTGTGATAGACTTTTTGAACGCTTAGGCTGGAAGCCACCTCTGGGCAAGCCCGGCGCCACCGGGACAGGGCTTCCAAGATATGAAAAAAGAATAAGGAGACCCAAGCATGGCTAAAGGGCAGACTCTGCAAGATCCTTTCCTCAACATACTT
This sequence comes from Woeseiaceae bacterium, assembly GCA_041574455.1. Classification (GTDB taxonomy): domain Bacteria; phylum Pseudomonadota; class Gammaproteobacteria; order Steroidobacterales; family Woeseiaceae; genus UBA1847. Next base: position 19,765 of record JBFFOM010000008.1, on the reverse strand, counting down.
CGCAAGGAAAAAGTTCCTGTGTCGATTTACCTGGTCAACGGCATCAAGCTGCAGGGCCAGGTGGACTCGTTCGACCAGTTCGTGGTCTTGCTGAAGAACAGCGTGAACCAGATGGTTTACAAACACGCAATTTCGACTGTCGTGCCGTCGCGGAACGTGCGCCTGCCGTTGCCGGACGACGATTCAGGAGACGGTGACGACTAAATTCTTCGAACGACCGCAGAGTGGCGAGCGCGCTGTCCTCGTCCACGCGAGTCCCGACGGATTACCTGACGATTCTGAACGCGAGGAGTTCGCCGAACTGGCCCGGTCCGCCGGCGCCGAGCTTGTCGGCGAGCTCGAGTCGTCGCGTCGCAGTCCCGGACCGCGGTACTTCATCGGCAAGGGCAAGCTGGACGAACTCGGCGGGCTGATCAGGGAGCACGACGCTGAGCTCGTGATCTTCTCGGCCGCGCTCAGCCCGAGCCAGGAGCGTAACCTGGAAAAGGCGCTGCAATGTCGCGTGCTCGACCGGGCCGGCCTGATCCTCGACATCTTTGCCCAGCGTGCGCGGAGCTTCGAGGGCAAGCTGCAGGTCGAACTGGCCCAGCTCAGGCACCTGTCAACGCGCCTGGTTCGGGGCTGGACTCACCTCGAGCGGCAAAAAGGCGGTATCGGTCTGCGTGGCCCGGGCGAGACCCAGCTCGAAACTGACCGGCGCCTGATTGGCAAACGCATCCGGCAGCTGACCGAGCGGCTGGAGCATGTCGACACGCGGCGCACCATCAATCGCGCAAATCGTATGCGCGCCGAGATTCCTACCGTCGCGCTGGTCGGCTACACGAACGCGGGCAAGTCGACGTTGTTCAATACGCTGACCGACGCCGGTGTTTATGTGCAGGACCAGCTCTTTGCGACACTCGACCCGACGGTACGCCGGGTCGACCTGCCCGACGGCGATGCGGTCGTACTTGCTGATACGGTCGGATTCATTCGCGATCTGCCGCTCGAACTGATTGCGGCGTTCAGGTCAACCTTGCAGGAGGCACGCGAGGCCGACCTGATCCTGCATCTCATTGACGCGTCCGACCCGAATCGCTGGCAGCGCGTACGGCAGGTAAACGCGGTACTCGAACAGCTCGGCGCGGAACAGGTGCCGCAGATTCGCGTGTACAATAAGATCGATAAACTGGATCGAAAGCCCAGGGTAACCAACAATCGCGCAGGCGAGGGGCGGGCGGTCTGGATCTCGGCGATCACCGGCGAAGGCCTGGATCTCCTGAAGGAGGCGATCGCACGGCGGCTGCAGAAGCGGACCGTCCATCGATTCATACACCTCGAACCCGCACAGGGACGTCAGCGAGCCAAACTATTCGCGCTCGGCGCGGTCCTCAATGAAGAGGTGCTCGAGGATGGCAGCTGGTCGCTGGAACTGAAAATGGCAGAGAAGGACTTGCGGCGTTTTCTCAAGCATGAAAGTCTCGCCGAGGAACAACTGGTGCCCGTGTCGATGAACCCATCGGCGCCGGCCGCAAATGAGTGATAAGAACTATGGCCTGGAACGAAGACGGAAACGGCAAAGACCCGTGGAAACGCGACGGGGATCAGCCCAATGACCTGGATCAGATCGTGCAGGACTGGCAGAAGAAGATCGGCCGGATCCTGGGTGGTGGCAGCGGTGGCGGAGGCAGTGCCGGCGGCACCGTGATGGCCGCACTGCTGGTGGCCGCATGGATATTGACGGGCTTCTACCGCGTTGATGCCGCAGAACGCGGTGTGGAGCAACGCTTCGGCAAGTACATGGAACCGGTAACGCTACCGGGTCTCAGGTGGCACTGGCCATTTCCTGTGGAATCGGTCGACATCATCAACATAGAGGAGGTCAACGATTTCAACTACTCGACGGAAATGCTGACGGCCGACCTCTGGTACGTCTACATCGACGTTGCTGTGCAGTATCGCCGCACAGACCCGGTTGCTTACAGCTTCCTCGTCGAGGACCCCGAAATGACGCTGCAGGATGTTACCGAAAGCGCGCTTCGTGGTGTAGTGGGAACGAGCACGCTCGAGTCCCTGATCGGCGAGCGACGTGAAGAGATCCCGGCGCGTACGATTATCGAGTTGCAGGAGACGCTTGACGGTTACGGCGCAGGCCTGACCGTGACCTCGATCAACATCAACAAGGTGAACTACCCGACTGCGGTGGAAGACGCGGTTGCCGATACGTTGAGGGCCACGAATGACGGCGATCGCTACAAGTTCGAGGCGGAGAAGTATGCCAATGACATCGTGCCCAAAGCACGCGGTCAGCGGGAAGTCGTTCTTCAGGACGCTGAAGCGTACCGCGAGCGGGTCATTGCGGAGGCCGAAGGTGATGCATCACGATTCGAGGCGCTGCTCACGGAATACCGGAAGGCGCCGCGCGTGACGCGCGATCGACTCTATATCGAGGCCGTCGAGCAGGTCTACAGCGAATCAGCCAAAGTGCTCATCGATACGGAAGGCAGCGGTAATCTCCTGTACCTGCCGCTTAACGAGATCATGCGGCGCTCGGGCATCGATATTCCGAGCGTGGATCCGAGTGGCACGTCGATGACACCAGGGCGGAGCCAGGATGAATCAGACGAAAGCAGCGCTCGTGAGCGGAGGACCCGGCAGTGAAAAACAAGGGAATTACCATACTCGTCTTTGTTGGCCTGATCATGGTCGGCGTCGGGCTTTCCGCGTTTACGGTTAACGAGCGCGAGCTTGCTATCAAGTTGCGGTTCGGTGAGGTCCGGCATGCACAGTATGAGCCGGGCCTGTACTGGCGCATTCCAATCATCGAGACCGTGCGCAAGTTTCCACGGCGCATCCTGAAGATCGATGATGCGCCGCAGGAAGTCTTTACGCTGGATCGACAGAACATGACGGTCGATTTCTTCGTGAAATGGCGCATTGAGAATGAGGAGAATTTCTACACGTCGACGGGTGGTTTGCAGCAGGTTGCGGCAGATCGCTTGCGCGAGATCATCAAGAACTCGGTCGTGACGGAATTCGGCAAGCGCTCGACGCGTGAGGCGATTTCGGTCGAGCGCATGGAACTCATGCGTGACATGCTCGTTATGGCGCGGCGGACCGCGGAAGGGCTCGGTGTCGAACTCGTCGATTTTCGCGTGAAGCAGGTTGAATTCGTAGCTGAAGCTCGCGAGTCGGTGTATCGCCAGATGCGTGCCGAGCGTGAGCAGCTGGCGGCTCAGACCCGTGCCGAGGGCCGGGAGGCCGCAGCGTTGATCACCTCGACGGCAGAAAAGGATCGTACGGTAATTCTTGCCGACGCCCAGCGTCAGAGCCAGATCATCCGCGGTGCAGGCGACGCGCGAGCCGCAGAGATCTACGCCATCGCTTACGAAAAGGATCCGGAGTTCTACGCGTTTTACCGCAGCATCAACGCTTACAAGAATGCACTAGGCAAGAAAGGTGACGTCCTGGTGCTCGACCCGAACAACGAGTTCTTCCGCTACCTTAACAATTCGAGTGGCGAGCGATAGCGACCGAGATACTCACGGCAGTTGCGCTGGTGCTCATCATCGAGGGCATGCTGCCGTTCATCTCGCCGCGCAAGTACCGCGAGATGGTGGCGCAGATATCGCAACTGGGTGACAATCAGATGCGCAATGTCGGCCTGGTGGTCATGATCGTTGGTGTGGTCGTGCTCTTTCTCGTGCGCGGCTGACGCCGACCAAGCAACGGAAGATTCATGGGAAAAAACGTCGTGGTCATCGGCACCCAGTGGGGTGACGAAGGCAAGGGAAAGATCGTCGATCTCCTGACGGATCGCGCGGCTGCGGTCGTGCGTTTCCAGGGGGGGCACAACGCCGGGCACACCCTCGTCATCGATGGTAAGAAGACCGTCCTGCACCTGATCCCTTCGGGCATTCTGCGTGACGATGTGCAGTGCCTGATCGGCAATGGTGTCGTCCTCGCACTCGACGCGCTGGTCAAGGAAGCCAATGCGCTCATAGACGGCGGCGTCCCCGTGTTTGAGCACCTGCTTGTCAGTCCGGGCTGTCCATTGATCCTGCCGTCCCATGTGGCGCTTGATGCGGCTCGTGAGAAAGCACGTGGTGCCAGCGCGATCGGTACGACGGGGCGTGGCATCGGTCCCGCCTACGAGGACAAAGTGTCACGCCGTGCGCTCCGGGTGTCAGACCTCTTCGTGCGCGAGAACTTCGCTGCCAAGCTCGGCGAGATCCTCGACTATCACAACTTTCTGCTCAAGAACTACTTCAGGACCAATACCGTTGACTTTGCGAAGACGCTGGATGAGGCACTTGGTTATGCGGAGGTCATTGCGCCCATTACGGCGGATATCACGCAGGTCCTGCACGACCTTGCTGCGGGTGGCGACAGCATCCTGTTCGAGGGAGCGCAAGGCAGCTTCCTCGACATCGACCATGGCACATACCCTTTCGTCACGTCATCGAACACCGTGGCTGCGGCCGCGAGCACCGGCACGGGTATCGGGCCCCGCAACATCGACTACGTACTGGGTATCGTCAAGGCGTACACGACGCGAGTGGGTGCCGGCCCGTTCCCGACCGAACTGTTCGACGAACAGGGCGAGCACATTGCCCGCGTCGGTGCGGAATTTGGCGCTACGACGGGTCGGCCGCGCCGTTGCGGATGGTTCGACGCCGTAGCGCTCAGGCGCTCGATTATCAACAGCAGTGTGTCGGGCCTGTGCGTCACCAAGCTCGATGTGCTTGACGAACTCGAGACGATCCAGATCTGCGTCGGTTACCAGATCGATGGTGAGCCGATTGCAGGCTTACCCGTCGTTGTCGACCGTTTTGCCCAATGCGAGCCGGTCTACGAGGAATGGGCGGGCTGGCAGGAGTCTACGGTCGGCATAACGAATCATGCCGATCTTCCCGAAAAGGCGCGCGCCTATCTGGCGCGTATCGAGGAACTCGCCGGCGTACCCGTCGACATCATCTCAACGGGACCGGATCGCGAGCAGACGATCATAAAGACGCATCCGTTCGAATAGAAGCAGGGCCAGCAACCACAACGACAGCGCACCGCCGCCGTTGCTGTCCGCTGGAGAACCGGGCGCCCGAACGGTGACCGTCACCGATGACGTGTCACTCAGGCCTTGCGAATCAGTAACTTCCAGTGCGAAGCGCAGCATCACGTCGGACGTGACGGGTGGCGCCGTAAACGTGGCTATCGCGGTGTCTGCGCTGGCGAGCGCTACCGCCGCACCGAGCGTCTGGTTCCACTGATACGTCAGCGTATCGCCCTCCGGATCGTTTGAACTGCTGCCGTTCAGCGTCACCTGAGCCCCGCCTGGCACCGTCTGGTTGGCGCCGGCAACGGAGTTGGGCGCGGAGTTGACGCCGGTGCCATCGAGGATGTCGACGCGCACGACGTTTGCCGGCCCGATGGATGCGCCCGAGGCATTGCTGAGTGTCAATTCAAAGAATTCGCCGGGTTCGCCGGAGCCGTCGTCCACAATCTCGAACTCGATGGTCTTCGGATTGGCATCCCCGTCCGCCCAGGCGATGGTCCCGCTGGCTGCGCCCGTGAAATCGGCCGCCGCCGTGGCATCGCCGCCCGTGATGGCATAGTCGGCAGTGACGGTGCCGCTCGCGCTGCCGCCGCGATGCAGCGTGATAACGGCTGTTGAGAAGCCGCGTTCCGGTACCGTGATTTGGTCGTCAGCAAAGTTGACGGTCGCAGTGTCACCCGGGTCGCCGATATACAGGCTGATGAGATTGGGTGCTGCAAGCGTGGCTCCCCCGGTTGGCGCCTTGAGCCTGACTATCAGGCGTTCAAGACCCTCGGCCGCACCGTCGTTGACAACTGGCAGGGAGAGCATCTTGTTAGCAAGGTCGCCGGCCGCCCACGACAATGTCCCGGTCGTGGCACCGACGTCGTCGAGGACCCCGTGCGCCGCGATTACTTCCCAGTCAACCGATACCGCGCCGCTCGACCCACCCATGCGCTGCACGGCGAGTGTCGCGGGTCCGGATTCATCGGCACCGAATGACTCCGCCGTGAATGCGAGCGAGCCTTCGGGCACGTCGAGCGTGCGGTCTGCAACCGCGTAGAGGCCGCTGTCAATATCGCTGATCAGGATGTGGCCGCTCGGCAGGAACGGATACGTGCCCCATGCGCCCGGAAATCCGGTCGCATCCCCCGAGGGATAAGTGTCGAACCGGCCGACGGCCTGTGGGCTGGCCGGATCCGTGATGTCGAGAATCGTCAGTCCACGAGCGTAGTTGGACATGTAGTAGCGATTGCCGCGCGCGAAGCCGTTGTGATCGATCGCAAAGCTTGGACCGGACCACGTGCCCGCAAGGCTGGGATTACGCAGGTCGGCGACAGAGAACGCACGCAGGGTGGTCCTGAGGCCGCGGTCCCGCTCATCGAGTTCGTCCTGCAGGAAGACAAACTGCTGGTCCTCTGACCACCAGCCGGAATGCGAGTACCCGGAGCTGCTGTAAGGCGTCCGGCTCAGGCGTGCGGGTGCCGTCGGATTCGTGACATCCCAGATGTCCAGTGTTGACTCGTTGAAGTCGAACACGACATCGCAGTAGGCGGTGCTCGCTGCATTGATGCACTGCGTGTTCTTGCGTGCGTCAGTCACGACCATCGAGGCGCCGTCGTGCATGTACAGCCGGTCGCCGCCTGGCTGCCCGGCTGGGGTTGCCGGCGTGGCGAGAAATGCGGGTGAACGAGGATCGTCGAGCGAGTAAGTGCGAAAGCGCCCGTCGTTGCGATCCGAGCCCGCGATGATGAGGACGGGCGTATCACCGGTCAACGGCAGGCCCGTACCAAAGTCCGCCTTGCTGATATAGACGTTGTGTGCTTCGGCGAAATCGCTGGCGTAGGCGACGCGCGCAATGCGTTGCGGCAGGTCGGTCAGATCGATGATGAAAAGACCATCCGACGCATTGTCGGCCGTGACGTAGGCGTAAGCATCGTAGCGCTGCGTCGTGTCATTCCAGAACTGGTAGACCTTGATGTCCCGCCACGTCGTTCGCTGGCCGTCGACAAAGCCGACCTCGCGCGGGTTCTCAGGGTCAGTGACGTCATAGACGGCCGTACCCGTGCTGTACCCCATGAGGGCGTATTCACGCTGTGTGTTGAGATCGAGAAAGCCCCAGATATCGGCACCGGCAGCGGCGGCGGAACGATCCTGAACGCGACCGAGCAGGTCCACGTCGGTGCATGGAAAACCGCCGGCGTTGCCACCGACGCATGCCGTTGCCTGCGCGCTCGTCTCCACCACGTTGCGAGTCGTGAGCAACTTTTGTTGAACGTCCCGATCGAGGCCCTTGGAGTCGGCAATTACCCGGAAGCCGCGGGTGCGCAGGTCGCCCGCGAACTCGTGGGGGATGCCGATCAGGTTCGTACCCGGCTCTGCGCGTACGTCGACGGCATCGGAGACGAGGTAAAAGACGTTGCCGGGCTCCTGCAGCCGATAATCGCCGGCCGCCACGCGGATACGGCCGTTCTTGCCGACACGCTGCAGCGCAAAATCGAGTGTTGCACAGGGGGCCGCCTCGTCTGCACAGCTACCCGTATCAACGCCGTCCGGACCGACGAAGAGCGGCGGCTCCTCGGTATCAGCGAGTGCCACCTGGGTCGCAAGCGCAAGCAGGACCGCTGCCGCGGTCAGGGGTCTCGAAATCATTGCCAGTCCGAAAAATCCTGATTTGCCCTTATAATACCTGTTCCACCGATATTCCTTCGCGCACGAAACTCGTATTTGTGAAACCGTTCTCTTTGACCTTCAAAGCGGGCGCAGGTGCCCTTGAATCTGTCCGTAAACACGGATTCGACATTTCGTCGATCGGTACCATTGCCGGCGCCTCGGGCGGCGCCAAGTGGCTGGTGCTCAGCCAGCTTGATCGCGTCATACTGCAGCATCTGGTGCCACACCTGGTCGGGCCGGTCCACCTGATAAGCAGTTCGATAGGCGCCTGGCGGTTTGCGTGTTATGCGCAGGCCGACCCCATTGCCGCTGTCAACCGGTTTGAGAAAGCCTACCTGGAGCAGAGCTACAGCGCCGCTCCGGACATCCATGAGATCACGGCCAAGGCACGCGAGATTCTCGGCGTAATTCTCGGCGACCACGGGATTGCTGAAATTCTCGAAAACCCGCTGTTTCGCATGCACATCATGGCGGCGCGGAGTCGCCATATCATGGCGACGGAGAACCGTGCCTTGCTCGCAGGCGCATTGCTCAGCGCGGCTGTGCTGAATGCCGCTAGTCGCTCGACGCTGGGCTGGTTCTTCGAGAGAGCGCTCTTTCACGATCGCCGGGACATGCCGCCATTCTTCAATGTGACGGGCTTTCCGTTGCAGCGGGTCGAACTGACGCAAGCCAACCTTGCGGACGCGATTGCGGCAACCGGGGCCATCCCCCTGGTATTGTCGGGCGTTCCTGACATCGCGGGAGCGCGCCCGGGCATGTACCGCGACGGCGGCATAATCGACTACCATCTCGACCTGCCGCACTCGGTGGACGAGCGCATCACGCTGTTTCCGCATTTTTACGGACGCATTGTCCCGGGATGGTTCGACAAGAAGCTGAAATGGCGGCGCCCGCAGGCGGGTAACGTCGATCGTACGATTCTCATCAGTCCGTCGGATGAGTTTGTCGCATCGCTGCCAGGTGCAAAGATTCCTGATCGAACCGACTTCGCCAATTTCGCACCGGACGAACGGGTCAGGGCGTGGACGAAATGCGTGCAGGAGTGCGAGCGTCTCGCCGACGAATTTCTCGAGGTGCTGGAGAACGACCACCTGGCGGCACGCCTCGAGCCACTGTGGTAGTCTCACGCGCAAAATAACGAACGTAAAACGGGGGAGTGCATTGAACATCGCACCATCGGCCCTTCACAGGCCGTATCCTGAGCTTACCTGGGTCGCGCTGGTCACCGGCTGGTTCATCGGCGCCATTATTGCCATCGCCATTGGCTATGCTGCGCTCATCCTGGGCTTCTCCATCGAAGGATCGGAACTCGCGGCGATTCTCGGCTTCGGTATTCTGCGCGGCATCCTGCGTCGCAAGAGCATCATTGAAAACAACATCGTGCAGACGATTGCGTCCGGCGTAAACGGCGCGTCTTCGGGCATGATGTTCTCGGTACCGGCCCTGTTCCTGCTCGGCTTCGGTGATAAGTTCGATCCCTATCTGCTGACGTTCGGCTGTATTGCCGGCGCATTCCTCGGAATCGCCTTCATCATCCCGTTGCGCAAGCACATGATCGACTACGAACGCCTGACATATCCGGGCGGCGTCGCCGTAGCTACGATCCTGAAGTCGCCAGGCGCCGGCGTGCGCAAGGCCATCATCCTGATCGCAGCAGCATTGATCAGCGCAGGGATGCACGCTCTTACCATTTACTTCGATGTCCACGACTCGTACTTCGGCGACTTCTACGGCATTCCCAAGTACATGAATGTCGTTTTTTACCTGTCGCTGATGACGATCGGCGTTGGCTTCATCGCGGGACGCGGTGGCATCGCCTTTATCATCGGCGGCTTCGTGGCGTACTGGTTCCTTTCCCCGATGCTCTCGGCAATGGATGCGTTCCCGGTTGATACGGCCGGACAGACGATCGATCAGCCGGGACCGCTGCGCCTGCTGCTGTACCGCCCGCTCGGCATCGGCATGCTGATCGGAGGCGCCATCATGGGCGTCATCCTCGCCTCGCCCCTGATCCTCAGCGCGATCAAATCGATGCAGAAGGCATCGCAGGTCTCGACCGGCGCGTCGAAAGACGAAATGCCGATCAAGCTCCTGTACTTCGCGGTTGTCGGTGCCGCGATCCTGCTGAGCATCATGGCGATCCAGTCCGTTGAGACCATTGGTCTCGTGCGGGGTGTAGCAATGGCGCTGCTCGGGACGTTATGGATCTGGATGGCGGGCATCATCCTGTCCGAAGCCATCGGGCGAACCAACTGGTCGCCGTTGTCCGGCATGACGCTGGTGGGTATAACCTTGCTCATCGTGCTGACGCAGGCCTTCGGCATGGGACAGGAGGAATCGATCATCGCGGCCCTGATGGTCGGTGCTGCCATGTGCGTCGCCATGTCCCAGGCCACCGACCTCATGCTCGATCTGAAGACCGGTTATCTCGTCGGCGCGACGCCGCGCATGCAGCAGATCGGCCAGTTTGCAGGAGCCTGGCTCGGACCGATCGTGGTGATCGGGGTGATCTTCATTCTCGATAAATCGCATGGCCTGGGCAGCGAGAAGCTGCCCGCGCCGCAGGCGCAGGCCCTGGCAAGCATGATAGACGGCATCATGGGTGGGGACGTTCCAACGCAGAAATACGTCGCCGGTGCGGTGCTCGGTGGCATCCTCTCGGCCGTCATGGGCGGGCTAGGCATAACCGTCGGCCTCGGTTTCTACCTGCCATTCAATATCGTGCTGACATATTCGCTCGGCACACTGGCGCGCGAACTCTCCGACCGGTTTAACGGCAAGACGTGGAGCGAAGAGTACGGCATCCCGGTGGCTGCGGGACTGATCGTTGGCGAGGCATTGGTCGGTGTCGGTGACGCACTGCATATCGTGCTGGCGTCGTAGGAGCAGAGTAATGAAGAACATTGGATTCGTCTTGCTGATTGCCGGTTTCCTGATCGGCGCATACGCGACGGTTCTCGACGTGCAGAACGTCAACTGGCAGATTTTTATTGTCGCCGCGCTGGCGGGCATCGCAGGGCTCGTGGTGATCAAGCGGGCGGCCGCCGCGCACGCCCAGTCGGACGCGGTGCTCGAACTTAACCGCGGAGAACTCCGCGAATCGATCGACAACGTCGTGCGAGATCTTGGTGAAATCGTTGCTGAACAGGGGTCCCAGGGTGCGGGGCTGCGGGAGGCAATTGACCTGCGTCTGCGCAATGACCTCCGGCGTTTTGCCGACGCTCGTGAGAGCATGGTGCACTTGTTCGGGCTGCAGACCTATGCGGATATCATGAGCAGCTTTGCCGCAGGCGAGCGGTACATCAATCGCGTGTGGTCGGCGTCAGCCGATGGCTACGATGACGAAGCGGCCGCGTATCTCGAAAAAGCGGCAGTGCAGTTTGCCGATGCGCAGCAACAGTTAACGGCGGCTGCAGCGAACAGTTAATTCCCGTTGCAGGGCGTCGACATCCTCGTTCATGAGGTAGTCGGACTGGTCGCGCCAGCCACGCAGCATGGCAATCGTGCGCTCATTGACGAGCAGGTGGTTCTCGGAGGCCTGTTCGCCGACGTTCCAGCCGGGGGCTGCGATCACCGAACGGACCCGGATCTTGTGTCCGAGCAGGCGCCGGATCTCCTTCTCCAGGCGCACGGTGCTCGCCGTGATTTCGACGACTGGTAGCGCCTCAGCATGGCTCGAAAAGGACAGGAAGTTGTTCTTGAGCACCGCGTTGCCCTTCTGGCCGCCGCGTTTTGCGACGACATTAACCGCATAGATGCCTGTCTGGCCTACCAGCACGTGATCGACGATGCCGGCGCTCGTCTTGACGTCGTGGAAAACACGATTCGCACCGGTCGCGATCCGCTGCAACTGGTGTCCGACTGCGACGTTGGCATCGCGGACGAACCGCACCTCGCGATACGCCAGGATCGTCCGGCCCAGGCGCCATGCTGCCAGGACGGCCGCAATACCGAGGAAGCCGATCTGCATCCAGAGCTGCCATGCAGGGTAACCGGCAAAGAGGTCACGTGCCCGCAGGATATAGGCGGCGACGAACAGTACGAGGAATACCAGCGTACCGCTCAGGTAGATCGACCGGGAGCTCGAGAGTCGGTCCAGTTCGTCGCGAAAGCGCTGTGCCGCCTCATGCATGATGCTGTCGGCAAAGCTCGGTGTCGAGCCGACGGTGCGGCTCAGGGCGCTCCAGGATTTGGCAATGAGGAGAAACAGCAGCGTACTCGCCAGTGCGACGATTGCGGCTCCGCTGATGGCCTCGATATCCATGTCGCTCAGAGTAACGGCTCGGGGTACTCGCGCTCTGTGACACGTGTCACAACGAACCGTCTAATTGCTGAATTTTTCAGCGTCTATTCAGCGTCAACGGCGTATCTGTGAATGTCGTCACGCCCGTTACCGGCAGGAGTCGGTACGGTCGGGATTATGTCTCACGCGACAGACGGTATGGAGATACGGATGAACACGAACTGGAAATTAATCGGGGCCGCGATTGCGGCACTGGCCATCAGCGGCTGTGCCTCGATGAGCGATGAAGAGTGCATGGCGACCGACTGGTCGGCCGTTGGATATGAAGATGGTGCCCGGGGCTACACGACGGAGCGCTTCTCTCGCCACCGTCAGGCTTGCGCGAAACACGGTATTACCGCCGACTTCGGCGCCTACCAGGCTGGCCGCGATCAGGGGCTCGTCGAGTACTGCCAGCCGGGCCGCGGCTACGATGTTGGCGTCAGCGGTGGACGTTACTACGGTGTCTGCAGTGCCGACCTCGAGCAGGACTTCCTCGATGCATACAACGCGGGCTATCACCTCTACACGCTGCGCTCGAACGTCAATCGTGCGAGTTCCGCGATTGCCATGAAAGAACGGGAACTCGAGAGCGTCTCGAAGGAGATGCGCAGCAAGGAAGCGGCACTGATTTCCAAGGAAACGACCACCGAGCAGCGTATCCTGCTACTGGCCGACCTCAAGGACCTGTCGGAACGCACCGGCCAGCTGGAAGCTGAGATCCAGATGCTCTACGAGGACCGTGCCCGCCACCAGGCAGAGCTCGACAACTACCAGGCCAGCGTCGTCGACTACGGGTACTAGATCTCGAAGGAATCGGTGTCGTCGTTACTCCGGCGCCCGCTTCCCTGGCGTCTTTCCTGTTCGTGACGACCCGTGGCGCCACTCGCGGTACCCGCTGCGAACGGACTGCGCCGATCCTGCCCAGCGCGTCGATCCTTGTGATGAGTGAAGCGACAATCGCAGGTCGCGGCATCACATTGTGGCAGTGGCAGTTGCGGCGCGGCAGTGGCGAGAAACCGCCTTCCCGCCATCTCCTTGGCCGCGTCGCACGCGCTTCCTGAGAATTTGATCGATACCGCGTGATACGTGGTGTCCTCTTTCCGCTCGGCGTTCGCTGTTCTCTGTTCCTGTTCGACCTGGTTCCGCCGGCGCAGGAACAGCCAGATAACCACCAATATCGCGGCAATAAGCAGCAGTGTCAGTTGCATGTGCGCTCTCCATGGCGGTTCTGATAGAGGGTTCAACTGTAGAAAAGTCAAAGTGCATAGTCCACCAATTTCTCAATCATGCGGTCCGCAACCGTTATGCTGACTCATTGGGGACTGCCCCGATAACGGGCCATGCAGACGTGAGCTATAATCGAAGGTCTACACACGACGGAGGGCTATCGATGAAGAAGGTCATACCGTTGCTATTGATGGGCGTGTCCACGGCCGCCGGATGTGCGATTTTCCCGGACAACTATGATGACCCGTTCGCGTCGCACATTGACTTCGGCAAGTCCTACGGCACGCCGATGTATTACTGGCCAGTGTCCTACACCTACGGCTGCCGTGGTTATTACGGCCCCAACGGATCGTGCGTTCACTACCATCGTTCATACGTTGCGGCGCCGCGTTACAGTCCCGAGGAAGAGCCGGTTATTCCGGAAACTCAGCCCCGTGTGATGGCGACCGGTGACCCGTGGAGTTACACGGTTACTGATGACATGCCTCAAACCATGCGCGGCCGAATGTACCGCGAGCCGGGCTTATCGAGCGACAGGCGCATGGTACGACCGGAACCACGGTTCGAATCGCGGCCCACGACCAGTTCGAGGTCAGTGAGTCCGCCGCGACGCAGCACACCGCGACAGGCGCCGACGCGGAGTAAGTCACAGACCCGAGAGCCGGAGCACGGCGAAAAAATGCGTTAGAGCGGCGCGACGCCGAATAGCTTGAGGTGGAAGTGGCCGACAAGGCCCCAGGCCACGGCACCGACGACGACGGCGATAACGTCGAACTTAGCAGAAGCATCGGGTAACTCCGTGCGCGGGCCGTCGCGCCGGTTACCCAGGACAATCTCCAGCACGCTCCAGGCAGCCAGGCTGCCGAACAGGATCAAGGACCGGCTGTCGCCGTTGGTCAGCAAGTGCGACGTTGCCCAGAGCAGGGTGCCGATCATCTGCGGGTGTCGAAGTGCGCGCCTGAAGTAGCCGGCCATCTGCGAGGCAAAGAACAGGACGAGGGCAATGAACATCAGTAAGGATGGCCAAAGCCCTGGCGCAAGGGGTGGTGCGTAAACGGGAGAAGGAATGGTCGATTTCCACCCGAAGACAATCAGAACCAGCCCTAAAAGAATCAGCAGCGAGAAGATGCCTCGGTACCTGTTTTCGCCAAGTTTGAAGGACAGGTTGTCACGCGATGCGGGCGCAAGCGCCGGAAAAAGATGCACGATGCAAAAGAGCGTGATGCCCACTAGAAACAAGGCCATATCGATTTCTCCCGCCATTAGCCTGACCAGGCTTCGAGTATACTGCGGCAATCTTGATCCGGGCGATCCCTATGAACGCAGCGCTACAGGTCATTAGCTGGCAGGGCCTCGTGTACGCAGCCATTCCGACGATACTGGTGCTGGCAATCATGTGGCGCTGGTCTGTCGGCGCGGCAGGGGCTGTGTATGCAACAGCGAGGATGCTCGCCCAGTTGCTCCTTATTGGATACGTCCTGGTCTTCATCTTTGACGCGGGGCAACCGTCGCTAGTGATGGGCGTGCTCGCGGTGATGGTCGTCGCCGCCAGCTGGATTGCGATAAGACCGCTGGCCAGGAAGTCACATCGCGTGTACTGGCATGCTCTTGTAGCCATCGTTGCATCGGGCGTGCCGATCCTCGCACTGGTCAGCCAGGCCGTTCTCAATATCGATCCGTGGTTCAGTCCGCGCTACCTCGTGCCGCTGGCCGGCATGATCTTCTCCGGTGCAATGAACACGGTGAGTCTCGCCGGGGAACGTGTCTGGGCCGAGGCACAACGTGGGATCAGCTTCGCGGAGAGTCGCCGAATTGCGATGCGAGCCGCGCTGATCCCGATCATCAACTCCCTGTTTGCGGTCGGACTGGTCGCGTTGCCAGGCATGATGACGGGCCAGATCCTGTCCGGTGTTTCCCCGCTCGTGGCCGCGAAGTACCAGATTGTCGTCATGCTCATGCTGTTTGGTGTGTCCGGAATTTCGGCAGCTGTTTTTGTCATGCTCGAACGTCCCGGACTGGAAATCGAGGCCGCCGGGGCGAGTGCATGATTCGCGTTGTTCTCAAGCTCCTCAAGTACGCGGTCATTGCGATCGTGTTTGTGCTGGTCATGTCGCTTGCCTGGTTGCGCTGGGAATCGCACCAGCCGCGAACTGAGTACTGGCAGGAACGACACGGCCAGCTGATCGCCATTGCCTCCGAGGAGTCGACGACACCGCACGGCCAGTTGACGGAAACCTTGACGCTGGGTTCGGATTCAGGTCTGCAGGTTCTCGTGCGGGTAATTCGCGATCGCCAGACGAACCGCAGACTTCCTGTCCTCATCGTCCTGGGCGGTCATCGCACCGGCAGTGACGCCGTCGACCTGTTTGGTTACGTCGGAGAGCGTGTGGTGATTGGTATCGACTATCCGTATGACGGACCCGAGAAAGTGAAGGGTGTCCGGCAGACCCTGTCGACGATCCCGCTGGCGAGGCAGGCGTTTCTCGATACGGTACCCGCAGTATCGCTGGTGCTCGACTGGATCGTCGGGCAGCCCTGGGCCGATACGGATCGGGTCGTCGTCGTCGGCGCCAGTCTCGGCGTGCCGTTCGCTGCCGCGGCGGCAGCCCGCGATCAACGTATCAAGGGTGCCGTTCTTGTCCATGGTGCAGCAGATAATCGGCTGTGGATCGAAGCGCAGGTCGCACGCCGGATCGATACCGGGTTCATGCACTACCCATTGTCGGTCGTTCTGCACTGGCTGGCCTACGGACCATCGCTTGATACGGGTCAGCACATCGCCAGGATCACGCCGCGACCGGTGGTGATCATCGGGGCTTTACGCGATGAGCGGACCCCGGCCGGGCAGACCGAGCTGCTTTACAAACTGGCGGGAGAGCCCAAGCGATTACGCTTCACGGATAGCGCGCACGTCGAGCCGGATCGCCCCGAGATCGTTGCCGCCTTGCTGCGGATGGCGGACGAGGAAATGGTATTCCTGACCGGGGGACAGGGCCCTCAGTAAGTCGCGAGCAACGTCCGGATCGCCGCAGGCCGCCACTTGCGGGCCTGGATGATCTCGTAGCCCGTCGAATACCCGCAATCCTTGCAAATCTGCGGGTCGCCTTCGACCCGGCAGCAGCGATACTCCCCGGAATCGTCGACGATCCACGAGTAGTTCAGGGGTGGACCGTCGGTGCCGCGCAGATAGGCATCCAGTGCCGGTTTCGAATTGAGGACAGGCAGTCCGGCTTTCTTGCACGCGCACAAGGTGTCGACGGCGTGGGCCCGCTGGCGCGGAGACAGGAACAGCTCGTCGATGCCGTAATAGGGCGTGTGGAAGAAGAACATCGTCCCGGTGCCGGGCAGTTCGCGGTCGAGGTACTCGAGCGACTCGCGAATTTCGCGGTAATTCAGGGTGTTGATCGTAAACACAAGCGCGTGCCTGCCTGCGAAGCCGCGCACGTTGCGCAGCACTCGTTCGAGTGCGATACCGCGGATCTTTACAAACGTCTCACCGATGCCGTCGATGCTGATCCAGGTGAAGTCCGGCACCGTACTCAAGCGTGCGGTGCCGTTCGTGTAGACGTGTACCCGCAGGTACCCGATGTCCCGCGCCAGGCGGACAATGTCGGCCAGTCGGTAGCGACCGTCGCGCCACAGATAGGGTTCACCACCGGTCAGGTACAGCATGCGCACGCCCTGCGCATGGAAACGCCTGAGTATCAACTCGATGTCCTCCATGCTCATTACTTCGTTCCTGGTGTTGGCGACGCGGCAGCCGACACACCGCAGGTTGCAGGTGTCGTTGGTTACCAGGCCCAGGATGTGTGGCGTGTCACGATGCAGGAGGAAGAAATCCGTGCCGAACCTCAGATACCCGGCCGCGTATTGCCGCAGCGTCGTCACAGCTCAATCCTCCCGGGCCAGGCGTGGTGCAGGCAGCGGGTCCAGACCGAATTAATGTAATTCAGGACATAGTAGTTTTGCAGCAGATGGATCCAGAACGAACCACGCTCGTTCAGGATGTAGTCCTGACCCTGATCCTGCACCAGCCGCAAGTGGATCGCGAGCCACAGCAGCCAGCGCACCCGCGCATCGTGAGCGAACAGTCGCTCGAACTCGGCTTTTGGCACTCGCGTTTCGTACAGCCGCCAGTACAACCAGTAGAAGTGCTCCATCGACGGCGTCATCTTCATTTGCAGTGCAATCGGTAACTCGTGTCCTGAGCTGCAGCGAATGTATTCCTGAACCGAAAAAGTGTTGAAGCAAAACAGGCCGGGCAGGCGAGTGCCTGCGCCCGCCCCGATACCGATGTAGTTATCCCGCGTCACTGAGGAAAAGCGCGGTACGTTGCCTTTCCTGAATCCCCAGACCGAGACGCGTGTCAGACCTCGAGCCAAAGCGGCTTCGTGCAGGGCGCGGTACATTCGACGTCGGGTTCTCAGTCGCGGGAATTCGACCTGTTGTGCGCGCATAAGATTGCCGACGGCCGTGTAGGGAAAAGTGAACAGTGGGTAGAGCGTCACCTGGTCTGCGCCCAGGGCAAGGGCCGTGTCCAGGTCGGCGAGAGCCTCATCGCTGGTTTGACCGGGTAGCGCAAACATCAGGTCCACGTTGACGGTATCGAAACCGGCCGTCGCAGCTTTCGAGACGGCTTCAGGAAGGATGCTGGACCGATACCGCCTGCCGATGCGTTTGAGATAACGATCATTAAAACTCTGCACACCGACGCTGAGGAGGCTTACGCCGAGTTCCTTCAGTTTTGCCAGGGTTTCGTCGTGCAGGTCGTCGGGCGTTGTCTCGATCGCGACGGGCCCGGCCGTTCCGAAGCGGTGACGAACGTGAGCTATGATCGAATTCAGTTCGTCAATCAGTGTCGTCGGCGTACCTCCGCCAATGTAGATAGAGCCAATTTCGATGTCGCGCAGCGCGCGAGAGAAACTCTCGATCTCGTCATGCATGGCCTGAACATATGGAGCGACCAGTGCCGCGTCATAACGTACCCGGTTGTACGGGCAATACGGGCACAGGCTCCTGCAGAAGGGGATGTGGATATAGAGCCCGGCCGTCGATACGTCCGGGAGCGTTACTTTGCGGTGTGGTTCGAAAGTAAACCGGTCGCGTTCCCTGACGAGAAGATCCCGGACCGCACGTTTCGGCCATTCGGCACGCATCGCAAATCCACCGCTACTATTGGATCACGACGAGCGGCGCAGTCAATGCGCGGTTGTACCTAGCGGCCTGCGAACAAAAAAGGCCTCCTGTCGGAGGCCTTTCACATGTCTGGTGCCCAGAGGGAGACTTGAACTCCCACGACCTTACGGCCACTAGCACCTGAAGCTAGCGCGTCTACCAATTCCGCCATCTGGGCAGGCCGAACCGCGTACAATGCAGTTCGTGCGGGTGGCGCACTGTAAGAAAACAGCGCCGGCCTGTCAATCGCCATATCGGCGTCAACAACATGGAGTCGCCGCACTTGGTACGGAAACACAAGCAATCGAAGAAGCCCGGTAAGGGCAAGCCCTACAAGCACCCGATTCCCGGGCCGAACGAACTCATCGACTTCCTCGAAGAGGCGGGTAGACCGCTCAGGGCCGATGCCATCCTGAAGGCATTCGGGCTCAGGGGGCAACGTATGCGCTCGATGCTGGTCGACAAGCTGTACGCGATGGTTCGCGCCGGCAAGATCCTCGAGAATCGGCGCGGTGAATACTGCCTGACAGCCAAGCTCGACCTGGTGACCGGTACGGTGAGCGGCCACAAGGATGGTTTCGGCTTCGTGGTCCGCGATGACGGTGAGCCGGACGACATCTATCTGTCGGCGCGCGAGATGCGGCCGTTGTTTGACGGTGACCGCGTCGCGGTGCGGATTGCCGGGCAGGACAGGCGCGGTCGCGCAGAGGGAAACCTTGTCGATATTCTCGAGCGCGGCACCCGCCAGGTGGCCGGCAAGTTCATCAGGGAACGCGGCATCGGCATCGTCATTCCCGATAACCCGAAGATCGCCCATCGCATCCTGGTGCCCAAAGATCAGTGGGGTGGCGCGAAGCCGGGGCAGGTTGTCGTACTCGAGATTATCGATTACCCGACAAAGGTGGAGCAGGCGACGGGCCGCATCATCGATATCCTCGGCGCCCCTGATGAAAAGGGCATCGCCACAGAGATCGCGATCCATGCCCACACAATTCCCCATCAGTGGCCACGAAAAGTGCTCGACGAGGTGGGCGACTATGGCAAGAACGTGCCGGCGAAGGCGAAAGAGGGGCGCTATGACCTCCGCGATCTCGACCTCGTTACGATCGATGGCGCCGACGCCAGGGATTTCGACGACGCCGTGTTTTGTAAGAAGGACGGCAACGGCTGGACGTTGCTGGTCGCAATTGCCGACGTTTCTCACTACGTGCAGGTTGGCTCCGCTCTCGACAAGGAGGCGACGCGGCGGGGCACGTCCGTGTATTTCCCCGATCGAGTCGTGCCCATGCTGCCTGAAGTGCTGTCAAATGGACTCTGCTCGCTGAATCCGAAAGTCGACCGGCTGTGCATGGTCTGCGAAATGCGTGTCAGCAGTCAGGGCAAGGTTACCG